>JBCCWC010000065.1:0-62659 GCA_039194325.1 Myxococcota bacterium
AACCCGCAATCTGCAATCCCATGCTTCACAGGTGGCCCGGATGTTAGAGCTGGTTCGTACCACTCACGGGGTCCGGGCCATCCGGCCGCTGCTCGTTTATCTTGCCGGTACCCGTGGCCAAACCGGGGAGATGGATGTCATCCTGCACGCACTCACTCAGGAGACTCGAATGACCGCGATGACCGTACTCGAACAACTCGAAGCCCGAGGCTTTGCCCGTGGTGAGGCCGCCTTGCTCCTCAAGCAGCTTCGTCTGCGTTTTGGTCCGCTCGGGGCCGACGTCGTCGAGCGCGTACGCTCGGCCGAGGTCTCGTCCATCGATCGTTGGGCCGAGCGGATCTTCTCCGCCGCAGAGCTCGACGAGGTCTTCGCGTCCTGATGCGCGCGCTCTTCAGGCCGATGCGTGTTGCCGGTTCGGTTCCGCCGTCTCGGCCTCGCCAGCCTCGGGGGTCGACCCCAGCCGCCAGTCGTGTTCGGTGATCAGCCGTGCGCCTCGCCGGTATCGGATGTAGCTCCAGGTCCATTGGATGAACACCAGGATCCGATTGCGAAAGCCGATGAGGTACAGGATGTGCACGAAGCACCATGCCGTCCAGGCGATGAAACCCGAGGTTCGCAGGGGCCCGCTCTGCACCACGGCCGAGGCGCGGCCGATCGTTGCCATGATGCCCTTGTCGAAGTACTCAAAGGGTTCGCGTTGCTCCCCCGCGATGTCGTGCAAGATGTTGGCGGCTGCGTGCCGGCCCATCTGGATGGCTGCGGGGCAAAGGCCGGGCACCGTGGCCCCGTCGTCCTGGGCGAAATGCGCCTGATCGCCCACGACATAGACCTCCGGGTGGCCGGGCACGCTCAGATCACGCTCGACGATCACCCGCCCTGCGCTGTCAAGCTCGACGCCAAGCGTGTCGCTCACCGGCGAGGCCCTCACCCCGGCCGCCCACAGCACGGTATGGGCGTTGACGACCTCGTCGCCCGCTTTGACATGATCCTCGGAGATCTCCGTCACCCGGGTGTTGGTCCACACTGTGACTCCGAGCTTCTCGAGGCTGCGGGTCGCCTGGCGCGAAAGCTCGGAATCGAAAGCGGACAAGATCCTCGGACCCCCCTCGATCAGCAGTACCCGCGTGGAGCCGGGGTCGATCCGCCGAAAGTCGCGACCCAGGGTGTGACGGCTGAGCTCGCCCAGCGCCCCCGCGAGCTCGACGCCGGTGGGTCCTCCCCCCACCACCACGAAGGTCAACAATCGGCGTCGTCGCTCGGGGTCGTCTTCGATCTCCGCCATCTCGTAGGCCCGCAGCACCCGACGTCGCATCTCGGTGGCTTGCTCGATCGTCTTGAGACCCGGGGCGTGCTGCTCCCACTCGTCGTGGCCAAAGTAGGAATGGGTGGCCCCGCACGCGAGCATCAGATAGTCGTACTGCATCGGGCCGGCCGAGGTGATCAGGGTGCGACCCTTGAGATCGACCCGCTCGACCGCGGCCATGCGCACGGAGATCCGATCGTCGCGCCGGACGATCGACCGAATGGGGGCGGAGATGTCGGCCGGGGACAGGCCGGCCATCGCTACCTGGTAGAGCAGGGGCTGGAACAGGTGGTGATTGCGACGGTCGACGAGCGTGACCCGCATCGAGCGAGGGCCCGAGCGTTGCAATCGTTGCGCCGCGTTGAGGCCGGCAAAGCCGCCTCCGACGATGACGACATGGGGGCCGCTGGTTTGACCGGGATCGCCGCTCACGCCCGCAGTCTATGCGCTTGAGAAAAGTGCGCCAGGGCCTCGTGCCCAAAGGGGCTAGATCCCCTTGGGCTGTCTCCTTGGCTGTTTTGAGTCTTGCTCGCGTGTCCTCGCGAGACGGGGCCGGTCACTCCCTATGGTCCAGGATCGCAAGGCGTCGACGAGGCTGCTCGCGCTCGCCATGACTAGCGCGAGCAGCAGCGGGGGTACGCTCAGCACTCCTTATTGCCGAGCTCTCCCCACGCATGCTCACACCAGTGCTCTTGGAGACCCATGCTGGGCTCGACGGCTGCGTCCTCGCAGAAGCTGGCGAAGCAGGTGAACTCGTTCTCGGTCAGGTCCTCGCAGAAGGTGGCGCACGCGGCTTCGTCTGCGAAGGGGTAGGCCGCAAATTCGCCGCAGTTGGTCGTCATGCAGCCGCAGAAGGTCTCGCACTCGGCCGAGACGCCGCCGGTGGTCGGGTCGCCCGTGCCCGTCTGTGAGCCCGTGGTCGCTTCTCCCGTCCCCGAGCCGCTGTCGTGGCCTTCGGTCTCTTGGTGTCCGGTATCGTGCTCGTGCTCGGTGTCGTGCTCGTGCCCGGTGTCGTGCTCGTGCTCGGTCTCGCCGTGCTCCTCTGTTTCCTCTCCGTGATCGTGGGGCTCCTGGCAGCTGCTCTGGCCGTCGTGCTCGTCGCAGATCAGGGCGCCTTCACAATCGCCGTCCACGTTACACGGAGCGCCGACGCCCCCTCCGGATGAGGTACAGGCCAGGGTCAAGCCACCGGCCATGGCGATCGTCGCGGGGATCGTCAGCCATATACGCATGGGCCGAAGCGTCGCGCAGAGGTCCCGAGCCAGCCAGCGACACGCGGTCGCGTGTGGCAAGTGGTCGCAGCCCCGGCGAGAGCGACCATGGGTCGCAGCGACCTAGTGTCCCTGGCTGCGACGGTGTGTTCTATAGAGACTGGGACGAGCTCTTTGATGGATCGACCCGAGCCCGAGGATCCCTCTGTTGGTGCATGGCTGCCGCTGGTGCTGTGGGCGGCGGCGCTCATCGCCGGGTATCTGTGGGTGTGGTGAGCGAGGGCGTGTTCGATGGGTGCGACCTCGTGTCGCGCGACCCTCTGCCCCGGGGCGGATCGTCGTTTAGCAGCCTACGGTGGTCCCGCGATGCAGCGCTTTATTGGTGTGATGATCCTATCCTCTTTCGCGTGTCCAACCTTGGCCTGTGGTGATGACGGCTTGGCCGAGGGGGGCTCGACCGGGCCGGATCCGACGACGACCACCACCACGAGCACTCCGCCGCCCATGGCGATGACTACGGGCGAGCCCACTACCGCGGACACCACGCTCGCCGAGTCCACCGCAGACAGCACCGCGGACGACTCCACCGGGCAGCCGGGCGACATCGACGTGGAGCTGCAATTCGCGGTGCGGGTGGGCGACCTGGACGCGGCCTGCGGGCAGACCTACGCCGACGTTGGCGCGGGCGGCAGCACCATCGAGTTCCTCGACATCCGCTTCTTCGTCTCCAACGTGCGCTTGGTGGACGACGGCGGTGAGCAGGTGCCCCTTCAGATGGACGATGACGGGGAGTGGCAACTCGGCGGCAGCGCGCTGCTCGACTTCGAGGACGGCAGCGGGAGCTGCTCGGAGAACACCACGTCCGAGACCAACACCACCGTGCGCGGCACCGTGCCCGACGGCACCTACACCGGAGTGCGCTTCGACGTGGGCTTGCCCTTCGAGCAAAACCACCTCAACGCCGACGAAGCCGACCCACCGCTCAATACCACCGCGATGTTCTGGAACTGGGCCGCCGGCTACAAGTTCGTCAAGATCGACATCCAAAACGATAACCCGGCGCCGGACAACCGGTGGAACTTTCACCTGGGCAGCCAGGCCTGCGACAACGGGATGGCCGGGCCTACTGTCCCTCCCGACCAGGAATGTGCTCGCCCGGGTCGCCCTGCGATCGACCTGAGCGGCTTCGATCCGGTCACCGGGACGATCGTGCTAGACACCGCCGTGCTCTACGGGGGCGAGGACGTGAGCGCCGACACACCGATGAGCGCGCCGGGCTGCATGTCGTTCATGCCCGATGTCAACGAGTGCGATGATCTGTTTCCGACCCTCGGTATGGACTGGACCTCGGGAGATTGCATCGATGGCTGCTCCGGTCAGACTGCGTTTCGTGGTGAGTGAGCGGCAAGGAGTTTGGGGCCTGGCGCTGGGCCTTAGCGCCGTTGCGTGTGTTGCATGCGGCGACGATCTGCCCTCGATACGCGACGAGTCCGGGACCACTGGTGCGCCTACGACCGGTGTTCAGGGGAGCAGTACCGTCGTGGCCACCGTAGGCTCGACCGGCTCGGTCGACTCGACCGTCAGCGGTGGAAGCAGCGGTGCGAGCAGCGAGCCGACCGGAGAGCCATCGACCGACACCGAGGGGGGTCCGCCCGCCTACGAGTGGGAGCTTCCCGAAGGCTTCCCCGAGCCGTGGGTGCCTGAGGACAACCCCATGACCGAACAAAAGGTCGAGCTGGGGCGGCACCTATTCTACGATGTGCGACTCTCGGGCAACGAGACCCAGGCGTGCAGCAGCTGCCACGAGCAGTCTCGGGCCTTTGCCGACGGTGAGATCGTGCCCACCGGCTCCACCGGGCAGGTGCTGGTGCGCAATTCCATGGCGCTGACCAACGCGGGCTACAGCTACCCGCTGACCTGGGCCAACACCTTGCTGCCCACGCTGGAGCAGCAGATCATGGTTCCGCTGTTCGGCGAGAGCCCGGTGGAGCTGGGGGTGAGCGGCCACGAAGAGGAGATCCTCCAGCGCTTCGGTGACGATCCGCTCTACCAGGAATTGTTCGCCGCCGCGTTTCCCGATGCCGACGACCCTTACACCTTCGAGAAGATCCGCCAGTCGTTGGCCTGCTTCGTGCGCACCATGATCTCGGGTCGCTCACCCTTCGATCGGTACAGCTACGGCGGCGATCTGAGCGCCCTGACCGAGCAGCAGATCCGCGGCATGGAGCTATTCTACTCCGAGGCGCTCGAGTGCCATCACTGCCACTTTGGGTTCAACTTCTCGGGTGCGACCAAGCACGCGGGTACCGTGCACGAGTCGCTGTCCTTCCATAATACGGGCCTGTACAACGTCGATGGCCAAGGGGCCTACCCCTTCGGCAACCAGGGGCTCATCGAGGTCACCTTCGAGCCGGAGGACATGGGGGCCTTTCGGGCCCAGACCCTGCGCAACATCGCGGTGACGGGCCCCTACATGCACGATGGCTCCGTGCCGACCCTCGAGGAGGTGATCCGTATCTACGAGCGTGGCGGTCGTCTGGTCGAAGACGGGCCCAATGCCGGTGATGGCGCCCTCAATCCGCACAAGAGCGGGTTCGTGGCGGGGTTTGCCCTCACCGACCAGGAGCGTGAGGACCTCCTCGCCTTCTTGGAGGCCCTGACCGACGAGGAGTTCTTGACCGATCCTCGCTTCGCTGACCCGTTCGCGCAGTAAACGAGCGCGTGGACTGATAGACTGCTCGCTGTGAGCGATGTTGCCTCCATGCCGCGCATGAGCGGCGCGGCATACCTCGAGTGGGAGCGCCAGCAGTCTGCCCGGCACGAGTTTCACCACGGTGAAGTGTTTGCGATAGCCGGGGGAAGCCCGCGGCACAATCTGTTGTCGGTGGCTGCTGGTGCCGAGCTGCGGAGCATCCTACGGGGTCGGGGATGCCACGTGCTGTCGTCGGACCAGCGGATCTGTGCCGAGCATGGGGAGCGCTATGTCTACGCCGATGTGATTGCGGTCTGTGGGCGTATAGAGATCGAGCCCGATGCAGCCGACGTGATCGTCAACCCCAGCGTAGTCGTCGAGGTCCTCCCGCCGAGCACCGAGGCGTATGATCGCGGAGCCAAGTGGGAGGCCTATCAGCGGCTGCCATCGCTGACCGACTACCTGCTGATCTCTCAGGCTCGATCTCGTATCGAACACTATCGACGCGAGCCCGATGGTTCCTGGCGCTATCGAGTCGCCATGGAAGGTGACGCCGTGGTGCTGGCCAACGACGCTCGACTGCTCGTCGATGCGGTCTACGAGGGGGCATTCGAGGTCGAGTTGGGCTAAGTCGGAGATCGACTCATTCAGGTCACCCGGTGGCCCGAGCCATGGAACCCGGGGACGGGCGAGCGCGCGGTTTTGCGCAATGCGTAAATGGCGCATGCCAAGTCTCCGGTGCAGATCAGACCTTTCGCAGGCAAACGACCGACCTGTGATAGAAACGGGGCGGATGGCGCGCGAAGTCACCCTCGTCGATGCTGGGCTCGGAAACCTCGCTAGCGTGGAACGCGCCCTGATTCAGGTCAGGGCCGGGGTCCGGGTGACCAGCGATCCCGATAAGGTCGCTACCTCCCGCATGGTGGTATTTCCGGGTCAAAGCGCTTTTGGCGCGGCAACCCAGGCCATCGTGGATGGCGCCATGGGCGCTGCACTCCGCATGGTCATCGAGCGGGGCGATCCGTTCTTGGGGATCTGCATGGGCATGCAGCTGTTGTTCGACGGCAGCGATGAGAACGGAGGCCAAGAAGGTCTGCACGTGCTGCCGGGGCGCTGTCGGCGCTTCCCTGACGGTCAGCAAGAACCCGCCGAGCCCGGAGCGGCCGAGCGCGAGATGAAGCCCGCGGGGGTGATCCCCGAGGGTGCGGCCCCCGCCCAGTCGATCGCTCCCGCTCCGGAGCCGCTCCCCTCTGCCGCGCAGACGCCTGCCTCCGACGAGGATCCCGCCAAGGTGCCGCCTCCGCCGGACTGGTCCGGTCCGACGATCGAGGAGGTCGATCACGGCACCACGATCTCCACGGACATGCTTGGCGAGTCACCGGCCGAGTCACCGGCCAAGTCGCCAGCCGAGTCACCCGCCGAGTCCGAGCCGACGCCGGCGCCCGAGATCGCGACCCCGTCTGCTCCGTCTCCACTCATGCGCCGGATCAAGGTGCCTCATATGGGCTGGAACGAGGTCGAGCCTACCGGGAGCCACTACTACTTCGTCCACAGCTACTACGTGGAGCCCGAGCGCTCGGAAGACGTGATGTGGATGTCGCGATACGGCGGTATCCGCTTCCCGGCGGCCGTACGTCGGGGCAACGTGATGGGCTGCCAGTTTCACCCCGAGAAGAGCCAACGCGCCGGTCTCCGGTTCTTGCGGGCGTTCTTGCTCGGAGGCTGGGGGTGATCGTCATCCCCGCGATCGATCTGATGGGCGGGACGGCGGTTCGGTTGGAGCAGGGCGAGGCTTCGCGAACGACCGAGTACCACCCTCGGCCGGTGGAGCTCGTGGAGCAGTTCGCCCGCGCCGGGGCCCGACGGATCCACGTGGTGGATCTCGATGGTGCATTCGCGGGCCGACCCCGGCAGCTCGAGCTGATCACAAAGATCGCCCAGATCGCTCGGGAGCATGACGCCGCGGTACAGACCGGTGGGGGCATCCGCGACGCTGAGGCGGTGGAGACCCTCCTGGGGGCGGGGGTGAGCCACGTCGTGGTCGGGACGCTGGCCGTTCGGGAGCCCGAGACCGTCGAGCGGCTGTGTCGTGCCCACCCAAACACGATCATCGTGGCGGCCGACGCCCGTGACGGGGTCGTCGCGGTGGAGGGCTGGACCCAGGCTTCCACCCTGACGGCGCGAGCCCTGGCCGAGGCTGCCCAGCGCTGGGGCGCGGCTGCGGTGCTCTTCACCGATGTGAGCCGTGACGGCATGCAGGGCGGTCCCGCCGTCGAGGCCACCGCGGCCCTCCAGGAGGGCTTGGAGATCCCCGTGCTCGCCAGCGGAGGCGTAGGTCGACTCGCCGATCTCGACGCCTGCGTGGCCGCGGGGATCCACGGCGTGGTCCTGGGCCGCGCACTCTACGAACGAGCATTTTCCCTCGAGGAGGCCTTGGCGCGATGTTGAAGCGACGCATCATCCCCTGCCTGGACATCAAGAACGGCAAAGTGGTCAAGGGCGTGCACTTCGGAGGCCTGCGCGATGCGGGCGATCCGGTCGAAGCAGCCCGGGCATACGACAACCAGGGGGCCGACGAGATCTGCCTGCTCGACATCACCGCCACCACCGAGGGTCGCGAGACCTTCGTCGAGGTGGTGCGCCGCGTGGCGCCCCAGCTGTTCGTGCCTCTGACCGTCGGCGGAGGGATCCGCCGGGCCGAGGACGTACGGCGCCTGCTCAACGCCGGGGCCGACAAGATCGCCATCAACAGCGCCGCGGTGGCCAACCCTCTGCTCATCAAGCAGGTCTCCGAGCGCTATGGCGCCCAGGCCATCGTGGGGGCGGTCGATGTCAAGCGCATGGAGCCCAGGCCCGCCGACACCGAGCCGCTGTATGAGGTGGTGATCCACGGGGGGATGCGACCCACCGGGCTCGATGCGATCCACTGGTGCGAGCAGCTGGCTGAGCTGGGGGTAGGGGAGATCCTGCTGACCAGCATGGATCGCGACGGTACTCGCGATGGCTACGACCTGTGGATCACGCGGGAGATCTCTCGTCGAGTGAAGGTGCCGGTGATCGCCAGCGGCGGCGTGGGCAGCCTCGAGCACCTACGCGAGGGTCTGGCCACCGGGGAAGGAGAGGCCGACGCCGCCTTGGCCGCGTCGATCTTCCACTTTGGCCTCTACAGCATCGCGCAGGCCAAGAAGTTCCTCATCGAGCACAACATCCCGGTGCGGCCGCCCGAGCCGGCGCGGCCGTAGCTACGTCATTCGAACGACCTTGCCCGGGTTCATCAGCCCGAGCCGCCGCTGGTCCCGCTCGTGCTTCCACCGGTGGTGGGATCCGGAGGGCCGCTGCTGCTCGGGTCGATCACTGTGCTCGATCCTTCGAGGCCGGCCGTAGTGTTGGCCGTAGTGTTGGCCGTGGTGTCGGCCGTACCCGCCGTCCCGGTGCCCGTGCTCGTCCCGGTGCCCGTGGGGGGCGGGCCCTGGGACATCGCGGCCGGCGAGCAATCGCACTCGCCAAACGCGGAGCCATCGGCGAGGCAAGTCTGCAGCCCGCCAAGCTGTGCCGAGCAGTCACACGGCTGTGTCTGCCCCGGCACGCACTCCCCCGGGGGAACCTCGACCGGAGTGCCCGAGGTGCTGTTCATCAGGCCCGCCGAGGAGCCCCCGCACGCCATGCCCAGCAGTAGGCCGCCGCCGATCCATCGAAGTGACGATCCCACGAGATCGAGTCTATCAGCCTCCAACCGCGCGGGGCTGCGATCGGGTACGCTGCCGGTCGCCATGAACCTCGACGTGAAAGCCCTGTGGGCTCAGCTACGCCTCGACGCGCGCGGTCTCGTGACCGCCGTGGTGCAGCACGATCAGACCGGGCAGGTGTTGATGGTGGGGTACATGAATGCCGAGGCGCTCGCCGCCACGCTCGAGCGGGGCCGCGTCACCTTCTGGAGCCGCAGTCGCAGCGAGCTGTGGGAGAAGGGAGCTACGAGCGGTAACACCCTGCACTTGCGAGCGCTGCGGGTCGACTGCGATCGCGATGCCCTGCTCGTGCACGCCCGCCCGGCGGGGCCGACCTGCCACACGGGCACCACCAGCTGCTTCTTTCGTCGGGTGGAGGGAGAGGACGCCGAGGCGCTGCCCACCGACGACGGCCCTCCGGCTCGCCCCGATCCCACGCTTGAGCGGGTCTTCGACGTGATCTTGGAGCGACAGGCCGGTCACGGCATGACCAACACCGAGGGACGCAGCTACGTGCGTCGCCTCCTCGACCGGGGGGCACCCAAGATCAACGCCAAGATCACCGAGGAGGCGGGTGAGCTGGCTCAGGCCATCGCGGGCGAGAGTGACGAGCGGGTCGCGTCCGAGGCCGCCGATCTCGTCTTTCATGCCATGGTGGGCCTGGCGCATCGGGGGCTTCATTTGCACGATGTCACTCGGGTGCTCGCCGAGCGCTTTGGTCGGAGCGGGATCGACGAAAAAGCCGCGCGCACACCCGCCGCGCGTGGGGCCGCGGGGGGCACCCCCGTGGAAAACTGAGCTCGCCGAGGGTCGAGCTCGGCGAACGTTCGCCGAGGGTCGAGCGTGCCGAGGGTCGAGCTTGCCGAGGGTCGAGCTTGCTGGAGGTCGAGCGGGGCACCAAGCGATCGATGGACCGGCCCATCTGCATTCCCCCCGCGGCAGCGGCCGGCTATTCTGCGCTAGGGATGGAGAGCCTCGCCCATCACGTGATCACATGGGTGATCGTGGCCTATCTGCTGGCTGCGATCCCGGTGGGCGTGCTGCTGGGGAAGCTTCGGGGCATCGACATCCGCACGGTGGGCTCGGGCAACATCGGGGCCACCAACGCCATGCGAGCGCTCGGTCCTCGCTTGGGATCGCTCGTCTTGGTGCTCGACATCGCCAAGGCGGCCCTGCCGGTCGTCCTCGCTCGCCAGAGCTTTGCGCTCGGTCCCGAGCACCACCCGGGAATCGCGGCCGTGGCCATGGCGGCTGTACTCGGGCACATCTTTCCGATCTATCTCGGCTTTCGTGGCGGCAAGGGGGTTGCGTGTGGGCTCGGAGTCTTCGTGGCCATCGACCCGCCCATCGCTTTGGCCGCGTTGGTCATGTACGTGCAGACCCTGGTCCTCACCCGGACCTCGGCCCTCGGTTCATTGACCGCGGTCACCTCCCTGGCCCTGACCGTGCTGCTGGCTGATCGAGCGCCGCCCTATCAGATGCTGTCCCTGGGGCTCGCGCTGGTGATCTGGCTGCGACATACGAGCAACATTCGCGGCCTTATCGCGGCCGCACGGGCGCGTAAGCGCGCAGCTCCTCCGTCGAAGTCGTCGTAGCCATATGCCGCGATGAGGCGCCAGTATGACGCGCCGAGTTGACGCGCCGGTGTGAGTCGTCGCGCTCTACGGTCGATTCCGAGAGAGCATGGCCCAATCGAGACCATGTTGGCGGTGCTTTTTTACGCGCGGGCCATGGTCATCGGCGGGAGAAATCGGTAATCTGAATGTGGGCCGTGAGAATACCTATGCACACCTTGTACATCGGTGGCCTACCTCCTGATGCCAGTGTAGAGACGCTCCAGCGGCTCTTTGGAGACATTGCCGGGCTTCGGGCCGCACGGGTTGTCACCGGCAGTGGTGGCTATTGTCGGGGATTTGGGTACGTGACCTTCGACAATCGGGAGGCCGTGTTCACGGCTCGTCGTCGAGACGGTACCGCGCTGGGCGATCGTCGAATTCGGGTTGCACCGGCGCAGTAGGGCGGGGGCGAGCTCTTGTGCTCGCCCCGTGCAACGGCCCGGGGGTCATGGCCGATGAGCAGGGCATGCCGGCCCTGCTTTCGATCTTGTGGTTGCCCGTGTTGCTTGCACCACCGGCGTGTGTGGCCGACTGCGAGACCTACTGCGAAGACTGCGTTCGCGAGTGCCTCGAGTCGTGCGAGGAACGCTGCCGGGGTCCTGACTGCGCCCGCCGCTGTGAGCGGAGCTGCTCGCGGCGCTGTCACGGCTGCTCGGGCTTTTGTCGGCGCCGGCTCGCGTGTGGGCCAGCTGCGGTGCGTGCTTCGGCTCGGGTCAGTACCATGCGGCCGTGATCGTGCGTCGGATCGCCGTAGTGCTCTTAATCGCCGTCACGAGCGGCTGCTTGGAGAATCTCAACCAGCAAAAGTACTTCGACAACCTCGAGGCGGCCGCGCCGGGGCTTGCGGTGCGAGTTCGGCGGCATCGCCCGCGGATCGAGCAGCAGCTGCGGGAGGAGCTAGGGGCTCGGGCTCCGGCTCCACCCGCTCATGTCGGCTTTTGGGGGGAGACCTGGGATCTCGTTCGCATGGTGACCGACGGCGAGCGTATGTTCATGAAGGGTCGGATCTTCTACGACCGTCTGCCGGCGAGCACCTATGCCCTGACCTTTACCGTTGCGGAAGATGGCACGGTCGATGTCCTCGAGGGGCAGGTCTTTGCGCGGAGCGTCCCATGATCCGGGTGGCCGTCACATTGCTGGGCCTGGCCACCTGGCTGGCGACCATGCTGGGGGTGCGGGCCTGGTTGGGTGGCAAGGCGTACCTCACCCACATTTATGGATCGGAGGCGATCGCCGACGAGGTCTTCGCCAAGGCGCTCACCGTGCCTGAGCTTCAGCTGGCCGGTCTGGATCCATGGATGTTGCTGGCGGCTTTTTGCGTGGTGGTGAGTGCCGTGTTCGTGGTGGTGGTGCTCGTGCCGTGGGAGTGGTTGCTTCGTCGGCTCGGCGTGGACTGGCGCTTGCGCGTGGTGGTGGGAGGAGTGGTCGGAGCGCTCGCCGCGGGGGCCGTGCTCTGGTCGATCCATCCTCTACTCTCTTTACCGGACGTACCCGAGGGGCCGCGGACGGTGCTCAATTTTGCGTGCGAAGCGGCGGGCTACGGATGGGTCAATGCGATCGTTTACCTCGGCGCGATCGCAGCCGGGATCGTCGTGATGGGGTGGGGTCGTCGCGTCAAGGGGTCCGAAAGACCCAACGCGGATCCAACGTCCCCCGCCCCGTCTGACACCCACGATGCACATGAGCGTGAAGGTGCTGACACGCCGTAGTGCCGCTCTTGTGTAGGAGTCGGCGTTTGTCGAAGTCCGTGCGCGCGGGTCCGAGCGCTGCGGGCACCGAGAGTACGGAAAACACCGAGAGCACCATCCGATTGCCCCGGATCCGGACCAGACGCGGTCCGTGCATGCGATAGGGTGTCCGGGCACGCCAGTCATGCCGTCGAAACTCGTCTTCATTCCCATCGTCGCTCTTGTGCTGACCGCCTGCTATGACGGCGGTGCCCCGTTGGGGGGCGCCGAGGACAGTGACGGGTCGAGCACCACCGGCTCAACGACGACCCTTCCTCCGGCACAGACCAGCTCCAGCGGCGGCTCGCCTGCCGACACGACCGCGAGCACCACCGACGAGCCCGAGCTCGACTCTTCGGGGAGCTCCACCGGGGAGCCCCCGGCTGAGCCCGAGCCCGGGGTCCACTGGGTCGGTCGTTATGACGACACCGAGCCCGGGGCGATGCGCATGGGCTGGTCTGGGGCTGGGTTCGTGGTGCGCTTCGACGGCACCGGGGTCAGCGTGGACATGGACGACTCGGCGTATCACTACACCGTGGTGCTCGACGGCGTGGTCCAGCCGCGCTTCGACACCACGCCGGGCCGGCAGGTCTTTGCCCTCGTGGCCGATCTTCCGCCCGGGGAGCACACGGTGGAGGTCTACCGGCGCACCGAGGGCAACTTTGGTCCTACCACGGTGTACGACGTGGTGCCCGACGGCGAGCTACTCGCTCCCCCGCCGGTCACCCGTCGCATGGAGGTCGTCGGCGACTCGATCTCGGCCGGCTATGGCAACGAGGGCGAGTATCCGTGCACCTTCAGCTCGCAGACCGAGAACCACTACCTCACCTATGGCGCGGTCGCGGCCCGGGCCGTGGAGGCCGAGGTGCACACCGTCGCATGGTCGGGCAAGGGGGTGATCTACAACTATGGCGACGGTGTCGACGAGCCCTTGCCCGAGATCTACGATCGGATCGTCGCTACCGAGGGCGCGAGCTGGAGCTTCGGGTGGCAGCCCGACGTGGTGGTGATCAACCTGGGCACCAACGACTTCAGCACCGACAACGATCCCTCGCAGGAGCTGTTCACCAGCAGCTACGTGGCATTTTTGGAGCACCTGCGGTCGGTCTATCCCAACGCGTTCCTGCTGGCGGTCGCGCCCAGCCTCTTTGGTGCCGAGGTGCCCGTGGTCGAGGGCTACATGCTCGACGTGGTCGCGCAGCGCCAGGCCGCCGGTGACGCCAACGTGGCCTACGCCGACATCAACGTGGAGTGGAACGGCATGGGATGCGACTGGCATCCCAACGTCGTCACGCATGCCGGCATGGCGGATCGTTTGGTGCAAGAGCTGCAAGTGCACCTGGGTTGGTAGGCGGGGTGGGCCTGAGGGAGGGCGGTCGTACGAGCGTCTGGCCGGTCAATCAGCGGGAATTGCGGTGATCGCGGAGCACAGGATCGCCCCTGATCGGTCAGATCTCGGTCATTCGACCGAGGAAGAAAGTGTAAGAAAGGGTAGGATAACCGATGGCCGTCTCGTACTCAGTGGCTATGCTTGATAGTGAGATGAGACTTTCCGTAGCATTGATATCTCAACCCACTTCCTCTGATTGGCAGGATCATTGTGAATGGGAGGGGGAAGTCTCTTATGGGATCGACGCGTGGACGGAGCGTGCAATTGCTCGGGCCAGCGTCGATCCGGCGGTCGCTCGGGCGGCTGCCGACTATTGGCTAGATGTTGCGCGGGCCGAGCAAGCGTCCGCGGCGTCGTTCGCTCGCGTATCGCTGGAGCTGATGACTGTCGGTGCTCCGTCGCACCTGCTCGAGGGTTGTCATCAGGCGGCTATGGATGAGATCGGCCATGCGCGCGTCGCAATGGGGGTTGCGCGCGCGTTGGGGGATCACACGCGCGAGCTGGGAGCGATTCCCGCTGTCTCCCCCCGAGTCGTGACCCTGCGGCAGATCGCAATAGATGCGCTGCTCGAGGGGTGTCTCGGCGAGGGGGGAGCGGCGGCAACGGCCAACCTCGCCGCCGAGTGGACCGAGGGGTCGCTCGCCAGCGTGCTGCGACGTATCGCCCTCGACGAGACCCGCCATGCTGCGTTGGCATGGGCGATCCTGCGATGGACGCTCCAGCGAGATCCCTCGTTGACCGGGTGTTTGCAAGAGGCGCTGGAGGGCGCTCGGGTCGAGCGCCGCGCCCGTCTGTGCTCGCTGGCCGATGGGGAGCCCGGCCTGGCGTCGTTGGGGGTGGTATCGCCGGCCGAGGCCGTGTGTGTCGAGCTCGAGGTCCTCGAGCAGATCGTATCCCGCGTATTCGATCAATTGGTACGCGAGATGACGAACGTTCCTCGCCAGGATTGAGGTCCGAGGGCTCAGGGCCCTCGGGACGACGCCCGGTCGTCGAGTTCCAACGGGAGAACTCGGTGACATCGCGGTGGGTCGCACGACTATGTATTGTCACCGGACAGGTGTATTCACGATGATTGTCCTATGGCACCGTAGCCTCGACTGAGTACGGGGGGCGTACCGAGAACTCTGCGCGCATTGCGATCCTTGAACCGGATCGCCGTAGGGGAAACTAACGGGGGATTTCGACATGAACTTGCGACTCTTGGTTCTCTTGGCGGGGGCGCCGGTCTTGGCGTGTGGTGATGATGGTGGTGGCAGCGGGACGGTCAGTGGCCCGGGGATCGAGAGCCTGGGGACCCAGGGTTCGAGCACCGGGGGTAGTGCCGCCGAGAGCGTCGACGAGACTGGTGGGAAGCTCGACGTAGGTGGTGGCAACGCCACCATGGGCGGGGGCGACTGTCCGGGTGGAGGCGGGGGCATGCCCGGTGAGCTCGAGTTCAGCAACATCTGGATCGCCAACACCCCCGCCGGCACCGTCTCGAAGATCGACACACAGAGTGGGACCGAGATCGGCCGGTATCGCACTGGGCCCGACACCAACTCGGATCCCTCGCGAACGTCCGTCAACCTGCTGGGCGACGTGGCGGTGGTCAACCGCGCGGGCGGCAGCGTGGTCAAGATCGCGGCGGTTGAGGATCGCTGCGTCGACGCCAACGGCGACGGCGTGATCCAGACCTCCACCGGGCCGAACGACGTGCTCGACTGGGGGCAAGACGAGTGCGTGCTGTGGGAGACCGAGCTATTCACCGGGGCGCGGGCGGCTGCCTGGGACTCGGGCAACGACCCCGAGAACATCGACGACATGGGCTGCATGGTGGTCGCCCCCAACCTGTGGGTAAGCGCGATGGACGGATCCAACACCGTGCACGTGTGGCGCCTCGACGGGGAGACCGGGGAACAGCTCGACGAGGCTACCCTGCCCGACTGGACCGGCAATTGGGGGGGCGTCTACGGCGGGGTCGTCGATCGCGAGCGCGGCTTTTGGGGGGCGGGCAAGGAGAACACCTTGTTGGTGCACGTGGACGCGGTCACTCTCGAGCTGACCACCCACCCGGCCGACGGCTACGACCGCTTCTATGGGATCGCCATGGACGCCGAGGGCACGCCCTGGGTCGCGTCGGAGTACGACGATCGCTTGCTGCACTTCGATCGCGCCACCGAGCAGTTCGTCGATCACGGCCCGACCGGACATGGCAGCCTGCGGGGCCTGGCGATCGACGAGAGCGGCAACGCCTGGATCGCGGCCAACAACCCCTGTGATCTGGTGCGCTTCGACGCCGCCAGCGGAGCCTACGAGAACATCGCCCTGGCCGATTGCGGCACCCCGGTGGGGGTGAGCATCGACGTCGAGGGGTTCATCTGGGTGGTCGACCAGGGCAGCGACCGCGCCTACAAGGTGGATCCCGCCACGCGGGCGGTGGTGGCCACGGTGCTCGGGCTGGTGGGGCCCTATACCTACTCCGACATGACCGGGGCTGGGCTGAGCCTGGTGACCAATCCTCCGCCGGCGTGAGCCGGGCGGGTACTCGGAAGTCAAGGAAAAGAAGGAAAAGCCACTCTGCACCGGTCTTCGAGGCAAACTGTTCTCGTGGGATGATCCTCTCGCTCATGTAAGCTTTAGACTTACATAGGCAAAAGGATCAAACGGGAGATCGGTGGACCCCGTGAGTCGGCGGATATGCGTGGGTTTTGGTTGACAGCGAGATAAGCTTACTCTCATTCTATACGCGACCGTCAATAGCAGCTCAAACAGGACGTGACGCAAATGACGAGTACTAGCAATCCATTGGGTAGTGAGATCGAAATCGACAATACTCTGTACGTTTCTGTCGATTTTCTCTTGCAGTATCCCGAGTATCTCGACGAAAAGCTCGACGAAGAGGCCGGTGATTTCGACATGGACGTCAATGACGGTGCGGCGGGTCCCGAGGAAGGCGACGACTCACCGAGCGATGTCCGCAGCGAGATGACGATCAACGGCGTGCCTTACATCGCTGTGCCCATGCTCAAGCAAAACCCCAACTACGTCGAGCTCAAGTACAAGCACAAGCAAGACGTGGAGCTGCCGACCTTCGTGCCCGCCAACGTGCTCGAGGGGCACTCGCTGGCGGCATCACGGCGGCGCCGCCGCGGCAGCTGAACACGCGACCGTGAGCGAAGGTCGTCACTGTCCGGGTGTCGGCCGTCGCTCCTGCCCGTCCATGGCCCAGCACAATGAGGCTCCGCTGCTCCTGGGCGGGCAGCTTCAGTGGCGAGAGGTCGAGTGCCTCACGGAGCTTGACGCTGCGAGGTTTCGTTCGGACTACCTTGAGCGCAATCGCCCCGCGCTGATCCGCGGCGCGGTCGCCGAGTGGCCGGCCCTGACGCGGTGGACCAACGACTACCTGCGCCGTGCCATCGGGCACTGCCGGGTGCTGCTCGAGACAGCCGTCGATCAGTTCGAGGGTCGAGTCTTTGATGATGTCGAAGAGATCGAGGTGACCTTCGGCGAGTTCCTCGATCGCATGATCACTCCGCAGGGGCGCTCCGATTACTTCGTCGGCCACTGGCTCCGACCCGAGCTCGTGCCCGACCTCGGTCCACTTCCGCTGGCCGAGGTCATGGGCGGCCCTTTCTATCGGCGTCGCATGATCATGACCCGCGGAGGCAACCGGATCGCGTGTCACTTCGATTGGTACGAGAACTTGGTCTGCCAGATCGCGGGGTGGAAACGCGTCATTTTGTGCAGCCCCCTCGACACCCCGGCCCTGCGCCCGCTGGCTCAAAAACCCAACTACTCGTCGTTCGACGCGCTCGCGCCCGATCTCGAGGCCTATCCCGAGGTCGCGCACATAAGCATCTACGTGGCGATCGTTCGGCCCGGCGACGTGCTCTACATACCGACGCAGTGGTGGCACTCGGTCGAGAGCTTCGAGCGCAACATCATGATCTCCACCGCCTTTGTCGAGCGTGACGCCGCGCTTTGTGGGATCATCGAGGGTCTGCTGGATCACGGTCGGCTCGGGCTCTCGGGGCAGTCCGCGAGGACCGTACGATCGTTGCTGTCTGCGCCTCGACCGATCTCCGCGCTCGCGCGCTTTGCCGAGGAGATCGGCTCGACTGCGCTCGGGCGTCATGTCGGTCACCGTCGGGCGCTGTTTCGCTGAGCCATGCTCGAGCCCGACATGATCGACGGTGCCCTGGCTCGTGGATGTGCGACTGGATGTGCGACTGGATGCACGAAGGGCAAGTCAATGCTGGTTCGCCGCTGCGAACCAGTCGGGGGCGAGGAGCGCATAAATGTGCTCGTCGTGCCAGCGGCCATCTCGCCGCACCGCTTCGCGCCGGATCCCCTCGAGGCTGAACTGCTTGGAGGCCAGACGCAGCGATGCTTCGTTATAGGCGAAAACGCGGGCCTCGATGCGGTGGAGGTTGAGCTCGCGGAAGGCGTAGGCGAGCAGCAACCCGAGCGCCTCGCTGCCGCTGCCCTTGCCGCGTTCGCCCGGGTCGCCCAGGCCGAGCCCGATGCATGCGTTTTGGTGCAGGAGGTCGATGTTATCGAGCTCGGCCCAGCCGAGCAGTCGCCGGTCTTCACGGCTGCGGATCGCAAAGACACACTGCTCCTTCGATTTATTGGCCTCCGAGAGTTCTCGCCAGATCTCTTCGGGATCCGGGTAGTCCAGAGGCCCCGGATCGCTCAGCCGGATCAGCGCTGGATCCCTCATGAACGCCGCGAGCGTCTCGGCGTCTTCGCGAGCGAAGCCCGTCAGCTCGAGCCGATCTCCCCGCATGAAGTTGTCCGACAGCTTCAAAGAGGCCAATCTCCGATTGCGCGTACTCTCACTACGATAGCCGCCAGCGCCGGGCTGGTCAACGTCGAAGGCGGTCCGCGTGTGGTGGTGCTCGCGTCAGCGATCGAGCGATCATCGGCTCCGTGATGGCGGACGATGCCCACGGGCCTGAGCGGCGAGTCTTCGCCCACGCTCGAGCGCTCCTCGAGGTCGTCTTCTCGGGGGGCCTCAAGAGCAGCGCCTTCGTGCTCCTCGGCGTGGTGGCGTTCTCGACCGCGCAGATCCTCGCGCTCTACCTGATCACCAGGACCCTGTCGGTCTATCAAGCGGGAGGGACTCCTACCGCCGAGCTCGTGCGCTTCGTGGTGGCGATCGTGGTGATCGGCTGGGCCGAGTTCACGCTGCGGACGGGGGTGCCGCGGATCATCACTCGTGCGCTCGTCCGTCGGCAGCGTCGCATCGTTCATGAGCTCCGGCGCGTCGATCTGCCCGCGCTCGAGGCGATCGGGGGCGAGCAGATCCAGCACACAATGACCGCCGATGTTGCCCGAGTCGTGGAGAGCGGCACGGAGATCATTGTCTTGGCCGACTCTTGGCTGACGCTCGGGCTATTGCTGGTCTACACGATCCTCACATCGTCGGATCCCCTCGCTCTATACGTGGTGCTCGCGTTGATCTGCGCCGTCCCGATCACCCTCGCGGGGCTCCACGCCGAGCGGCGCGCGCGGGTCTTCGAAGATGGTGGTGATCGAGCGCTCGCCATCGTCGACGAGCTGACCGCGGGCTTTGCCCAGGTCAAGCTCCACGCCGAGCGCAGCGAGGCCATGGCCGCGGCGCATGCCGCCCAGACCGAGGCCCACGTCGAGCGCGGTGCGTCGATGTATCGGGCGTCCAACCTGGCGCATGGTCTGGGTGACCTGCTGCTGTTTGGGGTGATTGGGGTGGTCGGGCTCGGCTATGCCAAGTTGACGCCCGACAACACCATGAACGCTCAGCACCTGCTGATCACCGCGTTGTTCATGTTCGAGCCGATCTCCCACATCATCCTCGATCAGCTCAGCGTAGCGCGGGCGGGCGCGGCGTTGCTGAGGATCGACGACCTGCTCGCGAGGCTCGCCGCGGCGCCTGGCCAAGCCCCGCCTACGGCGGCCGACGTGGTCGAGCCCAAGACCTTCTCCTCCTTGGTGCTCGAGGGGGTGAGCTATGGTTATTCCGCTGGCGAGCATCGCTCGGGTTTCTTCTTGGGTCCGGTCGACTTTCACCTCAGCCCGGGCGAGATCGTATTCATCACCGGCGCGAACGGCAGCGGCAAGTCGACGCTGCTCAAGCTGATTACCGGGCTCTACCCGAGAGACTCGGGCTCGTACCATATCGACGGTCAGCTCGTACCTCGCTCGCCGCCTGTATCCACGCGGGCCCTGTTCGCCGCGACACTCGCCGACTTCGTGCTCTTTACTCGCAGCTACGGCCTCGAAGACGTCGAGCCCGCGCGGATCGATGCCATGCTCGCCGAGATGAAGCTCGACGAGATCGTCACCCACGCCGAGGGTCGGTTTAGCACCGTCGAGCTCTCCACTGGCCAGCGTAAGCGCCTGGCGCTGGTCATCGCGCTGCTCCGGGACCGGCCGATCTACGTGTTCGACGAGTGGGCGGCGGACCAAGATCCCGAGTTCCGCGAGCAATTCTACCGGCGCGTCTTGCCGTCGCTTCGGGCGAAGGGCAAGGCAGTCGTTGTGGTAACCCACGACGATCGGTACTTCGGCGTCGCCGATCGTCGGATTCACCTCGAGCGTGGAGGGATCTCATGAAGCTCGGCTTCATCGAGATCTTCGACTCGTCGACCCGTGCAGCGGCGGTGCCTTCGCTCGTGCTCGCCGCCTTCGGTGGGTTGCTAAGCTCTGCGTTGGTTCCCCTGGCCTCGCTGGGTATGCGTCGGTCGCTCACCGGGATCGATCTGTGGGTGGTGGTCGCTTTGTACGCGCTCGTGCTCTGGGGCTGCTTTCGGCTGCGGACGCGGGCGGCTACGCGGGCCAGTGTGGCCCTCGAGCGGCGCTTGCAATCGATCGAGCGCGAGCTGCTGGCCCGGTTGCGGCGCGCATCGCTGCGAGCGGTCGAGTCGCATCCACAGCTCGAGGAGGCTTTTTCTCGTGACGTCGAGACCTTGCGCTATATCCCTCGGATCACCAGCGACTTCGTCCATGACGTGGTCTTGCTCGTCGGGCTGACGGCTTACCTCGCGTCGTTGTCGGTCACCGCGACCGTAGCCTGGGGGGTGCTCATCGCGCTCATGATCTCGCTCTTGCGTATCGCTGTCGCGGAGTCGCTCGATGCGGCTACGGAATTCGACGGGCTCTTCGCCGAGCTCGGTGCAGGCATGCGGCAGGCCCTCGATGGGCTCCCGCAGCTCAAGCTCGACCACCGGGTTGCCGATGGAGTCTGCGGTGAGCTCGACGCCACGATCACGCGTCTGCGAGCCGAGCGGCGGCGTCGCGATCGAGTGCAGGCCGGCATGGAGACCAATGCGGTCGTCATCCTCCTCGGGGTCAAGGCTCTGGTCTTGTTCATGTTGCCGAGCCTGGGCCTGACGGACGTCAGCGTGCTCTCCTCAGTGATTGCGATCGTGATCTTCATCGAGGGTCCATTGTTCGACCTGGTGCACAAGAGCCAGTACCTCGTGGGGGCGGAGGGCGCCTGGCGCAATCTTCGTGCCTGGGAAGCGCGGCTTCCCCCCGAGTCGGGCGGAGCGGATGAGGCCAGGCCCGATACCTTCCAGCGCATCGACTTCGAAGGTGTTCGCTTTCGTTACCACGACGGTGATTCCTTCGAGATCGGCCCCATCGACCTGAGCCTACGCCCCGGTGAGATCGTGTTCATCGTCGGTGACAACGGTAGCGGCAAGACCACCTTGATGAAGCTGCTGTGCGGGCTCTATGAGCCACGCGAGGGGGCGCTCATGCTCGATGGCGTGCCGCTCGAGGGGGCACAGCGCATACGGTACCGCCGCCTGTTCTCCGTGGTGTTCGCCCAGCATCAGCTCTTCGAGCGTGCCTACGGCCTCGACGTCGGCGATCCCTCTCAGGTTCAGGAGCTGCTCGAGCGGTTTGCGCTCGCCGGCGTCACGGGACTGAGGGGCGACCGCTTCACGAGCCGGGCGCTGTCCAGCGGGCAGGCCAAGCGGCTGGCGATGGTCGTGGCTCTGCTCGAAGAGCGGCCGATCCTGGTGCTCGACGAGTGGGCCGCCCACCAGGAGCCTCAGCTGCGTCGCGATTTCTACGAGCGGCTGCTGCCCGAGCTCCGCGCGCGGGGCAAGACGATCGTCGCGATTAGCCACGATGATCGCTTCTTCGCGTGCGCCGATCGGATCGTCCGTCTTCGAGATGGTCGTCTGGTCGAGGGGGAGGAGCCGGCATGAGCGATCTAGCGTTGTCGACGATGCCCGAGGCGATCGGGCGACTCCATGTGCGCCTATTTGGCGAGGGCGATCCCTCGACCGCGTTTGTGCGCAGCGTGCTGGCGACGATCAATGCCTTCGTCGCCTATGACTTCGATCTCCCCGATGGGGTGCTCCGCGAGCTCACGCGGCCGAGCGCGGTCGATGGTACAGTTGGAGAAACCGTTGGGGACACGCTCGGGGATGCGCTCGGGGATTGGTCGCGCGACGAGCTCATGCAGTTGGTGGCAGCGACCAGGCGCGGGTTGTTCCCCGATGGGGTAACTTTGCACGATCCTTACGTGTGGATCTTCCCGGTGCATATTCACCTGCTGCGCTCGGCACCCGAAGCTCCCTTCATACCTACCTGCGAGCTGCGCCGCTATGGTCTCGATGAGGCTTGGACGGCCAACCCGGACGACTTTGGGGAGCGTCACGAGAGGCCCTTCGTGACCCGGGTGCTTCGCGACAGCATCGATCGTCTCGGTCGTGACTTTGGGGAGGCAGGTGCACGGGCGGCGATCGATACGCTGCGCGAACACTTCTTGCCCTACAACTCCTTTTACCACCGTTGCATCGAGCGTGTGGGGTGTCCCGGCTTCGAATTTCGCCTTCGCACGATCTCCGAGGTCTTCGGCCGGGGGCCGATCCGGGCGAGGCTGGCTGACCTCGAGCTCGATCCCCACGCGTTGAACATCGCCATCTCGGCCCCGCCGAATGTCTCCGCGTTTGCGTTCCTTCCCCAGCTCGTCCCGCCGGGTACCCGCTGGAACCTCGAAATTCAGCGTCGTACGCTCGGCTTGGCCCATCAGGGCTTCTACGCCCTGGGTTTTGCCGGTGAGCGTCGAGCCCACGCTGGTTTCTCGCCGACCCACGTGCTCACCCACGAGATCGGCCATTTGTTTCAGCTCCATCATCTCGGGGTCGAAGTGCTCGAGCGGGCGTATCCTGGTCGCGACGATTTCGACTATCCTTCGATCGGCGTGGCCTCCGACACGATCTGGAGGCCACCGCGACGGCGCACCGCCACCCTTGATCCGGAGCGGTCGAGCTTCGTGGGCAATCTCCACTCGAGATCCATGTATATGAACTTCATGTCCGTCACCCCGGAGATCGACGATGCACTCTTCTTCACCCGGGCACAAGCAGCGCGTGCGCGCCTTTTTGCCATGCTTCACTATCGCCACTTGATCGAGCGTGGCCGGCCGTGGCCCGCGGCCTCGCGCTGGGTCGGGCGCCGCGACATGTCCGCCGCTGGGCTGGCGCACGCGCGCTTCGACGCCCCGCCTTGCCCGGTGGACCTTGGCGAGCGCGACCGGGGGCGAATACAGGAGGCTGATCGATAATGAGCACGATCCCCGTCCTCGACCAGATCGAGCCGCGCGAATTCTTCGACGACTATTGTATGCGCAACCGGCCCTGTGTGCTGGCTAGTGGTGCGCGCCACTGGCCTGCGCTCGAGCGCTGGCGTAGCGACGACTACCTGCGCCGAAAGGTCGGTCATCGGATCGTCGCGCGGACCCGCTCGACTCGGAGCGATCTCGGCTTCGACCACATCTCGCCGATCTCCGGGGTCCGCTTTGCCGAGTTCCTCGACAGCTACCAGGGCGACGGACGCCAGTATATCAACGACGTTGCGTTCCCCGCCGTCTTGATCTCCGACATCGGCGGGTCGCCGCTGCTCGACGGCTTCGCGCAATTGGAGACACGGGATCGGCGCATCGGCATGTTCATGGGTAGCGGTCAGCAGTTCGCGCCGCTGCATTATGACGATGAGGACAACATCTACGTGGTCGTGTGCGGAGAGAAGCGATTCACGCTCTTCGACATCGCCGACTTCGCGGGTCTGTACCCTCATGATGATCACGATCTCCCCGATTTCTCTCGTGTGCCCGACCCCGACCAGGTCGATCTCGACGAGTTTCCCGCGTACGCGAAGGTCACCCGCTATGATGTGCGACTCGGGCCTGGGGACATGCTCTACGTTCCCGGCTATTGGTGGCATAGCGTGCGCGCGAGCGGTCGCTCCATCGCGCTGTCCTACGTTCGCCTGGATCGCCGTACGCAGCGCCTGGTGTTCTCGAAGCTGCTCGCCGCCGGGGTGTTCCCGCTCTGTGACGCCCAGCGCGCCGAGGTTACGGCCTTGCTCGCGACGCCCGACCAGACCGCCCGTGATGTCGAGCGTGAGCTCGCGGCGGGTCGTCTTGAGTGGGACGACCTCTACTCCCTCTACGCGCGGCTCGTGACCCTGGCCAGCGATACGATCGCACGAGGGAGAGATCAGGCCGCTTTACACGCGGCCTTCGAGCAGGTCGTGCCCGAGGTCCGGGCGCGCCTGCACGCGGAGATCGGGCGCACCAGCTACCCGGTGCTCTACCTCATGAACAACTTCTTTCGGGCGGGCCTCGGGGTGTTCATGAGCTACCTGAGCCGATCCGAGGAGCAGAGTCGATGATGTTGCCATGCTCACCGATCCCTGTTGATGAGGTCAGGGAGATCTCCGAGGCGCAGTTCCGCCGCGACTATGTCGATGCGCACCGTCCCTTGATCATGCGCGGGGCGGTCGCCCATTGGTCGGCGATGGGCTGGGATGACGCGACCTTGCTACGAGTGCTCGCTGGTGTCTCGCTGAAGGTCGATGTGGTCCCTCACTCGCCGACCGGGAGTCTCGATCACTTGCAGGCTCATCAGGTCAAGATGGGCGTCGCGGAGCTCATCGAGCGCTTCGTGGCCGCAGAGCCGGGAGTGCACTACTACGTCCACGATCTCAACCTGCCGCTGGTCCTGCACGCCGATCTGGGCGTGCATGCGCTCTCGGGGATCTGGCCGGTCGAGCGGCGCAAGACCCTGTGGTGGGGCTCCAACGGCCAGACCTCGCAGCTGCATTACGACGACAACGAGAACTTGATGTGCCAATTCGATGGCTATAAAGAGTTCTTGCTCTTCGATGTGACTGAATTTGCGCGGATGTACCCCGTTGCTGATGACTTTCGCTCGGCGATCGATCTCGATGCCTCGCGCCCGGAGGACTTCCCTCGCTTTGCCGAGGCCACGCCATACCTCGCGCGGATCGAGGCGGGAGATCTGCTCTACGTGCCCTGCTACTGGTGGCACCGGGTCTACTCGGGAGGGCGCAACCTGGCGGTCTCGACGATCATCAACGAGACCATGGAGCAGCGCGTTCGGGTCGCCGGGCGGCTGGTCGGCGCGGGGGCGCTACCGATCGAAGAGCAGGAGCGGCGCGAGCTGCTGGAGATCGTCGCCGGTCCCGAGCGGCCGGCGAAGCGCAATGCGAAGCTTCGCGCGTATCACCGCGCGTATGTCGAGCGCAACGGGCGTTCGTACTACCCGCACCAGATCTTTGAACGGATCATCGAAGAGAGCCTCGCCGACATCCTGCGGGGCCACGCGGCGTACTGATTGAGCCGGCCGAGCGTCGAGTGAGCATTCACCAGAATTGCGACGAGGACCGCGACGAGGATCGCGACGAGGACCGCGACGAGGACCGCGACATGGAAGAGTCGATTCGAGATGGAGCGCATCTGTTCGAGCATCGCTACGGTGGCTTCGAGATCCAGAGGCTGCGCGCGCCGGTCAGCGCCGAGCAGATCACTTCGTGCGCGCTCGAAGTGCGACGGCCCGCGATCCTGCAGGGCATGATCGATCACTGGCCTGCGCTGGAGCGCTGGACCCTCGATGATTTTGCCGGGCGCTTCGGCTCGCTCTATACCGAGGCGTTTGGCACCGGTGACGAGGGGGATGGGACTACGCTGCGCTTTCGTCAGCTGATCGCCCGCATGCGCGCAGGTGAGACCCTCTATTCCAGTTTTTACCCCAAAGATGCACTGCCTCTACTGAGGGCCGACTATACGCTGGACGGGACGCTCTTTGGCGATCCGGCCTTCAACTGGCTGCTCGAGCTGCCACCGGAGGCTCACGGCGAGATGAACGTCATCTTCGTGGGCAACAAGGGGGCGGGGATCGCCAACCACCGTGACAGCATGGGCACCCACCTGTGGTCGGCGCAGATCTGCGGGCGCAAGCGCTGGTGGGTGAGCCCGCCCGAGATGGCCCCCTTTGTCGCAGGGGGCGAGGTGAGCTGGCGTGCTCGCGACGAGGGGATTGCCGCGCGGCCAGAGTTCGCCAAGGCGCGCGCGCTGGAGTTCGTGCTCGAGCCGGGAGAGGTCTTGATCTTGCCGGTGGGGTGGTGGCACGAGACCGAGATCGTCGAGGACTCGATCTCGATCACCCATGACATCGTCAACGCCAGCAATTATCGGGAGTATGCCCACGAGCTCGAGCATATGGCCGAGCGTGATCCCAAGGTCGCGACCTTCGCCCGGGCGAGCGCGGCGTTGCGCTCGTCGTGGGCTGTGCGCTTGTCTCCGCGCTCGACCTGCGCGGTTGATCGGCTCGACGGGGCGGTCGAGTTTCAGCGCGTGTTCGACGAGTACCTGGTGCCGCGGCGCCCGGTCGTCCTGGAGAGGGCGCTCGGCGACTGGGCCGCGCTCGAGACCTGGAGCTTTGCGCTCTTTCGTGAGCGCTACGGCAGCTTCTTCGTCCAGGCCTTCGAGCGCTACGATGATCGCAACAAGAAGATCCGCCTGCGCGAGTTTCTCGACGCCGAGCATCCACGACCCCGCTACGCGATGTGGTGCCTCGACGACTGCATTCGCTTGCTCGAAGGGGATCTTGGCCCGTTCCCCGGCTTGACCGACCCGGAGCACGACTGGACCCTCGAGCTGCCGGAGCGCGAGCAGAACGCCCTGACGTGGATCTTCTTGGGAAAGGCCGGCTCGGGGATCGCCTGTCACAGCGATCGTCTGGGGCAGCACGTCATGTCGGCCCAAGTCGTCGGCAAAAAGCGCTGGTGGCTACACCCTCCCTCCGACGGCCCGTTCCTCTACGAAGGCGCGATCGATCTCGCCGAGCCGGATCTGCGCGAGCATCCGCTCTACGCCAATGCCTCACCCGTGCACGAGTGTACCCTGGCCCCGGGGGAGGTGCTGATCTTACCCGAGGGCTGGTGGCACCAGACCCGAGTGCTAAGCGACTCGCTTTCGGTCTCTCATGATTTCTGCAATGGTTCCAACGGAGCGTCCTTTATCGAGCGCTTGGTCGCTCGCCGCGGCCAGACTCATCTCGAGTCCGAGCCGATGCGGCTCGTGATCGCCAAGTGGCGTGCACGGCTCGATGCGTCGGGGTCGGCGGCGGGTGAGTAGGGGTTGGGGTGAGGGCGGGCGGTGGTTACGGTTGGTGAGCTAGACGTTTAGTCGGGGAAAGAAGGAGTGCTCACAGCGGTTGTAGTCGGTGACTTGTGTGTCAGTCAGGTGGGGAGAGGAAATCGGGTGCGATCCTGCTCAGGACTAGACGCACGGCCTCGCGCATCTCGGGCGCGATGGCGGCGAGCTGGGCTGGATCGTCCGCTTCGATGAGCGCAAGGGCGCGGTCGAGGGGTTCCCAGCGTTCGTCGAGGGCGAATTCGAAGAGCAAGGCGCGGGCTTGGGGAATAAACTGGTGCTTAACGGCCTCAGCGAAGAACATGTCGCGTTCGAACCATCCGTAATCTTGGTGATGACTGTATTTGTTCAAGAGTTCGCGCGCGTAGGTCACAGCGTCGTTCCAATTTCCGCGTGCCACGAGAATGAGCGAAAGAGCAGATAGAGCGATGTTTTCATGGTTGTTGTCGATGGCGCGCTGCAAGGGCAGGTCGGCGATGGCATCGGCCAACGCAAAACCCCACTCCGCATGCCGCAGCGCTTGCCCGGTGCCCTGGAATCCTTGGGCTCGTCGGACGAGGTCTTCGGGCTCGAGCATCGTCCGCAGGAACTCGACGAGCCAGCCGAGCCGCCGCCGGACCCTTCGGCTCGCACGCATCAGGCACCAGATGTTGAAGAATCTCTCGGCGATCTGAAAGCCGAGTCGTTTGGTCCCGGGTAAGGCGACTTTCTCGACGGTTCCCTCCTTGGTGAGTCGATTGAGCTGCGTGGATACGACATTCACCGGTAGATGAGTCGTCTTGGCAATCGTTGCGGCGTTGACGGGATCCCAGTGCATTGCGAGCGCGTCGACGACTCGCTGAGCCTGGGGCGGCAATGCGTCCAGGCGGTGCTTGTAGAGCGGAGTGCAGTAGTCGAGCAATTGCTCGAGGTCGCTGCGGACATTGCCGTTGACATCCTTGGCGAGCAGATTGAACAAGATCACCACCGTGCGCGGATTTCCGCCTGCCATCAGCCGTAGGGTACGAATGCGCGCGGGATCATCGTTGAGTAGATGCGTGATGTGATCGTGCCCCGTCGTTTCGGCCAGCCTTCGAAGTACGGTGAAGGTTTCGTCGTCGTTGAGGCCCTGGAGCTGGTGTATACGGAAGAAGTCGTAGAATGCCTTATCATGGCTATAGTAGCTCTCGAACGGAGCGCTGGTGCCTCCGACGAGCTGGATTCTTGACTCTTCCGAGAGTACCTGGCGAAGCGCCCAATCCTCCTTGTTGGGCAGTCGATCGATCACCAAGTCGATGTTGTCGACCAAAAGCACTAGGCGCCGGTCGAGACGGTCAGCGAGTGTGCACAATAACTCCAGTCCACGACGTCCACGGTCGTCCGTCTGTGGTAATGACTGCAGGTGGGCGATCTGCTCGTCGAGTTCTTGCGGCAGTTCGTCTTGCCCCTGGTGCTCCAGGACGTCGGCGAGCGCATCGACGCAGTTGAGCCAGAAGTCCGCAAGATTCCCGATATTGTACTGTTCCTCGGGAAACACCAGCCCCAGGCAGCGCTCGCGGAGCTGCGGATCGTCTTCGATCGCGTATCGCAACCGGTTGAGCAAGGTCGTTTTGCCCATGCCGCGCGCGCCGACCACCAAGTGGTGCTGGGGCTGTCCCTCGGCTTCGCGCTGCAGAGCTTCGATTAGTCGGTCCAGCTCCCGCTGACGGGCGACGAAGAAGCGGACCAGTTCGTCCTTGCTGAGCAACTGGGGGTTGTAGACCGCCAGCCCGTGCAGAGGGAAATCGAGTCGATCGCTCATGTGAGCACCCGCGCTCGCCAGTAGTCGCGCAGCAAGGGTGAGCTGAAGACGTAGCGCTCGCCGGAGACCAAGTATCCGTCGGTCTCTAGCGCGTCGAGCAAGAAACGATGCCGCTCCGCGTCCTCGAGCCCACGGCTGTGGAGCAGCTGCGTTAGTACCGTTCGTGACGAGCCGTCATCATCTCGCGCGACCGCAGCAAGCACGGCCAGGGCATGACCGGCGTCGACCCGACCAAGCTCTTCATGGAGCCTTTGAACCCAATAGTCGAAGTATGCCTTGCGGGCCGGGTGGAGCAGGCCCTGGTAGGCGCGATCTGCATCGTGGATGCTCGGAGCCTGGATGTCCTCATCACGCAGAGCTGCGAACAGCAGCTGGAGGTGATAGGGAATGAGCCAGTCGATGCGCCGCAGGATGTGCTCGCGGACCTGTGGGCAGAGCTCCATCCCATGAGCCTTGGCCAGCTCTGCGAGCAAGAGGTCGGCATTTTGTTGAGTGAACGGCCCGAGGGATTCCACGGCAAGGTCATTGATCGTATCGCCCAGTCGCTCCCGGGCGACCACCGTGTCCAGGCCGGTCGAACCCGCGAGGAGCCAGCGGACCGACAGGCCGATCTCGCGGTCGATGCGAACATCACGAAACCAGTTGAGGAAACGGCGAGTCCGCTCTCGATTACGCTCGAGCAACGCGAGCACAAAGAGCGGTAGTTCGTCGACCATGAAGATCCATCGGTGCTCCGTCTCCCGCAGTACCCGGAGCAGGGCGTCGGCGAGGTGCTGCCAGTCGTCGGCGTTGTCGCTAGTGAATTCAGCGGAGATGAGCTTGGCGATCTCGAGCTTGCGCAATCGAGGTAGACTTCGACCCACTCTTCGCAGTGCCGCCCTCGCGGCCTTGCCGTCGAGCTTGGCAATGGCCTCGTAGAGCTTGACGATGAAGTCGACCTCTCGATTTCGGTCGGCCACGCTGACGTAGACGGCCCGTACGTCATGGTGATCTGCCGTGGCCTCGAGCCGATGCAGCAGTGAGGTCTTGCCCACACGTCGAGGTGCGAGGAGCAGGACGCTGTCGTTGGCCGGCCTGCGCCAAATTCGCGTCTGCTCGCTTTCGCGATTGAAAAAATCGCCTCCGATGGCAGGGCGGCCAATAACGTTGTTCAACGGCATGATGGTTTACAACAAATCCATTGTACAACATTTTTGTTGTATGGAAAAACGGCGGCGTAGGCGCCGAGTCAACTCGACCCACGATAGTAGGTGCGGAGGGTTTGGGGGCTGAGGTCGGTGGCGCGGCGGAAGAAGCGGGAGAAGACCGAGGTCACGGAAACTTCCAGTCGCGTGGCGATCGTGGCGACTCTCCACGACGGCAGGATAGGCCGATCGGCATGGTCATGAAGAGGACAGTTGCCGTCGCCATGTCGATGGCGACTGGCCTTCCCAGCCCCGAAACGCCCGCGAGAACGCCGTCGCATCCGAGAAGCCCAGCAGGGCGGCTATCTCGGAGAGCGACCGGTCGTCCGAGCGCAGGTACTGTCGTGCTCGCTCCTGGCGAACCTTCTGCAAGAGCGTGGCGAAGCTCGTCCCCTCGGTCGCGAGCTTGCGTGCCAGCGTGCGCGGTGACATCGCCAGCATCATGGCGACCTCGTTGCGATTGGCCGGTGGCGTCGTCCACAGCAAGCGCCGTACTTGCTCGCTGAGATCCTTGTCGGCCCGTAGCTGCCGGGCGATCTGCTCCAGCTGCCGGGTGTGCATCGCGAACGCCACGGGGTTGGCTTGCCGCGGCGTCGCCTCGATGAAGTTTCGGTCGAGGATCAATCGGCCTTCCGGGGCATCGAAGCGCACCGGGCACGGGAGGCGCTGCTCGATCGTGTCGGCATCGTGGGGCGCCGGGTAGGGCAGCCATACCTCCTGAGGCTCGTGGCCGGGTCCCAGGACGTTGGCATACAGGCCGATCGTCGCGGCCAGATCCGCGGTCATGCAGTAGTCGCGCACGAGCGTCGCCTCGGACGGCGTGGCCCCCGGGACACGGACGTCCACCGCGAAGGAGGCGATCGTGGCGTGCTCTTCGAGCGTCAGCGCAATGCGAGAGTATCCCCAGGAGAGCTCGGGGTACGTCAGGGCCACCTTCATGGCCTCGAGCGCGCTGCTCGAGTAGAGCAGGGCAAGCCCCAGCAGCCCCAGATCGGTCGCCTGAAGATCGAGTCCGTTGAAGACCGCATGACCATAGACCGAGCGCGCTGGGTCGAGGCGAAGCAAGAGCTTGCGGGTGATGGCTAGCCCATGCTCGCCGGTAATGGGGACCTCGGGCTCGTCGAGTACGATCTCCGGTAGGCCACTGTCGACCAGGATCCGGCGCGTCTGCTCATTGGGAAGCCCGATCCGGGCGGCGATGCTCAACACGCCCACGACCGTGCGGCGCGGTGCAGCGAGGTTTCCCGTGAGCAAGACGTTGGGCCGGGACATAGCGGAGCTCCCGGAGGAAAGGCTCGGAGCGCTGGCCGGAATTGTCAAGCGTGGAGCTGGATGGTTGATACGATTAGCCTAGGAACAATCAGAAACCATGGGATACAAGCCAATTCTCGTAGTAGCCGAAATGTCAGGCGGGTGGCCTCTGAAGTCTGTTAATGTATGTCTAAGACATATATTGTGACACCATTCATGGTGCATTGTCGAGCGGATCGAGCGACGAACGAACTTCCGGCACGAGGCTCGAGGCCTCGAGCGCCCTGACGTTGTCGGCTCTCGTCTCACAGCCCGAACGAGCGGAGCGCCCAGGTGAACGCCACCGCGGTCGCGAGGACGGAGCCGGCGCTGAATAGCACGAGCGAGCTTACGATGAGGATCCACAATGAGTACAGATAGAGCGCGTACCCCATATGCGTCAAGTAGGGTCGACTTCGATCGAAGCGGCGCAAGACCAAGGCATAGAACCCACACTCGGCTAGGGTCAATATGGTGGTCAGCAAGTGCAAGTAGTCGGTGACTCGCTCCACGAAGTGGGCATCGCTTATCTGGTGGGTGGCCATCCGCTCGCGCAGGGCCGCCCATTGCTCGGGAGCGTCTCGATGCAGAGCTTCGTCGATGCTGTAGTCGGCGGGCAGCAGCCACGTGGTGAGCAACAGCGAGAGTACGGACAGGGACAGCGCGAGCTTGACGGGCCCCACGTACCGCGGGTCGCCGTCGAACACCGCCCGCTGGATGAGCACCCACGGCCGGAGCACGAGGTCACGCATGGTGATCAGCGCGCGTCGATCCAAGCCGGTGGTCGCGTCGAGGAGATCGTCGGCCGCTCGAACGGCGGCGTTCGTGGACTTTGGTGGCGGGTCGCCCTAGGAGGTCTCGACCATGAAGTGCCCGTGGGAGGCGGGAAGACGACGTTCACGCCGGGTGTCCGAACGATAGCCGATGGATCGTCGTCGCGTGCGGAACATCCCGGACGAGGTCGAGCGGATGCGCGCACGCGGTCCGGGTATTCTCCGGGCGAGGTCTACGAATGCGACGAATCATCGTACTGGGAATCTCCTTGTTGTCTCTGTCCGCGTGCGACAAGGGCGAGGGCAGCGGCGGTGGCAAGGATGAGGTCGAGGTCACCAAGGCCGGTGTGAAGGTCGGCGGGCCCGACGGTGTGAAGGTGGGCGCCGACGGTGTGAAGGTCGGCGGTGCCGATGGGGTGAAGGTGGGTGCCGACGGGGTGAAGGTCGGCGGTGCCCAGGGCGTTCAGGTGGGGCCCGATGGGGTCAAGATCGGCGGGGCGAACGGACTGAAGGTCGGTCCTGGTGGGATCGGAGGCGGGGCCGGGGCCGGCAAGGTCGAGGTCGACGGTGACACCACCGAGATGAAGTGCTCCACCGGTTCATGCGTGCAAGACTGCGCCGATGCCAACAAGTGCAACGCCCGGTGTAGCGGAGGAACGTGCACGCAGACCTGTGGCACGGGGCAAGAGTGCTCGTTGCGGTGCAGCGGGGGCGGCTGCACCCAGACCTGCCCCAAGGAATCTCCCGCGTGCTCGTTGCGGTGCAGCGGAGGCGGTTGCAAGCAGACCTGCGAGGGCTCGAACTGCGAAAAGAGATGCTCGGGCGACGGCTGCACGTAGCGTCGAGCGTGCCAGGCATGCACGGATCGTCCCCACGGTAGCTGCCCCTGCGATTGACCAAGTGCCGATGCTTCGCTCCTTCCTCCGTTTCGGTCTTGCGTGGTCTTTGACGCTGTGGCTGGCCGCGTGTGCCGAGAGTCCGCCGGCCGCCGGCTCGACCACGCCCACCGGCACGGGCTCGACCGGGGGATCCGGAAGTACGCAGGCGGCATCGAGCTCGACCGGCGCGGGCTCGGCCGATTCCACCGAGGAGGCGCCGGGAACGAGCGGCTCGACCACGCTCGCCGGCACCACCGGCGCCGACCCGACCACGACCGACTCGGGCGGCGAGACGACGATCAGACCGACGATCACCAGGATCGCCGACTTCGTCGCGGCGGTGCACGGCATGGCGGTGGATGACGACGGCCTGCTCTATTTCTCCGACACGTTCACCGTGCTGGACACTACGGCGCGGGTCTATCGTCTCGAGCCGCCCTACATCGGCCAGCCCGAGGCGACTGCGCTGTCGGGGCCCCGGCCTGCGGGGCTGGCCTTCATCGATGGTGATCTGCATGTATGCGACGTGGACGCGGGCACCGTGACTCGCTACAACGCCGCGCTGGTCTCCACGCAGACCTGGGTCGTGCCCTCGCCGTGGAACGTAGCGCCCCTGGCTTCAGGCGAACGGGTGGTCGTGACCTTCGACAACCGGCTCTTCGCGCTCTTGCCCGACGGCACGGTACAAGAGCGGCTCACCGATCTCGGCGCCCCCTTCGATCTCGCCCCGACGCCCGCCGGCGCGGTGTGGATCTCGGAGCAGGGCGCCGGCGGACCCGGGCAGCCCGGTCGCCTGGCCCAGTGGGACGCCAGGGGGGCGATGATCCTCGAAGCTCGCTACCCCTGGGCCAACCCCGAGGGGCTGGCCTTCGACCCCCAGGGGGACCTGTGGGTGGCCGAGACGGAGCGCCAAGAGCTGCTGCGGGTCTCACCCCAGGGCGAGGTGGAGCTGATGGCGCAGATCGACGGGCTGCCGATCGTCATCACCCCGCTGCCCTCGGGGGATCTGCTGGTGAGCGTGACCGGGCCCAAGCCCCACCTGTTGCAGGTGGAGTTCGATCGGTAGCGACGGCCTCCCAAGCCCATGGCTAGGGGCGCGTCGCGTGTCGTACCCTCCTCGGGATCGCTGATGCGTCCGTCGTTCAACATTGCTGGCCCGTGCATTCCGGGCGAGCACTACATGCTCCCGCCACAGCGAAGGCTGGGCCACATGCTCGAGCTGGTCGACGAGCACCGCTTCTTCACGCTCCACGCGGGTCGCCAGGTGGGCAAGACCACCAGCGCGCGGTGGCTGGTGAAGCACCAAAACGCCGGCGAGCGCTTTTGTGCGCTGTGGGTCGATATCCAGGATGCTCGCGAGCTTCCCGACCCGGCCGAGGCCTTCGAGTTGGTGCTCGACGATTTCGATCGTGCGGTCGCGCGGGATCTACCCGGGCTGGCGGTGCCCTCGGGCTCGGCGCGGGCGCTCGAGCCCGCACGCAGCTGTATTCGCCGTTATCTGCAGGATCTGGCCGCCCGTGCTCCCAAGCCGCTGGTCGTGCTGCTGGACGAGGCCGATGGGTTAGTGGGCGGTGCGATGGTTTCGTTACTCACGCAGCTTCGTCAGGGCTACATCGACCGCAGCGAGGTGCCCTTCGCGGCGAGCGTGGTGCTGGTGGGGCAGCGGCAGGTTCGGGACTATGTGCTCCGTGAGGAGGATCGTCGGGCGGTGACGTGGCTAGGTACTACGTCGCCGTTCAACATCACGGCCGAGGCGACGACGCTGGGGCCGTTCTCCGAGGCCGAGGTGGGGGAGCTACTCTCGCAGCATACCGAGGCCACCGGCCAGCGCTTTGCGCCTGAGGCTATCGCGCGGATCTACGAGCTGAGCCAGGGGCACCCTTGGATCACCAATGCGCTCGCCGATCAGATCGTGCGCCGCGATGCGAGGGACCGCGGGGTGGAGGTCACCTCGGCCCACGTCGAAGCGGCGAAAGAGACGATCATCCTCGAGCGTCGCACGCACATCGACTCACTCGTGGCCCGACTGCGAGAAGATCGCGTACGGCGGATCCTGGCCCCGATGCTGACCGGCGGGACCGCCGGGTCGGACATACTCGACGACGATTTTAGCTACGTGCTGGGGCTGGGCCTGCTACGTGAGCGAGCCGGGCGGTACGAGATCGCCAACCCGATCTACCGCGAGGTGCTGCCGCGTGCTCTCACCCACCACCACCAGCGCCAGATCATCAACGAGCCCGCCCACTACGTTCGCTCCGACGGCTCTCTCGATCTCCCTCGGCTGATGGCCGACTGGCAGGTGTTCTGGCGTAAGGATGGACACCTGGCGGCGGAGGGCTTCGGCTACCGCGAGGCTGGTCCGCACCTGATGCTCATGGCGTTTTTGCAGAGGTTGATCAACGGTGGCGGACGCATCACGCGAGAATATGGGCTGGGGCGCGGAGCTCTCGATCTAATGGTGGAGTGGCGCGGACAACTGCACGCGATCGAGGTCAAGCTGCGGCGGGACACGGAGACCGAAGGAGAAGCGCTCGATCAGGTGGCGCGATACCTCGAGCACGCGGGGCTTTTCGAGGGCTGGCTGGTGCTGTTCGACCTTCGCAAGGGCCGCAGCTGGGGCGAGCGTCTGAGCACCCGCGAGGTTGAGCACCACGGCCGGCAGATCCGTATCGTCGGGTGCTGAGCCGACTCGCCGCGACCGACGCCGAACCCCCGAGTCCGCGGCTCGTGAGCGGCTCACCCCGCCTGCGGGAAGATGTTGCGCATCTTCATGGCCATCCGCAGCTTGCCGCGCACCTTGCCCCCGCCGGTGGTGAACGCTCGGGCGCCGTCGAGCTCACCGTTGACCACCCGCACGTAGTCGTTGGCGTTCATCGCGATGGTGACGGTGGGCCGATGGTGCTTGCCGGGCACTAGCGTCATGTGGCCGTCATTGACGATCGCATGGTAGTCGGCGCCCTCGTCTCCGGAGATCTCCCACTGGAACACGGCCTCCATCCCGGAGGTCGCCGAGGGGACGAAGCGCTCCTCGAGCGTGGCGAAGTAGTCGGCGACGCTGGTGACCTTGGGTCTTGAGGGGGTCGAGCGCTCGGGTGAGGGCGGAGCCGTAGTGGTGGTGGTCGCGTGACCGTTGCCGCCCGCATGGCCGTTGCCGCCCGCGTGGCCGTTCCCATTGATTCGACTACTTGGTCTCGCGTCGCCATGGGCCGGATGCACGACCTCGTCCATATCGTCGTTGTGGGCATCGCCGTTAGCGCGATCGTGGTTCCACAGCCGAGCAAGGCCGCGGTGCTGCAGCCGAACGAGACCGTCGGCGAATCTGTGCGTCCGCACATCACGAGCTAGCCCTCGAACCCGCGACAGCAGCCCGCGCATCGAGTGGAGCGGATCCCCGTGTCGATCGGACGCTGCCGGCTCCGCCGCCGCTGGCGTTCGTGCCTCGGCTGTCTGCGCCTCGCCCCCATAGAACTGCTTTGCCCACCGTCGATACGCCCCCACCGGACCGTCTGCGGCCGAGAGCGCGGGCCGAGGCCGGTAGACCTTGTTCTCCCAGATGTCGAAGTCCTTGACGAAATCCCGGGTGAGCGCCTCGAAGAACAGCTCGGCCACCTCTTCGTCGTAGTCTTTGTCGCCGGTTCGCTGCATGTTCGCGATGCCGTAGATGTGGATCCGCTCGCGATCGATCGGCGTGCTGCAGATCCGGTACCGAGCCCGAACCCCCGCGTTGGTGACGTTGGCCTGCACCTCGATGAGCCCCACCCCGAACATGGTCACGTCGAGCTCGATGTCGTTGTCACCCTCCATGCCGATGATGGAGCCCGGCGCCAAGAAATAAAGCCCGATCTCCATCTGCGGACCGTCGAGGTTGGGGCCCCAGCGCACGTGCGAGCGCCCGGTCTCGTGCACCGGCTTCATGTGGGCGATGTCGACCGTGTTCTCGCCGATCTCTTGCGGGTGGCTGCGTAGATCCCAGCGAATGCAGCGGTTTTGGGTCCACCCTTCGTCGGGCAGCACCCGCACCCGGTGGTTGGGTGCGAGGCCCTCGGGATGAAACCACACCAGGATCGCCCCGTTGTGCTCCGCCACCGGCCACGGTCGGGCCTTGCCGGCTGGGGGGATCCGCTCGCATCCGGGCACCTCGACGCACTGCCCCTGGCCGTCGAAGCGCCAGTGGTGGAACGGGCACCGCAGGGTCTCGCCGATCACGGTGCCGCCAAAGCCCAGGTGCGCGCCCAGGTGGGGGCAGTGGGCGTCCCACACCCTAGCCTCGCCGCCCTCGGTGCGATAGAGCACCAGGTCGCGATCGAAGTAGCGGATCGGCAGCACCTGCCCCGGGGCGAGCTCGTGCGAGAGGCCCACGACAAACCAGCCCCACGGGATCGGGGGCAGGCCACGCTCGGCCGCGGTGCGAGTCGGGAGGGGTGAAGGCTCGGTCATGGTCGCGTTCCTCTCGATTGTGATACTCGCGCTCGTCCGCCCTCAGTACTTCACCAGCTCGCCGGGTTCCCGCTTCGCGCCATCCACCGGCGCGCCCTTGCCCCCGAATACCTTCTCCCCGTAGCGCCGGTTGTGCCGCCGGTGCGTGCCGTGCAGCCGATCGAAGATCGCGAGATTCTGCCCGTAGTTGCAGTGAAAGTACACGTGGTGATCGTCGTGGAACGAGGACGACGAGTGCCAGGGCAGCCAGTGGCTCATGCGGATCCCGGAGTGATCCATGAGGTTGTAGACCAGCACATACACCAGCAGCGCCGCGAACGAGATCACGTGCACCGGCATGAAGAACACGGGCAAGAAGGCAGTGAGCTGCAGCAGCGTGAACTCCACCGGGTGCATGGTGACGGTGATGTACGGCGTGGGCGCCACGATCCGGTGGTGCCAGCGGTGCACGTGCCGGAAGATCCACTTGCCGTGCAAGAACCGGTGGGTGTAGTAGGCCGCGGCCTCCAGCGCGACGAACATCAGCCCGGTGCTGAGCACGGTGTAGGCCCACCCGTAGTCGTCGACCTCGAAGTAGAGCGCCGAGATCCCCCGGGTGTGCACGTAGTAGGCGAAGGTTCCGGTGAGCAGGCCGCCCAGCGCCATGTTGGCCGCCGCCACTCGGATCGCCCAGCGGTGGAGCTTGTCGGGGACCCAGCGCCGGGGCTGGATCTTCCAGTCGGCGGCCTGCTCGCGCCGCCGCACGTAGTAGCGCCGGTACAGCCATGTGCCGAAGCCGAAGTAGATCACCAAGCCGCCCAGCGCGGCGATCGTGACCATCGTGGCCCACAGTCGAATTCCGGTCAGGTCCTCCATGAACGCCCCCTGCTGCGCTCGCGCAGCGTGGCCCGAGTGTCCGCTGCCGCGCCGTGGGGCTCAAGGGCTAGCGTTCGAATCGGCCGTGAGCGCTCCGGCAGTGGCGCGCGGCGGCGTCCGGGCGCCACGCACCGCGCCGCACTCCCAAGAAAACCCCGGTTTCCGTCCCTCCTGGGTGCCGCTTGGGCAAGACCGAGGCCGGGCGCGACAGCCGTCGCGCATCCCGAGCCGGCCTCGGCATAGATAGCTCAGTCGATCCGACGGACCGCGTCGAGCTCGGCCTGCAGGTGAGCGACGTGCTGCTCGCTTTCCAGCAGGGCGAGCCGCTGGTCGCGGATCAGCATGACCAGATCGGTGGCGTACTCGGGCGGGGTCTTGGCCTTCTCGGCCTCCAGCGCGGCCAGCTTGGCCCGAGCGGTCGCCACGGCCAGCCGCGCCTGGGACAGGTGTTGCTCGAGCTCCTGGCGGGCTTGGGCGTGCTCGTGGCGGCGGTCGCTACGGAACACCGCCCGGTGACCGAGCTGCTCGACGGCGCTGACGGCATTGTCGGTCAGCGCGTTGACGTCGACAGTGAGGGTTTCGAAGAACGCGTCGCGCTCGTCGGCCACGATCGATTGCGCCGTACCCACCGCCTGGCGGATCGCCGCCGCGAACGTCGGGTGCAGCCGAGTGACGTCATCCTCGCAGTCCAGATCGAGCAGCGGAGGCTGGGCCCAGTCGCTCTCCAGACCGTACAGCTGCTCCTTGAGGGCCGCGCTGGCCCGGTGGAACACGGCCGCCTGCCTGCGGTAGCGGACCACGTGCGACGATAGGCGCAGAGCCACGGCGCCTCCGGTGCTGACCACGCCCACCAGCGCGGCTACGTCGATGAGCCCGGTATGAGACGCAGCCTCGGCCAGGTCCAGGTTGGGTGCGATCAGCACCATCAGCAGCGGCTGGAAGGGCAGAGCCATGGCCAGAGCGATGAGCACCAGCGCTACGACCAGCATCAGCGTGTTGTAGCGGCGCTGCTTGGCCTCGAGCTCGGGGCGCTTGTCGTCGTACCACTGGATGTTGAGTGGGCCGTCGACGATGTAACGCAGCAGGAACTGCCAGCCGTCGGGATCGTCACGCTCCAGCGCCGGGAGTCGAGCGGGATCCCCACCGAGCCGCTCCCACAGGATGGTGAGCTGCTCGCGGGCTTGCCGGGGGTCGCGGTGGCTTCCCGCCCGCCCGTGGCGCTGCTCGAATGCGTAAAGAGGAGCGGCCTCGGGCTCCGCAGGGGCGGCGGACATGCCTCCAAAGTGTACGGAGGTCGACGACTCCGTACCAAGCCGCTAGGATCGTCGCGCGGGATCGTGCAATGACCGTTGGCCACGCCCAAACCGACCAGAGCACCGCGCAGCAGAGCGCGCAGCAGAGCGCGCAGCCGAGCCCGCAGATGGTCGCGCGGGTGGGCAATTTGGTCCTGCGGCGTTGGCTGGCCCAAGGAGGGATGGCCGAGCTCTACCTGGCCACGCCTGCGGATCCTGCGCAATCCTCGGACGTCGTGGTGCTCAAGCGGGTGCTGCCTCAGTTCTCCAGCAGCAGCAATTTCGTCCGCATGTTCGCCCGCGAGGCCCGGCTGGCCTCGATGCTCCAGCACCCCAACATCGTCGAGGTTCGTGACGCGGGGGGGCTGGGGGCCGAGGACTGCTTCTTCACCATGGAGTACGTCCATGGGATCGATCTGGGCCAGTTTCTCGACGCGCTCCGGGTCCGCGGGGGCACCATGCCCTTGGCCCACGCGCTGACGATCGCGGTGGCCATGTGTGCTGGGCTACACCACGCTCACGAGGCCCACAACGCATCCAGCGAGCCCCTGGGCATCGTGCATCGCGACGTCTCGCCCTCCAACGTGCTGCTGGGATTCGAAGGGTCGATCAAGGTGACCGATTTCGGCGTGGCCAAGGCGCTGGCCATGACCCGTCTGACCGAGGAGGGCACCCGCAAGGGCAAGCTCTGCTACATGTCGCCCGAGCAGGCGACCGGAGAGACGGTGGATCGACGGGCCGACGTCTTCGCGATCGCCACCGTGCTCTACGAGCTGACCACGATGGAGCGGCTGTTCGGCGGCGACAACGATCTCGCCGTGATGCACAACCTCATCCATCGGCCCCGGCCCCGGCCCCGCGACGTGAGCCCGGGCTACCCCGCGGCGCTAGAGGCGATCGTGATGAAGGGCGTGGCGTCCGACATCAACGATCGCTACCCCACGGCGTTGTCGTTGCAACAGGCGCTCGAGGGGTTTGCGGACGAGGTGGGCCTGACACTGTCTTCCGAGGCGGTGGGGGCCTTCGTGCGGCAGACGGTCCCCGCGCCGGTGCATCCCCGCGACGATCCCGAGTTCTTGTCCAAGGTGATCGCGCTGCGCACTCCGCCCCAAATGGTCACCGAGGTGCAGGCCGAGCACGCGGCGGTCACCGACGGCTCCGTGCCTCACGTCGACCCGCGGGCGATCGCGCCCACGGGTCCCCATGTATCCGCACTGCCGGTCAGCGGAGCCCAAGGAGCAACCGAGATCTCCATGGGGCCGGGCATGAGCGCACCTTCCGCGAGTCTGCCGCCTGCCCTGGTGTCGGGCCGGAACCCCTTGCCCTCCGCGGCCTGGCCGCCGGTCGCGCCCCAACCTCCGGCCTTGCACAGGTGGTCGCTCGTGCTGGCGGTATTGGCGCTACTGGCCGCGGGGACCGCGGGCTATACGGTCTGGCGCGCCGACCAACGCGAGCCCACGGCCCCCGCCGAGTCTGCGCCCGCGGTTCCCGCAGCACCGAGCACTCCGGCCGAGTCCGCGGTCGTGTCCACCAAGCCCGATCCGGCACCCGAGTCCGAGCCCGAGCCCGAGCCCGAGCCGAAGCCTGAGCCCGAGCCTGAGCCCAAGGCCAAGGTTCCTGCCGATCCCGCGACATCGAGCGGCCCGGGGGCTGCCGGGCGCCGAAAGGGCAAGCGCCGCTCCAAGAAGCGCGCGCAGCCCGAACCCGAGCCTCCACCTCCACCAATCCCGGCGCCCGAAGAACCCGCACCTCCTTCGACTTCCACTTCCAAAAAGACCTCGCCCACCGATACGCTGCTGCCCATCCGGGAATGACGGCACGCGTGCATCGTTGGGGGCTGGTCGTCTCGCTGGTGCTGGTGGGGGTCCCCGTGTCCCCGGCGGCGACCGCCGCTCCCAAGAAGAAGCAGGTCCTTCAGGACAAAGAGGCGCGGGCTCACTTCAACCGCGCCCAGGAGCACTTCGAGTCCGAGGACTACGAGGCGGCGATCCCCGAGCTCAAGGCCGCCTATGCGCTCGAGCCCAACCCCATGCTGCTCTACGCCTGGGCCCAGGCCGAGCGCTTGGCCGGCAGCTGTGCCCGCGCGATGGGCCTGTATCGGCGCTATCTCGAGACCGATCCTCCTACTGAGCAGCGTCAGCTGGCCGAGGCCAACGTGCTCGATTGTGAGGCCGAGCTGCCGCCGCCGCCCGAGCCCGAGCCCGAGTCCGAGCCTGAGATCGATCCGATGCCCGAAGATGCGGCCGACGATCCGCCAGCCTCCGACGAGCCCAACCGACCCTGGCATCGCGATCCCGCGGGCGGGGTGCTGTTTGGCCTGGGGCTGGCGGGCGTGGCCAGCGGGGGGACGCTGATGGGGGTGGCGCGCATTCAGGGGTCCCAAGCCCCCGATGCCAATATAGAGGACGATTATCTCGCTGTCCGCGCTCGGGCCGAGCGCATGAACATCGCAGGGATCGTGACCCTGGGGGTGGGCTCAGCGTTGCTCGTGGGCGGTGTGATCCGCTATGCGGTAGTCGCGAGCAAGGGGCGCCGGCGCTCCGACACCGCGTTCCGGTGGGCTCCGATCTGGACGGGGGCTGGGGGCGGTGTAGGCTTGAAGGGGACATTCTGATGCAGAACGGTCGAGCGTGGCGGGGGATGGAGCGACGCCGGTGGCTCGGGCTCAGGCTCGGCCTTGGCCTGGGACTTGGCATGGTTACGGGTGCGATGGGCACGACCGCGGGTTGTCTCCGCGTTGCGTCTTTTCAGTGCCAAGAGGACGGCGACTGCGAGCTCGACGGTACGCCCGGGCAATGCCTGCCGGCCGAGCAGGTCTGCATCTACCCCGACACCGATTGCGATACCGAATGGAGCACCGCCAACGGCGAGTGCATGGCGCCGGCCGGGGCTGGGGGCTCGGACGGGGAGGCGTCGGGCGGCTCGGATTCCAGCCCCACCTCGGGACCTCCCAGCGATACGGAGGACACCGCCGAACCGGTGCCGCGCGACTGCCAGGCGGGGCCCTACGAGGACATCAGCGAGCTGGGGGTGGTCTGGGCGTCGTCGGTGTTCAGCGACAACTACCACGCCTTCCTCTCCGCGGATCGCGACTACAGCACCTCCTGGTTCTCCTTGGGCCCCGAGGATGGTGGCTTGCCCTCGATCTTCCGCTGGGAGGTGCTCGAGCCCCACTGCGTCGCTCAGATCACGATCCATGGCAACGGGCTGCACGCCAACCCGGGGTTCCGCACGGACTACGGCTTCGAGAGCGTCATCGTGCGGGTCTACGACGAGGCCGACGAGGTCATCTTCCAGGAGATGCTCGGTATGCTCGGCACCCCCGATCCCACGCTGATGATCGAGCCTCGGGTGACCGGGGTGAAGGTGGAGCTCGAGCTATTCGAACACGAGAGCAACAACTGCGGTGGGTTTAGCGAGCTGGAGATCATGGGGTTCTAGGGCCTCCGCCGTGGGCGCGGTTGCCACGCTCGGCGTGGTGTCCGGCTGCCTGAGCTTCGAGCCCTTTCGTTGCGAAGGCGACGGTGACTGCGTCTTCGACGGAAAGCCGGGGCAGTGCCGGTTGGCCGAGCAGGTCTGCGTGTATCCGGACTCCTCCTGCTCCACCCAGTGGAGCGCCGCCGACGGCGAGTGCATGTCTGCGGCGTCTGGAGATTCGTCGGCGGGCGCCGAGGCCAGCGATGGAACGGGGGAGACCGACGCCCCTCCGCCCTGTGGTCCCGACCCGCGTACGCTCATCGCCGAGGGGACGGTCTGGGCGTCCTCGGTGTACGAGGACATGGACGGGGCCATGTACCCGGAGTCGCTGGCGGTCGACGGCGACTATGGGACCTCGTGGCTGTCGGCCGGTAGCGGCTTGACGGAGTCCACGCCCTCGATGTTTCGCTGGACGACCGACGAGCCCCGCTGTATTGCCCGGGTCGCCGTCATCGGCAACGGCATGCACGAGCGGCAGGAGCTCCGCCGGAACTTCGGCTTTGGGGGGCTCATCATGCGGGTCTACGACGAGCGCGACCAGATCGCCTTTCAGCGGATGTTCAGCTTGCCCGATTCCCCCGATCCCGACGCGATCGGCGAGCCGGGCGTCGAAGGAGTGAAAGTCGAACTCGAGCTGTTCGACCACGAGGTGTTCTACTCCGGGGGGTTTAGCGAGCTGGAGATCGACGGCACGTAGGGGTCGGCTCTTCGCGCACGATCGCGCACGAGCCTGTCGGATGTGCTGGGACATCTCGGACCCTCGTGCACGAGCCTGTCGGATGTGCCGGGACATCTCGGACCCTCGTGCACGAGCCTGTCGGATGTGCTGGGACATCTCGGACCCTCGTGCATGAGCCCTATCGGATGTGCCGGGACATCTCGGACCCTCGTGCATGAGCCTGTCGGATGTGCCGGGACATCTCGGGCCCTCGTGCATGAGCCCTATCGGATGTGCCGGGACATCTCGGACCCTCGTGCACGAGCCTTCCGAGTCCTCTAAAGCTTCCATTCCATTCCATTCCTTTCAGGCGCGCAGTCTGTTGTCGGGAGAGGTGGCGCATCGAGATGAGCGAACAACGGAATCTTGATCGCGTAGTCCGCGCCCGGCCCAAGCGCCCGACCTATCGCCCCTGGGCGAAGATTCGCATTCCTGCGATCCCCGCGGCCGATCTCTCGCTCTGCGCCCGTAGGGTCTCGACGGTCTGCCAACCCTCGATCTGCCCGAGGACCTGACGAGCGTCCGGGCCGTTGGACGCGACCAGTAGCAGATCACCGTCGACCTGTACGACCAGGTGCGTCGTGGGCTCGGCAGCGGGATCGCCGGCGCCATCGGTGCCATCAACCCACCGGGTGGACGCCTGCGAGACCAGAGTATCGCTCAGCGAGTTCCCGCCATCGTCTTGGATCCGCCATAGCGCCACCAAAGCCCCGGACTCCTCGTCTCGAAAGATGCTCAGGTGGTCGGCCGAGACGCCCGCGAGCTCCAGCGATGCCCACGGCGCCATGTGCCCCGCTGTACGCTGCAACATCGCGTTGAGCAACCATACGCTCTGGTGACCACCGCCGAGGTACTCATACCGCTCAGGAAGCACGGGAGCGGCGTGCGGGGCGAGTCGGTCGTCTCCATTCACGACCTCGTGCGCCAACCGATAGCCCGCCATGACCTGTCGAACCGAGTCGGGTGGCGCCGAGAACAGTGCCTCGGTGGCCCCTCGATCGGGCTGCGTCCGCGCTTCCTTCCATGCCTCATAGTAGAACTCGCTCCCGAACGCATAGGGAAAGTACGCGATGGCGTCGAGGCTGGGGGCCTCGGACTCGGCCGCCGCGTCGAGCGCGAACGCCTGATAGTCACGGAAGTAGCGGGGCCAGTCGACGTCGTCGGGGTCGAATCCCAAGAACTGAATATCGGCCAGCGACTCGTAGATCTCGGCCTCTCCCTCGATCAAGGCGCGCAGACCCAGGAACCGGTCGAAGGTCGTGCCGTGCTCGTCGGTCAGTGCCGTCAGGTCGCGCTCGGCGTCCTGGTATACGTGGACCATCTCGTGGACCATCACGAGATACGAGCGCTTGGCATCGTCCCCGATGTTATCGGTGATGATGGTGACCTCCTTGGTGAGGGGCGAGTAGTAGGCGATGGCCCAGTCGACGAAATTGGTGTCTTGATCGCCGTACTCGTAGTCGGTGGGCATCAGCCCCACCAGCGACTCGGCGCGGAAGTAGTCGGTGATGTCGCGGATCTGCTCGGGCGTGCGGTCCTCGGTGTCGGCCCGGATCTCTGCGACCACCTCGTCCGAGGTCAAAAAGCGCACCGTGGGCTGCACTACCTCGTCGAGCTCGAGCTGGCAGGCCATGGTCTCGGCGATCTGCTCGACGCAGGCCGGGTCGTCGATGCTGCAGAGGCGATGCGGACAGGGACCGAGCGAGCCCTCGGCGCACGCAGAGGCGAGCACGCCAAACAAGCCGAGCGTTGTGAAGGAAGCGGTCGTACGGGTCATGGGCGGGGGCAGTTGATGGTAGTCGGACCATCGGCTCACGAGAACCGGTTATCTGAGGTCGCCGAGGTGTCGAGGTCGACATCCCCTCGCAGCGCCACCGGCGCTGGAGTCTTGTTGGCTCTGGTCGTCCGTAGCTCATCGAGCCGCGACGGCACGACCATGCGTGCTATCGTCGAGAGGTGGAGGCAGAGGAGCTTCACTAGGTGAGCGTCGAGGAGTACATTGCCCTCGACCGAAGCAGCGAAGAGCGCTGGGAGTACGTGGATGGTCGTGCCATCGCGATGGCGGGCGCCTCGCCTCGCCATAACGCGATCGTGATGAACCTGACCCTGACGTTGGGGAGTGCGCTGCGCGGCACCAAGTGCTTTGCGCTAGGGTCCGATCAAAAGATCGAGATCGTGGCCACCGGGGCGTTCCATTACCCCGATCTCTCGATCGTCTGTGGCAAGCCAAGCCCCAGCGAGCGAGACTCGCATGCTATCATCAACCCGCTCATACTCGTCGAGGTCGCCTCACCGAGTACCAGCGACTACGATCGTGGCGCCAAGTTCGACCACTACGCTACGATCCCCGAGCTTCGCGAAATGCTGGTGGTCTTCACCGAGACGCCACGGGTCGAGCACCGCGAGCGTTCGGGCGATGGACGCTGGATCGTTACGCACCTCGTTGGGGGCGAGGTCGGGCTCAGTAGCATTGGTGTGACCCTGAGTATCGAGGAGATCTATTCAGATCTGGAGCGGGTCGAGTTCTGAAGGCGATCGATCGGGGGCAGGACGCAGGTGCGCTGGGAGCGGCCAGCCGAGCGAGCCGGGACGGCGGCGGAGCAGGGAACAGGCTGGTGCGTCGGTCGCATTGCTCCCGTGGCCCAGATCCCCGCTCCGCTTGCCGGGTTCGTCAGTTCGGCGGCCCAAGTGCGTCGGAATGCGCAGCATCTCCCTCGGCGGATGCCCATGTCGATGCGCTATAGCCCGGCGGCAAGTTGCTGCTCCGGCTTCGAGGGGATCGGGCACCCGCGGTAGACTCGCTTGTCGGGGGCGGGAATATCTGCGACCCCTCGCCGGAGCGGGTGTCCAGACCTTACGTCGGGCGGCAGCGCGCACCGCTGAGGTTTGCGCCGCGGAAGTCGGTCCCGTGCGTGTTTGCGCCGCATAGATCGGCCGAGGCCAGGTTTGCGCCGCGGAAGTCGGCACCGGTCAAGTTGGCGCCACGCAGGTCGGCCCCGGCGAAGTTGGCGTGCGAGACATTGGCGCCATGAAACCTTGCCTTGCGCAGGTCGGCGTCCTTGAACGATGCGTGGCTAGCGGTGGCTCCGTAGAAGTCGCAGTGTCGCATCGTGGCCTCGTCGAAGCGAGCGTGATTGACGGTGGCTCCGTAGAAGTTGCACCGATGGAGGTCGGCCCCCTTGAAACGAGCGGCGTTGCCAGAGCCGCCGTAGAACGTGCTGTCACGGAGGTTGGCTCGGTCGAAGTTCGTTCGATGGAAGTTGGCGCCGGCCAGGCTGGATCCCGGCATTCGCTGGCCGGAGAAATCGCGATCGCTGACGTTCTTGCCGTTGACATCGAGCGCCGCGATCGGCCCCGAGGCCGATGCTTCATCGAGGCCAGCCGGAGATCCTGAGCTGAGGATGGAGAGGACGAGCAGGGGAATGGCGGGAAGCTGGGGGGACATCGTCATTCTTCTTGGGTCGAGTTGGTGATGTGGCCCAGGCTCGGCCCGGGCTCATGGGGGTCGAGTCCTGAGCGCCGCGAGCGTTCCCACGCGATCCACAAATTCTCCTGAAGACCCAAAAGATCGGGCGCACGAACGAGATCCGCGCCCTCGTGCGATCTCGGGCATCATCGATGCCGTGACTCGGACACGGCCAGTGCTACAGATCCAGCGCCTGAGGCCCGACGACGTGGAGCGCTTCCGAGAGATCCGCCTCCGCTCGCTCCGTGATGCGCCCACGATGTTCGGGAGCACCTTCGAAGACGTGGTCACCCACCCTCCCGAGAGCTGGCGTCAGCAGCTCGAGCAGCTCGCCACGTTCGTCGCGGTCGCCGATCACTCCGACGTCGGTGTTGTTCGTGGGGGTGCATACACCCGACGGCCGAACGCCGCCATCTTGTACTCGATGTGGGTCGAGCCGGCGTTTCGCGGCCGAGGGGTAGGCGAGGCGCTCATCGATACCGTCGTCGACTGGGCGCGCTCGGGGGGATTTGCGAGCCTGGTGCTAGATGTGACCCATGACAACGAGCATGCGATCGCGCTTTATGCCCGCAAGGGCTTCGTGCGCATCGACGACGAGGGCGCCCCGGATCTGGACCGGGACAAGGAGCACCGCCGAGAGCTTCGCCTGTAGACTGAATGACACAAGTAGAGTCCGGCCCACTTGTCGGTGGGGTGTGGGGGTTCGCGGAGGGTACGGCCCCTTTGTCCGCAGGGCTTGGACTGGTGGTGGTTGTACGCCTAGGTGTCGGGCCCCGGCGCGTTCGACTGCCCCGATCTCTCAATCGTGTGCGGGCGGGACACCCCTCACAGCTCGCACGTTCGACCAAGTGCTCAATCATTCTTCCTGAACAACTGCGCCGGCGCCCCGGGGCGAGACGTCACGCTGTGTAAATGAGAAGAAATGGCGCAGCGTTCAGCTCTGCACGGCTGCTGAGTGGCCATGGTTTCAAGAAATCGGCGGTACCCTCTGCGAGTGCTCACGGCCGGGCGGGGCGCAGACTCGCGGGTTCGGTTTTCCGCGTGCCGGCATTTGAGTATCCTCCGCCAATGTCCGCTGGAGGTCTTCTCGCGGTGCTCCTATGCAGCACCGCCATGGTGGCCGGTCAAGCCCTTCCCGCTCAGGCCGACCCGTTTCGTCAGCTCGAAGAGATCTTGCCAACCCCGACGACGACGCGGGCCGGCTCTGGCGCGCCGGGTCACAAGTACTGGCAGCAGGAGGTCGACTATCGCATCGAAGTTTCCATCGACGACAAAGATCACCGACTTCGAGGTCGAGAGCGCGTTCGCTACCGGAATAACTCTCCCGATACGCTGGAGTATCTCTGGCTTCAGCTCGACGCCAATATCTATAGCCCTACCGCGGACCGAGCGAGCACGGCGATCGCTCCAACCTTCGACCGGGTTCCGTATCGCTCGCTTCGCGGTCTGGTCGAGAGTCGTACGTTCGATGGATCGGTCAAGTTGGCCAAGGTGGTCGATCGACGCGGCCGACCCCTCGACTACACGGTGGTGGGCACCATGATGCGCCTAGAACTGCCGAAGGATCTCGGGCCCAACGGCACGTTCGACTTCGAGGTCGAGTGGTCTTATGCGATCAACGATAGCAGTAAAGTACCCGGTCGCACCGGATTCGAGCGTTTCGACGACGGCAATGTGATCTATGAGATTGCGCAGTGGTTCCCCCGGTTGGCGGCCTATGAGGACGTCAACGGCTGGCAGAACAAGCAGTTCTTGGGGACAGGTGAGTTTACGCTGGAATTTGGCGACTACGATGTTTCGATCACCATGCCCGAGGACTACCTGGTCGCGGCCACCGGTGAGCTGCAAAACCCGCGTCAGGTGCTCTCGGCGAGCCAGCGCCAGCGCTTGAAGGAGGCCGAGAAGGCGAAGTCTCCGGTCTTCATCGTTACCCCCGAGGAGGCTGAGGCCAATGAATCCTCGGCGCGGTCGCGCGAGACCAAGACTTGGCGGTTCAAGGCCCAAAACGTGCGGGATTTTGCGTTCGCGACCTCACGAAAGTTCATCTGGGATGCCCAGCAGGTCGAGGCCGCCGGACGGCCGGTATGGGCGATGTCGTACTACCCGATCGAGGGTGAGCCCCTGTGGAGCAAGTACTCGACCAAGACCATCATCCATACGCTCCAGGTCTATGGGCGCTACGCATTCGACTACCCCTATCCGGTCGCGATTTCGGTCAATGGCCCCGTGGGTGGCATGGAATACCCGATGATCTGCTTCAACGGGCCCCGTCCAGAGGAGGATGGGACGTACACCAAGCGGCAGAAGTACGGACTCATCTCCGTGATCATTCACGAAGTCGGCCACAACTTCTTCCCGATGATCATCAACAGTGACGAGCGGCAATGGACGTGGATGGACGAGGGGCTGAACACGTTCCTGCAGTACCGTGCTGAGCAGGAGTGGGAAGCCGGCTATCCGTCGCGGCGCGGCGAGCCGCGGAAGATCGTCGAGTACATGCTCAGCGAGGATCAGGTCCCGATCATGACCAACTCGGAATCGCTGCTTCAGACTGGCAACAACGCCTACGCCAAACCCGCGACCGCCCTCAACATCCTGCGTGAGACGGTCATGGGGCGGGAGCTGTTCGACTACGCGTTTCGCCAATATGCTCGGCGCTGGAAGTTCCGGCGCCCGATGCCCTCGGACTTTTTTCGCACCATGGAGGACGCTTCGGCGATCGACCTCGACTGGTTTTGGCGCGGATGGTTCTACACGACGGACCACGTGGATATCGCGATCCGATCGGTGCGAGAATATGTCCCCGATCCTGGCGGGTCAGCCGCCGACAAGGACGCCGAGCGCGAAGCTCGAGACAAAGCGCCCCCAAGCTTGTCGGAGCAACGGGACGCGGCGCTGCCCAAGCTGGTGGAGCAAGACAAGGATCTCTTGGATTTCTACAATTCGTATGACGAGCTCGATCTCACCGAGGCCGATAAGCAAGATGATGCGAAGCAAAGACTCTCGCTGACCCCGGACGAGCGTGCGCTGCTGGACACCAAAGCCCATTATTTCGTGATTGAACTGGAGAACGCAGGAGGGCTGGTCATGCCAGTCATTCTCGAGCTCGAGCTCGAGAGCGGGACTCGCCAGGAGGCTCGGATCCCGGCCGAGGTATGGCGGAAAAACCCCCGGAAGATCGGGAAGTTGCTCATCGTCGATGAGCCGATCGTCGCGATCACGCTCGACCCGCACCTCGAGACCGCCGACACCGACCTGAGCAACAACCATTGGCCGCCGAAGGTGCAAAAGAGCCGATTTCAGATCTACAAGGACTCCAAGTCCGACAAGAATCCCATGCAGGAAGCAGGGCTCGGCGACAGCGACAAAGCGCGGGGGGAGGCTCCATGATCGGGCGTCGAACCGTGCTCGGCGGCGTGGCCGGACTGCTGGTGGCTCGGACCGGTTGGGCTCATCCCTATCACGTGAGCACGGCCGAGGTGCGGCTGCGTGGTGGAAAGCTCGAGGTCACGCTCGAGGTTTCACCCGAAGACCTGCAGGAGGCTTTGCGTAGACTCACCGGCAAGGACATCGACATCGACGGCGGTGACGCCATATCTCCGCTCATCCGAGCTTATCTCCAGAAGCACTTCACCCTTCGCGGGCCCAACGGTCCGATCCCGATGGTGTGGGTGGGTAGCGAGATCGAGCTCGAGGCCGCCTGGCTCTACTTCGAGTACGAAATACCGGGCTCACCGCTGCACTACATGCTGTACAGCGGTGTCTTCTTCGACATCGCCCCTGCACAGGTCAACCGGGTCCTCGTGCGTCAGGGCAAGAAAACGCGGACGCTCCGCTTTCGCCCCGGCGATCGACCTCAGCGCCTGGGGTAGTTGCCCCGGTTGGGTCCCGCCCGCTACTCGCCGCCATCGCAGGGGCTCCATCGGCCGCTGTATGGCCCAGAGCCGAGACAACCTCGAAAGGGCTCGACCATTGACCCCCCGAGGCTTCGTGCGGTGCTCGGCAACGGGCGTTTTTACCCGTCGTTGCCTCCCTCGATGGCGGCAGCCGGGGAATCCCTCGGCGGTGTCCACGTTCCAACGATGCCAAGAAACTCGCAGATCGCACCAGTGCGGTTGTCGCCGCTGTAGCGATTCTGTTTGCGTCGGCGGGCGAATGTTGAGATATTCGGTCACCGTGAGTGAGGACCGATTTCAACAGATGACCAAGGCGGAAGTCATTGATGCCCAACGTACCTGGGCGAAGGCCGTCATCGACCAAGATGTCGAGACGCTCTTAGCCCTGTACGACTTCGGCACCCCTGACGAGCCGCTGCTCTTTAAGCCGACTCTGGCGGACGTGATCCGCCTGGATGCCGAGGGAGCTCGATCTTACTTTGTCGGCAATAACCCCAAGTACCCCAACGACGGGGGCTTCTTGAACAAGGGGTGGAAGAAGGTCGAGTTTCAGAGCGCGGTCGGTCCGGTGCTGAAGGCCGGTGGTCTCGGATACAAGGACATGGGCCACTACACGTTCGTGGATGGGATCGGTAATGCGACCCGCGCTGACTACACCTTCGCCTACCACAAGATCAACGGCAAAGTGCTCATCTCGTTGCACCACTCGTCGTTGACGTGGTTTCCTCCTGAGAAAGAGACTTGACCTTTCGACGTGCTCACGCGCTTCCTAGGTCGGCGCGTTTGTCACGAGATCCAACTCCATGAAGACCTCACCAAGGGCTGCGGCGCGGCGCACTGCCCACCGACCGTGCGCCGCCCCAGCCCGAAGTCACCCCGCTCACCCCAGGTCATCCAGCGCCCCGCCGTTGACCTGCTCATTTCCAAAGCTCGTCCGCTCGTCGCCGAACATGTTCAGCAGCGCAACATACAGATCATTGTGCGCCCGCTGCTGATACTGCACCCATCGTCCCGTACGCAGCTGCCCGTCGTAGTTACCCGCGATCACGAAGGGGATCTCGTCCTTGTCGTGGGTATCCCCGTTGCCCTGCTCGTTGACCCACAGCACCACGGTGTTGTCGAGCAAGCTGCCGTCGAGCTCGGGCTGCGCCGCCAGCCGGCCCAGCAGGTACGCGTACTGCTCGGCGTACCAGTGGTTGATCTGCGTCAGCTGTGCCCGCGCGTCGGGATCGTTGTCCGCCTCGTGCGAGAGGCTATGGTGGCTGGCGCTCTGGCCCAGCCAGGTAAAGCGCACGGGGCTCTGGGCGGTGGACCACTGCAAGCTGCTGACCCGCGTGATGTCGCACGTGAGCGCCATGGCCAGCAGATCCATCTGCAGCCGGCCGATCGTCGGGTAGTTGTCGTTGGACATCGGGTCCAGGGCCCCCGGCTCGTCGGGGATCTCGCAGCTTTCCAGCGGCCCACCCACCACATCGAGCGACTGCTCCACCTCGCGGATCGCGTCGAGGTGCTGCTCGAGCTTCTGCCGGTCGTTGCCGCCGAGCTTGGCGTTGAGCCGGTCGAAGTCGTCCTTGACCCGGTCGAGCACGCTGTGCCGATGGGCGCGGAGCCGAGCTATCTCGGCTGGATCGGCACCCAGCTGCACGAAGAACGACTCGAACGCCGCGCGCGGGTCGTTCTCGGGGGGCAGCACCTCGAAGGGGCCGCGGTAGCACATGCGGCTGGTGATCTGCCGGTTGAGATCCAGGGTGGAGCGCACCCCGAACTCGATCGATCGAAACGCGGTGTCCTGCCCGATCGTGTTCGCGATCGCCTGGTCGATCGACTCACCGCCCGCCGACCCATCGGGCAGGTGGCTGAACTCGCCCACGCCGCTGGGGCCCACCACCAGGTCGGTCCCGGTGAGCATGTGCCCCATGCCCATGTCGTGGCCGTTGCCCCCCGGGCCGTGGTTGCGCGAGAGCATGTCCAGGCCCCCGAGCACCAGCAGGCGATCCTTGAAGGGCTCCAGCGGGGCGAGGATCCGGTCGGGGTCGCTGGGATCGTCGAGCACGAAGTCCTGCTCGGTGCCCACCGGGCGCCAGCGCTCCTCGATCGTGCCGTTGGCGGAGAACACCACCACGAAGCGGGGCGGAGGGCCGCCCTCGGCGGCGTGGCTGCGGCGGCCCAGCATGGCCTCGAGCAGGGGCAGGCCGATGGCGATGCCTCCGGCGCCGCGAAGAAAGCTTCGGCGGGACAGCGGGTTCATCAGTTGCCTCCTTCGTTGGCGTAGGCGGTGCGGTAGAGGAATGTGTCGGTCTGGGTCAGGCTGACGAGCAACTCGCGCAGGTCATAGCCCGATTGCTCGAAGCGAGCGGTCAGGGTGTCCATGTTGCACCCGTCGAGCTGCGCCGATTCTGTGCGCCCGTAGGCAAAGCGGAACCACTGTCGAGTCACGCACTCGGCCACGTCTTGGCTGCCGGCCAGCCGCTGCCCCAGCTGCCCCACGCCGTCGAACTCTCCGGCCACGTCGACCACCGTCAGCTTCCCCGAGGCGTCGATCGGAAAGTCGTTCTCGGTGGTACGCCAGCGGCCCACCGCGTCGTAGTTCTCGAAGCCAAAGCCGATCGGGTCGAACAGCTCGTGGCAGGGCGCGCAGGCCGGGTTGTCCCGGTGCTGCTCGAACTGCTCCCGGGTGGTCGAATTCTCGTCGAGCACCGGGGGCAGCAGCGGCACGTCGTCGGGCGGCGGCGGCGGGATCTGGCACAGCAGGTGCTCGCGCACGAAGATCCCGCGCTTGATCGGGTCGGTCATGTTGGCCTTGGAGTACGCCGACAGCACCCCGCCCAGCGACAGGATCCCCGACAGCTCCGCCCCGTTGGTGCCCTCGACCTGGCGCAGGCCCGTCCCCGCCGGGACCTGCAGGCCGTAGAACTCCGCGAGCTCGTCGTCCACGAAGGTAAAGGGCGCGGTCAGCAGCTCGGTGAGCGTGCCCTCGCCTTCGAAGAACACGTGCTCGACGAACGCCTTGGCCTCGTCGGCCTGCTTGAGCGACAGCGCCTCGCTCCACTCGGGGAACTGGGCGGTGTCCTTGTCGGTCGAGGCCAGCTTGATCGTGCCCAGCCACTGCTCGTGGAAGTGCGCCACCATGCGGCGAGCCTTGGGGTCGTCGAGCATGCGGCGGGCCTGAGCCTCGATCTCCTCGGGGGTGTGCAGCGTGCCCGCGTCGGCGGCGTCGAGCAGATCGGCGTCGGGCATCGAGCCCCACAGCAGGTAGGACAGGCGCGACGCCATCTCGTAGTCGTTGAGGTGGATCGCGGCCGCCCCTTGCTCCCCGGGGATCCCCAGCTCTACTCGATAGAGGAAGTGGGGCGACTGCAAGAAGGCCTGGAGCACCAGGGTCACCGCGGTGGAGAGATCTTCGTCCGTGCGGAGATCCTCGAACAGCGTGATCATCGAGGCTTGCTCTTCGGCGCTCAGCGGGCGTCGCCACGCGCGTCGGCCAAAGTCGGCGATCCACTGGGGCATGCAGCCCGCCTCGTCGGCGATCGCGTCGCAGGGCAGCAGCGCGTCGAGGTCTTGCGCGGCGCGAGCCGAGACGTCCTCGGCGGCGAGCATGTACTTCTGGGCCATCAGCCGGGTCACCGCCGAGACGTCGGCGTTGTTATCGAAGCCCGAGCCGCCCTCTTGCGGGAAGCCGGCGGAAGCCGAAGGACTGCTGTCATCGCCCAGCAGGTCGTAGATCGTGTTGTCGTACTCCCAGGCGGTCAGCCGACGGATCGGCGACGCCCCCGGAGCCGCCTCGCCACCGCACTGGGACTGCGGTCCGTCGTCGTCGCCCTGGTCGTCGCTCTCGCCCCCATCGGCGGTTCCGCCTTCGGCCCCCGCGTCGGCCCCAGCCGCGCCGTCCTTACCGAAGGACTCGACCCCCGCGTAGCACCCGGAGCCGAGGAGCACACCGGCCACCAGCCCGAGCTCGGCCCTCATTCGGATCGATCTGTTCATGCCCACCGCCGGTAATAGTCCACCAAGATCGGCGTCTGTCTCATCCGTAAACGTACGTATTTCTCAATGAAATCGACATTTTGGGGTCAGTAACCCTCATGTTGTGCGCTGCACTGGGGGAAATGAACGTAACCCTATCGAGGCCATGGACATCGGTCGCTATGGTCTTCGAAGGATCTGTATGCCGACCCACTCGATCGATCTGCGCCGTGCCGACGTGAGCGAGGCGCCGCGATTGCGCGCCGCCTCGAAGCTCGACCGGCTGCTGCGTGCTCCTTCCCGCGCTCAGGGCACGGCGCGCCCCGAGGTCTTCGCGGTTTCCGGTACCGCGGTCACCAGCACGTAGTGCTTGCCGGTCACGAACACCTTGCGGTGGTGCTTGTGAAGGTAGCGGCGGTAGGCGGCCACGCTCTTGACCATCAGCGAGAGATCGGGCTGGGTGAAGTTCTTCATCTTGGCCCCGTGCAGCACCTCTCCGTCGAGATAGCTGCAATTGGGCACGCCCAGGATGAGCGAGCCCTCCGGGTTCAGGTGCTTGCGCACCACGTGCTGCAGCAGCTCGTGGTCGTCGACCCCCGGGCTGTGGAGGGTGCCCATGCACAGCACCAGGTCGAAGCGCTCCAGCTCCAGCGCGAGGGTGGGAAGCTCGGCGAGATCGGCCTCGATGAACCAGTGGCGTGGGTCGTCGAAGCGCTCGCGGATCGCCGCGATCGCGGTCGCGCAGTGGTCGATCCCCACGAAGGTCGCGTCGGCCAGCGCGGGCCGCAGCGCCAGCAGCAGCGCCAGCTCGTCGCCGGTGTTGACTCCCAGGTCGAGGATCCGCGGGGCGGGCGGCAGGGGGATCCGTTCCAGCGCGTCGGCTAGGTCGAGCACGAAGCTGGGATCCTCGGCCTTGCAGATCCGCTGGTAACCCGAGCCGGTCCCGTACTTCTCGGTGGGATCGGTGCCGGGCGGCGGCTCCCAGCGTGCGTTCGAATCGAGTCGCGTCAGCGACAGCCGCACCAGGCCAGTCGGATCGGGGCGTGGAGTGCCGAGGCGCAGGCGCAGGCGCTCGGCCAGATCCACCCACACGCGAAAAGGGCGATGCACGATCGTTGGGTCACCATCCGAGATCCGCTCGCCCGCATAGAGCCCGGGCCCTCGGTCGGGATCGGGCACGCTTAGCTCGATGGCGGTCGCGCCCTCGACCAGTCGAGCGCGCACGAAGGCGATGATCTCGGTCAGCGGCTCGTGGGTGAACGTGGCCGAGGGGGCAGGGGCGGTGGTCGCGACGATGGTTAGACTTTAGCGTCGATAGTGGAGCGAGGATGCCCCCTGGTCTCGATGATCTCGATCGGTCGGCCAGTTGGGATGGATCTTGTGAGCAATGGCATGAGCGGGCCGATCGGGGGCTCGCTGCTGCGCTATTGAACGCAGTTCACCGTCAGTGCGTAGACCTCGGTTTGGCGTCGCTGTGGGCCGATCGAGCCGTTTTCGGCGCTTTTGCGCCAACAAAGAGACCTTTGTTGGCTTGCGCCCCCATGAAATGACGCTAAAGAGGGCGCCGAAGTCCGACGAAATGGCGTCGACATTGAAGGTGGGGGGAGCCACTGATGCAGACCTACGCGTGGAAGTCAGGAGCCAAGGCGGTGGCCGAGACGGTGCTGACCGTGACCGGCGGTGAATCGTTTGTGGGTGGTCCCGACGATCTACGAACCTCGAGACCCACTACGGGCTCGAAGGCTTCGATGACGGGGATGCCGGGGTAGCCCTCGACCGCTAGCAGAACACGAATACGGAAAGACGAATCAATGGGTATTCATCACGATCGATCGGCCGTGACCACTGGGGTGGCGCGGACTATGTTGGCTCTGGCGCTGAGCCTGGGCGCGGGATGTCAGATCGAGCTCGAGCCCGGCGAGCTCGAGCAGCTACAGATGCAGCCGACCCGGCGCTTCCCTGTCGGCTCGACCTTCTACCTGCCGGTGCCGGCCGAAGGCCAGTGGACGCTGGCGCGCGGACCCGAGGGCAACGACAACCAGGTGGTCACCGGCGCCGACGGCTACGCTCGGTTCACGCCGGTGATGGCCGGCGAGTACGAGTTTGTGATCTCGGGGACCGATGAGCGCCGCACCATGACCGCGGTGGACCAGGTGCCCTATGAGCACTTCAACTACTACCAGACCTCATCGATGGCGATGGTCGAGGGCGAGCTGTGGGTGGCGCACCTGTTCGATCCGCACGTAAGCCGGGTCGATCCGGCGAGCGGTGAGGTCACGGGCACGATCCAGGTGGGGCCCTGGCCGGCGGCGTTGGCTCACGCGGCCGACCACGGGGTGGTGCTGGTGGCCCACAAGGCTGGCGACACGATCGGCTTCGTCGACGTGGCTTCGGGCCGCCTGGTCGACTCGCTTTGGGTTGGCGATGAGCCGGCCGAGATCGTGCTCTCGCCCGACGGCGCCACCGCCTACGTGAGCCTGGCCACCGAGGACGCGGTGGTCGCCGTCGACGTGGCCAGTCGCGAGGTCACGGGTCGAGTGGCGGTCAACGTCAACCCCACCACCATGGCGATCTCCGACGACGGATCTGCGCTCTATGTGGCCAGCTATCGCTCGGCGGTGAGCAGCCGCCAAGAGTACGGCTCGGACGAGCGCAACGACCAGTCCGATCTGGTGGTCGTCGACACGGAGTCATTCGAGGTCACCGGGGCGATCGGTAACGTTGGCGCGACCACCGGCGGGGTGCTCTTTGCCCAGGGGCGGCTCTACGTGGCCACCACCCGGGCCGTGGTGGAGGAGCTGACCGCCGAGGACGACATGACCGCCTTCCGTCACTCGGTGGTGGCCTACGATCCGTCTTCTTTGGCCGAGGTGGCCGCAGTCGACTTGGGCCGGCAGCCCAGCGCCGCCGGCCTGGCCGTTCGCCCCTTCGGCATGGCGATGGGGGGCGGCACGTTGTGGGTGACGGCCGAGGGCTCCGATCTCCTGGTGGGCCTCGACCCCGACAGCTTGGCCGAGCGCACGCGGATCTCCGCGGCCGGTCGCCCTCGCACCGTGCTCGCCGATGGCGACCGCCTATTCGTCCACGGTGCCCAGGCCTACCAGGTGACCGTGGCGGGGACCGACGGCACCGTTGGCCCGGTTGCCCAGCTCAGCGGAGATCCGCGCCCAGAGGGAGTGATCCAGGGCCAGTTCCTCTACACCGGGACCGGCGAGGGCCACGGCCTCAACCACAGCTGCGCCGATTGCCATGTGGATGGCCTGACCGACGGCAATGTCTGGTCGGCCGGTTTCTCGAAGGCGGCCACGCGCCCCATGTTCTGGATGGAGGGCACGGGACCGATCGGCTGGGAGGGCGACGCCTACGACCTGTACGCCTACCTCTACGGCAGCCCCACGCCCACGATCGGAGCCACCGTCACCACCGAGCTCCACCAGGCATTCTACGACTACCTGGCCGCGCTCGTGCCTCCACCGCCGGCCAACGGCATGACCCACCGGGACGGCAGCCCCACCGAGGATGCCCTGCGGGGCGAGGCCGTGTTCGAGAACGAGGGGTCCTGCGGGGGTTGCCACGCCGGCCCGCTCAAGACCCAGGGGCTGCGCTTGCCTGGCGGCGGAACCCACTCCGACTACGCGGTGGTGGTTCCCAGCCTGATCGGCTCTTACCGCCACACCTTCTGGCTGGTCGACGGAGCGGCCCGCACCCTCGAGGAGGCGGTGGTGGCGATGCTGCCGCTCTCGGGGGTGTCGCTCGAAGAGGGGCAGGTAGCCGACATCGCCCGCTACCTGGGCGAGCTGACCGCGCGGGAGTTCTTTGTGCTCACCTCCTCGCCGCTGCCGGGGATCGACTACGCCAAGGGCGAGGGCCCGCTCGAGGTCACCTTTTCTCATCCCGTCTTTGCTGGCGCGGACAACCTCGACCGGGTCACCCTGCGCACCGCCGGCGGAGAGGCGGTGGAGGCCACCGTGGAGGCCGAGGGCCGTTATCTCAGCGTGACCCCCGTGGCCCCGTTGACTCCCGGTGGTGACTACGAGATCGCGTTCGATCCGAACTTCGAGGCGTTCGACGAGCGCACCCTCGGCGCCGAGGCGACGATCCCCTTCACGGTGGCCGATGCTCCCGCGATCCGGCTCGAGGGGGACTACGTGATCACCGTGCACCACCCCAACCTCGATCGCGATCAGGACATCTACGACACCGAGGTCACGATCCCCATCGGTCTGCCGGTGACCGCCAACCCCACCGGGTACGGGGCGATCTTCGACGCGTCGGTCACCGACGTGCTCGATGCTCAGTACGACGTGACGATCGACGGCGACGTCGCGCACTTCTCGACGATCGTCATCCCGATCCCGGGTGCCGGTGGGATCCTCAACCGCAGCTTCCCTGCCACGCTCACCCTCGTCGACGACGATGGCGATGGAGTGGCCGATGGTGGCGAGGGCAATGACATGACCCTGCGCAACCCGGGCCTCGAGGCCGACGGAGTGCGCTTTACGATCGCCCGGCCCTCCGAGGAGCCCAACGATTGCAGCGGTCAGGAGGGCGACAACCCGGTCGACCTGATGATCGACGCGGTGGGCAACCCCACCATCGACTGGGATGGTGGCAACGTCCAGGCGCTGGGCTACTTCGTGACCGATCCCAACGCCGAGCCACCGCTGGGCCCGGGCGCGGTGACCGGGGGCGAGACCTACTGGGCGGTATCGACCGCGTCCTTCCCCGATGGCTTCGTGGGCCCGGTGGTCTACGGCGAGCTCCCCGAGGGGACGACCGACGTCAGCGCCAACAGCGAGGCCCCCGAGGGCGGAGCAGAGCTCCCGCGGGGTGGCTGCGTGAAGATCTCGGTGATCTTCACCGACTTCACCACCACCACCGTGCGCTACGAGACACCCGCCGGCTGAGCCCTTGGGCTCGGTCGCCCGGCGCGGTCGCCCATGTTCGACCGCGTCGGGGCGAGGTTCGCAAGGCCGAGGCCGGGCGACGCAGGTCCCCGCGAGCGTCTGCAGAGGTCGTCATGGTCACGAGACCTCCCTCACACCCATAGCCACGTGCTGGGCGCCGATTTGGAGGCCATTCAGAGGTTCGGGGTAATGGACACGGATCGAAGCGCTGGGCTCGAGTCGGTCCGAAACGGCGCTTCGATTTTGTTGCGGCTCGTCGTGATCACGACCGCCGCGGTCCGGACTACCGAGCTCGACCCCACTGTGGGGGCCCCCATCGAAGAGCTCAACTATGAACAAGTCCCAACGCACCCTGGCCCTGCTCGCCTTGCCAGCCCTTTGCACCACGCTCGTGCCCGGCTGCCCGTTCGGCGACCTACCGCAGAGCAGCACCGACACCGACGACGCCGCAACCGACGGTACCGGCGATCCCAACTCCACCGAGGGCGCCGACTCTACCGGGGTCCCGGGCGACTGCGCGCCGCTGGGTCCCGACGACGTGAACACCGACACCACCCTGCCCGCCGGCTGCTACTGGGTCTCGACCTTCCTGACGGTGGAGCATCGTCTAGATCTCGAGCCGGGCGTGGAGCTCGTGTTCGACCCCATCGCCGGGCTGGCGGTGGTGGGCACGGGCACGATGTCCGCCCAGGGTACCGACCAGGCGCCGATCCTCATGACGCCCTCCAGTGATCAGGGCTGGCTGGGGCTCCAGTGGATCGGCTCGACCAGCTCGGACAACCGCCTGGAGCACGTGCGGCTGGAGGCGCCGGCCGACATTGGGATCGAGCTGACCGCGGCCTCGCGCCTGACGGTGAGTGACTGCGAGATCGTCGATGCCCCGGGCGTGGGGCTCCACGCCGACCCGGGCGCTCAGCTGACGGTGAGCGCCACGACCTTCGAAGGCGGCGGCGTCCCGCTCTTGGTGGGGATCGACGCGGTGGCTGGAATTGCGAGCGACAACACCTTCACCAGCAACGCCGAGCCCTTCGTGCAGGTGGCCGGCGGCACGCTGTCGGGCGATGCTCAGTGGGCAGCGCTCGGGATCCCGCTGCGGCTGACCGGCAATGCGTACGTCGAGTCCGCCTTGACGCTGAGCCCGGGCCTGACGATCGAGATGGCCCAAGACAGCGAGTTCGTGGTGCGCACCGCGGGCTCGATCAACGCCGAGGGTACGGCCGACGACCCCATCACGATGCGAGGAGTTCAAGACGAGCGAGGCTACTGGCGAGGGCTCTCGGTGGAATCCAAGGCCAGCGCCAACATCATGCGCCACTGCGCGATCGAGCACGGCGGCGCGAGGGGCTGGAATGGCTCGGACGAGTCGGTGGCGACGGTGTGGCTGCCCGATCAGTCCAAGCTGGTGATGTCCGATTGCGCGCTGCGACGCGGTGACGGGGCGGCGCTCACCTCATTCGGGGGCGCCGACATCTCCGGCTTCGCCAACAACACGATCGAGGACAACCGGCAGACGATCAAGGTCGCGCCGCAGATGGTGGGCGCGATCGAGGCCAGCAACACGTTCGTGGACAACGACGAGGCCTATGTGCGGGTGGGCCGACCGAACGCGAACAACGAAGCCATCGTTACTCCGGCAACCTGGCCGGCGCTCGGGGTCCCGTACCGGGTGATGGATCGCTTCTATGTAGAGACGGACTGGACGATCGAGCCGGGCGCCACGGTCGAGGTGATGCAAGACCGGCAGATCATCATCGAGGTCGGTGGCTCGCTGCACGCGGTGGGGACTGCGCAGGATCCGATCACGTTGACCGGCGCGGAATCCCTTCCGGGCTACTGGAAGGGTCTGCAGGTACTCTCGGTTTCGGCTGACAACGAGCTGCAGCACGTGGTGCTGAGCTATGGGGGATCGAGCGGCTTCAACGGCAACCAGGACTCGGACGGTGGGCTGTTCGTCGAAGGCACCATTCGCGTGAGCGACAGCGAGATCTCCGAGTCGGGTGGTCACGGCGTGGTGGTCTGGGACGATGCTCAGCTGATGGGATGCGCCGGCATGTCCTTTACCAACAACGCCAAGCTCGACGTCTGGGTGCACGCGCAGGGCTTGTCCGCGTGCTCGTAGGACTCGAGGCTGGCCCGGGGGACGATGTCCCCCAGGCCGGCTGCTTGGCGAGTTAGCGAGTGGCTCGACTAGCAGGGCCCGTCAGTGCAGCAGTCGTTGTAGAAGGTGCACGCGTTGTCGCACCAACAACCGCCGGGAGCCTGACCGCCGCAGGCGTTGTTGGCTCCGCAGCTGTTGGGATCGGGCGGAGGCGGCGGATCGCCGCCACCACCACCGATGAAGTCGGTGTTCACCAGCAGGTTGGGCGAGCCGTTGGTGCCCGAAATCACGCCGGGGGTGGCATTGTCGGTGATCGCATTGGCCACCTGAGCCGGAGAGGCCCCGGGGTTGCCCTGCAGGTACAGCGCGGCCACGCCGGCCACGTGCGGCGAGGCCATCGAGGTGCCCGAGATCGTGTTGCTGGCGTTGTTGCCGGTGTGCCAGGCGGACAGGATGCCCGCGCCCGGCGCGAACAGGTCGACGCAGCTGCCCCAGTTGGAGGTGCTCCGGCGGTTGTCGCTGCTGGTGGTGGCACCCACGGTC
>JBCCWC010000066.1:0-62343 GCA_039194325.1 Myxococcota bacterium
CCTACTCGATCGCCTCGGGCTCAGGCTGCCCACGCGGCTGCGCTCGCCCGCTTCGATCGCGGGGGTGTAGTGCCAACTTTTTCTCTAAGTGGTTGAAATTACTTACTCGACTACCCCAAACTGCCGAAGTTGGGCTAGCGGATCGGAGTCCGCCAGCGTTGCGTGCGGAGGGCAGCGGAGCCCGAGATCCGCGCGGCGTTCGAGGCATTGTGGAGCTTCCAGCTGGCCGGGAACATCACCTTCGGTCCGCCAGCATGGTGCGTGAGTCGCCGGCGGGTTGGTGAGCCTCGGTCGCGGGGAGATCGGGATCGTGCGAGCTTGCGTCAGCGCGCTCGTGCAGGATCTTGCCAACGTGAGCTCGGAGATCCGCGGTGGCCTCGGCGGCCAGGTTGGCCGCCCGGTCACGTGCCTGCATCGCGCCCGCTTCGTCCCCGCGGGCGGCCAGGGCCCGAGCCTGCCACGCGAAGGCCGGGGCCTGCACGCCACGGGGCAGGGACGCGTTGCTCGTCAGCTCAGCGAGCACGGGCAGGGCCGACCCGGGCTGCTGCGCGAGGATCTGCGTCGCGGCGGTGCCGAGCCGCGTGCGTGCAACCCAGTGGGGATGCCCATCGCCGTGGCTCTCGAAGTCCCGCTGGGCCTGGGCGAACAGCTCGGCGGCCTGCTCGGTCCGACCACGCGCGAGCGCGACCTGTGCCAGGCCGTGGCGAGCACGGCCTCGGTCGTCACGCGGCGCCTCGTCGGCCTTGCGCAGGGTCTCGAGCGCGACGCGAAAGCTGTCCTCGGCGGCCGCCAGATCTCCTTGGAGCCACTGGACGTGGCCGAGCTTGTAGGCGGAGCGCGCGATCGTGGGGTGACCGGGCGCGAGGCTCTTTTGGTGGATCGTCAGTGCATCGCGGTGTCGCTGGGCGGCCTGCTCCAGGTGCCCCTGGTAGCGCCGGATCTCACCCAAGGCGTTGTGGACATCGCCCAGATCGGGGTGGTCGGCGCGGAGGTTGGCGCTCCAGATCGATTCCACTCGGGCCAGCAGCGCCTCGGCTTGGGCGTAGTTGCCCAGATCGGTCTGAACTCCGGCGAGGTTGCTGAGCACGTGGGCGGTGGTGGGATTGCTCGGGCCGAAGGCCGCCTCGAAGATCGACAGGGCCTCGACCAGCGTGGTCTTGGCTCGCTCGAGCTGCCCCGCGGAGCGCAGCACGCCGGCGAGGTTGGCCAGCCCGTAGCCGATGCTGTGGTGGTGTGCCGGCACGAGCTGACGTCGCAGGGCCAGTGCCTTGTGGTGGGTCGCGATCGACCGCTCGTAGTCGCCCTTCATCTCGCGCAGCACGGCGAGCACGTCGAGCCGGGTAGCCTCGGTCAGCGTGCGCGTCGAGCCCAGCCGCTCGAGCAGCAATCCCGACAGCTCCGCCCAGCGGATCCCGGTGTCGTGTCGCTCGAGCTGGTAACCCTCGGTGAAGGCCAGCGCCGACGCGGCCTCGGCGGCTTGTTGCTCGTCGCCGGCGAGGGTCGCCTCGCGAAAGGCCGCGGCCCAGGTGTCCACGGCCTGGTCGTACTCGCCTTGCTTCTCGAGGAAGACCGCCACCCGGTAGTGGGCTTGGGCGAGAAGCGGGCGGTGCCCGGTGTCCTGCGCCCGGGCCCGGGCTTGCTGGGCCACGGTTAGCCCCTCGTGGTAGCGCCCGACGTGCTCGTGCACGAGGGTCTTGGCCAGCACGGCGTCGATCTCCCGCACCTGCTGACGCACCGTTGGATCTTCGGGCAGCGCGGGCATGTTCGCGAGCCGCCGCTCATCTTGGCACTGCGCGAGGCTGGCCAGGCCTTCCGCCGAGCGTTGGGCTCGTTTGACGACCACGTCGTCGGGGTCGGTGAAGGTCTCCACCAGGGTCTCGAACGTGGCGCGGCGAGCGTCGAGACACGCGATCCGTCGCTCGACCAGCTCGCGGCTGGGGCTCGACGGAGCACTCGGCGTAGGGCCAGACGCAGGGTCGGGCTCGGTCGCGGCGAAGGGCAAGCGGGCCATGCACACCGCGCGGCGCTCGTCCGCCCAGGCCCGGGTGAACGCGTCGAACGAGCCGACGATCTGCTCGGCGATCGAGTCGGCGTCTTCCACCCCGGTCGCTACGAAGCCGGCCTCGACCTGGGCGCGGAGCTTTGGGGTCCAGCTCGCCTCGATGGCCGCGCCCGTGTCTGCGCAGGCCGCTCGGGCTCGCTCGCGCTCGATCTGCTGGCTCGCGTAGACCGCCCCCATGGCCCCTAGCGCGAGTACGCCCGCGCCGAGCCCCCCCCATACGCGACGCTGGATCTTGTGGGGATCTCCGGCGGCGAGGGCCTGACCCAGCGCCGCGACCGAAGGCCAGCGATCGGCGGGATCCAAAGACAGCCCCCGCAGGACGATGTGGCGCAGCCAGGCGGGCACCGGGCGCCCGCTCGGGGTCTTGGCGGGCTCCTCAGGGGGCCCTTGGGTCATCGCCACCAGCCGCGAGGCCAAGGAGTGCCCCGCGTAGGGGCGAATTCCGTAGAGGCACTCCCAAAGCGCCACGCACAGCGAGAACTGATCGCTCTTGGCCGTCGCCGGCTGGCCCCGGAGCTGCTCGCAGGACATATAGGCGGGCGTGCCCAGGCGAGCGCCGGTGCGGGTCAGCTCGGGCCGGGAGATCGTCGACTGGCTCACCAGCTGTTGCTCGGTGTCTTCGAGCGACGGGGGAGCGTCGGTATGCGGGCGGGCCAGGCCGAAGTCGGTGACCCGCGGCTGGCCATCGCGGCGATCGATGAGCACGTTGTCGGGCTTGACGTCGCGGTGCACCAGGCCCGCGGCGTGGACCGCCTGGAGTCCCGCTGCGATGCCGACGAACATCTCGACCGTTCTTGGCCAGGCGTGGGGCTCTTGCTCGCGCCACTGCTTGAGGGTCTGCCCGTCGACGAGCTCCATCGCCACGTAGACCTCGCCGTCGCTGCTGCCCACGTCGAAGACGATGACCACGTTGCGGTGGTTGACCCGGGCCAGGGCTCGTCCCTCGCCCAGTAGGCGGGCCTGAGCTATCGGGTCTCGCTCTTCGCCGAAGTCGCGGTGGAGCACCTTGAGCGCGATCTTGCGGTCCAGCGTGGGATCGTAGGCCGAGTAGACCACGCCCATCCCGCCCGCGCCGAGCTGGTCCAGCACGATGTACTTGTCGACGGTGGTGCCGGGGGGCTTGGTACGAGGCGTCGGCGGCCGGGCGGGCGCCGGCTCGTCGAGATCGAGGTGGGACCCCGCGGTCGGCTCGTCGCGCTCGCCGGTGGCCTCGTCGGCTGTCGCGGAGGGCAGTGACTCGGGAGCCGGCACGACCTCAGGATACCAGGTCACCCAACGGGCGCGGCATCTTCGGCAGGTGCGGTCTTCTTGGTAGCTTCGATGGCGAGCCGATCGCGCTCGATACCCAGCCTAGCCTGCTCAGCGGCGACCGACTCCGCGCCAGGAAGGACGAAAACCGGGGGTCCGTGGGAGCCCGAGGGCCTACAACCAAGGGGGCCCCTATTGCGTTCGAAGGGCGAGTCCAGTTAGCTCGTCCTCTGTGGCTATCCCATCTCGAATCCTAGGCATGAGTTCGTTGTTGTTGGTCCCGCTCGCGGGGTGTCCGGATTCCGAGGTCCCTTCGGGTGGAACACAAGGCGGTTCGAGCAGCACGGGGTCGTCGATGTCGCAGGACGGATCGGGCAGTGACTCGGAGGGTGGTGTGGCCGACGACACGTTTGGCGGTACCGGCAACGGGAGCGGAGGCTCGGGGAGCGCTAGCTGCGGCAACGGGGTCGTCGACGATGGCGAGGAGTGTGACGACGGGGCCGAGTCGGCCGCCTGCAACGCCGACTGCACCACCTCGATGTGCGGCGACGAGGTGGTCAACGCGACGGCGGGCGAGGCGTGCGACGACGGCGGTGAGACGGCCACCTGCAACGCCGATTGCACCGCGGCCAGCTGCGGGGATGGGGTGGTGAACGCGGCGGCGGGCGAGGAGTGCGACGAGCGGGGGCCGACCGCGCGGTGCGACGACGACTGCACCGCCGTGGCCTGCGGAGACGGCAACAGCAACGCGGCAGCGGGCGAGGAATGCGACGACGGGCAAGAAACGGCCACCTGCGACGTTGATTGCACATTGGCCGCCTGTGGCGACGGCACCTTCAACATGAGTGCCGGCGAAGAATGCGACGACATGGGCAAGTCGGCGGCCTGTGACAGTGATTGTACGAGCGTGACGTGTGGGGATGGCGTGGTCAACATGGCCGCCGGCGAGGCGTGCGACGACATGGGGGAGTCGGCCGCCTGCAACGTGGACTGCACGATCTCCGCCTGCGGCGACGGGGTCTTCAACATGAGCGCGGGTGAAGAGTGTGACACCGTGGGCAACTCCATGACCTGCGACGTCGACTGCACCTTCGTTGTCTGTGGCGACGGGTGGGTCAACCCGATCGCGGGCGAGCTATGCGACGACATGAACCTCGCGGGCGAGACCTGCCAGTCGCTGGGCCTGCTGGGCGGGGTGCTGGCCTGCGACGCGGGGTGCATGTTCGACACCTCGGGCTGCTTCTTTTGCGGCAACGGCGTGATCGAGATCGGCGAGAGCTGCGACGGGGCCGATCTGGGGGGCGAGACCTGTCAGTCGTTGGGCTTCGACGACGGGATGCTGGCCTGCAGTCCCGCGTGTGGCTTCGATGTCAGCGGCTGCGGCGGTGGGTGCAACTTCGCGGCGGCCAGCATCGACGCCGACAGCACCGCCGATGCACCCAACTTGATGCAGACCCGCATGGCGATCGCGTGGGACGGGATGAGCCTGTGGACGTCCTCGGGCGGCGGCGGCGGCGGGGTCCGCTTGGTCGAGCACGACGACGTCACGGGCGTTGCGTTGATGGACTACATGCCGGGCTTGGATCTGCGCGCGGTGTTCACCCAGGGCGACGGGATCCCCCCGCTTCACGCTCGCGCGTTCAATAACCCTACCATCCAGGTGCAGATGGCCCCTGGGGTCTTCATGAACGACGTCACCTTGGTGGGCGGCAACCTCGACTCCCAGGCCAGCGTGGCCTGGCATGCCGGGGACGGCCGTTTCATCGCGCACAACAACGGCGTCATCGATCGCTGGGATCCCATGGGGAGCTACACCGACAGCGTCACGCTGCTAGGCTACGGGATCGGCAACGAGAACTTGTATCCGCAAAATCGCGGCGTCGCCTTTGGCCAGGGGTGCTACCTCACCATCGACGACGGCTTGCTCTCGTCGTGGGATCCGATGGGCAATCGAGTCGATACCATCGTGCTCAACCAGGCGATCCCCGGGGACTTCAATCAAAACTTCTCGCTCAGCTTCGCCCGGGGTCGGGTTTGGCACGGTACGGATCCCACCTTCCATGGCTACGACGTGTTCGGGACAGCGCCATGAAGGGAAGCCTGTAGCTGCGGGCGAAAATTGGTGTCGCGGCGAGGGTCGGCCGTTGGGGTCGGTCCGTGGCGTGCCACTTTCGCTCGGACTGCGGTAGAGTCCATCGAACATTCGATGACGGTTGCTGAGCTCGAAACGGCCCTGGGTTGCTTGACGGAGTCGATCTTGCAGTCGCCCGAAGCCGAGGAAGCGGTGCGGGCGTGGTGGCGCACGCCCTCGCCGGTCGCGGGGGCACTGGACGGCGAGCTGGCGGCCGCAGCGGAGGTCGTATCGCGAGCGCTACCTCGCCTGAGCCAGACCAGCGACGGCGTGTCGGCGCTTCGTCCGTTCTTTGCCCGGCCCGACGCCATTACGCTCTTGTCGTGGTGCTCCGCCAGCGCCTGGCGGCTCGACGCTCGGATCGCGCCGATCCTCGCGGTGGCTTCCGAGCAGCCCTCCCTGCGCGCCCGGGTCACCGCCGTTGCGGGCGATCGAGTCGTCGCCGGGCCGCTGCTCGACGCCCTGCAGTGCGCCCCGATGGTCGGCGATGGAGAGCAGCTGTCGCGCCCCGAGCACGTGCAGGTGCGCGCTCGCCTGGAGATCCTCGTGTGGGAGGCGGGGGCCACGGCGCAAGAGCTGCCCGAGCTGGGCCCGTGGGTGTTCGGCTCACGATCCACGCTCGACGCGATGGTCTCGCGCCCCGCGTTCGGCTCGCTGCGGGGACGGGTGTTGGCGGCCCGCTGCCTGGAGGTGAGCGCCGGTGGAATGCCCGCCGACGACGAGCTGGTCGGCCCTACCCTGGCCGCTCTGCAGCCGCTGTTGCTTCACCCTGAGCCGCTGGTGTGGATCCATGCGGCCCGGGCTCTGGGGCGCTTGCTCGGGCCCGTCGAGCAGCTCCAGGGCATGTTGCTCGACTGGGTCAGCGGCGAGGCCGAGGTCCTGCGTCAGCGAGCGGTGACTGCTCTGGCCTCGGTCCCTGCCGAGCGCCTGGGGTTCTTGGCCAGCCAGCTGCGCGCGATCGTCTCGTCGCCCGACGAGGATCCCTGGGTCCTCGCGGCCGTCGCCGCGGCCACGCCCTATCTGTTCTACGAGCGCAACGACCTGTGGACGCGCCTGGCGCTTCGGATCTTGGCCGGGGAGGGGGGCCCGCTGACCGCCAGCGCCCTCGCGCGCGGGCTGGCGGCGCTGTGGCGTCGCGGCGTCACCGACGACGAGGTCGTACGCCCCATGCGGGCGCTCCGCGACATGGCGCGCTTTCCCCCGTCCTCGCGCCCCGACGACCTGCGCGGCTGGATCGACGTCATCGCGATCACCGACGTCCTCGATGGTGCCGAGCGCGACCCGCTTGATCTCGAGCGGGGGCTCGACAACCTCGTGCGGATCGCCGCGCAGTATGACGACGAGGAGGCCGACGCTCGGGCGGCCCGTTTTGCTCGGGCGCTCGCCCCGACGATTGCGGAGACTCAGCGGATCGTCTTGGGCCCTGCGCGTCCGCGTCACCGCGCGGCGGCCATGAACGCCCTGGTCGCCTGTACGCGAGCCTTTGCGCTGGGCCTTTGGGCCCCGCTGCTCGCGACTCACCCCACGGTCCAGACCACCGAGGTGCCCGACCTCCACGACGCTCGCGAGCTGGTAGCTCAGATGCCCGCCAAGATCCTCGAGCAGGTCCGCGAGCGCCGGCGCAGCGACGGGGCCGAGCTTTTGGCCGACGTCCCCCTGGAGGTGCTCGCCCTGATGTTGGGCGGCTACGCGCTCGATGCGGGGGTCGACCCCCTGGATCTCACGCGGCGGGGCGCGGGCACCACCGCCCATGCTACCTGCCTGTGGTTGCGCAAGCTCGAGGGGCTGTCCGATGGCTCTCGCTCCTTCCCTCCGGTGCTCGAGCGAGCGCTGAGCGAGCTGTTTTGGCGCCTGGTCGACACCACGCGGGGGACCACGCGTGGGATCGACGACGACGACGAGCAATGGCTGGGGCCCTTCGCTGCCTGGTGGGCGCTGGTGATCGACCGGCCTACCGTGCTGCTGCGGCTGGCCAACGCGCTGCCGATGGTCGTTGAGAGCGCGCTGCGTTCGTGCTGCGAGCAGGCCGAGATCCTCCACGACGCCGTGTCGTCCGGGGCGGCCAACGCCGCCTGGATCCTCGAGGCCGAGGCCGCTTTGCAGTCGCTGCATGCGTCGGAGACCGAGCTGGCCTACGCGCTGGCCGGCCTCGCGCGCGCGCTGGGGGCCTTTGGGACCGTGGCTGGGCGCAAGCCCGAGCTCGAGTCTCGGTGTGGCGATCTCGTGCTCGCCGCCGATCGCCTCGTGCGGGCCCTGTCCGATCCCGTCAAGGCACTTCGCCCCGCCGCGCCGGACGGGGCGCTCCCCGACTCGCTGGTGCGTTACATCGCTCCCAATGCGCCGCGGGTCGCCGGCCTCGTCGCTCGTGCGATCTCGGTCCGCGATCTCTCCATGCTGGAGGTTTGGCTGGCCTCGCTCGGGCCGCTGGTCGGCTCGCTGGTCGAGGCTGCGATCCTGGCCGCGATCGCGCGCACCCCTCCGCCGCCTCCGAAGCCCAAGCCGCAGACCCGGGTGATCGAGGGGTACGAGCTGGTCAAGCCGCTCGGCGAGGGTGGTGTGGGGACCGTATGGCTCGTGCGCAAGCCGGGCGCCGATCGCCTGTTCGTGCTCAAGATCCCCAAGGGCGAGGCGCTCGAGGCCGCCTCTGATTCCGAGCGGGCCGGGATCCTGGCCTCGTTCACCGAGGAGGCGACCGCGTTGGCCAGCCTCTATCACCCCAACGTCGCCAACATCATCGATCGCGGGGTCAGCAACGACGTGCCCTACCTCGTGCTCGAGTACCTCATTGGCGCCGATCTCAAGCAGTACGCCACCGCTCGCACGATGTCGCTGTTCGAGCTGCGCAAGGTCGTGCTCGAGACCTGCGCCGGTTTGTCGGCGCTGCACGCCGCGGGGCTGATCCATCGAGACATCAAGCCCGGAAACCTGTGGCTGCGGCTGCCGCTGACCGGTGGTGAGCCCTTTGATCCCGAGCGACACCGCGATCCGGCGATTGCCCCGCCGCTGGCGACCGTGGTGATCGACTTTGGCATGGTGCGAGCGGCCAAGGTCCCCGCCGGGGTCGGCGGTCGCTTCGTGGCCGGTACCGCCGGCTACATCGCCCCCGAGCAGGTGCTCGACCCCATCGAGCTCGATCCTCGCGCCGATGTCTATGGGCTCGCCGGTACGATCTATAACGTGACCACCGGTCGCGCCTTCTTCGACGAGATCGAGTCGTATCGCGACCGGATCGTCGCGCACATGCAGCGCGATCCCTTTGAGGACGAGTCTCGCCTGCGCACCTACCCCGCCGAGATCGCCAAGCTGTTGCGCGCCGCCACCGCCCATGACCCCGCGGATCGGCCCTATCCCCGCGAGTTCGCCCGCACCTTTGCCGACGCGCTTTAGGGCCCAGTCAGGTATCGGTCCTGGGTCATGCCCGAGCGGCCAAGGGGGAGTCCTGACGCTCGGTCATGTTGACCTGGCAGGTAATGGTCGAGCCTCGCGGTGGGCCGTATCTTGCGGGGTGAGCCCTGAGGCTCGAGGAACGATGCCGTACGACCGACCGCACGGATCGCGCCGTCGCGGCAGCGCGAAGGTTCGAACGCTCGTGGGCGAGCCTGAATTCCCCCGGTTGCTGCGAAAGTGGCGAAAAGAGCGTCGCATGACGCAGCAGCGGCTGGCGTCCGAGGCCCAGGTCTCCGCCCGGCATATCAGCTTCCTGGAGAACGGTCGGTCACGGCCGAGCCGCGAGATGGTGCTCGTCTTGGCGAGCGTGCTCGAGCTCGGGCTGCGCGAGCGCAATGTCTTGCTGGGTAGCGCCGGCTTTGCGCCGGTGTACTCCTCCAGCGAGCTGGACGGGGACGTGCTGGCTCCCGTGCGGCGAGCGATCGAGCTGTTGCTGGCCAAGCAGGAGCCCTATGCCTCCGTGCTACTGGATCGCTGCTGGAACGTCCTGCGGTTCAACGAGGGGGCGATGCGGTTGTTCGGCGCCGTGCTCACGCCTGGTGCGCCGGCCCTGGTTCAGGCCAACTTGGTTCGGGCCGCGCTGCATCCCGCCGGCCTGCGAACCTCGCTGCTCAACTGGGAGGAGTTCGCGTCGCGGACCCTGGCTCGGCTCGATCGGGACTGTGCGTTGCACCCCGAAGATCAGGAGCGCCACGCCCTGCGGGATGAGGTGCGTGGGTATCCGGGCGTCGAGGCGCTTGCTGTGGGGACTTTGGGCCCGGGGCACCCGGTCGCGGTGATCAGCCTGCGGGTGGGCGCCCAGGAGGTGAAGCTATCGACGCTGCTCACCACCGTGGGTACGCCGCTGGATGTCACCACGCAGGAGCTGACGATCGAGTCCTTCTATCCCGCCGACGAGGCCAGCGACGCGTGGATCAAAGCGCTCGCCGCCGGTCGCGACGGGCACTGAGGGAGGGCTCATTGCTCATGCGGGAAGCAGCGTGAACGCGACCTCCAGCGCTCGCGTCTGCCCGGGGCCCACGGTCAGCAGATTCTGGCCGGTGTTGAGGGCATTGACGGGGGCGGTCCAGGGTTCGAGGCACACGAAATCCCGGTCGGGGAGTGTCCAGATCACCCAGCGACCGAAGGCCTCGCTGCCGCGCAAGTGGATCCGCGCTCCGTCGGGGAGCTCCAGGGTCGCTTCGTTCGAGCCGTGGTCGTCTAGGTGCAGATCGACCTCGCCGGCGCCGAGCGAGATCGGCCCGGAAAGCTCGATCGCTCGCTTGGCTACGTTGTCCCACGCCCGGGTCGCCCGGGTCGGGATCGCTGCCCGGCCCTTGTCGGCGCTCGGGACCGCGAAGTACGGGTGGAACCCCAGCGCAAAGGGCAGGTCGATCGAGTCGCGATTGGCGATGAGCTGGCCCAGCGTGAGGGTGGAGCCCGTCAGGGCGTAGCGCAGCGTTAGCTCGAAGTCCCACGGGAACTGCTCGCGCATGTCCGCCGTTGGCTCCAGGCGGAGCGTGGCGCGGGTCGGCTTTTGCTCGACCACCGAGAACGCGTGCCTTCGGGCGAGCCCGTGCTGCTTCATCTGGCCCTGGCGACCCGCGCGCTCGAATCGATCGTCGACCAAGGGGCCGGGCGAAGGGAAGAGCACCGGGTTGCCGCCGCGCACGTTGCGAGCCGGATCCGCCAGCGTGGCTTCGTCGAGGTAGAGCAGCGAGCGCCCGGCGACGGACCAGCGGGTCAGCATGCCGCCGCGCTGCGGGGCGAGCACGGCTCGGGCCTCGTTGGCTTCGTCGTGTAAGACGATGGTCTCGAAGGGAGTCATCTCCTGCCATCGTACAGCACAAGCGTACGGTAGGAGGGTACGGTGGGAGGGTACGGTGGGAGGGCGGGTCTTCGATGCTCATACGTTCGGCCACAGAGAATCGACATACGCGAGTTCTGCCTGCACCATGGCGGTCAGCCCGCTGATCGGCACCGTAGGGCAGATGAGCTTGGAGTTTCGGATGTCCAGCAAGGCCATGGTGGTGTTTGCCGGGGCGTGTGCACCAAGGGCGAGTTTCATCAGGTGGGTGATGATGTCGACCTTGTTCTTGGCAACCGTATTAGACTTGAAGTAGAGTTTGATGAGGTGAGGTTTTCCGTTGATCTCAAGGCCAAGCTCGGGATTGATCCGCACCTCTACGAGCCCTCCCGGAGCCGAGTAGGTTTTCGAGGGCGGATCGAACCAGGCCAGTTTCTTGCGTCCCCACCACTTCTTGTGTCCTGCGACGAGATTCGGGTAGTTGGTGAGTTTCTTGGTGTCTGTCACGCCGGCCATCACGGTATCGAGGTGCTTCTTACCGAGGTGCTGATTGTGTGCATCCACAATTCCTTCCCGGAGCTTCTTGTAGAAGTCAAATCGAGGATCGTAGGCAGGTCTGTTCTTCGCTTGCTTGACTTTTGTGTGCTTGGGGGTACCGGATGCCGATGTGATGTCGACGAAATCGGTGAGGGAGATCTTCGGGTGTGTCATGGTACTGGTGGCTTCGCGGTCAGTCGGTCTAGCGGGACCTGCGGGCCCATGTCCGTGCTTCGACACACTGGCGTCGGGACTAAAATGTCACGACGGGCATGTTTGCTCGGGCGTGGGTTCGATCCCCAGCGGGGTGAGCTGTATGGCTGTTTGCGTTGGGCTCTTGTCGAGGGGCAAGCTGTTTATCTATGGCCTGCCCCTCGTGTTGCTCGACTAAGAGTCGAACTAGTTGAGCTTGCGACAGTGTTTACATCTTCGATAGCCGTTCGTGCCGCGCGCACGGTTCTTCTTCGGTATCTGTTGACCTGTGGGGCAATTGTCGTGGTCGTGATAGACGTCGGGATCTGCGGGGTTGGTCGAGTGATAGGGGGCTACCTTGGCCATGTTCGTCTCCTGTTCGTTGGTTACCGGTTGGTACGGGACTAGTAAGAGCGCATGGGGGAAGGTCGCCGAGTCGACAAGGCGGGCTCACAGAGCCGTGGGGCCAGACGAGAGTAGTCGGCCGATCGTCCGGAGCCTGGCCTCGATTTCATCGTCGTCGCTCTGTGCTGTCTTGGCGGCCGGCTCAGCCGCAGCGGATTTCACGGATTCGGCCTTTGCGGCGGCCTCGCGGAGCCGTGTGCGGGCGGTGTGCAGTCGCGTACGCACGGTTCCGGCGGGGATGTCGTAGATCTCTGAGAGCTGCTCTGATGTAAAATCGTCCCAGTAGTACATCTCGAGCATCAGCTTCGTATCTACGGGTAGCGCCTGCATGCCTTCGAGCAGCCGCTCGTGCTGCTGGAGGTCGGCGAGGGCTCGTGATGGGGTGGCCCCTCTGACGTCCTCCATGGTCTGCGTGATGGGGTCGTATTGCTGGTGGCGCTGGCGATAGTGGTCGTGGAGGATGTGCCGGGCAATCCCGAACAAGAAGGTGCGTACGCTCGAGTTGCTCTGGAAGCGGTCTTTGGCCTTCGAGAGCCGAGCGAATGTTTCCTGGGCTAGGTCTTGTCGGACATCCTCCGCGACCGAACGAGAGAAGAACCGCTGGATCTCGCCGAAGTATCGCTTCACGAGGCGATCACCAGCGGTTCGGTCTCCCTCCCTCCATTGCAGCAAAGCCTCGAGATCGGCGTCCTGTTGAGTGGTCATGCACTCATCGTACCATGGACGCGGAGATCACTTCACCCGCGGGCCGCAGCTCCGCGTGGGTCGAGGTCTCGAGATGCGCTGGAGGTTTGCGTGCTAGGCGTACTGTCAGATTGGACTAGACCGGGTCGGGCTGGTCGGGGTAGGGGTCCACGCTGATGAGCACGGACTCCTCTTTGTCCGATACACTGCTATTATCGCTTTTCGCTGTGATCTTTACCGCATGAACCTGATTGGTCTCCGACCACGAGAAGAAGCAGCGTGCTGTCCCCGCGTTCCGGGACCAAGTCTGAGTGGTATCGTGCTCGTCTTCGTGCTCGGCTGTTACGGTCCAATTTCCACTAGAATCGCTGAAATCGGTGAGTTCGATCGTAATCGGGAGCGATTCATGTTTTATGTGTAGTGTATCTTCGTGCAGATTCAGCGAAGTACCCTGGTGAGCGAATGTCAGCTTGCCGCTGCCATCGACGGATGGTGTGAGAGTGACGGATGTAGGGTTGATGAGTTGGAGTGCTGGCATACTTGGTCCTTAGGGAGCGTGCTGGTTGGTGTGTGTAGGATTCGTACCAGGCGATGAAAGGTTGTTGTTCTTACCGAATTTTCTTACCGCTTTATCTCGAGCACGTATCACTTGTTCCTCAAGCTGAATATTTTCGCTGTTACGTACGCGCTTCAGCGCTTCGTCCAGCAGATCGAATCCGCGTTTGTTCTCATGGCTTGCCAGGATATAGCCCAGGTTGGCCATCGCTGGAACTATTAGATCAACGGGGAGTCCCTGATAGTCTGCTGAGTGTAAGCGGTGGTCGAGTATTTCTGCGACGTCGCTGGCTTGGTCTCGTGTCCCGTACGCCTCCTCCGCCTTGAGCCATTGGGTCAGCGATCGTATGGCGAGGCGAGGGTCTCTTGACTCGGCAGCGGTCGCGAGGTGCAATCGTACTTCGGCTATCTCGCCCAGTTCAGTGGCGAGAATTCCTAGATTGAGCGCGTTGTGCTGCGCGCGGTTTGTGCTTTGAGGGTGGTCATCTCCGAGGGCTTCATCAAGAAGACGAGATGCATTTTTATACTCTTCTTTTGCAAGTTGATATTCTGTAGCAGCAAGATCATTCTCTGCTATAGCAAGATTATGTTTTCCTGATTTTTGGTATATTGTACCTGTGTTGTGATGGGTGAGTCCTAGGTTGTGATGTATAGTTCCAATGTTGGAGAGTATCTTGGAGGTAAGGATTGGGTGCTTCGATTTATCAAGCTTGTTGAGGGTGCTTAGCCCTGAGTTGTAGTATATTCTGGCTTCGTTGAAGTGGTTTCGTGCTTCGATGAAGTGTGCGTTGGCTTCGTCGAAGTGCGCGCTGGAATTCTCAGGCTGTCCGCGCTTTTGCTCGTTCAGGCGTTCGGCTCTATCGTTTTGCCCACGTCTTTGGGCGCTCAGACCCTTGGCTCGCTCGAGTTGGCCACGTCGTTGGGCGATCAGACCTTTTGCTTTCCATCTCTCAAAGCTGAGTAGTGTGTCTTGCCTTATGCCTTCACTTTTCATGGCCGATTCTGCGAATTCAATCATCAGTTCGGCTTGATTGGGTTTAGATAAATCTGTGGCGGAGAGTGCGGCTGCGCGAATAAGGGCTTTGGCTAGTCGTCGGTCATCATTGCATGCCTTTGCTTGTAGGGATGAGTCCCAGAGTTGCTGGAGTGCGTCGTTCGGATCTCCGTTTTCTACTCGGATATTTCCTTGTTGGTATAGGATCGCGACTTGTTCGATTGATGAGTGTGTGTCTTCTTCGTTTGCGCTGGGGCACTCCGTAAGTTCCGAAGTGTTTGTTCGGTTCTGGAGTAACTCCATTGTGGCGATTTCGAAATCTCCGAGAGCTTCTAGGGTGATTGCTTCATCGATCGAATTCTGTACGGCTGGATCTAGCGGAATGGGTGGAAGGGAGCATATGTCTTTTTGATACAGTTCCTTTAGAGGTTTGATTAGCTTATACGCAAGGTCTTCATTTTTTTGCGGCAGATCTCGTAGTTTGTCTATGTAGAATTGGAACCGAGTGATCCATGTTTCAATGCATCGAGCATTGGCTGATTTAATTGGGTGTGTTCCGTTTTGGTTTTCTTGGCATATTCTGTCATTCTCTTTCTTTAGGTTCGATGCGATGTCTTCGATGCTGTCTGTGATGTATTTTCGATGCTCTTCGGAATCTGAGATTGAATCTTCAACATCTTCTCGTGCTTGGAGGCTCCAGATGCCATCGATGCGCGCTACGGCCTGTTCCTCGCATGACATCCCGGGAGGCTGTGGCCACACCGCAAGCCCCAGCGCGACCCCTCCCACGACCCCGCTCACCCCCACCCACGGCCGAGCGCGTCGCCATGCTCCGATTCGCCGCAGTCGTCGCATCAGCTCCGACATGTTCTCGAAGCGATCGCCTTGCTCGAACGCCATGCCCTTCGCGAGCACGCGTTGAAGCGAGCGCGGAATCTTGCGAGACCGCTTCGGCAGTCCACCATCCTTGTTCGGATCCCGCCCCTCGTCAGAAAACGGCCGCGCCCCCGCCATTGCCTCCCACAGCGCCACGCAAAACTGATGCTGATCGCTCCGTTCGCTCGCTTGCTCCCGCCGCAGCTGCTCGGGCGCCATATAGGCCGCGGTGCCCACGAGCCCTTGCGGCGATGTCAGCACCCCGCGCTCCCCCGGCGAAGTCGCCACCGTGGCCTCACTCGGCGCGGGCCCCAGCCCCGCGACGCCGAAGTCGGCCACCTTGACCTGGAGCACTCCGCTGCTCGTGTCGATCATCACGTTGTCGGGCTTGAAGTCGCGGTGGATGCATCCCACCGCGTGGGCGGCCGCCAGCCCTTGCCCGGCCATGAGGTAGGCATCGAGCAGCTCCAGCAGGCTCCTGTCTCGTTGCCACACCCGCAGGGTCATGCCCTGCACATACTCCATCGCGATGAACAGCTCGCCATACTCGGTCGTCGCCAGGTCGTAGACCGACACCACGTTGGGGTGCTGAAGCCGAGCCAGGGCGCGGGCTTCTTGCTCGAGCCGCCGCTTGGCGTGCTCGGCGTCGAGCCGGCGGGTGACCACCTTGAGCGCGACGGGGCGGTCTAGCGTGCTATCGCGGGCGAGGTACACCGCGCCCATGTTTCCGCGCCCCAAGAGCTTCTCCACGTAGAATCGCTCTTCTCGGCCCACCGGGAATGACTGCTGGCCTTCGACCAGGCCCAGTCCTGCGCGAGTGAGCTCGAGTTCGTATCGTTCTTCGATGGATTGGCCTTGCGGATCAGGCGTGGTCATGAGGAGCGCGCCATCCTCACCCGTCCACGGGTGGGTTGGCAAGTCGCTGGACCGGGCGGAGTTCACGAATGATTGGTCGGGCAAAGCCCACTACTGTTCAGTCGGAATTTTCGAGTTTCGAAAGAGGATCTTCCCGTGAACAATTCACCCGCTCGTACGACGACCCGTAGGCTATGGCCCGAAATACGCGGATCCGTCGTGCCTTGCTCATCGGCTCGCCTGGCCCACTGTGTGTCCCGGAGCGCCGCCTTCCCGGTGTCGCGCATGATCTGCGTGAGATGGCCACAGAGCTCGAAGCGTGGAACTTCGAGTGTACCCAACTGTTCGATCACCAGGCCACACGAGACGGAATCCTCGGGTCCTTGCGCGATCTGCGAGATGAGGTCACCGCAGATCATGACGTCGTCATCTACTATGTCGGGCACGGCGGACGCCGCCGCATACAAGGCGCGGATCGACCTGCATGGAACTACCTGGTCCCTGTCGACCACGCGACGGATCAGTTTCGAGGGGTCGCCGAGGTCGAGCTCGCCGACATCGTGCACGCTCTATGCGAGCGAACGCCGAATGTCACGGTGGTCCTCGATTGCTGTCATGCGGCCACGATGGTTCGAGACAATGACAACGCGGCGATCGAGCGCATACGTGCCTTCAACGACGTAGGGATCGAAGCGGCAGAAGGCACGGTGCGTGAGGCCACGCCCATCGAGTGGGAGCGCTTGCCACGGGAGCTCCGAGACCGACTGGGCGATGGCGGCAAGGTGCTACGCGCGCAGCTGGATCCCGAGAGTCACCCCGAAGCGGTGCGTCTCGTGGCGACCGGAGCAGACTCGAGCGCATACGAGTACAAGGATGATGGGCGCGAGTCGGGCTACGTTGGATATCGCGGCTACTTCACCACCGAGCTATGTCGGGCGCTCGCGCAGGCGCGCGGATCGAGATGGCCGTGGGACACGATCATCGGTCGGGTGCGGGAGCGGATCTGCCAGCGGCGCGGAGCGGCCACGCAGCGTCCGCAGGTGGAGGGGCCTCGCGAGAGGTTGCCGTTCTCGCTCACGGAGTTCGACGATGTTCGTTCGCACCTCGGGATCGTCGTGCACGATGACCAGTCGGCGTGGATCCGGGCGGGACGGCTACACGGACTGACCAAAGGCGACGTCCTGACCATCATCGATGACTACGGCCGTGAGGTGAATCGCGCCCAAGTCGACGAGTTGTTCGATGACAGCGCGCTGGTGTCCATGAACACCCGAGCACGAGAAGAGCAGATGAGCGTCGCGCTCCCGGCCCGTGTTCAGCTTCGCAAGACGATCGGGCTGACGCCGAGCGCGACGAGGGTGGAGGGCCTCGCCGAAAGGATCGCGCGAGCACGTCGGCTTGCTCGGAGCCAGGAGGCAGACAATGCCCTCTTCCGGGTCGATCTCGTCGATGAGGAGCTCCACCTGAGCGGGCCCTCGTGGCTCTCGCGGAGGCCCTGGCCGAGCGATCCCTCGGGGGTCGAAGCGCTGGTGAGCGACGTCGAGCAAGTCGCCCAGGCGGAGCTCATGTCGGAGCTGCTCGGTTCATCACCAGGCATGGGTAAGATCACGTGCAATGTCGAGGTCGTCGCGGAGAGCCCGACCGGAGAGGTTCGCCCCGTACGAGACGGCCAGAGCATTCGGATCGGCCAGTGGCTATGCGCTCGGGTTACCCACACGACCGACCATAAGCCGCCGATCTATTGCAACATGTTTGGTCGGGGCATCGATCGGCGGATTGGGCTGATCTCACGGTCCGAGCCGTCTGGCGTGGAAGTTCGCGCGGGAGAGTCGCGGTGGATCGGGCGACGTTCGGGTGGACTTCCGGGGGTGGGGTTCAGCTGGCCCCCCGAGGTGCCGTCGGCAACGTTCGGACGGGGAGACTTACTCTTCGTCATCAGCCGCCGCCCGCTCGATCTTCGCGGGTGGTGCGATGAAGAGGGGTCGAAGAGCGCGGGCGGACGAGTCCTGCGAAGAGCAGGACACCTACCTCCCGAGCTCGGAGAACAGCTCATGTGGACGAGTGTCCGATTCGAGCTGAAAGTGGAGAAATAGACGAACCAGGAGAAATCAATGTACGAAGATGGGTGGCCGGTTGCACGACCGAGGTTGAGTAGCGAGCTGCGTTGAAGTCCAAGTCGTCACTCGGCTCGTGCGTCTAGCTGCGAGCGCCCGTGGCCGCTGACGTGGCCACGGAGCGCCGCAGCTTCGCCAGGCCGTTGCGCAGCTGGTTACGGACCGCTCGAACCTCCACCTGACGCGCTCGGGCGATCTCGGGGGTCGACCAGCCGCCGAGGTAGTGCTCGACCACCGTCGTCGTGCTACGCGTGGGGTGAGCGTTCAGTAGCGTTCGGATGTCGATGCGGGTGAGATCGATGCCGTCGATCCGCTCGTGGACGACGCCGTCTTCGCTCCAGCACAGCACGAGCCTCTGCTTGCGGTAGAGGGTGCGAATGAGGGTGCGTCGGGCAATGCGGTAGACGAACGCCCGAAGCGCTCGAGCATCACGCAGGGCGCTACGCCCCTCGACGAAGGCCAGCAGGGTGTCGTGGGTCAGATCCTCGGCCAGATCGACAGGGCAGTGCCGGAAGTAGTCGAGCAAGCGGGCACGCAGCCTCCGCAGCAGGATCGTGCCTTGGCGTTGATCTCCTCGACACCAAGCTCGGAATAGATCTCGCTCGACGAGGTCACCGCGCGCTGTGGTAGGAACTTGTGAGTTGAGGTGAGCGTGTTCGTCAGAGGTCGACATCGTTCGGCAAGCGACAGCACGGCAATGGGCTCGGCGAATGAAGTCACGCCGAGCCCGGTGCGATCGTGCGGGGATAGTCGGAGCACCCTGACGATTGTTCATGGATTTCTTCGCCGCGGCCGTCGCGCTCGGTCGGCGAGGGACGGCCGCGGTGCCCGACCTGCACTCATGGTGACGCGGGAGCAGTGTCTTCAGTCTGGCCCTCGCAGGCCAGCTGCCGGATCTCGTTCTCCGACAGTTGCTCGGTGTCCATCAGCGATCGCTCCGCCTTGACCTCCGTCACCGCGCCGCTCTGAAGCATGAAGAACTCGCCGATCTGCTGGCGGGCGAGCTTTCCCTTCACGTTCGTGCGGCTCTCGCTCAGCAGCGGCTGCATCTTGTTGATGGCGGTCCGCTCGGCCACTCGGCCCAAGAACCACGTGCGGATATTGTCACGCGACTTGTAGTCGAGATCGCCGGGGCTCTGGGTGGCGAGCATGACCCCGAGGCCGGCCGAGCGAGCGCGACGCAGCAGATCCTGCATGGGCTCCTTGGTCGCGGGCTTGCGGGTTGCTGGCATGTAGATGTCGGCCTCGTCGAACAGGACGAGGGCTTGCAGGTCCTTGCTGGGGTTGAGGCTGGCCCAGCGCGCGAGCTCGGCGAGCATACGAGCCACCCAAAAATCGATGCTGGCGTTGTCCCGCAGGAATTTCGTGCTCACCACGGTCAGCTGCACCTTGTCGTCGTTGCGGTTGAGCCCCAGCAGCGTGGCGGGGTCGAGGCGCTCTGCGTCCGAGGACAGCAGCTCTCCCCTCGAAAGACGCAGGGTCTCGAGCTGGTCGACCAGCTTGCCGAAGTGCTTGGTGTCGAGGCGCCCGATGGCGTTGATGAGGGCCGGGTCCTCGTCGGCGAGCAGGGCGGTCACGTGCTCGAGGCCAACGTCCTCGGTGGCGATCTGGCCGAGCACCTCGAGCGCCTTGGCCAGCACGGTCTTTCGCGCCAGATCGCTGGCGGAGTTCTTGTAGCCGAGCATGGAGCAGACCGCGGTCGCGGCTTGACGACATGCCTGCGCTCGCTGATGAGAAGCCATCTGCTCGAGACCCTCGGGGAGCAACGGAAGGGACAGATCTCGACCGTCCGGCATGCCGGGGGTGAACACGGCCACCTCTACTCGATCGCGCAGGGCCTCTTTTCGAGCGCTGGCCTCCGCGTCTCGGCCGGGCGCTTGCCACCACTGCGGGCGGGCGTAAGTTGCTAGATCACCCTTTCGATCCAGCAAGAGCGTCGGGATCCCGCGTGCGAGGGCTTGCTCGATGAGGTTGAGGGCCAGCGTGGTCTTCCCGCTGCCGGTGGAGCCGAGGAAGGCGGCGTGGGTGACCAGCTCGCCGAGGTTCATCTCTACGACGCGCCGGGTGATCCCAACCGTGTGGCCGACAGTGAGCGCGGCGTCTGTTGTCTGCGATGGGGTGCGTTCGGCCGGCGGAGGTGAAGGCTGTGGTTGGGGTGGAGCTTGTGGCTCGGGCGAAGCCGGCGAATCGGGCGAAGTCGGCCGCTTCGGCGAGAGCTGCCGCTCGGGCGAAGTCTGCTGGGGCTTGGGCTTGGTTGTGCTGGTGTCGACGGTCGCCCCGGTCGTTACGGTTTTGGGCGTATCGAGATCGAGCAGGGTTCGCAGCGAGCGCAGCTGCGAGAGTGGGCGCTCGGCTCGTCGCCAGTCCCCGAGGTTTGGATCCTGGTCGTGCTCGGCGACGAACGCCTCAAAGGCCATGATCGTCCGCCAGTCGCCGTCTTCCACCGTCACTCGGCGCCCGCCGGCGCTGAGCAGCTGGCCCAGCTCCCCGAAGACCTTGGTGCGTGGATTGTCAGGGAACTCGGAGCAGCGCACGACGCCTACGGGGCGTTCGCCCGCCAGCTTGCGCAGAGCGACGACCTGCTTGTGTAGCCCTCCTCCCCGAGTGTGGCGGTTGCACAGCCCGACCACCAAGGGCGCGCTGCCGTCGTGGATCACCAGCGCAGGGTCTTCGCGTTCGGTCTGCAGGGAGTGTGGGGGCTCGAGCTCTTGCCCCACCCGCTCCACGGCCCACTCCAGCAACCCGAGCAGGGTGTTGTCATCGTCGGGGACCTCCCCGCTGAACGAGACACGAAAGTCATTCCACGCTTGTTCGAGGCGAGGGATCTCGGGCGGAGCAGGCTGTTGCGTGGACGTCGGTGCGCTACCGGTGGCATCGACGAGCCCTCCGTGCTCGATGCAGCCCTCTTGATACTCGCGACACCAGTCCAAGACGTCTCGCGTGCGCATGTTGGCTAGCGACGAAAGATCCTGGAGACGGATGGGGAAGGTTGGATCGTCTTCGTGGTATCGCACCCCGAGCTGGTCGTAGAGATGCTGGAGCCGGAAGCCGACGATCTGCTGGATCTCGGACAAGCTGCGCCCCGCGTTGAGGGTCACGGGGGCAGGATCGGACTCGAGGCGATCGAGCGCCGAGCGAGCGAGCTGCGTGCGGATCTGCTCATAGTAATCGTGGAGGCACGAGAGCACGACTACCGAACCAGGCACATAGTCGACGATGTGTCGCAGCTCGTCGATCGCGCGCCCTATGCGGGCCCCGCTGTCTTCGAGGTTGAACATGTCCTCCATCTGGTCGACCAGCAAGGCGAACGCGAATCCGCCCACTCGCTCCATCAGTCGACCCAGCTGCACGATCATGCGCTTTGGAGAGTCGGGATCGAGGCGTGGGGCAATTCCCCCGAGCAGGCGAGCGTCGTAGTCGTTGAGGTGCTCGCACCGCAGGTACTTGAGCACCCGCGCTCGGATCCTCGGTTCTCGACGTTGCAGATAGAGCAGCACGCGAAGCAGGTCGGGGTCGAAATCCTGGTAGCCTGGCTGCTCCAGCAATCGATCGACCAGCGGGCTCACCGTGTCGTTCCGTTCGAGATCGAAGTCACCCTCTCGCAGTGCTTCGAGCTCTTCGGCCGACAATGCCTGGCGATTCTCGGCTAGCGCGTCGGAGAGGGTGATGAGACCAGAGCCGACCAGCTCCGGTGGGTCATAGGGGCGCTCGAGCGCGTCGATGACGTTGACCAGCACATAGCGTGCGTAGTCTTCGGCCCGAGTGGTCATCTGCATGTATGCAGCGAAGCCACGACGTCGGCCGTGAAGGTAGCGGCGGAAGGCTCGCATCAGGTGGGTCTTGCCGGCTCCCGAGGGGCCCCTGACCACCAAGAAGCGGCCGCGACGGTCGGTGTCGGGGGCGGTCACCCGGTCGATCAGGCGCTCGAAGGCTTCGCGTGCGCCGGAGTGTACCGATTCCACGTCGAAGGGATCGCGCTCCCAGACTTGGTGCGCATGGGCGATGGCGCCGAACACGGGAGGGCCGTGACGATTGCAGAACGCGACCGTGCGCGGGTCGGTGCCCGTGGTGGGGGGCGTGTCGACCAGCCGTCGGCGTAGCTCGATCATGGTGTCCAGCTCCTTGCGTGCCTTTGCTTCTTCTGGGGTCACTCCCCCCAGGTTGAACACGCGATCCATCGTGCGTTGCTGCGAGCGCACGTAGAGCTCGAGCGGCTCTTCGTCTTTCGTGGCGCGAGCGGTCCGGCGACAGACGTCGAGGCCGGCCCACCGGGTCTGCTCGGCCTTCGCTCCAAACAGGTCTTGGTCGGATGCATAGTGGGCGAGCAGCTTGCGTAGATCGTCCTGCCCAAATCCTCGGTAGCACTCGTACTCGGGTCGGACCCGGGCGAGGACGCTCCGGAGCGAGTAAAAGATCGGGTAGACGTGCTCGAGCTCTTCATCAGTGACAACCCCGTCAGCTTCGATGCTCGTGTAGGCGACGCGGGCAAAGTCGTTGAGCAGCGCGCCGATGACGACCATACGAAGAGGGAGATCGTGCTCGGATCGCAGGCGGGTCAGCTCGGGGCCGAGTATCTCGGCCTGGTTGTCCGAGGTGAGCACGCGCTCGATCATGCTGCTGATGTTGTCGACGATGTCGGTGATCTCGAGGGGGGAGGGGGTGCTGGTGGTCATGGTGCAGTCCGGCTGGGAATCTCGATGAGGTGGAAGGTGGCGTTGAGGTGGCGGAGCTCCGACTCGCGCACGAGCGCTTTGTCGGCGGCGCCCACCAGGTCGGCTCGGTGCAGGCGCAGCAGCCCGACGCGATTGGCTTCGAGCAACCGCGCCTTGAATGCGGGCAGTGAGCTGCATAAGGGCGAAGGCTCGGCTCGGCTGGTACGCCACACCGCAGCGATGAAGATCCGCTCGTCGCCGTAGCGTCCTTCGGGTGTGGCTTCTGCGAGCGCGCGTACGCGTTGAGCCCAGGCGTTCAGCGGCAGCGACGATGCAGAGGGTGTAGAGGGTGTAGACGATGTAGAGGGTGTAGAGGGTGTAGAGGGTGTAGACGATGTAGAGGGTGCAGAGGGTGCAGAGGGTGCAGAGGGTGTAGAGGGGGCAGAGGGGGCAGAGGGGGCAGAGGGTGTAGAGGGTGCAGCAGGGGGGCGAATGGCCGGGCGGTGGTCAGGACGGCGAGTGACGGGCTTGGAGACGGGTCGAGGTTCGGGCGCGCTGGATGGGTCGGTCCGGGCTTCATAGGCGGGGGCCTCGAACAGCCACCGACCCACCAGCGCGCGTTGGATCATGTCGATGTTTCGGGTGGTGGTCCCCGCCGCGGCCGTGGCGAGCAGCTGCCCGGCCTTGGCGGAATCGAGCGACTTGGCGCGTAGCGCCGTCTCGAGGCTACGTTCGAGCACCGCGCGGCGTAGCTTGCCGAGCGTCAGCCGGCCGGTCTCGGGCAAGCCGAGCGACCGCCAGATCTCGGCGTCGACCGCTTGGGTGAGGGTCGGAGTCTCTTGGAGGGGAAGGTCGCTCCACTGCCGGATGAGCCGCGCGCGGAGCTTGTCGGCGCGGTCTAGATCGGCCCAGCGCGTTCCCGGCAGATCCAGCGCCAGGGCGGGGACCAGCGCGCGCCAGATCTTCGACCACGTCCCGGGCAGCTGCTTTACGTTCAGCGCCCGGCGAAGGCGCTCGAGCCCCTTGGGGGTGGGGGAGCGACGAGTGTCGATGTCCTTGGCCTTCTCCAGTGCGGCGAGTCGTCGAGCACATTGTGCCGACCACTCGCGACGACTCAGCCGTGCCTCGACGAAGCGAAAGAGGTCGCCCTCGAGGCGGCTGGGTGAAGGGGGCTGGCGTCCAGCCGTAGCGAGACGAGCCAGGAGCAGTAGGTCGAGGCGGGGGAGGCGTTCGTCAGTCATGCGAGAGCCTTGGGGTCGGGCGGTAGAGGGTGTCCACGATGCGTTCGACGATCTCGGTGAGTCTTGGTCCCACGTCCTGGGCCAAGAAGCGAAGCACGAAGAGTCCATGACGCTGCAGCAATGCGTCCTTGCGGCGATCTCGTCGGTAGGCGTCGTCGTCGACGAAGTGGTAGTAGCCGTCGATCTCTACCGCGAGCCGATCGCGACGCGATAAGAGATCGATCTCGGCGGGTCGGTTGCCGAAGGTGAAGGGCATCGTCGAGTTCAGCTCGAAGCGCCCGCGGGTGACGGGGTGGCGCTCGAGGGCCTCGTAGAGCAGCCGCTCGGCGAGGCTCCGGGCTCGATCCGCGGTCTGCGGATCGTCGGTCGCCGCTTCGGCCAGCGCTACCAGCTGCTCACGTAGCGCGGTGATGTGTTCACAATGCTCGCCGTGAGGCTCGTCGAGCGGCTCGTCGAGATGTACGAGGCCCTCACGCAGCATCATCCGATCTCGCGCTGAGTGGCCCGAGGCGGCGGAGTGCTCGGCAGACCGAGTCAAGGGATGATGGGCGAGTGCTTCGGGCTCGATCGCGAGTGCGACCGGCAGGCTCGGCAGGTGCTCGGCGAGCCTACATAGGGTGTCAAAGGAAGGATCGAGCGTCGAAGCCTCCAACAAGACGCCCGGCATGAGCTCGGCGCACAGCAGTGCGAGCAGATCTACTAGCTGGGCTTCGCGACGGATGTGTGGCGCTCGAGCAGGAGACCAAAGCAGTGCTCGGGCCAAGCCACCCACCGCGTGACGACCCGAGGCGACCGAGGCTCGCTCGAGCAGCATCGCTCGCTCGGGTGCACCCAGGATCTTCAGCTGGCGTTCGACCTCCAGGGGCTCTTGTCGGGTCCACTTGGCGATGAACGTCGCCACGTCTCGGACGACGTCTCGGTCGGTGAGGAGCCGCGAGGCCACCTGCGCCACGAGCGTTTCGTGGCTATCGTGCGGGTCGTCCAACTCTATGGACTCGATGCCTCGTGCCGTGAGCCACATATTCCATTGTTCACGCGCCATCGCATGAGGTCCGACGATAACGGAGACTCGCGGTAGATCTTCATCTCGTGCGCTCTGATGACGATCGAGCCTCAATTGGACGCGCGACGAAATCGTAGGAGCATGCCCATCGGGCGGCTGGCCCTGGGCCCGGACTCGCTGGCGAGGGGATCGTTTCGACAAAGCGAGGATGAGTGGCGAGGCAGCACGCTTTGCACATCTTCGAATTCAATATTCAGCGTGAGCGTGCTCACTGGTTGTTACAAGTGGCCCGAAGTGCGCGAGGTGAGGCTGTCCCGAGTGAAAGGGACGTGACGCCTGTGTTTCGATGGGCAATAGTATTCGGCAAAGCCCGTGTCCGTGTCTGTTTCTGAATCTCCCCCGTTCGATGTCTTCCTCTCGCATACCGAAGCGGATCGGCCGGCCGTGGAAGAGCTCGCCGGTCGGTTGCTGCATGATGCCGATCTCGTGCCGTTCTTTCGTCGTTGGCACTTGATCCCCGGGGAGCCGATCGTCCCGGCGATCGAGCGGGCAATCGAGCAGAGTGTGACGATCGCGGTCTTCTTTGGCCCCGAAGGATCGAGTGGCTGGCGGGATCAGGAGAGTCAGCTCGCGCTCATCAAGCAAGTCGACCGCCGAATCATCCCCGTGCTGCTTCCCGGAGCATCACGTGATGAGCTAGGGGGATTTTTGCAGGCTCGTACATGGGTAGACTTGGCTTCGAGTGATGGGTTTACGTGCTTGGTGGCCGGCATCCTCGGGCAGGCGCCGGAGCTGCTCAACGACTTTCGCCCTGGTCCCAAGCTCCGTCGCCGGCTGAGCGCGTCACGCAGTGCTCGTCGGCGCTTCATCGCACAGGTCGCCGAGCCTGCGCCGTATCGGGTGTTCGTATCCTCCACATTGTGTGAAGACGCAGCGCACCGGGAGACGATCACCAGGACGATCTCGCGGGTGGGCATGACCCCCATCGGAGCAGAGCCGATCCCCGGTGGATCCGGGGCGCCGGCGCTCGAACAACGCCGGCACCAGGTGCAGGAATGCGATCTGTTGCTCGTCGTGGTTGCATGGCGATACGGGTGGGTCCACGATGGCTTCGATTGTTCGCGGGTCGAGCTGGAGTATCAGTGGGCCCGGGACGCGGAGATCCCCCGCTTGGTGATGTTGGTCGACGAGTCGTGCCCAGTGGCGATTACCCAGGAGTTCGACGAGCAAGAGCAACGATGGACCAAGCAGGCGCGCCTCGAGGCCTTCAAGTCACGCCTGAAGCTCCAGGAGCCCACGCAGTCCTTCGCGCTCGAGAAGGTCGAAGCGATCCTCACCCATGCCCTTCACCAGTGGCGCACCAGCGGCGCGGCGACCGGGGCTCACTTTGCGGTGCAGCGCAATGTCGCAGATCCGAGGACGGAGTTTGCGGAGCCGTCGCATGCTCCGCAGGCCCGGGCGTGTGACGAGCACGAATCCATGGTCGTGAGTGAGGCGCAGAGTTTGGAACCTGCTGTGCTCATCGCGCAAGACGATCGGACGACAGAGGTAAACGGCGAAGCCCCGCGGGGAGGCGAGGCGGTGGCCGTATTGGAGGCCAAGGACGTGGTCGAGCAGCCGCGGGTCGCAGGGCCGCGCAGCCCCACGGAGGCCCTGCCAAGCGACGAGGTCGAGGCAACGGCGAAGGCACCGGCGAAGGCGCCGGGGGTGCAGGTGATGCCGGGGTCGACGTCCAGGGGGCGGCCCGGCCCCAAGGAGGGAGGCCGTCGGCGGCGTGACTCTGCCCGACGAGCCAAGCGCCACTCCGTGCGCCAGATCTCGCGCTATCTCGAGGTGCTGGAGCGCGATAGTCGGGTCACCACCATGCTGGGTCCGCACTCTGCGATCCCGGCTCCACTCGAGCCTGATGATCTTCGCGTCAAGGTTCGCTTGGCCTCTGCTCGACTCTCGCCGGAGCCGAGCGATTCCGAGGCGACCGAGGCGGAAGAGATCGAGCTGTGGCAGGTCTTCGAGCGAGCGAGTCACAAGGGGCATCGGGTCGTGGCTCTGGTGGGGCCACCGGGGTCGGGCAAGACGACGAACCTACGTCGCTTCGTGTTGTGGCTGTCACGGCGCGGTGCTTGGTCGCTGGGTTTGCCGGTCGACACTCTCCCGGTCTTGCTGTCGCTGCCCGAGCTGTCGGGCGACGTCGACGATCTGACGGAGGCGATTGCGATGCGTCTGCGAGCCGACCCGGAGCTCGAGCCTTCTTTAGTCGAGTCACTCTTGCATCACGAGCATCTGCTGGTCTTGGTCGACGGGCTCGACGAACTTGGGACCAACGAGCGGCGCGAGCGCGTTGCTCGCTGGGTCGATCAGGGAATTGAGGACCTCCCGCGGGCTCGTTTCGTCCTCGCCCGGCGCCCCGGTGGGCCGAGCGTGAGCCAGGGCAGCGGTGCAGGCGTTGCTACGTTCGAGGTGCAACTTCCTCCCCTCGAGGAGTCCGACGCCAAGGCGATCGTCGATCGCTGGTATCAGGGGGTCTCGTCGAGCGGCGAGGTTGGTCGGGTGGCGGCGGCTGGTCATGCGAAGGCGATGTGGGAGCAGCTCGGAGCGCCAGCGTTTCGAGACACGCGAATGTTCGAGTTTACCCGCAACCCGTTGATGCTCACCATCTTGTGCACAGCGCACCACGAGCGGGGGCGACTGCCCACGCAGCGGGTCGAGCTGTACGAGCAATGCCTGCAAGTCCTCATTGCGCGGTTGCACGATCGCGAGGTCCTGCCGCGTCGTTTCGGCGAGCGGGAGGCTCGGCAGGTGCTGCAGCCGCTCGCATATTGGCTGCATCAAGAGCCCGGCCGTACGCGCGCCGACGCTCAGGTGCTCGCGGGCGTGCTCGAGGCGCCGTTGTCGGCGGCCCTGGGTCAGCCGGGGGTCGACGTCGTGGGTTTCTTGCGCAGCGTAGCGACCGATGACGGGATCGTGGTCAGGGAGGGCAAGGACAGCTATGGCCTGCTGCACCGGGGCTTTCAGGAGTATCTATGCGCCAGGCACCTGCGTAGCCTCTCTCATGGTGACCCGGGCGTGCTCGACCAGATCGCCGCACGCTTTGGCGATCCGTGGTGGCGGGAGGTCACGCTGATGTTGCTCGCGCTCGGCGAGCCGTCGCTCTTTACGCCGGTCATGCGTCGGGTGGTGCAGGGGTCGACGTTCGTGGACCATGGCGACTGGGTCATCGAGTGCTTCCGGGAGGCGTCGGGGAGCACGGTGGAGCCATTCGTGGGGGTCCTGGAGGAATTGCCGAGCGCGGGTGAGCCGCGTTGGTCGCGGCAGATCGCAGCCGCGGAGGTCATCGAGAAGGTTCGCCCCGAGCGGTTGTCGTCGCTGAGCGGCCGACTTCGGGAGCATCCATCCGCGTTGTTGCGAGCGATGGTTGGAGATGACCCGAGGGCTCGGCCGTCTACGCGGGTCTCGCCTCGCAGCGGCGTCGTGTTGGTGGAGATCCCCGCAGGACGCTTCATGATGGGCTCACATCACCGGGAGCGTGGTCGTCGGGGCGGCGAGGGGCCGAGGCACGAGGTCGAGCTGGAGCGTTTTTCCATCGGCAAGGTCCCGGTAACCAACGAAGAATACGCGGACTATCTTCGCTCGTGCCCCGATGCGTCACCCCCAGCGTACTGGGGCGATCCTCGCTACAATCAGCCGCGCCAGCCCGTGGTGGGCGTGTCGTGGCACGACGCGATGGACTATTGTCGGTGGGCAGGCCTGACGCTGCCTACGGAGGCGCAGTGGGAGCGCGCGGCTCGGGCGAACACGAAGACGGCGTATTGGTCTGGGCGCAGGGAGCGAGATCTCGATCGCATCGGCTGGCACGCGGGCAATTCGGAAGAGCGCCTACACGCGGTCGGCGAGCGTGAGCCGAACCCCTTTGGTTTGTACGATGTCCACGGCAACGTGTGGGAGTGGTGCCTCGATGCCTTCGGTGAGTATGATGGCCACCCGCTCCGGCATGGCGATGGCCTGCGCCATGACCCATACGAGTCGGACAATCGGGTGATCCGAGGGGGTAGCTTCATTCACGAGGCCCACCACGCGCGCTCGGCCTACCGGCTCAACCGTCACGCAGACAACCGCCTCGCCTACCTGGGGTTTCGCGCGGTGGAGCCGGTGGAGCCGGTGGAGCCGGTGGAGCCGGTGGAGCCTGGCGAACCCGCCGACTGAGGTCGGCGAAGCGTCGACTCCCAAGAAGACCCCGTCTTCGTCCTTTCTGGGGGCGGCTTGGGCAAGACCGAGGCCGGGCGCGACGCAGTCGCGCATCCCGAGCCGGCCCTCGGCATGGATACCTCAGTCGACGCAGCGTATCCGCGGCGGAGGCCCAGGGCGCCGCCCTTTGAGCGCGCTCGTGATCGCGTCGACACCTTCACGATACGTATGGGCCGAAGCCTCTCGGAGGTCTACCGAGTAGAACGTGTGCAGGAAGGGAGGCACGAGCGTGTCGTCGCCACCGAGCAGCACGGGAATGAGGAGCTTGCCCTCATCGACCACCTTGTCGAGCAGAATTTCGTATTCTTTGAGCGCCCACGGCTGATCCTTTGTATGCGCCGACAAGGCCACCAGCCCGTGCATGCTGCCGACGAAGCCTTCTTCTCGGCGACGTGACTTGGCTTCACCTCGCCGGATCTCCCACTCGTCGAAGAACACCCGTAGGTTGCGGTAGTGTAGCTCTTTGGCCAACCGGGTGGCCGACGCCCGGTCGGGCTTGGCATACGTGAGGTAGACGTCCCAGGCCGCGCCGTCGTCGGGTGCGGGGGCATCGACGAGGAATGCCGAGGAGGGATCGGCGCCTGGTCGGGTGTGAAGGGCGGGGCGGTCGATATCGGCATCCAGCCCTTCGAGCATGAGGGCATTGACACCGAGGGTGAACGCGTTACTCACCGAGCGACCGAGCGCGAGCGCTCGATAGAGGGCCGCCGCGAACACACGAGCGGCCTCGTCGGTGATGGAGCCGCTGACTCCAATTACGAAGTCCACGTGCTCGATGATGGCCGCGGCTTGTTGCTCGGAATGACATGCATTGAGGAAGACCAATCGCACAGACGAGCCCACGGTGGCGAACAAGTTGCCGAGCGCCCTGCCCGACACGGGCTTGGACAAAGACGCGTCGCTATCGTCGTGGAGCATGATGCCGGTCGGAGCGCGTGTTGAACGGTACGCGGTCGCTGTTCGTCCATCGCGGCGGTACTCCTCGCCATGGGTCGTACCCTGACCGTGTCCACTGAATTGAATGACTGTGGCACGTTCGACCAACAGCGCACGTTGAACGGCGGCCGGAGTGGTGGTGTTCTGTATGCTGAATCGCAGAGCGCCTGCGCAACCCACGGACTCGATTTCAGTAGTGATTGCACGCAGTTCCCCCTCGAGATCAAGGGGGGCGGTCGTTGCCGGGTTGGCAGTGAAGATGACGACACCAGGGACGAAGGAGTGTGTGATAGCCATGGTGCTACCGTGATAGTATATGCACGCCTGTGCTCGTACGCCATCGTCATCGTCGCTCACCGCGGGTGATGCTCAGCGCACGGGAGCAGCGCGAGATCTGACGATGGCGTCTGACGATTCTGCCGAGGTCTTGCCGCGCTACTGCGGGGCTCGTCCGTTCCCCGCCTATGCCTACTTTCCCGGCGAGGGTCCGCACCCGACGCGCAGCCCTCAGGGGCATTCCTACGGGCGGGACCCGGAGCCCTCGAGCTCGGCGTTCGAGTGGGGCGTAGATCTCTATAACCACGGTTATCCCTGGGAGGCTCACGAGGCATGGGAGAATCTATGGCGGGCGGCGAGTCCCGGTAGTGCGGATGCCGTGTTCTTCCGGGGCCTCATCCAGTGTGCGGCAGCGTGCCTCAAAGTCCGCGTTGGTCGGCACGAAGCGGCGCGACGGCTCGGTGCCCGCGCGTTGGAGCACATCGGGTGCGCGATCCAAGATGGTGTAGACGCGCGGGGGCTCGACCTGGCGGTGTTCACGACGCGGTTTGCGGCGTGGCTCGGTGCCGAGCCGATCGATAGGGTCGCCCATCCACGCATGCAGCTGCGTGATCGCGTGGGTACGAAACGCCAGGGACGGCCCGGCTCCGACGCGCCGTGATCGCCGTCGTCGTCGACGGCCCGCCATGCCCCGGGGCGCCTCTTCGACGGGGAGGACGAGGTAGGGTCTCTCGTCGATCTCGATGTACGCGAGGATCTCGCTTTGCCGCGCGGCGGTGATGTGCACGTGACCTCGCGGCTGCGTCCAGGACGAACCCGCCGGCATCCACATCGGCTCGGCGTCGGGGTGGTCGTTGTGAACGAGACCGCGGATGACTACGCCGCGGTAGGAGGCGTTCGATCGGCGGCATGGGGCCGCAAGAGCGGCTGTGCGCTCTGTGCGCTGCTCGACCGCCCCACTGGCACCGACTTTCGTACGCTACGATCGGACCATGGGGCTCTTCGTTCGCGTGGGTTGTTCGGCCATCGCAGGGCTGCTGGCATCCTGCATTCAGCTCGACTCCTCGGGCGTGGGCAGTGGTTTCGCCGAGGTTGCGACCAGTACGACCGCGACCTCGACCTCCAGCCACGGTCCCACCGAGGACCCTGGCGGCTCCACATCCATCGGGGCCAGCGGCTCGACAACCCGCCAAGACTCGACCGGTCCCGAGGCCGACGGCACCGACAGCAGCAGCGGCGAATCCGGTGAGCTCGAGCCATGGCCGACCGGACCCTTTGGGGGAATCACGCGGGTCGATGTCCTCAACACGAACGCAAACGACGACGATCCGAGCCTGACGGCCGATATGCTCGAGATCGTCTTCGAGTCCAACCGCAGCGGCAATCAAGATCTTTATGCGTCGTCTCGATCCCGCGTGGATGACGAATGGGACCCGCCCCAGCCCATTACCGAGCTCAACGAGGTCTCCACCGAGAACACCCCGGAGCTCAGCGCCGACGGGCTGATCTTGATGTTCAGCAGCACCCGGCGTAACAGGCCAGACGCGGACGTGTTCATCAGCTATCGAAGCAGTCGCAACGATCCGTGGGAGCCCCCGCTGGAGGTGACCGAGCTCAACACGAGCGACGAAGAAAACGCGCCCACCTTGATCCCCACGCTACAGCAGATCTACCTGTGCTCGGGTCGTCCCAGTGGCCTGATGGGACAAAATATCTGGAGAGCCGACGTCACGATGGACGGGGCGGTGCTTTCGTTCGGCCCTCCCGAGATCGTCATGGACGTTTCTACGGACGACAACGACTGCTCGACAGCCGTGAGCCCCGATGGGCTCGTGATCGTCTTCGACATCGCCGACGATCAAAACACCGCGATATGGGAGGCCACGCGGGACTCTGCCGGCGGGGTATTCGGCAACGCCGCCCGTCATGACGAGCTCGACGTCGACGGACAAAGCGACCAGGATCCATGGGTCTCGCCCGACGGCCACGTGATCTACTTCTCCAGCACGCGCCCGGACAACGGTGAGGACAACGGCCAGGACATTTACTTGGCCGAGCGTTGACCGAGAGCCCGGTCCGTGCCGTCTGCCGGGACCTATGGCGAACACGACGCCGTAGAACTTCCCCGTCACGACGACCTCGTCTCGACCTTGGCCCCGGGCATCCCGGTGACCTGACCGTTTTGCGCGCTTCACCGGCGCCTACGCCAACCATGAGCCCTTCCCCGCCGATCTCCTACGAGGACCAAGTCCGCGTTCACATGCGGATCAGGCGAAAAAACCCCAGTCGTCTGCTCTCATGTCGTAAAAACCCCGCATGGCTCCGCCCTCGCGCTTTCAGCCGGCTGTGTTTCGACTACCCATGCTCTTGTTCCTGTCGGTTGCGCTGTCGGCGTGCGCCGGTGCCAAGGCCACGCCCACGCCCACGTCCACGCCTGCGTCCCCCCGCCACGCCGCGCACGGCCACGCGATCGCCATGGTCGAGCGACCGGACGACGGCTCGGACATGATGCTCGAGCGTGTGGAGGACGAGGACACGCAGTGGGTCGAGCTGCCGCATTTTGGCGAGTGTCCCTACGACGCCGACGACATCCCGCCGTACAAGCCGGTCGACGACGGGCACGTGCCGGGCCTCGACCCCCAGCGCAGCCGGCTGACCAACATGGACGCGGGCGACGAGACGATCCACAACGAGGCGCTGCTTCAGCTCTTGAACCACGCCACCACCGAAGTCCTGACGTGCGTCAGCGTGTCCGCCTGCTACGACGAGCGCGCGCTCGAGTCGGGGTCGATCGACCTGCTGTTCGAGGTCGCGCCCGATGGTGACGTACGGGGCGTGGACGTCGAGCTTACGACTGGCCTGGATCACACGGGCGTTCGCGAGTGCGCGCGCCTGGCCATCTGGGACACGGATTTCCCTGCGTTCGACGGCGCGGACATGGTGGTCAGCTACCGCCTGGATATCGACTGAGCTTCATCACGCTGTTCTATGTTCTATGTTCTACGTTGCGTTCGGACGTAGCGGTGGTGGAGGGCACGAGCACGGTACTCGGTCGCGCGACCCGATCACATGGACGGGCGAAGTCGTCAGCGCAGGAGGACGTCAGTCGTCGTAGAGCACCGCGCAGCGGACCTCGATGCTCCAGCGGTCGGGAGCGTCGGGCGGCGCCCCGGGGTCCTCGAACGCGCTGTGCAGGCTGAAGGTACAAGGGGCGGTGGGATCGGCGGCATCTGAGCGCTTCCCCCTCGATCGCGCGAGGGTGCCGGCCGAGTCCCACTGCTTGATGAGGAGTGCCTCGTCGGCTCTCATGGCGGGGTAGTAGCTCCAACGATGGCGCTCGGCGTGCTTGCAGAAGTAGTTCTCACCGATCCGATCTCGGTAGTGGATCTCGAACACCACCAGCTCGTCGGGCTCGACCGTGCGCGCATCGCAGAGGGCCAGGGGGTTGGTCGCGACGGGCTCGGCCGCGATGCTCCGCCACAGGTTGACGATCGCAAAGCGGCGCTTGCCGTCGAGCGCAAGGGCGACGCGCTCGGGATCCAAGACCGGCTCATCGCTGTCGCCGAGCAGGCGGAGCGTGTCGTTGCCCGTGGGAGGACGCGTGAGCCGCACAAGGCGCTCTGGACCGCTGCGTAGCGTGTAGTCGCCGTGGGCGACATGAGCTGGGCCCTGGACCTGCTGTCCCTGGTTGATCTGCTGCTTGTTCTTCTTCCCGGTCGCCGAGCGCACGTTGTGGTCGAAGGCCACCACATCGGTGGCCCCGACGGCCTCGGCGATGACACGGGCGCAATGAGGATAGTAGCGACGAACGACCTGCGCGTGATCGAAGAAATCGAGGTCGGCCGGGCCCGGCGCGGTGAGGCGCTCGAAGCCGTTGTCGCGCAGCGTGGGCGGTGTCACGAAGCCGCGCGCATCGTGGATCTGTAGGTTCTTGGGGGAGAACACCGCGCCTTCCCAGCGGGTGTCGCTCCCATCGGCGTCGCGCCGCGTGAACACCCGGCCGTTGCGATACAAGGAACTCTCGACCGAGGGATCGAGATACTGGAGACACCCGGTGGTCGGAGCGCGGCTCATCGGCTCCGTTCTAGCATCCCCGCGGCGCCCACCCTCGCACCTGGGGCGTTGCCATCGAGGGCGTCAGTGACCGCGGTTGCGCGTCGCTGGTACCGTGAGCCTCGACAATCACTTGCCGGGCCGGGCCGGGCCTTCCAACAACTATCATGGCCTCCGTGATGAACGCTTCGATGGGCTCTTGATCGGTGTCGCTGACTTCGCTCTTCGGATGCATGTACGCGGGTTGCCTGATGCTGGCGTCCTTCCACCGATACGTAATCTCGAGCGCATCGGCGCCGTCGCGGACACCGAGGGCGACGGGTCCGATGAGCGGCTTGAGCCGGGCCAGTCGCTCGGCGGCGGTCGCCAGGTCGGGGCTGCACAGCGCCGCGAATACGGGCGGCTCGAAGTACTCGGGGAGGTCGTGGCGCGGGCCAACGATCATTCGCCCGGACTCGACCGCTACATCACCGCCAGTGTCCCCCACCAACTGTCCGGGATTTTGCAGCGGTTGATGTTTGACAACCGCATTTATCACATGATAAATGAAAACGACTTTCATTTGCAAAAAAATCGTGATCGTTCGTCACCACCCCTCCCCCGCGGCTGTTGGCCGCGACCTCGCCCCACTTCGCTGCGGGGGCGCGATGAGCGAGACCGCGAACGGAGCGATGTGGAGGGCGCAACAACGAGTCAAAGCGTGGCACGTGGGCGACGCCGGGAGCGTGGTACGCCTTCGACACCATCCCGCGCTGGATTGCCAAGATGTCCTGCCGACCGGGGGGATTCAAGCTCACCAAGAGCTATACCGTGCCCCGTTGCCCTTGGGGAATCTACCCCTACGAGTTCGAGAGGATCCTGCGATCCTGGGTACCGACCCTCGATGAAGTCATCATGGACAAGTGGGACCGCTATCCGCGGGGCTTCATGAACCGGTACGTGTTTTGGTGCATCTCCTCGACGCCCCTACTCCGCAGGATCGCGCCCACCGTCAACCGAGTGCGCTTTGGCGTCTGATTCCATGCGGCTGTTCGCGGCCAGCAGACGATCCGAGTCGCGATAGTTGCACAGGTAGAGGTCCGGGAGGCCATCGCCGGTGAAGTCGGCGAACTCGACATCGACTCCGCTGGCTCGCGCGGAGCGGGCGAGGCGACTGGCGTCGCGCCGGAAGGATCCCGTGCCGTCGTTGAGGAACGCTCGGAAGTCCTCGTGCCAGTTTGCGGTCACCAGGTCCAGATCGCCGTCGCCGTCGAGGTCCAGCAGATCCCCGTCCAGAGAGCCGACCGGGTCCTCGGGGAGCCGCGTGGCCGTCTGGTCGACGAAGACACCGTGCCCGTCGTTGAGCAGCAGGCGGTTCTGCGGGTCCCGGCCCTCGATGAAGGCTACGTTCGCGAAGAAGAGATCCAGATCGCCGTCACCATCCACGTCGCCGAGATCGACCTCGCGGGTTTCCTCCGCGCCGGGCGTCAGGGGGAGCCGCGCCTCGGTCTGGTCGCGGAACACGCCCGTGCCGTCATTGACGAGCACGCGGTTGTCGTCCTCGTTGCCCACGACGAGATCCAGATCGCCGTCGCCGTCGATGTCCCCAAGCTCGAGGTCTTGCGTGGTGTCGGAGGCCGCTGGGAGCCGAGCGGCCGTCTCGACCGCGAAGGTGCCGGCGCCGTCGTTGACGAGCGCTTCGTTTTGCCCGGCGTTTCCGATCAGGACGTCGCCGTCGCCGTCGCCGTCGATGTCCCCGACGATGACTGCGTTGGAGACGCCCGTTACGCCGCCGAGGCGCTCGGTCACCTCGGAGAACACCCCGGTGCCGTCGTTGACGTACAGCTGATTGAGCTGGTCGTCTTCGCTGACGAACAGGAGGTCCAGGTCCCCGTCTGCGTCCAGATCCGCCAGGCCGATGTCCTCGGAGTCGTGGACCTGGGTGTCCAGCCGCTCGTGCGTCTGGTCGTCGAAGCGACCATGGCCGTCGTTGATCAAGACGAGGTTGGAGCCGAACTCGACCGCCACGATGAGGTCCAGGTCCCCGTCGCCGTCGATGTCGCCGGGACGCGCATCCATGCTGCTGCGCGCGGTGACACACGGGGGCAGGGCGTGGTCCGAGACGTCGGTAAACCGGCCGGGCGTGGGCTCGGGAGCCGGGGGCCGCGCTGGGACCCCCGACCGGGCGATCGCGTCCTCGCACTTGGCGCTGAGGTCGCTCGAGGAGCCGATCCGACGGATCCGACCCGCTTCGTCCCAGCTCAGCCACAAGATGATGTCGTCCCTCGTCGCCGTCAGCCGGTAGATCTCCCACTCGTCCTCGAAGCGAGGCTCGGAGACGGAGAGGATCGGGCCGACCTGATCGAGCAGCTCCGCACAGAGCACGGCGTGTTGTTCCCTCGAGATCTGCTGCTGGACATCGGGATCGTACATCTCGTAGAGGCCGGGGCACCCCGGCTCGCCGAGGGCCGACACGATCGCATCGATGCGCCGACCGGGGGGCTCGGAGGCGACAGGCGGCTCCCGAGGGGTCGGAGGCGGCGGCGATGCGCATGCCGTGAAGAGCGACAGGGCGGCGAGCAGAGCGCGGTGGGTCGTGTCCATGGTGGTCGTCGAGGTTCCTCGCATGGAAGGAACGCTCTTGGTCACGAGCGTATACACCATCAGGAGAGGTTGTTGAGCATCGGATCTCGGCATGGGAAATGCCTGTCATGGACACGCCGAGAACCCTGAAGAACTCACCACACGGTTCGATCAGCAACCTCGTAGCACGGACGTGAGCAACATCCGCCGGCGACGCTTCAGGACGGCGTCGTCGCTGAGTGCCCCCGGCCTTTGTCCGGCCCAGGCCGCGGCGGCATCGGAGCGCGGGGTGACGATGGGGAACGCGGGATCGCCCTGGTCGATGAGACCGAAGAACTTGATCAATTGCCGCGCATCCCCCTCCACCGCCTCACGGAGCTCATCCAGCGAGAGCTCCCCGACCACGAGCCCGGTCAGCTGCTCCCGGGTGAGCGTGATCGTCACCTGAGGGGCCGGCTCGTCGAAACAAGCGTCGATCCGGCTGTAGCTCAGCGCGCCGTTGTTCACCCGCACCAGCCACTGCGTGGTGACGGTGTCGTGGATCACCCACTTCATGACGATGTGCGTCTTGGCCGCCCTCGGGCCGATGAGGCTCGCGCCCAGGGCGTCGAAGACCATAGGCGTCGAGATGGCTCCGACCACGTCTCGGCTGCTGGTCTCGGCACTACTGGATACGACCCCCTCCCGTAGCTCCTTGGCGCCCATGAGGTAGAAGCTGCGCCATGGGGCCGACTCGGCCTGGTAGCCGAGCTGCTCGAAGACGTCCGCCTGCAGGCTCTTGGCCGCCGTATTGTCGGGCTCCGCGTAGACCAGGTGTCCGAGGAGCTGAGCGGCCCAGCGATACTCGCCGTCCGCGATCGCGACGTTGGCCGCGGCCATGATCCCCTCGGCGTCGCCCATGAGCTTGACGTATCTCGCCGCGCTGTCCGCCGGCGGCAGCGCGTGCAGGTGGGCGGGATTGCCGTCGAACCATCCCATGTACCGGTCGTAGACCGCTTTCACGTTGTGACTGATGGTTCCGTAGTAGCCCCGGCACCCCCACTCTTGGGTCAAGCCGGGCGGCATTTCGAACACTTCGGCGATCTCGACGCCGGTGTAGCCCTTGTTGAGCATTCGCAGGGTCTGGTCGTTGAAGTAGCGATATAGATCACGCTGCTTGCTCAGAAACGCCCGAACGTTGGCGTTTCCCCAGGTCGGCCAGTGATGCGAGGCGAACATGATCTCGGCATCGCCAAACATCTCGAGGGCCTCATTGAGATAGTTGGACCAGAGCAGCGGATCGCGAACCGGAGCGCCGCGCAGCGTCTGGAGGTTGTGCATGGTATGGGTGCAATTCTCGGCCGCGCAGAAGATCTTCCGATCGGGGAAGTAAAAATCCACCTCGGCCGGGGCCTCGCCGCCCGGAGTCATGTGGAAGACGATCTTGATGCCCGCGAGCTCCACGACTTGGCCGTTGTGGGTGATGTCGAGCGTTGGTTTGAACACGGAGACTCGCCCCATCGAGCTGGTCTTGCCCAGGCCACAGTCCACCTGTCCCTTGTCATCGGCGGGCAGGAGCGCGCCGTACATGTACATCGCCCGGCGGGTCATCGCGGTGCCGGCGTAGACGTTCTCGCTCACGGCGTGCTCGAGGAATCCCGCGGGGGCGACGATCTGTACCCCGTCCGCGATCTGCTGCTCCGTCACCACCCCGCCGACTCCGCCGAAGTGGTCCACATGGCTATGCGTGTAGATGACGGCCGCGACGGGGGTGTCCTGGTGCTGGGGGCGGTTCTCCCGGTAGAGCTGCAGGCCGGCGGCGGCGCACTCGCACGAGATCATGGGATCGATGATGATGAGGCCGCCGTCTCCCTCGATGATGGTCATGTTGGACATGTCGAAGGCGCGGACTTGATAGAAGCCCTCGGCGATCTCGAACAGGCCATTGAGTGAATTGAGCCGGGCCTGGCGCCACAGGCTCGGGTTGACCGTGTCCGGGGCGGGGGCACCCACGGTCTGCCCCTGGTAGGGCTCTAGGCTCCAGATCACGCGCTGATCATCCGGATTGTCCGGGTCGACGTCACCCGGCACTTCACTTCGGATGACGACACTATCCCAGGTCGCGATGAAGCCCTGGGTCGCGTCGATGAATGACTGTTTGTCATCGAACGGCAGATCATGGGTATGACTGCAGTGAATGTGTTTTGTGTGCTGACTCGCGTCTTTTCGTGTCGTGGACATGGGGGCTCCGGATCACCGGGAGAGGTGAATCTGTGAGTTGAGTTGAGTTGAGTTGAGTGAGTTGAGTGAGTTCTTCCTGGCGACCCGTCCGTGCGGCCCATCATCAGATCAGAGCGCGTGGGTCGGGCCGTGTCCACGGTCGGTTCATCCCACCGTGGCTCATGCCCGCGGGCGCGAGCCGAGCGGGCACAGGCGCCCTATTGGCCGGCCAAGCCGGCCAAGCCAGGTGAGCCGGGTGACGACGATCGGGGTGAAGTTCAGCGGGTCGTGGGTCCCCGTCCTTCCAGGCGATCGAGGTTGTGCTCGATCGCGTCGCGACGGATCGCATCGAACTGTTCGTCATCGAGTCCTAGCGCGGTGGCGATCCACGGGCCGAAGACCATCGAGCCCAACGCCAAGGCTAGCCCCTCGGCAAGGAGGGCCCGGGCCGTGTCGCGATCGACCGGCCGGGGGACCGCGAGCAGCCGCTCGACCACCGGGAACGAGGACTGCAACCGACGCGGCGACTCTCCGTCGAGCAGGGCCCGCGCGAGGATCTTGATCATCCGCGGGTCCTGCTCGGCTACGCGTAGCGCCGCCCGGTTCACCTCGCGGGGGCAGCTGTCCGCCGCCATGTCGAGGCTTTGGTGGAGGCTCGCGGCGAGACGATCGAGGACTGCCGTTCGCAGCCCTGCCTTGCCCCCGAAGTAGTGGTGCACCAACCCATGGTTGACACCGGCATGAGCGGCCACTGCCCGCACCGATGCATCACCATCGCGCGCGAAGAGATCGATCGCGGCCTCGATCAGCGCCGCCTTGACCGCCTCTGGTCCTCGCGAAGCTCCCGTCATGTCCACTATGGTTTAGTCGGTTGGCTAAAATCGTCAAGTCGATTTTAGTCAAATGACTAAAATTTGAGTTTCATCACGATACGCCTCGTAGGTCTGCCCTGGTCGCCAATTCTTGGGGGGGCCACCAGGGCTACGAGGTCGTCGATCTCGGGCGCCGGTGGCAGATGGCCGCCGCCAACGCTCAGCGTTCCTCGGCCGCGAGGGCCTGCAGCTTGGCCTTGCCGGTGTGCAAGCGGACGCCGACGTTGGAGGTCGTGATGCCGAGGGCATCGGCGATCTCCTGGTAGGAGTCGCCGGCGAGGCGGCGCTGGAGGGCGTCGGCGATGCCGGGGCTGAGCTGGGCGAGGGCCCGGGTCAGCCAGCCGCGGCGGGTGGCGGTCTCGAGCTGCTGGTCGAAGTCGGGTTGGGAGGCGGGAAGCTCTGGCACGTCGGTCGGGGGGGCGGGGGTCCGTCGCAGGGCGGTTGCGGCCCGGTTGTGGGCGATGCGGACGGCATAGGTGCGGAGGCTGGATTCGCCGCGGTAGGCGGGCAGGGCGTTCCAGATGGCGAGACGGATCTCCTGGAGGAGGTCGTCCCGGTCCGCGGGGGTTTGGGTGTGGCGGGCGGCGATGCGCTGTAGGAGTCGTCCGTGGCGGCGCTCGATCTCCCGGTAGCGCTTTGGTCGGAGGTCCTCGGTCTTAGGTGAGGACGACGGATCGGCGGTTGCGTCGACCGGGAGGGGCGGGCGCCCGAGGGGCCGACCGCGGTAGTCGGTGCCGGCGTACCCCGCGAGGGCGTCGGTGATCCGCTCTAGCTCGCCGAGGAGGGCCGGGAGCCGGGTGCGAAGACAGGTCGAGGACAGGAGCTCCGCCCGCACGCGGTTGGGGTCGATGCCGAGGGCACGCAGGTCTTCGAGGCGATCGGTCGGAAGTCGCTCGGCCGCAAAGACCCATTGCCAGACTTCGTGGGCGGTGCGGGTCTCCGCCTGGTAGGCCGATGCGTCCGCAAACGCGGCACCGATCCGGTTCCACCAGCGGGGAGTCTGCGAGGTCGAGACCGGCGTCGCGGCCTGCGAGAAGTGATCGAGTTCCTCGAGGAGCGCCAGGGTGTCGCGGCCCATGGTCGCCAGCTCCCGCGGGAGATGATCGAAGCTGGCCGCGCGCTCGGTGACCGCCCGGACCGGGCGTCGGCCGAGACCGAGGGCTACCCGTTTCACCGCAGCGATCATGGGGGCGAAGGCCGCCGCCCCCATGGCCAGCAGTACGGGTGTCACGACCACCATCAGCAGCCCCACGGTTGCCACCTCGAAGTAGGCCAGCCCGGCGCCCGCGTCCATCCATGACAGTCTACCTTAGGGGAGCCACTTATCGGTGTACGGATCGGTGTACGGATCGGTGTACGGATCAGTATTCGGATCGGTGTGTCGCCCGGTCATGCCCGTTTATTAAGGGGCGCGCAAAAAAAGATTGGGCCTAAGAAACCGGTGGCTCGGGAGACTTGGTTCATGGCCCCTGACGATGGCGCGATTGTTGCGCGGGAGGGGCCGGAGATGATGATGCGACCAGTCGAAACCTGTCGTGACGCGGCCCCGCGCCGCGCCGTCCTGTGGCTTCTGCTCGACCTGCTGGCCTTTCAGGTCGCCGTGCGTCTGCTGTTCGAGGTCCTGAGCAGTCTCGGTCCCTGGTGGCGCTCGAGTGTCCTGGGACGGGAGCAGATTCGGCTTCCCTACGAAATCCCCGCCAACATCCTGGCGCTGGGAGCGGGGGTGCTATTGGTGCTGCCAGTCTTGCGCAGGGTGTCCAGCGGCGAGTCCTGGGCCGCGTTGGGTCTACGCCGTGCGAACAGCCCGGGGGCATGGGCGTCGGGTGCCACCATCGCGGCGGTGGTGATCGGGGTGGCCGCCCTGATGGGACTGGTCCTGCCACAGATGACCCTGGGCGTGTGGCGCAAGCTCGGCATCTGGACGGGGGAGGATCTGGCCCTCTTCGTTCTGGTCGTGGCCCCGATCTTCGCGGCCCTCGCCGAGGAGGTGGTGTACCGCGGCTTCATGCAGTCGGGCCTTCAGCGGATCCATGTCGGCTGGGGGGCGGTCGCGGCCATCGTCACCTTTGTGGGGGCCCACGCCTGGCAGGGGATCTTGTCGGTCCTGCTCTTCGTGCTACCGGGCACCATCCTGTTCACGGCGGCCCGTCGGCTCGACCCGGGTTTGGGTCCGTTGATGGCGGCCCACCTGATCATCGACGTGGCGATCTTCGCGGGCTTCTTCTTGTGCGACGCGCGACCCGACCTCCACGTCGTCACCTGTGGACTCGCGCTCGTCGTTTCCGTTGGGACCCTGCTGGCGACGCGCCGAGCGTTCGGGGCACTGTTGGCCGAGACCCGGGGGTGGGGGTCGACCCTGCGCGGACAGGCGCTGCGGCACCTACCGTGGGTGGTGGGATTCGTCTTGGGAGCCGGCGCCATCACCATGGCGGTACAGCAGCCGCGGCTGCCCGTCCTCGCCCTCGGAGCGGTCATGGTGCTCATCCTCGGCGGGCAGGCTCTGCGCCGCCGCCGGGCGTCGAACGCCTAGGCAAGCGGCCGAATCTCGTGCTGTCCCAGAACTCCCGTGCTGGCTACCTGGTCAGCGCGCGACACCTAGCGCGGGTACTCATCGAGTACGCAGCGTTCTACAACGAGGAGCGACCCCATCAGGGACTCGGGCAAGGCGTGCCCACCGCGGTGGCCGATGGTCCGCTCCCGAATAGCATACACCCGCCTCGCTGCTCTTGAGCAGCGCGTGTTCGGTCTGATGGGTAGAGCACTTGAAGTCCTCACAGTGCCTGATGCGGTCGCCAACACGATCACTAGAGTCGCCACTACGCCGGTGCTTGCCCTGAGTCGGTACCCCGATCACTCAGCGTATCGGCCTCCCGTTTGGAGCCGCTATATCGCGCGGCCGATCGGCGGGTCGGCGTCGGACCGGTCGATTGACGAAGTCGGCGCCGGGCGGCACACTCCGGGTCCCATGTCTGCCACGCTGACCGCTCACGACATCTCCGCCGAGCAGGCCCAGGCCGCCATCGCGGCCGCTGCCGAGAAGGCCCGGTCGATCGACACCAAGATGGACATCGCCGTCGTCGACGCCGGCGGCAACCTCAAGGCGTTCCTCCGCATGGACGGGGCGTGGCTCGGTAGCATCGACATCGCGATGAAGAAGGCCCGCACCGCCCGCTACTTCGACATGCCCACGGGGGCGATCGGCGAGCTGTCCCAGCCCGGCGGCCCGCTCTTCAACATCGAGCACTCCAACGGCGGCCTCATCACCTTCCCGGGCGGGGTCCCGCTGAAGGCGGCCGACGGCACCGTGATCGGAGCCATCGGCGTCTCCGGCTCGACGGTGGAGAACGACCACACGGTCGCCACCGCCGGCGCCGACGCCGTGGATTGATGGAGTAGGCAAAGATCTACTCATTTGTGGTCGTCGTGTTGCGGACGCGAGGTTCCCTGCCCCATGGTCGACCACGTCCAACCGACTTCGATGCACGCGCAGCGGGTGGTTCTCGGCGACGGACTTCAAGAGCCGCTGCGGGTCGTGCCGGCATCCGTCGCCGTCGACGGCCAGAGGATCGTCGCCGTTGCCGAGCAGTCGCGGGAGCAGTGGCGAGCCCAAACCTCACCAGCCGATGGCGCGATCGATCTGGGCGACCGGGTGCTCGCCCCAGCGTTCATCGACGCCAATACCCACTTGTCGATGTCCGCGTTCCGGGGTCTCATCCCCACCACCGCCCTCGGAGGCAACGTGGTCGAGGATCTGTTCTACCGGCTCGAGGAGTCCCTCACCGAAGACGACATCCGCGCGTTTTGTCGCCTGGGCGCGTACGAGTGTCTCAGCCACGGCGTTGGCCTGGTCTGGGACCACTACTACGGCGGGATGTCGCTGGCCGAGGGCATCTCCGACACCGGCTTGGCCGCGGTGATCGCCCCCACGCTCCAAGATCTTCACGGACCTGGCGCAACGCGGACCGAGGCTCAGCTCGACACGACCGTGCAGCTCGATGCGTCGACCTGGCACGAGCGTGGCATCTGGGCCGCCCTGGGCCCGCACGCCACCGACACCGTCAGCCCGGACTTGTGGCGCCGCGTCGCCGAGCTCGCCCGAGAGCGCTCACTTCCGATCCACGCCCACGTCGCCCAGTCGATCCAGGAGTACGAGCGAGCTTGCCAGACCCATGGCTGCTCGCCCGTGGAGCTGCTCCGCCGAGCCGAGGCGCTTGAGGCGATCGACTGGCTCTTCGTCCACATGATCTTCGCATCCACGGACGACCTGCGGCTTCTCGATCCCCAGCGCCACCGCCTCGCCTACTGCCCCTTGTCGCAGCTGCAGTTCTGCTTTCCCGCCCATGTCCCCAGCTGGACCACCACCGAACTCAAGTGGGTCGTCGGCACCGACTGCGCCCCGTCCAACGATGCCATGAACGTGCAGCGGGAGCTGCCGCTGGTCGCTGGTACCCGCGGTTTTGCTGCGACCGCAGGTGACGCCTATGCCAACTTTCGCCGCGTGGGCGGCTTGGACGCTGCCCGGGCCGCCCACGCCGTGCGCACCGCGAGCTACGAGGCCCTCGCCTCTCTCACTGATCCTTCGTTCTTGTTGACCAGAGTATGGGCGATCCCGGGTGCCATGCACCCGGGCTTTCGTGCGGGGGTCATTGCACCCGGGGCGCTGGCAAACCTGCAGGTCCTCGACCCGACGCACCCGGCGTTGTGGCCATCCCACGACGTCCTGCGAACCCTGGCCATGGCCGACACATCGCTGGCGATCGAAAGACTCATGGTCGCCGGGCGCTGGTCGCCAGTCGTGGGGGGGGGGCTCACACACGATGCGGCGTACCAGGACGCGCGAGCCGAGGCCGATCGCCGATTGTCCGCGCACCTGCGAGCGGCGTTCGGTTCAACAAGTTGAAGAGGGAACCGAGCTCGCGCCCAAGTTCGACGCTGACGGGCTCATCCCGGTCGTGACTTCAGCCGCTCGGGACGGTGTTGTGCTGATGCTCGGCTATATGAACCGGGAGGCACTCGCGAAGACCATCGAGACCGGAGAGGCGCGTTACTACAGCCGGAGCCGTAAAGTCTTGTGGCACAAAGGCGCGACGAGTGGACTCGTGCAGAAGGTCGTCGAGCTCCGAATTGACGATGACCAAGATGCAATCTGGCTTCGAGTGGATGTGGTGGGGGATGCTAGTTGTCACGTGGGTTATCGCTCGTGCTTCTACCGATCGGTTCCCCTCGGCGACACCGAAGGACCGATTGAGCTCGCGTTCGAAGAGGAGGCGAAGGCCTGGGGACGGTCCTCAGCGCCGCGACGCAACTCCTGCGCCCAGGCCTCTGCGTGACGCATCCCCTCGATGCCACCTACACTCGGGCGGATGAAGTCGAACTTCCGTTTCCAGGTCGGCGCTGCCGTCATGTGCAACCTTGGGCCGAGTGGCTGGAAGCTCGGAAGGATCATCGCGCTGCACTACCGCGAAGATCATTGGCCGGCCGAGACGGAAGTACCCTACCAGGTGGCGCTCGAGGCCGACCACGCGCTCATCTACGTCCCGGAGGACGACGCCCGCTACTGCCGCGAGCCCACCCCCGAGGACTTGAGGATCGCTCGCCGCATGGATGCTCTCGCCGCGCTCCCGCCGGGCTCGGAAGGGACGGATCCCGAGCCGAGCGGCGCGGGTGCGGCAACCGGCGCACAGCTCGGCTGCACGGGCGGCACGGCGCAACCGGGCAGCGCAGGCTACCGCAGCGGGCGTTGCCATTGCTGCGACTGCTGCCCCCGAAGCTGGTCGTGCGCCGAGCTCTACAGCGAGCACTATCGCTGCGCGGCGCGCAACGGGCTCCGGGTGACGCGGCGCGCGGTCGATCTCGGCATGGTCCGCGTTGGCGACTTGGTACACCACCCGGCGGGCGAGGGCCCGCCGAGCGGCGGGGGGTTCATGCAGTGCCCCACGCTGGTGCGGCTCCCACCAGGCGTCCGCTTTTCCGACGACGGTACCCTCGCGGGCGAGGTGCGGTTCGACCCGCACCGAGACGCGACGTACAGGGTTGAGTTTGTCGCGGTGAGCACGGCCGATTGGGACAACCACGCGGTGGGGATCGTCCGTCTGGAGATCACGTTCGTCGTCGAGGGCAACGAGCCGCCCGATGGATTCGACGTCGACGCCTTCGGGCAGGAGCAGCAGTGGGCCCGCGCCGAGGCCAATCGCACGCTTCGCGACGTCGTCGACGCGTGGGAGGAATGGGAGCAGGGGGAGCTCGGCCATCGCGAGACGTGCGACCGGATACTCGCTGAGCTTCGCCGGCTTCGAGAGCTGCTCGAGCAGCACCCCCGGCTCGACGGCGGCAGGTGGTGGGGCCTGCTCGGCGGTTTTCACATGAACGTGCACAAGCTTCTCGAGAACACGCTCTTCGAATGCGAGCTCTACCTCGGCCACGCGCTGACGTTTGGGGACGCCGAGGTTCGAAGCCAGGCGGAGCAGAACCTCGACGGCTGCTATCAAAAGCGCCTCCTCGAGGCGGCGCGATTGATGTGGATGGATGGCGCCAAGCAGATGATGCGGGGCTAGTGGGCGGCCGCTGCACAGACGCTGCGTCTGGCCGCGGCCAAGAAGGACGGCTGGGGCTGGGCGGTGAACTACGGCGACATCTGGCTCAGCGAGGCGGCCGCGCGACTCATACACGGCGCACAGCTCGTAGCGCGCAACGGGGCGGAGGATCGCGAAGGGGCGCGGTGGATCGCCGAGGCGGCGCGGCTTTTGGAACGGGCCGCGCAGAGGGCCGACGAGGCGGGCGTTTTCGGGCCCGAGGGGCACCCATGGGCCTCCGAGCTCGACGCAGCCCTCGCCTCGTACAGCCCGGGGGACAGCGGCACCGATGCGGCCGACTGGCTCGAGGCGCTCAAGTTGCGGACCGTCTACTGGTGTGCGCAGGTGCTCGGCGGAGCGGTGCCCTTCCCGCCCAAGCTGAGACCTCGACTCGAAGATGCGGCCGCTTTGGTGCAGCGCCTACCCGGGCACAACGACTGATGCCAATCGCAGGTCGCGTGGCCTTGGAGATCTGCGCCCCCGACCGTACCCGCACGGTGGAGATCGAGGACGAGCGCCTGTCGATCGGCGCGAGCCCGCGGAGCACGGTGCGGATCATGACTACTTTGTGAGACTCGCTGCGTTGCTCTTCTCGGTTACAGTTTCCATGCGAAACCGGTTTCCTTCTCTGTTCGGTCCCAGAGTTTCGTCATGACTGCTTTGTCATGGGCATGGGCTTCTAGCGTGCCTTTTCCGACCGGTCCGACCCACTCCATACGACCCGTCGGACCGAAAAGGGCCCGCTGCTCCAAGCCATCCTGAGTTGCGCACATGACCTCCGGATATGCGCCCTTTTCGGCCGATTGAACCATTGGCGACAGCGACATAAGCCCAAACACGATCCTCGAGGTCAGGCCGCCGCTGGTCTTGATGAGTGACGTTGCGGATGATCCGGGATGGCAGACATAGACTTCGACGTTCTTGTTTGCTGCTTTGACCTTGTCTTGCAGCTCATATGCAAACATCATCTGAGCCAGCTTGCTTTGGCTGTAAACGGGGTTGGCGCTATAGTTCTTGTCCCAATTCATGTCGTCGAACTGAATGGTCTTGAGCCCCATCTTGTAGCCCAAGCTGGCAACAACCACGATACGGCCTTTGGATTCCTCGACGCGCTCGAAGAGCAGCCCGCAGAGGAGGAAGTGACCATAGTGGTTTGTGCCAAGCTGGCTTTCAAAGCCGTCCACGGTGAGCTTCTGGGTGGGCACCTGCGCAATGGCTGCGTTGCAGATGAGGGCATCGATCCGGGGAACCGTCTTCAGGACCTCCGCAGCGGCTTTGCGCACGCTCGCGAGCACTGCGAGGTCCATATGCACGAAGCTTACGTCAGCCCCATCCCCGAATTCCTGCTTCAGCTTCGCGATGGCGGCCTTGGACTTTTCGACGTTGCGGTTCAGCATCACGACCTTGGCGCCCTTGGACAGGAGGATCCGCGCGGCCTCAAACCCGGTCCCGGCGTTGGCCCCGGTGATGAGGTAGGTTTTTTCGGCGAGGGAGTCCAGGCGCTCCGGGGTCCAGCCGTTCGGTCCAAATGTTTTGTCTGCCATAACAATGCTCCTGCCAGCGATTGCTGGCGGCTTGTGTGTGAGAGTGGATTGAAACTGCGTATTCCCGGGTTAAGCTGCCTGTGCACCACGGCCTGTTAGGCACCGTAGCGAGCCACATGAGCTTTCCGAGGCCGCGTAAGGCCAGGCCGACAGGGCTGCTAGGCAGCGGGGATGGGATCCGTCGCCGACTGGTGCCGCATTGTCTCGGGGGTCGTCCCCGTCCACCGCTGGAAAGCGCGGAAGAACGAGGTCGCCTCGTCGAAGCCGAGCAAGAAGGCGATCTCGGTGGCGGTCAGGTGTGTGCTGCGAAGGTAGTGCAGGGCCAGGCTCTCTCGCGTGGCGTCGACCACCTCCTTGAAGCTCGTGCCCTCGCCCCTCAGGCGACGCTGGAGCGTCCGGGAGCTCACCCCGAGCCGTCGCGCGATGTTGTCCATCCCGACCTGGCCGCTCGGCAAGGCTTCCGTGAGCACGGCGCGTGTGCGATCGGTGAAGGTCGCGTCGTCCTCGAGGTCAGACAGTCGCTTGCGCAGCTCGGGCTCGAAGATGTCCCACATGGCGCGGCTGGCACTGAGGAATGGTCGATGGGCGTCCGCTTCGTCGAACCTCACCCGGATGATCTCACCGCGTTTGATCCGGATACCGAGGTAGTCCTCGAAGGGCAGCGGATCCCGGGGCAGCTCGGTGACCACGACTGAGGTGGGCGTGATGCGCTGCCGCGTTCCCAATCGCGCCAGCTTGGTCACGAACATCGCCTCCAGTCCATGCATGTAGGCGGGTTGTGTGACGGGGGCGTCTTTCCATCGGTAGGTCAGATCGAGACCATCAGCGTGGTCACGGACGTCGATGGTGATCGGCCCGATGAGCGGCTTGAACCGGGCCAGTCGCTCGGCGGCCGTCGCCAGATCCGGGCTGCATAGCGCCGCGAACACGGGCGGCTCGAAGTACTCGGGGCTCATCGCCTCGGTCAGCCGCACCCAGAAGCGCGTGTCGTAGACACTGGCGTCGAGCGCCTCGAAGAAGCGAAAGAACGACTCGGTGGTGAGCCGGACGCTGTCGTGGTTGAGCAGGTCCTCAGGCAGTTGGGCTCGCCGAAGCACGTCGACGTAATTGACACCAACCTGGGCGAGGATGCCCTTCCAACCTTCCCCGATCGCATACGTCTGGTTGCTCGCCATCGAGACCTCCAGGCAGTAGCCTAGCGAGGATCGCCGTCCAGATGCTGTCATTGCGCGCCACGATGCTAGCTTTGGGCGCCAGAACACGGACGAGCTGGCGCGGCGTAGTGACCTCTGGGTGCGCCACGTCGCGGGCGGTAGCTGCGCGCTGGGCAACCGTCAGCCGCCGTAGCTCGAACGCCACAACCACCGGGCCGCGCGCGTCATCAGGAAGGTCTCGAGCGCCACACCCAACCACTGGATTCGACGGGACTTCGCTGGAGTCGACCCGGAGACGGGCACCGACGGCCACGCGAGTTCACTTGCGACCGAAGTCGGCCGGGATCTCGCCCCAGGCGCGAGTGTGCCACTTGCATAGCTCGAGGTCGGGGTTGGCGTCGAGGCGCTGCTTGATGCTCCGCGCCATGGCGACGATGCTCTCGCGTTCGTGCACCGTGGTGCCCACGCGGCCGCTGGCGATCCAGCCCATGGCGATCTTCGAGTCGGTCCACAGCTGGCGGTGCCCGTGCTCGATCGCGTAGTCGATCATGGCCGAGATGCCCGCGAGCTCGGCGTAGTTGTTCGAATGCACACCAAGGTGCTCGTGCACGAGCGTAGCTCCGCTCAGATCGCACACCTGGTACTCGCAGGGCCCCGGGTTCCCATGGGTCCCCGCGTCGGCACAGATCCCGGCCGCAGGACGGTCTGTCGTCCGCGTCGAGCGCTGGCTGCGTCGACTCGACCCGCCTGACCCCGATGCGCGCTGCTCATGGAAACGGCTCTGAGCGCCACGGCTGCGGTTGAGCTTGGCCATCGCTTGTTCGCGATCGACGCCCCCCGCAAATGGGTGGGAGGTCCCGTGCACGAACGCCTGGCACGCCGGCCAGTTGTCGAACTCCCGGATGGAGCCGCCGACGTCCACCACGTAGACGTTGTTCTTCGCGCGCTTGCGGGCCATCGCCGAGGTCTCGAGTCGATCGTGCGTCAGTCGTCGAAGACTTCGGTGAGCGACGCGGCCGTGACGGCGCGATCGAACCAGCGCTGGAGCAGCGCCTCGTCCTTGCAGCTTGTGACTCGCGCACGCAGCTCGTCGGTGAGTGCGAGGCCACGGGTGTCGAGCAACCGCTGGAGCGTCTGGGCGATGCCCTCGGCCTTGCCCTTGGCCTTGCCCTTGAGCACGCCCTCGGCGATGAGCTCTTCTCGGATGGTCGTGTACAAGTGGCGGGTCTCCGGGTTGAGGGACTCGACGAGTATAGCGCGGATCGGGGTGTTCGACCCGAACGCGGAGATGAGGTAGACGAGGAACGGCCGGCTCGCGTCGGGTCCCCAGGCCTCGGTGATGAACTCGAGCAGCAGTTGAGCCGCTCGCAGAGCTGGGTCGGGAGCACCTGACGGAGTTCGACGGCGGCGATCTCAGGGTCGGTGAAGATGCGTTTGACCAAGCCGTCGTGCGGATGGTGGGCGATGTCCTCCGGGTCGTTGTCGGGGTCGGTCATCGAGAGTGGCGCTCAGGTGCGGTCTTCGAGCGCGAGGAGGTCATCCACATTCTCACCACCCCCGAGATCCCCGTCGACCGCCGGGTCTTCTATGCGGTGGCCGCCCTCAGCGGCATGCGGCTGGGCGAGATTGCCGGCCTCCGCTGGCGTCACCTCAGGGCTAAGGATCCCCTCGACCGGCTCATGGTCGCCCACAGCTATGACGGCCCGACCAAGACCGACATCGCCCGCGAGGTCCCCGTGCACCCGATGTTCCAGCGCGTGCTCAAGCACTGGCGCCACGTTGTCTACGAAGCCTCCATCGGCTCGACCCCCGGCGTCGACGACCGGGTCCTCCCCCGCCCTCTGAGCGCCACCCGCCTCGGTGCCGGCCGCACCAAGAACTCGGTCGGCAAGGCATTCGCCCGCGACCTCGCCCGCCTCGACCTCCGCCACCGCCGCTTCCACGACTTCCCCCGCACGTTCATCAGCCTCGCCCGCCAGGACGGTGCCCGCCGCGATCACCTTGAGCGGGTCACCCACACCCCTTGCGGTCGCGCCGCGATCGACCTCTACACCTCGGTCCCCTGGGTCTCGAAATGCGAGGCCGTAGCTAACCTGCGATCGGCCAAACCGAACCAGACGGCCTCGTACGGGCGATCTGCTTCGCCGAGCTGCTATGTTCGAGCTACGCTACAAAAAAAGCCCGCGTTTCCGAGGGCTTGGAAGTGGAGGCACCGGGAGTCGAAGTCTGCGATGGGGCTCGTGGGGAGAGCGGTTCGGGTGGGTTGAGGTTGGTTTCGGGTGTGATTTCAGGGGGATCCGCGGAGGCGATGTCGGTTGGCATGGGTGCCGAGGTCGGCTCGGAGCCGTCGGAGTGTAGCAAATGTAGCAAGTGGCGAGAGGCCGTGATGGCGGCGCTCGAGGAGCTTGAGCACGGGAGGTTGGATCTGGCGCGGGAGCGATTGTCGGCGATCGTCTACGGCTAATTCTCTCGCGCCGAGGGCCGGTGAATCATGACCGCGGAAAATGGAGGCCATTGGATACAGGCTAGAAGCGCACCAACGCGATGACCAGGGGACCGCACTATGCTCGGGACATGAGTTCCTCCGCAATAGACTGTGCGGGTCCTGGCCTGCTGCCGACAAGCTGCAAGATCTTCAATGTCGCTTCCTTTGCCTCATCGCTTTCGGTCAAGCGTATCAGCCAGTACTTCTTGGCTTGTTCAGGTTCGATGTATTTGCATGATTCGTCGAGAATCCATGGGGCGATAGATGTGACCTTAGACAGAAAATCGTCCACATCACGGTCACCGTTCTTCTGCACAAACAATAGCCCGTTTGCAATCTCTTCTACTGCGGATTCCAAAAACGATACTCCTAAACCGACCTCGTGTTTCTCTAATTCACTCAACTGCTTCACAGCCTCACTCCACTGAGGCCACTCGCCGAAGAGCCCCCACCTAATTTGCCCACCGCGATCAATCACGTGAATTCCAACCGATGGCGCAAGGATCGCGAGTTGCAATGGGAGAACTTCGATCTTATCTTGAAGCTTTCTGATTACGGATAAAAATGGACTACCATCTTGGTCATGGATAAGCATGATAAACATCATCTCAAGATCGCGGGGCATAGTTTTAACCAGCGCCCGTGCTTGTTCGAGCAGCGGCTCGACGGTTACATACGCTGTGATTTTCCTGCATGTGTCTGGCGCTACGACCCGTATCCAGTCGACAAGCATGGCTAGAGGTTCCCAATCGCGCTGACGGGAGGACGAAATCGCTTGCCCGACATCGCTAGGCTCGATCAGTTCGATGATTTCCCGAGAGATCCTAAGTTGACGTTCATCTGGATCTTCCTTAATCAGCGAACTGAAGCGAAGTCCAAACAGAACAAATTCGCGTATCTGAGTCCATGCATTCAAGACGTCCGTTTCGAATGAACGTCGAATCGCAGGGTACATTGACCGAAGCAGGCGTTGAGCCTGGTCGGTTTCTTGATCGATTAGAAACTTGCAGAAATCTACTATGTCGTAAACTTCATTGACGGGCCAACGCTCCCAGCGCTCCGCAAGTCTTCTATAGTCCAATTGTTCGAAGAATAGATCCCGCCAGTCATTGCTAGCATTGATGAGAAGGCGATCAACAAGCGACGCCATGGCTCCAAATGCGCCGATCTCAGCATCGACAAGTCACTTTGCTACGACTGCCGTGTTCACGTTCGAGACCAACTCCTGCCCCCAGTCAGGATCAGCGTTGTTGATGCTATTGATAACGTTATACAGCGCGTATCCACTTGCCTGCCCTGCTTCATGAATAAGCCAGACCAGCCATGGTATCGATGCTCTCATCAAACTGAGACTGTGCCTATTCTTGCCCCTAATCAAAGCGTCGAGCATCCAGGCAGAAGATGCCATGCTCTCATCGGACCCATCGTGGTCCATGAGTTGCTGGTGTAGGATGTTTCGAATCTCCTGTGCTACAGCTATTCTGCCAACCATGACTGCATTACCGAAATGTAACTCGCGAATCAGCCAAGCACGACCTCGTAGCGGGAGGCTCTCGTCAGTTAGAAGTTTCCTCAGATACTCTCGAACAGCAGTCTCTGACCATGCATCTTGGATTGACCAACTAATGGCGGTCATTGCTAGGCGCGGGTGCGGTGTTTTCACGCATCCAAGCTCGCTGAACAAGAACCCTTGATTGCGAATAGCGCACAAGCAATGAGTGACCCAAGCCTCGTCCTTCCCGTACAATTGCGAAAAAATACATAGGTCCTCTCGCTGAACGCCATCGTTGTACGTTGCAATTTGACGCAGCGAGATGATTAACAGCAAAAGATCTGCTCGATTGGAGCGCTTAAGATTGGCGAGTACTTCTTTGCATCGCAGGTGTCCACGGCCAAGTACGAACATAAACTGCCAAGGCGTTTTCGATTTTGCGGCTTCCTCAAGGATCTTCTCGATCGGAGTGTCGAGGTATCCTTCACCAATATGCCGATCAATCTGCCTCACAATCTTCCTGACTTCATCTCGACGCTGGCTCATCTCATCGGCAATTCGAATGACGGCACGTTCGGCATCAACGATGATTGGCCGAATAATTCCAGGGATAGAGTCTGTCCCAGCGAATAGCACTCTCATATTTTCTGTGGCGGCGCCGCAAAGCATGGTGACTGTTTGCTTTGTGAGAGAATGAGCATCATCGATCAATAGTAAGGTGTCTTTCTCGCGGAATGTCTCAAGTTCCCCTACTCCGACAGATTCGGAAAGATAGTAGACTGAAGTTCCTTTTGTAATGGCGTCATACGCGACGTGAAAAATTGCGAGCGACTTTCCAGAGCCGCTTTTTCCAGCAATTCCAGCATAGTTGCGTCTCTGGAGAGCTGCATGCAGTTCCTCTACCTCCACCAATTTAGGACACGAGGTGACGTCTCTTGGTCCTAGAGATTCGCCTGATAGAGCGGATTCAAGGCCACGTTGGTTATCAAACGTTATGTGAATCCACCCTCTAGGAGAAGTCACCGGATCCCCAGTGCTGGAAGAGACAGAACTGGTCGAATTTTCCGGTTGGACAACCTCCCGCAGGAAACGCAATAGAACTTCGGCAGAGACTCTTGCCGCGAAAGGTTTTGCTCCATCTGTTTTGAGTGGATCTGCATGGTCCATTACTGCTTTGGCGACAGCGAAATCGACATTCTTCGTCCTTGCAACTTCTCCGATGGAGGCTGCTTCCATCTCGATGCCGATCGCTTTGCGTTGCCCAAGTAAAGGGACTTGCTCCCAGATAACGGAGTCTCCCACCACATAGTTTCCACTGCCGATTGGCGCAACATGTATTTTGTAGGGGACGGAATGCACGGAGTTGCCGTGCAGTTGAATATGCTCGCGAATATGACGAGTTCCTTTTCTTGTAAGAACAGGCGCTTCGTTTCCTAACGTTATGAGCTTGTTTGCTTGAAGTTCCTTCAAAGTTTGTGGTCGCGTGTCAGGGGGAAGAAACCGTGAGAAACCCGTCGATTTTAGGGCATTGCGTCCGGCCAGAAGTTGTTCAAGAAACCACCAACGACCAGCTTCCGTAGTAGGGACGGCATAGCCGTACCATCCAGTGGTTGGTTGAGGGAACTGAAGAGCTATGCGACGCCATCGGTCCGGTATCTCCCTAATCGACATGTCCCCCTGTAATCCATACGGGGTTAGTTTTCCATGATCATGTTGAAATACACGGTCAGCCAGCACTACATCACCAATGATTGTGTCTTCTGGGTGGCCGGCACAAACGCCGCACATTGCAAGCACGCGAGGCCTGAGTTCTTCGGTGAGTTCCATCGCGGCAATAGCCGTCGCTACGCCTGCCATGCGGTCGGCGAAGGAGGCCGCGACCCGGAGAGCACCGTCTTGTGTGGAAAATGAGGATACCCAATATTCTCGAGATGCTCCATGCTTCGTCCAGTCAGACGTTCGTCCTTCCACAACGTCTTGTAGTGCTTCAAGTTCGCCGACAAGGGCGGTGATTATAAGGATATCGACCGGAGGGGCCATGCCTGGCATGATAACAGAAAGATCCTGGACGCGACACCGCTAGCAACTAACATAGGTAAAGAGTGGACATGCGCAACTACTCCAGGAGCGGGGCGATATCGTAGAGTTTGCTTTGTCAGATTTCACCATGAGCTTTTAGGATGCGATAGGTTTCTCTCCCGTCGATCAGGCAGTATCGGCGAGGTCGGCCAAGGTTCTGGGCAAACGCAGCGAGGGTTGCGCGAACAGCTTCGTCGATGTCGTGACAGTGCTGCACAATGAGAATATGCGCGGGGCTCTGCGATAAACGATAGATTTGATCAGCGTTTTTACCGAGCATTGCAGGTGTCATACGTTTGAACTTCCTGCCGCCGGCTGGCCCCTTGAGGACGAATGCGGCCGTCATACGTTGTCCACCAAGATGGATGCCGGCTGAAAAGAGATCATTCTGCTCGCCGCCCCAGTCTGAAGATGGGGTTTCGTTCAACAAATTACACAGCGATGCCTTGACGTTTTTCTCTGGAAGCTTGCGCATGACTGGCTGCCACTCGCCTGGCGCCGGGAGTGGGGCTTTTCTGGCCCTTGAGAATTCATCGATTAGTTCTGCCGGCGTCCAGTACCAGTCTGGACCCTCCCAAGCCAGATCTACGGAAAGTGCGTTGTTCCTTTTGTGCTCAAGGGTCGGGTGGCCCATGATGATGGGGTAAATTGTCACCTCGCGGTCATTGACGCGCGAAATTTTTCCAACAAGCGCAATGCGAGAAGTCATTCCTGCCTCTGCTTTTCCGGTGTCGGACACAAAGTGGCTCGTGCCAAATTCAAGGAATACTCGCCGACTTGAGTTGTATGGAAGCTTCAACAGAAATCGGACTCTTGAATCATGGTAAACTTTCTTGCTGCCTCTTACTGTCTCAACGCTACTGATGAGTGTTCCAGGAGAGGGGTTTGCTAGTGCTTCTGCAAGAGTGCCAATGTCATTGGCGCGGCAGAACTCAAGGGCGAACTCAACAAGACGGTGGTGATGTACTACGCATGCCAGTGGGTTTGGCCTTGAGCTTCGGTCGTCGATGAGTCGAAGAACATTTCTTGTACGGAATGTAGAGGCACATAGTCGAAAATTGATAAAGCCTGGATCAATGTGTACGTAGGGATCCTGGATCGCGAGTTTTGCGGGGATTCGTTCCGCGGGAGATTGCGGCTTTGGTGGAGCGTTCGTTTCTACATTCCAGGAGCTTGGCCTGAGCGCTCCGTTCTCATAGTCATGCTTTGACATGTGATGCGCAAGGCCAAGCATTCGTGCGTGATAATCGGAACGGTGGGTGTGAACGACGATGCATTTGGGCGAATAGGGTTCAAGCCAGGACATGTCTGCGTTATCCGTCCAAGTTGCAAAAATGATTTTTCCAGTTGTAGATTCGTTCAATTCCTGAATTTGGTCTGCGTAGCGTCCGAATGACTCCGCGCAATAGATCACTGCGCCAGCAAGGTCCTTTTTCTTTGTGCGAGAACGAGCTGTATCCAAAACGAACTCAGATTTGCCGACAGAGAGGGAACGCTTCTTCCTGAGTCGACTCACAAGATCTCGCACCTCAGAGTCGTCCCCATGCCTGATTACGGAGTCAGTCTGACGATGCGAGAGCATACGGAGTACGTAGGTGCCAGGAGACACACACGCAGCTTTCTGGAGTGCCTGAATGCCTACGCAGATCTTGGCCTGTTGGGCTGTTCCATGGAGTAGGATCACTCGCTCGCTTAGTCTGGAAACCTGTTCGGCGAGGCGGCGAATCTCTGGGACGGTGAGGGTGACGTGGTCATTCGGCACTTTACACTCCATGGTATGGCAAAGGAGGAACTCGTAGATCGCCCGTGTCTGCTGCTGAAGCCGCTATCTTCGGATAGTCCATTTGCTAACAGGTCAAAACCGTAGCGCGAGCGGACGGCGAGGTTCCCACCGTACTCTACCCACCCGGCAGTTCGGCCAGCAGTAGCGCTGGGGCTTAGGAACCTCGTTGTGGCGGAGCAGTCGGACGCTGTAGACGATCCCCCCCACCATCGTAACCGCGCTACCGATCGAGGCGATGGCGCACCAGGCCGCCGCGCCCTCGTTCAGGTCGCGCGAGGCGATCACGCAGGTCGGGATCCCGCTGATGTTCAGAGCGGCGAAGGTGCCCCACCAGACCCCGGTGGCGATCTTCAGCCGCCGTAACTCGGCGTCCCACTCCTCGGTGCTGGATCGCCGAGCCAGGGGGTTCTCGGCCGCGGCGGCGACCGAAGTGCGGGTGCAGAGCGCGCCGACAACGGAGATCAGGAGGAGCGACCACCGCATACGACAAGAACGTACCGCCGGAGGGACCGGTGGTCCAGTTTACGGAGTGGGATCTTCCTCGGCGGCCGGGCCCCGTCGCGGAACGGTTTTCCTCGCTCGGGCGTGCATCTTCTGCGTGGACGTCGATGGTCACCGCGGGGGGCAGGGCCAGCGGGGCAGCGCTCTGCGGAGGCAATTGCAAGTCCCCGTCCGAGATCGCTTCGCTGCGGGCCATGTGTAGCTCATGCTCGACATCAGCCTGTAGCACACGCGCAGACCGATCTACGACCGTTGGGTCGCTCTCCGCAAAGATCCAGCACCTCAACGACACGGGCAGGGCTTGCGTGTCTCCACCCGTCCCTTCCCAGCAGCGGATGATCGAGCGGATCACTCGCCTCGACTTGCCAGCTCGCGTGCGGTCCAGGTCTTGTTTCTGCGGTTGTGCACGTACGACGCCCAAACCTACGCACCGATGCGTGTGAGTGAGACCTCGACGCGTAGCCCGTCCTCTTCGACCGGGACCTCGATCTTGTACAACCCTCCGGTGAGCTCGATCGTGTGCACTACACCAGCCTCGAATCGGACGCCCGGAGCCGTGAGCGAATGCTCGAGCTCGCTCATCGTGTCGCCGTGCAGCATTGGTTCTACGGGCTCATACCGGGGCTCGGTCAGGCATCCGAGGAGCTGCCCCCACGTGTCGGTGCCGCTGACTTCGAACGTGTAGCGACCACCAGCGAGTTCGACGCTTCGGAGCAGAGTCCGCTTGCGCTCGGAGAATCGGGTGACATCTGAGCGTTCGCAGGACACCTCGGCCGCTTCCGACCATTGCTCCGGGCCGGTCTGCGTCAGCGATGGGTAGTCGCACGGAGCCCAACTCTGGTACGCCTCGGGTGCTTCGGCCTCGTACGCCGCCGCGAGCGTTTCGAGCGATGCGCCGAGTGCCGCTTCCCGCTTGAGTACGCGCTTGAGTGCTCCGACTCCGTGGTTGTCGATCAACCAGCGAGTGAAGTGTCCGGCCCCACGCCGTTCGACGTCGATCCCGTCGTTGGTCGCCGCATTGTCTTTGATCGGCACGAAACCGCGCACCGTGGGTCGGTGGAGCTGCAGGGCCTCGGCGATGCCTTCGTCCCAGAATGGTCGGGCGTCGGCGAATCGGTCAACCACGGCGTGAACGATTTCGTGATCGACGGCCCACCATGCCGACACTACGATGTCACGCCTCGGATTATAGCACCCACTGATCGCTTCGCTCCCGCAGAACGCAGGGGCATCACCGTAGAGATAGATCTCGACCTTTTCGGAGGATGCAGCATCGAGCATCTCTTCGACAAACTCGATCTGATTGTCGATCCACGGAAAGTCGTAGCCACATAGCGGATCATCGAACCCCGTCCCGATCACCGCCTGTTCCGTCTCGTAGCGTAGCGGCGGCAGCGGCTCGGCGCAGGCACCGACGAACGTCGGCACAACGACGACGCCGATGGCACGGATACGGTTACCAGTCACGGCTTTCCACCGGTTGCCGCGCTGTCGCCGGCGCTCTCGTCCGCCCCGGGTGGTGGCTCCGCCCTCTGTTTGTCTTCGGGAGCGACCGACCGCCGCTCGAGACCGAGCAGCGATTTCTCGGCCGTGGCTGCGACCGAAGTGTGGGTGCAGAGCGCACTGAGAACGGAGATCAGGAGGGGCGACCACCGCATACGATAGGAACGTACCGCCGAAGCGGTGGGTGGTCCAGGCTACAGCGTGGGATCGTCCTTGCCGGCCGGGCCTGTAGTCGGTCGGTCTTCCTCGCCCGAGCGCGCATCTTCTGCGGGGATGTCGATGGTCACCGCGGGGGGCAGGGCCAGCGGGGCAGCGCTCCCCGGCGGCAACTGGAAGTCGTCCGAGATCGCTTCGCTGCGGGCCATGCGTAGTTCGTGCTCGACATCAGCCTGTAGCGCACGCACAGACGGCCCTACGACCGCAGGGTCGCTCTCCCCCAAGATCCAGCACCGTAACGACACGGGCAGGGCCTGCGTGTCTCCACCGGTCGCTTCCCAGCGCCGGATGATCGAGCGGATCACTCGCCTCGACTTGCCCAGCTCGCGTGCGGTCCAGGTCTTGTTCCCGCGGTTGCGGACATACGACGCCCAAACCGTCAGAGACTCGGTGAGCACCTTCGTCTCGTCCAGCGTCAGCCGTCCGTCGAGGCTCATCATCCCCACGAGCTGCCATACGTTGAGCATCTTGCTCATGCGTTCGATTTCGTCACGTCCGTCGCTCATCTTTATATCTGTCTCCCTCGAGTCTCAAATGCGCCAAACCACTGCGCCGGGAGGCCGAGCAAATCCGTTGGTAGCCGATTTCCCCTTGGAACTTCGGCCTCCCGGCGCGCTGTGGAGTGATATCTCCACCATCGCGATCAACCAAGCGCTGATCACAATAATGAAGCGAATGTTCTAACGGTACTTGGACCGAATAGATCGCCCCGTCCCGCGCTATTGCGGTTGGTCGTATCCAGGTGTGCTTTCGCTATCCATCGCGATCGGGTCACCATCGATGTCCGTGAGCGGATCACCGGGCTCCCACATTGCAAGGCTACCGAAGGTATCTTGTCCAGTAGCCGTCAGGTGGAAGTCACTAAGGCCGAGTCCAGCGAACCATGCAGGCATGATCGGGCCTACGTTGCTCAGGTTCGTTCCCATGATGCTCGGATCATCCAGAGCGTCATGGGAGAATACGATGCTATTGCAATCGTCGATGGAGCTTCCTGCGCCGACGATGATGGAGTTGCGGATCGATCCAGCTTCGCCTCCGAGGCAGAATAGTGAGCCTCGATCGGGGTTGATTGATTCATTGCCGACAATGGAAGAGTACGTGATGTCGACGACCGTACCGTCGAGTCTTATGCCACCGACGGTAGACAGAAGATCATCGCCATTACGTCCGACCGCGGAATTGCGCATGGAGAGCTGGCCGCTGGAGACCTCGATTCCCCCGGCTGCGTTGTTGTAGATCACCGTCCGGCGGAGGTGAGCAGCGCAGGTCCCCGAGATGTCCATGCCGCGCTGGTTGTTGCGGACGTTCGAGTCGTCGAGCCATACCGCCGTCCCTGAGCAGGAAAGGCCATCGCCGCTGACTTCCGTGTTCGAGATCTGGAGGTTTCCCAGATAAGCGATCGCATTGCCAAATACCTCGACAGACCGTCCTCCATTGCCGGTCAGGGTAGGGGCGACTATACCGTTGCCAAGCACCGCAATCTCGACATTGGAACCCACCTCGACGGTTACCCCGTAGGTCCCGGCCTCGAGCACGAAGACAGCGTCGTCATCGGGGCCAAGTGCGGCCAGCGCATCCGTTAGTTCTGTTGTGTTCCCGAGCGTGGTGACGCTCGCGGCGTCGAAGCATGCTCCGGCATCTGTCCCATCGAGGTGACAGGCGCTCTGTGGGCATTGGGCGTGCTCGGTGCACGGCTCGCACTCGTTGTTCTCCGCACACACGGGGGTTGCACCGTCGCATGCGTCCGTTTGCTCATCTGTGCACTGTACGCATACCCCACTAGCACATACGGGTAGACCCGGGTTGGCCTCGGTACAAGCGCCATTGGGATCGTCCATCTGTTCGCAGCTCAAACACGCTCCTGTTGGTCCACAGAAGGGCACGATCGGATTCTTGCAGTCTCCGGCGTCTATGCACTCGGGCCCAGTTGTACTCATCCCGGTCTCGGATTCTCCACTGCTCTCGCTATGGGGGCCTCCATTGTCGCTTCCGGTGTCGTCAAGGCCGCTCGTGCCCCCTGGCTCGCCATCGGAGGTGCCGGTGGTGGACGGATCCCCGGTGGCGTTTGTGGGTCCGTCACCGCATGCGACGAGAAGGCCAGTTGTGATGAGCTGGAGAATGGCGATGCGCTGGAGGTTTGTCACGGCTGATCGTACCCTGGAAAGCTGGCCATCTCGGTTGGGATCGGGTCGCCATCGATATCGGTGATGGGATCACCCTTCTGCCACATCGCGATATCCATGAACATCGGAAGTTGGGTGGCGTCTAGGTGATAGTCACCTATGCCTGGATCGACGAACCAGGAGTTGCTGTATGGTCCAATGTTCGTATTCGTAGCTCCCAAATTATCGGTGTCCAGCGCATTTGTATTCCAGGTCAGCGTATCGCAGGCATTAATGGAGTTTCCGTTTGGTCCCGAAATGATGCTGTTTCTCACCTCGCCGGAGACGTCGCCCAGGCACTCGAAGTTCACTGGAGCTGCAAACGTCCCGTTCGACACAACGACGCTATATGTAAGCTCCGCGTTGGCTGCGATGATACGTATCCCCGCCCCGGCGACGGGCCCTATGTTGCCCGCAATCACCGAATTTTCGGCGTAGAGGTGGGTCCCCAGTCCATCCACGCTAATGCCTCCACCATCGTTCGTTTGTACCCCGGTACGGCGTAGGTGAGTCACGCATCCCGCTGAGATATCCATGCCGAGCTGGGCATTGCCGCGCACGATCGAATCATCGATCCACACCGCGAGCCCCGAGCAGAAAACCCCGCCACCGAAGACATCGGAGTTCGAGATGTCGACATTGCCCAGGTAGGCGATCGCATTGCCGGAGATCTCGACGGACCGTGGCCCATTGCCGGTCAGGGTAGGGGCGACCATGCCGTTGCCGAGAATCGCAATCTCGACATCGGAGCCGATGTCGACGGTCACCCCGTAGGCCCCGGCCTCGAGCACGAAGACCGCGTCATCGTCGGGGCCAAGTGCGGCCAGCGCAGCCGACAGCTCCGTGGTGTTCGCGACCATCGTGACGTCGGCCGCGTCGAAGCATGCCCCGGCATCCGACCCGTCGAGATGGCAGGCGCTCTGCGGGCAC
>JBCCWC010000067.1:0-62266 GCA_039194325.1 Myxococcota bacterium
CAGATGGCGGTGCTGGCCGACGAGAAGGATCTGGCCCTGGTCTCCCGCTACGTGCCCGGGACCCCGACCTACATCAGCGGTGACCACGGACGACTTCGACAGATCCTGGTCAACCTCGTGGGCAACGCGCTCAAGTTCACCCCAAAGGGCCACGTGCTGGTGACCGTGGAGCACAAGTTCCACGCCGAGGGCCCCCCGTGGTTCACCATCGCGGTCCAGGACACCGGCATCGGCATCGTCGAGGAGGACCAGGCCACCGTCTTCGATCTCTTTCAGCAGGCCGACATGTCCACCACCAAGACCCACGCCGGCACGGGCCTGGGCCTGACCATCGTGCGCGAGCTGGTGTCCTTGATGGGGGGCCAGGTGGACTTGGTCAGCGATCTCGGGCGTGGTTCGACGTTCTCGTTTTCGATCCCGCTGGACATCGCCCACCGAACGACGACCTCCTCGGGAGCCGAAGACCGGCTCGAGCCGGGCCTCGAGGGTCAGCGAGTGCTGGTGGTCGACGACCAACAGATCAGCCGCTTCGTCGTACGGGAGCTACTCGAGCGCTGGGGGCTTCGCCCCACCGAGTGCAGATCGGGGGCCGAGGCGCTGGCCATGCTGCGCCAGGCCAACCTCCAGAGCATGCCCTTCGGCCTCGCCCTGATCGACTACCACATGCCTGCGATGAGCGGGCTGGAGCTGTCCCGCCACATCCACGAGGATCCTGCGCTCCGGGGCGTCGTGGTCGTGATGATGAGCTCGGTGACCCGGCAGCTGACCGCCGAGGCCCTGCAGAACGCGGGCTGCTATGGGTACCTGGTCAAGCCGATGCACCAGTCCGATCTGATGGATGCCATCGTCTCCGCCTGGGATCAGCGGAACGCCGGCACGCCGCCTTCGTTCGGGAGCGACCCCTCCAACCCCGTCATTCGCCCCCGCGAGTTCGGCGATGGTGAAGTCCGCGTGCTGGTGGTCGAAGACAACGTGATCAACCAAAAGGTCGCCCAGCGCATGCTGATCGACCTGGGCTGTCGGGTCGACCTGGCCAACAACGGCACCGAGGCGCTCGAGCTCATCGAGCTGGTCTCGTACGCCGTGGTGTTCATGGACATCCAGATGCCGCTGCTCGACGGCTTGCAGGCGACCGCGGCCATTCGCACCCGGGAGCAAGGGGGCAACCGGCATCTGCCGATCGTGGCCATGACCGCGCACGCCATGCCGGCCGATCGGCAGCGCTGCCTCGATGCGGGGATGGATGGCTACATCAGCAAGCCCGTTCGGCGACGCGATCTGCTCCGTGCGGTACGGGAGTACGCCGCGCTACGAAGCGGGTTGGCCTCTCCCCCGGTGCGATCGAGCTCGATGCCCGGCCCCCTCGACCTCGACATCCCCTGTGACCTCCAGTGGCTGCGAGACAACTACGACACCGACCAAGAGGTCTTGCGCTCGCTGGTCGAGATGTTCGTCGACCGGGCCGCTACGCTCATCGCACAGATGCAGGCGGCGATTGAGGCGGACGATATGGACACGCTGGGTCGATCGGCGCACGCGCTCAAGGGGATCAGCGGGACGGTACGAGCCAACCAGCTGTTCGTGCTGATGAGCGAAGAGCCCGCAGAGCTCGTCGAGTCCATGGACAGGATCGAGCGAGCATTCGCGACGCTCCGCACGTTCTTCGCCCAGGAGCTGGGGATCGGAGCCCAGGCTACGCGGCCGTCCGCGTAGGCGTAAGCGGCGTCGTCCCGGCATCCTGGTGTGCTCAGCCCAGCAGCGAGGGTGTGCCCGCCTTCTCGAGGAGCTCGATCACCGCATCCCACGGTTGCTCGGGACCGTGACCCTCGGCCTTTCCTCGCCGTGCGTAGTCTAGCGCGGTCCCCATGTGCTGGATCGACACGCAGAGATCGGCACCGGCCTCCACCAGGGCACGGGTCGCTTCGAGGTGGCCGCCGTACGCCGCTCTGAGCAATGGGTTGAAGGAATTTTCGGACTCGCGCTTGTCGAGGTCGGCGCCGGCGGCGATCAGGGCTCGGACGATCTCCGTATGACCATCGCTTGCGGCTCCCGACAGGGCGGTGCTTCCCATGCAGTGATTGACGTCGGCCCCTGCCTCGAGCAAGGCGGTCACCCTTGCGAGATCACCCTCCTGGGCGGCCCGCAACAGCTGCAGCTCACGTACGCCTCGTTCGCTGGCGCCTGCCTTGCGCAACAGCTCCACCACTGGCTCGATGTGCCACGCCAGGGCCAGCATCAATGCCGTGCTGCCCTCGTGATCGGTCACGTCGAGGTCGGCTCCTGCGTCCACCAAGGCGCGGGCCGCATCGGGATATCCCGGGCCACACACGATGGAGAGCATCAGCGGGGTCGACCCCTCGTCGTCGCGAACATCGAGCTGCGCCCCGGCTCGTACGAGACGCGCGATGACTCCGGGCCTGTCCTTGGCGAAAAAGCTCCCCGCGATCAGGTGGAGCGGGGTAGAGCCCGGGGCCCGCCCCGGTCCGCTCTCGTCGCTGCGCATGTTGGGATCCGCCCCCGCCCCGAGCAATGCCTCGATCACCTTCATGTGGCCATAAGAAGCAGCGTAGTGAAGGGCGGTCTGCCCCATACTCCCCAAGGCATCGACCGCGACGCTCTTGGATGCTAGCGCTCTTTGGACCTTGCGCAGCTTGCCGTCCATGGCGGCGTCGATGAACCCCTCGGTCTCCCGGTCGGCCTCGCGACGAATGCGGATCTGCTGGCGCTCCAGCTCGCCTTCCTCCACCGAGCCACGGACGTCGTCGTCGACCCGCTCGCGAAGGAACGAGACGAGGGCCGCGTCGCCGGTCCGCACCGCGCAGGAGAGGACGTTGTCTCCCTCGGCCCAGACGTTGATGTTGGCCCCCGCCTCGAGCAGCAGCTCGACCATGGGAAGGTGGCCGTTGCCTCCGGCATACATGAGGGGGGTCGTACCATCTTCGTCCCCGGCGTCGACCGTGGCCCCAGCGGCCAGCAAGGCCTTGGCGATCTCGATGGAGCCGCGCGACGCCGCGTGATGGAGGGGACAGATCGCGAATCCCTGGTCGGGCTCAGCCCCGGCCTCGAGCAGCATCTTCACGATCTGTGGGGTCCCGACCCGAGCGGCGACCTCCAAGGGCCACGAACCGTCCCATCGCTCGGGCCGTAGCGGTGCTCCCGCCGCCAGCAGACGACGCACGATCGACGTATGGCCAAGGCGTACCGCGGCGCCGAGCGCCGTCTCCTCGTCTTTACTCTCGTCCTCTTCCTCTTCGTCCTCTTCGTCCTCGTCGTCCTCGATTGGAGGACCCATGATCATCAACGTTGGCCCTTCGGTGCGAGTTGGGAGGACCACGCGAGCATGGACATCGGCTCCTGCGTCGAGCAATAGCTCGACGACCTCGAGACGTCCCGTGCGGCTGGCGGCCACGAGCGCCGGAACCCCGCCCGAGTCTCTGGCGTCGGGTGTCACCGACTGGAGCCTCTGTCGGATGGCGTCGAGCCGACCGTCATGGATGGCGGCGAACAGGTCTTCGGTCGATCGATCCAGCATGACGACGCGTTGTACCATGCACACGTCGCACCGCTACGCTCGGAAACGCGATCGTACCACGAGCGCTTACAGGACCCTGTTCCTAGCTTCGACGCGCTGCACTTCGGCAACTTGGAATGAGCCTGCCCGAGAGCCGGTCATACCACACTATCAGGAGGGCGACTGCCCCTCGACAACCCCACTTCCTGTGACTCCCTCAACGTCGGAATACTTTGAGGTTCCGATGCGCAGCGAAATCCAACGCTGGTGATGCGGTCTGTAGGGATATAGGATGAACCGTAGGACACAAGGAAGTGGCTGGGATTGAACTCAGCCCATGAACCTACATCCATGCAATGCTCGCCTTCTTCTCTGATGGTATTGTTCTGCAAATCGCATCCCGGCATCTTCAAGAATGGACATAGCAATTGAATCCTCCATTCGACTGGATCCATATCCAGGCTCAAACATTACCGTGTGTTCGCACGTAGGCCCTTGGCTTCCCCAGGGATAGCGCCTCCCATTCTCGCGCCCACGAGCCGCCCACTCCCATTCCCACTCCGTCGGGAGGCGCTTCCCTGCCCAAGCACAGAAGTCGGCTGCTTCCTTCCACTCCACGCAATTTATTGGGTGCCGCTTGCGGTCACTGCGACTACGATTACAGTAATTCTCACTTGCAGACTCTTGCTCGATTTTCCATTCAGTTCCCGCCGGCCTACATTGGCCTGCCGCCATGCACCTTTCGTAATCAAGAACACGGACCTCAGTTATATCTAGACAAAATGACTCAATAGAGCGGGCATCGAAATTACTACCTTGGATAAAGACCATGTCTTTGTGACAATCGGTCGGCCCGCCTTCGACTTCGATGGTCGCGCCAGCAAAAGCCCGCGGGATGGGACTGATCGCGACTGCGTCTGCTTGTTTTTATCACACATCATTTGTGCCAGAGCCGTCCCTCGATGCTACCAACATTTCCCGCTCGGACCTCGCCATCTCACGCCCCCTCGCGTTGCCCCGATTGTGATCAATGACAATTAATTTTAGCGGCGCAGGGTCAATGATCCGAAAATGGTCACAAACGAGCAAGTACGGCTTCTGAGACGAAGATGAAGCATGGCAAACCGCAGCATGTAGTCGCGCCTGCGGCCAGCATGAGCGTACAAACGGCACGTAAGTGGCAGACTGGCTCACTACCTTTGCCTGCGAAGGTCGAGCGGACCTGGAGAAACCTGGAGAACGCGAGAGGACCCTTTCGGGGGCGTGTGGTAATCCGAGATCCAGCCACCTGTTCGAGGACCAAGACGTATATCCGGGAGCCGGATGCGGTAGTTCCGCAGGTCCGGTGCAGTAGGATCCCGGGCAGATCGCCGCCCAGCCTACCCGCGAGACGGTTGTCTGGAGGTGTCTTGGGATGCCATGGTGTCTCGCAGAACGACCACTCGCGGTCGATGCGGCGCCCCCGTCATCAAGTTTTTCAACAGGGCGTGGCCTCCAAGAGAAGACCAAGCAGTTCGCTTCGACAGAGTACATCTCTTGCAAGCGGCATGTCGCCACTCGCTGCGCTTTATTTAGTCGAAAAATTGATCCATAGTGCTGGGTTGCCTACCATGGCATGGCTAGAAGCAGGCCGAACACTTGCTTTCGAACACTTGGCCTAGGATGAGGCCGTTGGGGCCATAGCGAGTGCAAGCTGGCACCGTGGACGTCCCGGGGAGCACGCACGATGACGTTCACGAAGGGATCGAGACGTGGCTTGGTGCTGCAGGGCTTCTTCCAGATCGAGCGGTTTCGCGGCGACTCGACCTGTTCGATCTCGGCCCAAGCCAGACTGGCCAAGAGGCGGAGCTTTTGGGCTAACAAAGCGCCACAGCCAGATCTGATGATCGCCCGGACGTCGCGTGAGATGGCCGCCGGCGGGGTTGGGCAGGCCAAAGCAGCGAGTTTTTGGTCCGGAAAGGCGCCACGGCCGGAGCTGATGCCCGCGCAGAGGTGCCGGTCGGCCGTGCAGGCCAAGGGAACCTCGGGCTCGGCTTGGCCAGGAGCGCTGCGACCGGAGCGATTACCAGGGATGGGGCGACCCAAGGTGGGGATGCTGCGCGGGGTGGCGCTGCACCAAGCTGCTGCCGGGGTAGTACAGCGCCGGGCCAGTGCCCAGGTGGTGACGTCGCTGGTGCCAGATGGGCAGCTACGGCTAATCGGGCCGGGCAAGCCGCTGGACCGCGAGCTCCGGGAGCAGATGGAAGGATTGTTCGGGGCCGATCTTTCCGAGGTACGGGTACACGAAGGGCCCGCGGCGACGGCCATGGGGGCACTGGCGTTCACCACGAGGGAGACCCTTTGTTTTGCGCCGGGACTCTATCAGCCGCACACGCGCGAGGGGTTGGAGCTACTAGGACACGAGTTGACCCATGTCATGCAACAACGAGAGGGGCGGGTCGCTAATCCTCACGAGCGGGGACTGGTGATCGTGCAAGATCCGGGGTTGGAGGCGGAAGCAGACATAATGGGACGAAAGGTCGCCGGGGAGATCTGGCGGCTCAACAGCACCAGGAGCGATTCATTCACACAAAGAGGAGTGGGGATGTTTACAAGATCCCCAAGCCCTTCAATCTCGCGAGGGCCGGCCACTGCGAGCGGTTGGCCGGACAAACCGAACCAGCCTAGGGCACCGCGGCCCAGAGGGCTGCCGGCGAAGACGGACGCCACGGTTGGCCAGCCCAGGACCGCGAGGATGCCTCGTTCGCCAGGGAGTCAAGCCTCTCCCCGCAAGCCACGGCCAGAGCCCGCGTGGGCCCAGGCACCGCACTGGGCGGCGCAAGCTCGGTCGAGTCACCATGTTCCGCGAGATCTGCCCCGGGACAGGGCGGTGCTCGTTGCTACAGACAGGCGGCGATCACCATCCACAGCAACTTCGGTCCACGCCGTTGCGCCCAAAGAAGCGCTCCACACCACACGGCAGTCCGGCGACCCCTCGGCTCGAGCGGGACTCGGGCTGTTCGATCGCGCATTGGCGCACGTGGTGCAACCGCGAGCAGGAAGGGTCGTCGCTTCGAACAGGCGCATAATCATGGTACCCCGGCGCCAGATCAGCGTCACGAAACCTAGGGTCGTGCAACCGATGAAAATCGACATGGACGAGGGCAAGAGCGGGTTCTCAAGGCCGTCGTTCCGGAGTTCTATACCGACCAAGGTGACCACCGATATCAATCAGGAGCTGAGCTCGTTGGGGTACGCGCCGGTTGCTCGGAAGGACTTCGACATCGCCCACAAGGTACCCTTCGAGGCGATCCGCAACCTCGTGATGGATTTCATCTACGACAGAGGGAGCACGACTTACAAACAACTGGTCAAGAAAACTGATGCTCTCTACACCGTGGACAAGTCTCGCTACAAAGTCATGTGGAAACTGCGGGACAATCTGGGCGGGCTGTGCAAACACTATGGCTATCAAACGAAGGGCGCGATGCTCATCATCGATGCAGCGAATGCTCTGATCAAAGAGCTAAACAGCGCGCCCGACAACCTCGGCCTCGGAATCCCGACGGAGAATCGCTCCATCGGGGCGAAACCGGACCCGGTCATCATGGACTGGGATTCCAGCACCAGCACGGTCACGTACTCACCGCGAACCGACGCCATCGATGACGAGTGGGACCTGACCGGTAGCCTCCTCTATGATTCGTCCGGCATTCCCCGATCCTCCCAGATTACGTCGTACTTCAACTAGGTTCTAGAACGCTCAACACCCGGCGAAACAGACATCCGCATCCGCCAGGACGGCTAGGATCCTTCGAGCAAGCGACCTAGCGAGACATCGAGGCGGCTACGCACCATGGCGACCACGCTGCCCAGCTGATCCACCTCCAGCTCCAGACGCCTCGCGAGTGCCTCCCGGAGCTCGCATTCGAACGCATCGCGAGCGCGCCGGCTCCAGCGGGCGATCGTGTTGACGTGGACCTCGTAGGCGCGGGCCAGCGCAGCCTGAGGCACTCGCTGGACGAAGCGCTGGTGGAGCAGCAGCCGGTCTCCGACCGCGAGTCGCTCCACCGCTTCGGTCAGCGCCTGCCGAAACTGCTCACGATACAGCCGCTTCATATGGGCGAGCTCGGGCTCGACCGGAGCGTCCTCCAGGCTCTGCGCCAGCGCGTCCGAGAGCGGCGCTTCGCGGGGGCCCCGGTGCACCAGGTTCTGGAGAGTTCGCACCACGCTGACCCGCACCCACAGCCGCAAGGGGCCACGCCCGGAGTACTGGGTGATCTTGGCGGGCGCGTCTGCGTGGGCCACAAACAGCTTCTCACGCACGATCTGCTCGAGATCGGCTCGCTGGATCTCCGAGGCTGGCTGTCGCCGCAGCGCGCGACCGATCTCGCCGAACATCGCCTCCTCGAAGGCCCGGATCGCACGGGCGTTGCCGAGAGCGCAGGCGCCGGCCAGATACAGATCAGTCGCGAACACCCGGGCCAGCGCCTCGGGGTCGGCCGGTGTATGGGTGGCGAGGTGCTCGACGAAGGGCTCGGGCGCCAGCTCGACTCCCGGCCACGCCCCAGCACCGGCACGGTGTAGATCGGTCAGGATCGGCTCGAGCAACGGCCCGGACACGAGCGGATCGCCTTCCCCTCGCTGGGCGACGAAGCGCTGGGTCAACGGGTACTCCATGGCCGTAATCAGCGAGATCGGACCGACCATAGCACCAACCACAGATCGGACGGATCGGCTCGGTGATACCGTCTACGCGGATCGAAGGTCGCATGCCCTGTCTGGACGACGATACCGTGGCTGCCTATCTGCGCCGCGATCTAGCGCCGGACGAGCGAGCGGCCGCCGAGGCCCACCTGGCCGAGTGTGAGGACTGTCGGCAGCTCATTGCGGAGATCGCCTGGCTCTCGACCGCCGAGGCCGAAGGAGATCGACCAGACCCGGCTGCCGAGGTTCGCCCGGACCCGCTCGATCCAGCGGCGGGAGACATCGCCGAGTCGGCGGGTGTGGCCGAGCCTACCTCGGACGCCATGATCCACATCGGCAGCACGATCGGCCGGTATGTCGTGCTGCGCGAGCTGGGGGTCGGTGGTTTTGGCGTGGTGCTATTGGCGTACGACCCCAAGCTCGATCGTCGGATCGCGCTGAAGGTCGTGCCGCTGGTGCACTTGGGGATCGGGAACGAGGAGCGGATCCTCCGCGAGGCGCAGGCAATGGCTCGGCTCTCGCATCCCAACGTCACGGCCGTGTACGACGTGACCACGTGGCAAAGCCGGGCCTGCATCGCGATGGAGTTGATCGACGGGACCGACGCTCGCACCTGGCTAAAGACGCCGCGCGAGCGGACCGAGATCCTCGATGCGTTCATGCAGGCCGGGCGGGGCCTGGCCGCCGCTCACGAGGCCGGGCTGGTGCACCGTGATTTCAAGCCGGCCAATATGCTGATCGGGCACGACGGCCGCACCTCGGTGACCGACTTTGGGCTGGCCCGGCTGCGCGCCGAGGCTCCGCATAGCGCGGGCTCGCCTACGGGTTCATCTGCCGGTTCGTCTGGGGGCTCGTCTGCCGGTTCGTCTGGGGGCTCGCCTCCTCACGGCGTGGCCATGCCGACCACCGCGCTGGAGACCTCGCTTACTGCCGCTGGGGTGATGGTCGGGACTCCCCGCTACATGGCGCCCGAGCAGCATCGCGGGGATCGGGCCACCGCGCGTAGCGATCAGTTCAGCTTCTGCCTTGCCTTGGCCGAAGCGTTGTGCGGTCGGCATCCCTTCGACTTCGACGAGCCCCGGGAGCTGCCACGGGCGGTGCTGAAGGGCTCGCTGCGCACCGCCGAGCTTCGCCGCTTGCCTGGCTGGATCCGCCAGCCGCTGCTGCGCGGCCTGAGCACGGATCCGCAGGCCCGCTACCCCACCATGGAGCCTCTGCTCACCGCGCTGTCTCCCCAGCGTCGGCTTCGGCGGCGGCGGCGACGACAGACGGCCGCGGCGGGCCTGCTGCTCGCGACGTTGCCGGCGGCCTGGGTCTATGGCAGTCGACGAGCGGACAGTGATGCCTGCACGGGGGGTCGAGCCAAGGTCGAGGAGATCTTCGGCCCCGAGCGTCAAGCGGCGCTGGCCCGGATCTTCGAGGAGTCCGCGCTGCCCTATGCCGCGACTTCGTGGCAGACGACCCGCACGTCGGTCGAGCAGTGGCTCGATACGTGGAACTCGCAGTACACCGAGGCGTGCCAGGCCACGCGGCGCGGGGAGCAGTCGGCCGAGGTCCTCACCGCGCGCATGCTGTGCCTCGACAACGCGCGCGACGAGATCCGCTATGTACTCGACGGGCTGGCCGTGGCGGGTGATCGCAGGGTTCGAGGCGCCGTGCAGTCGGTGCAGTCGCTGCGCGATCTGGAGGTTTGCGCCGACGTGGAGTCGCTGCTCGGGCAGGTTCCCGTGGGCGAGCAGCAGCGTCTGCGGGTCGCCGGGGTTCGGGCCTCGCTCACCCGCGCTCGTGCCCGCGCGATCGCGGGCGACGGCGAGACCTCGCGCTCGCTTAGCGATGAGGCGGTCATCGGCGCCCGTGAGGTCGGCCATGCGCCCACCCTGGCCGAAGCCCTGCTGCAGCTCGGGCGCAGCTTGGTGATGCGCGGCGAGCTCGACGCGGCCGAGCCCGCGCTGCGCGAGGCGATCCTCGAGGCCAATCACGGGCGCCACGATCGCGCCGCGGCCGAGGCGTGGGTCGACCTGCTGTTCGTGACGGGCTCGCTGTCCCACCGCCCGCTTCACGAGCTCGCCCTCGCCTCCCAGGCTGCGCTCGCGCGAGTGCGTGGCCATCGACCGCTGCACGCCCGGCATGCTGCGGCGCAGGGCTTGATCCACGCCCAGCACGGCCGCTACGAGCAGGCCCTCACCGACCAGCGACGCGCGCTCGAGCTGCTGGAGGCGGAGCACGGGCTCGATGCGGCGGCCGTGGGGGTGCAGCTGCATCGCGTGGCCGAGGTGTTGGTGGAGGTGGCGGAGATCGACCAGGCCGAGGCGCTCGCTGAGCGTTCGGCTGCGATCCTCGCGCAGACCTACGGGCAAGAGCACCCGCGGGTGGCCCTGCCGTTGACCGTGCTGGCTCGGTGTGCGTGTGCTCGTGCGGAGTATTCGCGATGCGTGGAGCTGGCCGAGCGAGCGGTGAAGATCCGCGTGGGCGAGCACGGGGTGCTCGAGGCCGCGGTGCTGCCGATCATGCTCGTGCACGCCGAAGGGTTGGCCGGGGTGGGTCGGCATGAGGATGCTTTCGCAGCGCTGACCGCCGCGCGGCGGCTGGCGGTCGAGCGTCATGGGCCGCGGAGCCTCTGGGCAGGGCTGACTGGGGTGGCGCTGGCCCGCGCGCTTTACGAGCGGAGGCAGATCGTGGAAGCGCGGTCGCTGTTGGACGAGGCGATCGAAGTGCTCGAAGAGCACCATGGGCCCGACCATCCCGACGTGGTCGTCGCCCGTGAGCAGAGGGCGCGAGTGGCTGTGGGCCCCCGCGAACCGGCAGTGGAAATCGGCGTTTCTGGGTCTTTGGAGGCGAAATTCGCGGGATCGAAGAAAAAGTGAGCCGCGTATGGTGGTTTTGCCTGCGAGCCGTGTCCTGTTGGATGAACGCGACGGTCGTCGCGAACGAAGGCAAGTCCCGATGAACAAGAAGCTCAAGTACGTGCTGGGTGGAGCCGCTGCGCTCTTCGTTGTCGTCACCGCGGTCGGGTTCGTGCTGCCCTCGCAGATGGAGGTGCAGCGCTCGGTGGTGATCGACGCGACGCCTGAGCGGATCTATCCCCTCATCAATAGCTTCGAGAACGGCTGGTCGCAGTGGAACCCGTTCGTCAAGCCGGGCCAGGATATCAGCTACGAAGGACCGGACGCGGGGGTTGGAGCTCAGCAGCACTGGGTCGACGAGGAAGCGGATGAAGACGGGAGTATGACGATCACTCGGTCGGATCCGCAGCGGGGGGTCGAGTTCGATCTGGTGATGATGCAGGAGAGCTTTCGCCTCACGGGGAGCTTGCTGTGCGAGCCCGCGGGGGAGGGCACCAAGCTGACGTGGACCGATCGGATGGATCTGGGGAACAACCCGTATGGCCGCTACATGGGGCTGGTGTTCGGATCGTTGATCGGCGCGGAGTTCGAGGTGGGGTTGCAGTCGATCAAGGAGCTGGCCGAGGCTCCAGCGCCGCAGGTCGCCACCCGCTGAGCGGGAAGACGGTGCTGCGAGCGCTAGCTGCCCGAAGGGAAGCACGCGCGAACCAATCGTGAGAAGTTGGGGCGTCCACTGCGATGCCCTTGCTCGATCTTCTCGCGCGCCACGCAGCTAGCCCACGGGCTCCGTGGCTCTGTGGCGCGGTCGCGCTGCTTTTGTGCTTGCCCGCGCTGGCCGGAGGGCTGGCGCTCGATGATCACGTGCTCGCCCATCACTTGGCTCGCGGTGCGCCGTGGTGGGATCTGTTCTCGTTTGTCGAGCCCTCACAGATCCCCGCGTTCATGGAGCGTGGCAAAGTGGGGTGGTGGGCCGACCCCGAGCTGAAGTTGCGGTTCTTTCGGCCGCTCTCCTCGGCCACCCATGCGCTGGAATTTACGCTGTGGCCTGGGGCACCGTGGGTGATGCACCTGGTCAGCGCGCTTTGCTATGCGGCGGTGGTGGTGGTGGCCGGGCGTCTTTATCGGCGGTGGTTGGGAGCGACCGCGGTGGCGGGGTTGGCTGCGGTGGTGTTTGCGATCGATGCTGCCCACGGGCAGACGGTGGGGTGGTTGGCTACGCGGAATACGCTGCTGGCCACCGCGCTGGGTTTTGGTGCGGTGTGGGCTCATGATAGGTGGCGCCGCGATGGGTGGCGACTAGGCGGGGCGGTTGGGCCGGGGTTGCTGGCTGCAGCGCTGCTCGCCGCCGAGGCCGGGCTAGCGGTGGGCGGGTATCTCGTCGCGCATGCGGTGGTCTTGGACCGCGGTTCGTGGTGGCGACGCCTCGGTGTGCTGCTGCCATATGGCGTGGTGGTGGTGATCTGGCGGGTCGTCTACGTCGCGGCGGGCTACGGGGCGGTTGGTAGCGGAGTGTACCTCGACGTGGGGGCGGATCCGCTGGGCTTCGTGGGAGCGATCGGACGAACCGTGGGCCTGCTAGGGTTTTCACAGCTCACCCTTCCGGTGGCCTCGCTGCTGGGCATGTCCTCGCATGGGTGGCGATGGCCGACGGTGGGCTTTGTCGTGCTGGTGGGGCTGTTGTGGCCGCTGGTTCGGCATGATCGTGAGGTTCGATTCTTCTTGCTCGGCATGGGCCTGGCTGCGATTCTGTTTGCGGCGACCTTGCCGACCGATCGGTTGTTGTTGCCGCTGGGTCTGGGTGGTGCCGGGGTTATTGCGAGGCTCTTAGTCGTGGTGCGCGCTCGGATGATGGCCCAGCTTCGCATGCGGCTGCTGGCTCTTGTGATGTTGGTGCTGCACCTGGTGATCGCGCCGCTGCTCTTCGTACCTTCGTTGTTGGCGACGGGGCTGATGGAGGTTGGGGTGCAGCGCATGGTCGAGGCGATTCCCGATGAGGAGCGAGTGGTGCTCGTCAACGTTCCCCTCGAAGTGTTGCTTATCTATCTACAAGCGGTGCGAGAAAACAGAGGTGAGCCTTGGCCCGCCCATGTTACAGTGTTGCATGCGGGGCAGACGGAATTGACGATCGAACGCACCGGCATGGACTCGGTAGAGATGCACACACACGCGGGCTGGATGCCCTCGCCCTTCAACCGGCTGACCCGGGCGGCCGGCCGTCCCATGCCGGTGGAGACACGGGTGGGTTTGGAGACGATGACCGTCGAGGTTATCGAGGTCAGCGGTGACGGCCGTCCGACCCGGGTGACCGCCCGGTTCGATCGGCCGCTCGAAACGCTGGCGTGGGTCGCGTGGGTCGACGGGCGGCCGGTGGAGTGGAAGCCGCCGGAGATTGGAGGACAAATGACTGTGTCGGCCCAATGGCGATGGTAAGGAGAAATCAGCCAATATGACAAAAGCTCGCTTCGAGCCGAAAATACGGGATAGTCGGACATCGAGCAAAGCAACTAAGCATGTCCGATTTGACACGAATATTTCGGCTACATACAAATAGGGAGGTACTGGAGATTGGAGACCGGCCCCCCTAAACTACCAACGAAGAGCGGTGGCATCATTGAGTTGAGCTCGATCTCGAACAATACGGTGCCGGTGGAGATGAAGGCCATCTGACGAGTCGGATCATAGGCAAGTCCCGCGGGGTCCCATTCGTTTTCGAAGTCTGCGTCGAGATCGCGAACGACCGTGGCTGTTGCCGTGATTGGATCGACGCTGTAGATCGTCTGATTGATTCCATTGGCGACGAGTAGCCGATCTTGCGTACAGTCATATGCCATACCGCACGAACTAATGTTGAGAGGGATGCCCATGAACGCGATTGGCATAGTTGCTACGATCTGTCCGGTAGCCGGATCAAACGTCAGCAGATCATCGTCCTCGCCGATACCATAGAGCATGCTGTCGCCCCCGAATTCGAGACCACAAACAACGTCGCCAGGATCTCCGTAAGACGTGATGCCCACTGGTACCATTTCTCCTACTCCGCCAACACAGGTAGCTGCGTAATCTAGAACAGTCTGCAGCTGAACGCCGGCTTGGTCGTTTGCGAAAATTTCCCCATTTTCGCTTATGGTAGCACTTGTGACATCAATGTCTAAGGGTTGCCCCATCGGATCTTGAAGTGTGACGAGAGTCTCAAGGTTACCAGCATTCATACCCTCGATACCTACCGTCGCGAGGATTCGCGGGGCCATTGGAGCACCCTGATGCGGCAGGAAAGCCGTCAGCGCGAGCGTGTCGGGATTGAGGTCGACGTTGCTATCGTAGCAGTCGCCCCCTGGGATGGCTCCTCTTCCGGGGTTGGAATCGCCCCAACCATCGCCGTCAGCATCGGTCATGCACAGCGTGGAATCATCTTCGTTCTCGGCTGCACCTGGGTGGGTGTTGCCGTCCATATCGTCGCAGTCGGTCCCTGGCTCAACCCGCGATGGAGGATCGATGTCGCCCCAACCATCGCCATCTTCATCTTGAGCGCACAGGTCGGGTGGATCTTCCATGCTTGCCGCGCCGGGAAATATGCTCGCGTCCGTATCGAGGCAGTCGGTCCCCGGGTTGGCGCCGTTAGGAGGAGTGCTGTCGCCGTATCCGTCGCCATCCTGGTCGGTCATGCATAGGTTGGGCGGCACTTCGAGCTCGGCCGACCCGGGAAAGACAGCGGGGTCGGTATCGATGCAGTCGGTCCCCGCCTCGATCCCCTCCGTCGGCTTTTTACCCCCAAAGTCATCCCCGAAGTCGTCGTCGTCTTCGTCGCGCAAGCACGCGATTAGATCGTCGTTCGGGGCAGCCCCGGGGAACGTGTTCCCATCGACATCGTCGCAGTCGTCGGCGTTGTCGACACTGCCCTCGATTGGCACATCGGATGTTTCACAGTTATCGGGATCTCCAAACCCATCCATGTCCACATCCCGGCACCATAGATTCCCAGCATTCCCCGTACCAACACTAACACCTACAGTCGTACCAGAACCATCCAAAGCACCTGAGCCTTGTCCCGTGCCATCATTGCCCGGACCAACAACCGTCGTTCCCACACTCCCACGCGTAGCGGCAGTGGACCCAGACTCCGTCACGCCCACCGTTCCCGTGTTCTGCGGCAACGGCGGCGGATCGCTGACACAACCGCCCATCACTCCAGCGCCCAGCACCATCAGCATTCGAGACCAATACATCATCTGTGTGCCCTCTACGTCGATCATACCAGACCCAAACGTGCCTACATGCCGTTCCACTGATCGTGTCGACGGGCGGCCCGTGGAGTGGAGACCACCCGGGGTTGGAGAGCAAAATAAGGGTATCGGTTCGATGGCGATGGTAGGGAGAACTCAGCCAACATGACAAAAGCTCGCTTCGAGCCAAAATACGGGACAATCGGACATCGAGCAAAGCGCTAGGCATGTCCGAAGTGTGACGAATATTTCGGCTACATACAGTTAGGGAGATACTGGAGATTGGAGACCTGCTCAGCGAAAGTGCCGACGTAGAGAGGTGGCATCATCGAGTTGAGCTCGACCTCGAACAAGTCGCTACCAACGGAAATGAAGGCCATCTGGCGAGTTGGATCGTAGGCAAGACCCGCAGGGTCCCACGGGTTGTTGAAATCTGCATCAAGATTACGGACGACTGTGGCCGTGACTGTTGTTGGATCGATGCTGTAGATCGTCTGGTTAACTCCATTGGCTACCAGCAGGCGATCTTGCGTGCAGTCATACGCCATACCACACGAGCTAATATTGAGAGGGATACCCATGAACGTAATTAGCGTAGTTGCCACGATGTGCCCTGTTGCAGGATCGAACGTCAGCAGATCGCTATCCTCATCGATCCCATAGAGCATGCCGTCGCCGCCGAACTCAAGACCACAGACAACATCACCAGGATTTCCATACGAAGTCATGCCGACCGGCCACGCCAGGGCAACATCAGCGGCACACATGGCTGCATCATATGCTATGGTCTGGAGCTGAACGCTTGTTTGGTCATTTGCATAAATTTCACCACTTTCGTTGATGGTTGCACTGGAGAGATCAATATTGGGAATTTGTCCCATTGGGCTCTGCAATGTGACCAGGGTCTCAAGCTCGCCAGCATCCATCCCCTCGGTAACTACCGTAGCGAGGGTGCGCTCTGCCATCGGATTACCGAGATAGGGCAAGAAAGCCGTCAGCGTGAGCGTATCCGGATTGAGGTCGATATTGCCGTCATAGCAGTCGCCCCCTGGGATGGCTCCGCCTCTGGGATTGGCATCACCCCAGCCATCGCCGTCAGCGTCAGTCATGCACAACGCGGAATCGTCTTCGTTCTCAGCCGATCCCGGGTGGGTGTTGCCATCCATGTCATCGCAGTCAGTTCCCGGTTCGACCCCCGATGGAGGATCGATGTCGCCCCAGCCGTCGCCATCTTCATCCTGAGCGCACAGGTCAGGCGGATCCTCCATGCTGGCCGCGCCAGGAAACACGCTCATGTTCGTGTCGAGGCAGTCGGTCCCCGGCGTGGCGCCCTTGGGCGGAGTTTCATCGCCGTACCCGTCGCCATCCTGGTCGGAGGTACACAGGTTGGGCGGCATTTCGAGCTCGGCCGATCCGGGAAAGACAGCGGGCTCGGTATCGATGCAGTCGGTCCCCGCTTCGATCCCCTCGGGCGGCTTTTCGCCTCCGAAGTCGTCCCCGAAATCGTCGTCGTCCTCGTCGCGCATACACGCCCGCAGCTCGTCGTTTGGCGCGGCGCCCGGGAAGGTGTTCGCATCCAAGTCGTCGCAGTCGTCGGCGTTGTCGACGCTGCCTTTGATTGGCACCTCGGATGTTTCACAGTTATCGGGATCTCCAAACCCATCCATGTCCACATCCCGGCACCATAGTGTCCCCGCATTCCCCGTGCCGGCATCAACACCTGCGGTCGTGCCGGAACCATCCAAAGCACCTGAGCCTTGTCCCGTGCCGTCATTGCCCGGACCAACAACCGTTGTTCCCACACTTCCACGCGTAGCAGCAGCAGACCCAGACTCCGTCACGCCGACCGTTCCCGTATTCTCCGGCAGCGGCGGCGGCTCACCGACGCAACCGTCCGTGACGCCAGCACTCAACACCACCAGTATTCGCGACCACTGCATCATCTGCGTCATTCCCGTCGATGATATCAGGCCCAAACGTGCCTTGATGCTCCACCGATCGAGCCGATGGTCGACCCAGGGAGTGACGTCGAATATTGAAAAGCTATCGTAAGACCTTGCTGTCGCAATGAGTCGGTCGATAGCTCCACGAACTCATCACCACTCATCACCCAAGCGCTCGTATTCTACACTCCCTCACCACTTCACCCACCCACACTCCGCACCGCTCCTCCCCTTCTCGCATCTCCAACCCCCCGCAGCCCATCCCCCGCTCCCACCGCGTGCACCCCTCCAAAGAACATATTCCGCTCTTCGAACGCCACCGCCCCCGGCCAAGCCTCTTTCAGCGCCACCTCGCTACCCTCCGGCAGCCCCACCCGCTCGTACCACAGCCGCTCCCCTTCCACGTGCATCCGCGGCGCCGCCACCACCTCCTCCAGCGTGCGCCCCGACACCCGCGCATGCACAAGCGTCTGCAACAACGCGCTACGGATCCGATTCGACCCACCCGTCCCCAGCACCAACGACGGCCGCCCGCCGTGCAGCACCGCCGTGGGCGCCATCATCGTCGTCATCCACGTCCCCGCGGCCTGCTGATGAAATCCCTGCGGGTTGATGTCTTCCTCCCCGAGGAAGTTGTTGACGTGGATCCCAAACCCTTCGAGCGTATGCCCGCACCCTTCCCCGTTGCTCATGGTCAGCGCCGCCAACTGCCCTTCGCCATCGAGCACACTAATGTGCGTGGTGCTCCCCAGCTCCCGCCGCCGCTGCTGCACCGCACGCGCCGCAGCCACCGCGGGCGCCTCGATCCCCTCGGGCCCCACCCGGTCCCGCGCCCGATCCATCGCCGCCAGCACAGCCGCCAGCTCGCACACATACCGCTCACCCATCCAAGGCAGCCCCCCCAGCGGCAGATCAGCCAGCAGCTCCAGCCCCAGCCCCACCAACGCGCCGCCCGAGGACGGAGGAGGATTCGTCCACACCTCGTCGTCCCCCAGCTCCACCCGCAGCGGCTTGCGCCACACGGGCGCATAATCCTCCAGATCCTCCGCCGTCAGCAGCCCCCCGTGCTCGGGCCCGAACGCGCCGAGCAACGCCTGCGCCAGCGGCCCTCGAACGAGCGCCTCCCCTTCCCGGGCGAACGCCTCCAAGAAATCCCCCAGCGCGGGGTTGGCCATGAAGATCTCATCCCCCCGCATGAACAACCCCCGCGTGTCCGGGGTCAGCTCCAAGATCGGCCGCAGCAACTCCACGATGAATTTCAGCTGCTCACTCGGCTCGCACCCCTGCCGCGCCACCGCCACCGCGGGCTGCACCAGCACGTGCAGCGGCAGACGCCCAAGCCGGCGATGCGCCTCGAGCAACCCGAGCATCGCGCCGGGCACAGCCACCGCCCCTCGACCCACGTGGAACACCTGCACCGTGGGCCCGAAGTTCACCGTCACGTCACGAAAGTCGAGCGGCGGTCGCTCGCCGAGCCCGCGACCGGGCACGACGGCGAAGAAATCGAGCACCTTCAGGTCACGCCCGGTACCGGCCAGCAGCACGCCGCTGCCCGCCGGTCCGCACAGCGGCGCTTCGGCGACGAACGCCGTGCATGCGGCGGCCACGATCGCGTCGACCGCGTTGCCCCCTTCGCGCAACACCTCGGCACCCGCGTCGGCGGTGCGCTCGTCTCCAGCGGCGATGACTCCGGTGGTGGCAGCCACGACGGACACGCTACCCAAAAGCGAGCGTAGTGGGCAGCCAACCCCGCGCCCAGCCCGAGCCACCACGACCTCGACGACCGCGCCCCGAGGGTCTAAGAAGGCCCTCGTGAGCATCCAGCGCATCGGCATCATGACGGGCGGCGGTGACTGCCCGGGTCTCAACGCGGTCATCCGAGCCGTGGTGCTCAAGGCCCACCGGCTCGGCTGGGAGGTGATGGGGATCGAGGACGCCACCTGCGGCCTGATCGATCTCGACTACCGGGCCCCGCGGGGCAACCGGGTGCTCACCCGGGCCGACGTCGACGGGATCCTCACCCGCGGCGGCACGATCCTGGGTACCTCCAACCGCTCCGATCCCTTCACCTACGTGGTCGACGGCCAAGAGACCGACGTCTCGGATCGGGTGGTGCACAACTTCCGCAAGCTCGGCCTCGATGCGCTGATCAGCGTGGGCGGCGACGGCTCGATGCGGATCGCCCAGCGCCTGGGCGAGCTGGGCCTGCCGATCGTGGGCGTGCCCAAGACGATCGACCAGGATCTGGGCGCCACCGACTACACCTTCGGGTTCAACACCGCGGTCCAAACCGCCACCGAGGCGATCGACCGGCTGCGCGACACAGCGATCAGCCACGACCGGGTGATGGTGCTCGAGGTGATGGGCCGCAACGCGGGCTGGATCGCCCTGTGTGCTTCGCTGGCTGGCGGGGCCGACGTGTGCTTGATCCCGGAAGTCCCCTACCGGATCGACCCGATCGTCGACACGATCCGCTACCGCCGCGAGCACGGACAGCCCTTCTGCATCGTGGTGATCGCCGAGGGAGCCTACCCGGCCGACGGTGACCAGTCGTTCGACGGCCCCCGCAAGCCGGGCACGATGCCCCGGCTCCACGGGGCGGGCTATCGGCTGGGTGAGGCGCTCGAGAGCCGGATCAAGCTCGACCTGCGGGTGACCGTGCTCGGCCACATCCAGCGCGGCGGCTCGCCCACCCAGTTCGACCGGATCCTCGGCACGCGCTTCGGTGCGGCCGCCGTCGACGCGGTGGCCGCGGGCAAGTTCGGCAGCATGGTCGCGCTGCGTACCCCGGAGATCGTGACGATCCCGATCGCCGAGGCGATCGCCAACGAGCGCTGCGTCGATCCCAAGGGCCAGCTGGTACAGACCGGCCGCGATGTCGGGATCTGCTTCGGCGACGCCTGAGCCGCCCAGGCGCACTCGCCCAGCTCCAAGATGCTGGACACTTGTCGATCACACCGGCGACCGGAGCACCATCACCAAGTTGCATCAACCCTATGACGCCAAGCAAACCTCATCGACCGACCGCTCGAGCTCGCGGCCTACGTACCGCACCGATCGCCCTGAGCATCATGTTCGGAGCAGCGCTGCTAGGGTGCACCCCCGGTAGCGATGAACCAACCCCGCCGGAAGCGCGGTGGGTAGGCACCTGGGCGGCCACGCCGAGGGCGCCATCGTAGCCCTCGGCGACTCCATCACCGATGGCCTGAACACGACGCCCAACGCCAACAACCGCTGGCCCGATGTTCTGTCACGCCGCCTCCTGGGCAACGCCGGTGAAGACGGCCAACAGACGGGGGTCCTCAACGTCGGAATATCGGGAAATCGCATCCTGAACGACTCGCAGCTCGGCGGCGTCGCAGCGCTGTCCAGGCTAGACCGTGATGTCTTCATGCAAGCAGGAGTCACCCACGTCGTGTTGCTCGAAGGGATCAATGACATCGGCCTCCCCAACACGATGTTCGACCCCGAATTCCCCGATCAAGACGTCTCGGCGTCCCAGATCATCATGGGGATGGAGCAGATCATCGAGCAGGCGCACGATATGGATCTGCAGATCTTCGGAGCAACGCTCCTTCCCTATGAAGGCGCGATCTACTTCACCGAAGACGGTGAGGCCAAGCGACAAGAGGTGAACACCTGGATACGGGACAGCGGGGCATTCGACGGAATCATCGATTTCGATCTGACGATCCGGGATCCGGACAACCCACGATCGATGCGGCCCGAGTTCGACAGCGGCGACCGGCTCCACCCCAGCGACTCCGGAATGGACGCCATGGGTGAAGCCGTCGACCTGAGACTGCTGGACAACTAACTAACGCCGATAGACCGGGCTCGATGAGCCGCCTCCGCGCTCATCGAGACCATCCGTCGCTCGAGGCCGGCGACGGCGACCGCTCACTCTTGCTTGCCGGCCTCTTGCTTCTGCTTGCGACGAGCCTCGGCTCGCTCCTCGGCTCGCTCCTTGGCCTTGGCCTTGTCGGCCTTGGCCTTGTCGTCCTTGTCCTTGTCCTTGTCCTTGTCCTTGGGCGGCTCTTCGCCCCGCTCCTTGGCCCGTCGGCGATCCCACGCCTTTTTCTTGTGCTTGAGCCACCGCCGATAGGTCACGTCCTCCGGCAGCGGGGGCAGCCCGTGACGCTCGCGGATCTCGTTGGGCAGCTGCCCCATCACCGTCCGCTTGCAGCGCTCGGTGTGCTCGACCTTCTCGTGCCCGGTGCGCTCGAGCAGATCTTCGGGGACGTAGTAGCCCTTCTTGGCGGTCTCCTCGGGCGGCGGAATGGAGTACCAAACCTTGACCAGCTCGACCTTCTTGGGGATCTCGCCGCCATGCTCCAGCTGCCACTGGCGGCAGTGATAGCGGGCGTACCACTTGCGATACCACTGGGTGTTGCCCGACTCGCCGCCGATGATCCGGCGGTTCATCTTGCGCATGCGGTCGTTCCAGATCCACGGGATCGGCTTGCGCTCCGACGCGTACACGTCGGTCCGCATGTCCCAAGCCTCGCCGCTGGAATCGTAGACGAGCACCTTGAGGAACACGTTGGAGCGCGGCGGGTTGGGGGCAAACATGCCCCACCCCTGGTCGGTCTGGGTGACCGTGAGGTACTTGGCGAACACCTTGCGGGCGGGAACCCGCCACGACTTGAGGCAGTCCTTGCCCGGGGTGAGCCAGACAACGACCGCGGTCACGTGCCAGGCGAGCATCGCCGAGACGATGAAGCGCCCCAACGACCCGTAGGCCCAGGGCGTCGCCCCCGGCCGCGGCGCTCGGCGTCGGCTGGCCCGCCAGGTCTGGAAGGCAACCCCGGCCGCGAACACGGTGGTCCCCGTCCAGATCCGCACCCACCAGGCGGGATTCCACTGCACCTTGACCAGCACACCGGCCAAGATCCCGATCATAACCACCCAGACCGCCCACTGGGGGAAACGCGCCGTGTCGCGATGAAGGTGAGGCAACGAGGGATCCTCGGCCGGCAAGGGCGGCTCACCCTCCCGCACGCTGCGGGGCACCAGCGGCAACCACGACAGGCGCTTGAACACGAAGCGCCCGAACTTGGCGACCTCCTCGCCCCGGAAGTAGATGATCGTGGCCGAGAGCATCCCCGTCTGAAACTGGCCGATGTTCATCAGGGTGAAGATCCCGCCCATCACCGCGACGTGCCAAACGATCCAGATCCGACGGCCCAGCAACCACGTCGCGAAGAAATCGCGATCGATCTTCAGCGGGCGCCGCAGCGGCCGAATGAACAGTATGCTGCGCACGACGAAGGGCTCGCGCTCCAGGCGATTCCACAGCGCCCAAAAGCCCAGCATGAACGCCACGAAGCTGCCCGCGAAGATCTCCTGGGCGTAGATTCCGGCACGCGGGATCACCCCCAGGTAGACCAGCGGGGCGTCGACGATCGGCGAGAAGTGCACGTCCCAGGTCACCCACACCAGGGATACGGCCACGAACGCGATGACGGCCAGGCACACCCGAATCAGCAGGCGCCGCAGACCGGTGGCCGGCGCAAAGCCCTCGCGGCGCGCCCAGAAGTAGAGCACCCCGCAAAAACACAAGGGGAACAAAGCCTCGCCCCAGTGGGTGAACCAGGTGGCCAACCGCAGCAGGCTGGTGCCGAAAATGGCAGTCAGCTGCTGCGGGTAGAACCGGTAGAAGTGGTCCATGTTCCACGCGTAGTAGATCGCGTCGCCCCGGGCCCACACGCTGCCGTTCTTGAGGATCCCAGTGACCGTGTAGACCGTGGCCAGCTGGAGCATCATCAACCGCCGCGGCCACGCCGGGATCAGCCGGTAGACCGCCTGGAGCCCCTTGGGGTGATCCGACTCGGGATCGGGAGCGACCCCCGCCCCTCCCCCCGGGCCGTCTCGCTCGGACAGCAACCCCTTCTTGCGCAACTTCCGACAACGTAGCCAGTTGTCCACGCTGTAGGCATGACCCGATCGGGCGAGGATCAGGTAGGCCAAGAACACCCGATAGACCAGCTCCGTCCCCTCCCAAAACAGGTGGTTGCGGAAGAAGATGCTGTTCATCAAGAAGAAGGTCATCACCCCGAAGAAGCGAGTGCGGAACCCGATGACGAACAACGCCGCGGAGATCTCGAACGCCCACAGGTGGATCCAAAACGCCGTGGGGCTGTCCCAGAAGTAGAGCAGCGAGTACTTGGGCCCCTTGAGGAACTCGACGACCGCCCAAGAGTCGAAGAAGCCGTAGGGACTGTCCTCGGTGAAGCCATCCCCGAACCCGTTGAACTGGGCCCGCGCGTGGACATGACGCGCCACGTCGGCGGTGAAGATCCCCTCGTCGGTGAACAGGAACGTGAAGTACTCCCAAAAGTCGTTCATGTTGCAGATCACGAAGAACCCGAACACGATCCGATAAAGGCCGATCGAGCGAGGGTCTTCGAGCTGCAGCCACCAACGGCGCCAGCGCTCAGGGCTGAGGGCGAACAACGCCACCAACGCCACGGCCCCCGCCAGCATCAGCCAGCCCGTGATGGGCCCGAGCAGCAGCGCTTCTTCGTTGGGAGCCTTGTCAGCAAACGCGAGCAGGGCCGGTAATCCAAGCATCTAGCCATTGAGTCTGTCGCCCAAGACCGGCGCACGCAAGACTCTCGACCAACCTGGCCGTGAGACCACGCGGATCCTCACGCGCGGAGAGTTTCTCGGCGTTGCCGATCACCCGCGCCCACGGGTCCAACGTGACGAGTCCAAGGTCAATCCAAGGTCGATCCAAGGTCGATCCAAGGTCACACCACCACACTCGTCACGCGCGAAGTCACGCGCGGGCCGCGAGCTCTCGCCGCCCGATCGTCACTCTATGGCCAACAAGCCATCGAACAACCCGAGCGACGGCGCTCTGGTGCCGCCGACGCTCCCTCCGACGGCTCCGATCGCGAGGACGGATCGAGCTCACTCGCAGGTCATGCCCTGGGCCTCAGCCGATTGCTGAAATGCGTCGAGCGAGCTGCGGCACACCTGCTCGGGCACACCTACCTTGTTGAGGTTCTGACAAGTAGCCCCCGCATCCGAGCCCGACGTCACCTTTTGGCAACAGGCCACCGCACGGCCGCACACGGTGCTCGTGTCGGGGGCCGAGTCCAGCCCGACCTCCCCCACGTTGACCAACGTCACCGCGACCGCCACCCCCATGCCGACGAGCCCTCCCACGATCCCGATGATGAGCCCCACCTTGGCCCCCGCCGGCATCCGCGGGGTCTGGACCGGCGTGAGGCCGGGCGCCAACCCAGGGGCGCCCACCGCCGGGCCCGCGCCATACTGCATGCGGGGCACAGCCGCAGCCGGCCCACCCATCGACGCGACTGGAGCCTGACCTATCGCCTGACCTATCGCCTCGAGCGCCATCTTGGTCGGATCGGCGGGGTCGATCCGCACTTGCACCATCGCGCCAGGCTGGAGCTGGGGGAGCTGCAGCTCGGAGACCATCGTGGTCAGCGACGCGCCATAAGGGGGCCGACCGGGCGCCTGGACCTGGAGCGAGAGCACCAGCTGAAGGTGGCGATGGACCCCGGTGGTGACCGTCATCCCGCCCATCTGCACCGCGAGGATCTGGGCCGAGGCGGGCACGCCCACCTGCAGCAACCGCCGGGTCTCGGCCTGCTGGCGCTTCATCCCCCCGAACACCCGGCGCATGATGAAGAACACCGGCAGGGTGGTGACGAGGATCATCCCGACGACGAAGATAGTGATGAAGGAGGGATCGAACATGCTGCGACCTCGGCTTCGAGGATAGAGATCTCTGGCGCTCGTTCGTGACACGCTCGATCGATTTCTTTTCGGGCGGCGAGCCACTCGCCGCGCTCACCGGGGATTGACCGGAGTCCATACGTTGCGGCATGCGACGAGCAACCCGCGGCGCTGTCGCGAGCTGCGACGCTCCGGCTGGGGTTGGATCCCAACGATCTCCACTCCTTGGGGTTGGCCCGATGCTTGAACAAGGCACCGGCATGGCATCGAATCCGACCTCCGACTCCCCCGCTCGCATCCCCGCTCGCCCCCCCGCTTGCACTGGGGGCCACCGCACCCGTCAGCTGGTCGGCGCCGGCCTCATCGCCGCGCTCCCCGCACTGATGGGCGCCGAAGGTGGCTGCACCCTGCTCCAAGGCACCCTCGAGTCGCCGGTGCAGGCGATCACGATCCTTCGCGAGCATCCCGATGGCGCGGTCGACGTAGACCTGGTGGTCATCTCGCTCGAAGACCGCGCCCAGTGGATCGACACCGTACACAACGCCGAGCTGCGCACCCCCGAGGGTGACCTCATTGCGCTGAACCAGGAAGAGGACGGCCACTATCGCGCCCACAGCAACGACAATGCCCAGCTCGTCTACGCGCCTGGCGACGTCAACTACCGCGTGACCTTCGAGCTAGACGACCAAGAGCTCGCGGGCGACGCCGCGGGCGAGGATTTCATCGCGGTAGTCCAGGCCCCCGAAGCCGAGGTCGAGTTCGAGTTCACCAAGGCCCCCGACTTCGCCGGCGACACCTCGTCGGTCGAGTGGAGCCCCAGCAACCTGGCCGGCCTGCTCGAGGTACGCGATGCCAAGGGCGAGCTGGTGTTCTCCACCTTCAACCTGCGCACCCCCGAGTTCGACGGCACCAAGTGGGCGAGCCTGATCCACGGCGGACGCAAGGATCTGCCCGTCGACGTGTTCGCCGATGCCGGCTCCTACACCGTGTCGTTTTGCGCCGTAGAGTCGCAAGAGGGATTCGACGAGGAGCTCTCGTCGGGGCTGGGCGCCCTGTCGGGCTTCTTGGCCGGGCGCTGCGTGGAGGATGTGACGCTGGAGGTGCCGGAGTAGTCATTTCCACACTCGATCCTCTGGGTGCCATGTTCCCGCTGCTCGACCGTCAAGCACTGGGTCCATGAAGTCGGCGGCGAGAGCATGGGCCTCTTCTGGCTTTTTCCAGGGCAGATCATCGTGCCTGACTTGTTCCATGAAGCTAGCTATCCAATCAGCAGGCAACGGAGGAATAGTGGATGGTAAATCGTGCAATGATGGGTCACGTGATTTCCTATGCTCGAAAGTCCTCACCAGCGCATAACGGAGTTCACGGCTCTGTAGCTGAGCTACCTGGCTCTTAGCGACGGCGCAACGGCAAAGGTCGAGCAGATCTCGTGGTCGCATCAGATCCGGATTCTCACTTTCTCGATGGCGCGGATCAGTGTAGGCATGGACCTTCTCCGCAAGCTGCCACGGTAGTGAGTAGATGCGGATCTCTGCGGGAGAGATCTGATCAAAACCATCCCATACGCTTTCTATCGTATCATAGCCAGCAGCAGATCGTATGCTTGCTTCCACCTTGAACTTACGATCGGGGCTTGCCGTGGGCGAGATATTCCCATCGGCAAAGAAAGCCTGAACTACATATCGCTTCCCATGATACTCCATACCCGGAGCGTGGAAGATCGAAGTCGACTTGTCTGGTTGAACCCTGAAAATCAGAAAGTCTCCAAGATCGATCTTGCCCGCAGCCTCGAGGCGCTGATCGAGCTCATGAGATCCCGAGATGATGATGTCGGCGTCTTTCGTAGTTCGTGGCACATCGAGGCGTAACTCGAGGCCGAGACCGCCCTTGACCACTGCGCTGTCGATCTCGAGGCAAACACGGGCGACAAAACGCTGCATCAAGAGAATGAGCTGCCTACGCGGCTCATCTTGGTACCGACGCATGAAAGCGGACTTGAGTGCGCGAGGGCTCTTGTACTTCCTGTTCATGATCTTATTTTCGGGGCCCTAGTCAGCATGTGGAGGTTTCGGAGTTCGTGACGATGAAAGAGTGCTCCACCCGGGCGACCTCGAGCGGTCGCCTGTTCTACTGCTTGACGCGCGAGGTCGAGACGAACGCCCAAGGTGATGAAGTCATCGACAGAGCGTCGCGGAGTGGTGATCCGAAAACTCTCGAACCACTGCGTATCCGTATCTGGAAGATCAGCAAAGTACGGCCGAATCTTGTCTGGAATCATACGATACTTCCAGCGCTGTGGGAGGATCATGTCTGCTCTGGTCGGGAGCCAGTCTGAGAGCTCCCAGATCTCAAGTGCCGAACCGTGACTTATCACCCCGGCGCCGCGAGACCAGATGAACGCAGCGATGTATGTATGCCACCGGCTAGTGTTCGCACGATTGAAGCGATGAACACCCCGGAAATCAGGATGTCGATCGACCTGCCTGGAGAGACTCAACGTCGAGTCCGAGATGCCGCGCTCGCGTGCGTCGCGGACGTGAAAGAGCCCATCTTGGGAGTTGGCAAGCTCCCAAAGGTCGTCCCATCGATTCGACATTTCTTTTGGATTCTAAAAGAAAACGCAAAGCGCGCGTATTTTTTCTCCTCTGAAGTTGAAATTTCATACAAAAATTAGCTTTTGTGATAATTATCACAAAAGCGCCGTTTTCGCACTCCTGGTCGCGAATTCCAACCTGCCGAAGGCCTCAGCCCGCCGCAAAGAGGTAGTCGTCCACGCAGACCGACACTGCCGAGTTATCGCCATTGTGCCCTCCGCCGTAGGCTTCGTCGGGGCTCTGCGGGCGAAGGGACTGGGGACCATCGCTCCGCGCGAGCAACATCTCCTGCTCCACCGTCACCCGAGTCCCGCGAACCTGCGCCATCGCGGTCAGCACCACCCGACCGTCGGTGTCGCGGGTCCAGTGGCCAGAGCTCTCGGGCCCCAGCGCGTCGCCCTGGTCGTTGCGGATCCACACCGACACCCGAGCTTCGGGATCGGCACCCGGTAGCAGCTCGCGCAGCGCCACGTCGCACCAGTACACGACAACGTTGCTCGTATCGCGCAGCCGCACGACCGCCCCTTGCCGCAAGCAAGGCCGACCGCCACATGCCACGGTGGCACCCGCGATCAGATCGTTGCGCTGACCGGTCACCACGCTCGACTCGTCGGGTATGCAGTCGTGGCATGGATCGACGCAATCGGCCCCCTGGGGCCGACTGCCGGCCAGCGCCGCGTCGAGCTGCTCGGCGCTCGTGCCCCGGTAGTGGGCCGCAGCAAGCTCCACCGCGGCCTGGGCCGAGACCAGCGCTCGCTCGCGCGCGACCTGCTGTCCGGCCTGGGCCAGCTCGCGACCCGAGGTACGAACAGCGAGCAAAGCAAGAGTCACGAGCGAGAGCATCAGCAGCATTACGCTCACCAAGGTCGCGCCACGCTGGCGCCTCGGGCAAGAGTTCATCAACTTCATGGGTCCTCGTTCTCGACGCTCACCGAATGGAGGGATCGCGCCAGCGCAGGTTCTTCGGGACGAAGTGCTCGGTCACGGTGAAGCGCTCCCGACGACCGATCACCGACGACATGGGCGGCCGATCTTCGATCGCGAGCACCCGCGCGTCGGCCAAGCCTCCGGCGGCTTCCTCGGTCGGTAGCGCCCCCACCAAGGTGACCCGGATCGCCTGCGGGCTCATACGAAACGCGGGAGGGGGCTGTTGCGAACCAAAGACCGCAGCCCACTCGGCCGCGTGCCGCTGCGCGGTGCCGTAGAAGACGCAATCGGGCGCCCACTGCTCGTGCCTCGCGTTACCCAGCCACTCGTCCCGCTCGCGACCTTGGCCTGGCAGCCGCTCGTCGATCCGGGTGTTGGGCTCGGCTTCCTCGAAGCCCAGATCCGGCGGCGGCAGCCCGACAGCCAGCGCTCCCTCTCGCGAGTACCCATCACAGCCCACCGCGACCTGGAGATCCTCGATCATAGGCCCAACGGCGATGGCCGGCGCCGGCTCACCACCGCCCGGCAGATGCAGCTGGGGCGCAACACACTGGCCAGCCGCACACTCGGGATAGTCGGGCCCCGAGCCCAACCCATCAGGGTCGCTCCCCTCTCGGTACCCGATGATGTCGTGCCGAACCAGGTAGGGCTGCGTGGCAACCGTATAGTCGATCTCATAGCGAGACCACCGCACGCGCCCCAGGGCGATCACGCTGCGCTGCCCCCCATCGCCAAAGTCCATCAACCTGGACACGTCGGCGTCGAAGCCCGAGATGCTCCCGTCGATCGGGATCCGCCAGCGGTGGCGCGCGCCCGGCTCAGGCCGGACGTCCCCGGTGACCTGCAGCAGCGCACAAGGCCCTTGCCCCTCGGGTCGCAGCGCGGTGACCTGCCCCGGCCGCTCCTCTACCACCAGGATGAACGAGCCCGGGACGAACAGCTGCTGGATCTGCACGAGGTGGGCAGGGTCGAGGTTGTCGAGCCGAGTCGAGGCCTGCACGACCACCTCGGGCAGCGTGTCGCTCAGCGGCTCGGCCACTACGAACACCCCGCTCGATCCCAGCCGACCGCTCTGCGCCAGGATCACATCGAAGCTGTCGGCGGCGCTGTCGGGAGTGGACGACCGCCCCCGACTCCCCGGCAGATCGACCGCCCCCGCGCTGTTCCAGTGGGCCTGCAGCCCGTCGCGCAAGACCCAGTAGGGCTCGCCCGTCACCGGATCTCGAACGGCCTCGCTCGGATCCCCCGCTGCTCCCGGGTTGACAAGCCGGCCGAAGTTCGCATCGAAGACCCGCAGCTCCGTGCACCGCCGGGCGAAGCCCAGGCCGGCCATACGAAGATCCCGAGCCATCGTGTGCATTGCCCCCTCGAGCGCTCGCTGCACCCGCACGCTCCTGCCGTGCACGACCACGTTCGAGTGTTGAATGCCGCTGAACGCATAGATCCCCAGCACTACGATCGCCGAGACGACCATCGCAACCATCAGCTCCACCAGCGTGAAGCCGGCTTGCGTCCGCACCGGGCTCACGGGCTCACCTCCGCAGTACTCGCGAGCCAGGCGTCGTTGACCCGCACCGCCGACAGCTGCACATGGCCTACGTAGGGGCGGAACTCCGGGTCGCTCGGGTCGGCCATTCGCGGTACGAGGTCGCTCACTCGTAGCCCGGCCGGCGGCGGCATGACGGGGTTGCTCGTATCGAGCCACAACACGATCACCCAAAGCCGCACGGCGCCGATCTGCGCCTGCCCGTCGACCAGACCGAGAGGCTCGACCCGCCGAAATGCGACGAACGCTCCCCGCACCGATCCCACCACGTGCTCATCCACCGGTAGGTCGGCAGGCGGGCGACCCAGGTCGACCAGCAGCGGCTGTGGCTCGGCCTGCTCTACTCGCTCTATACCCTCTGCCAGCTCCAAGAAGCCACGAGCCGAAAGATCGGCCATCAGCGCCTGAGCAAGGCGCTCGGCCTCGCGAAGCTCCCGCGATGCCCGCTGAGACTCGATGCTACGCCCCATGAGCGCGACCACTCCCACCACCGAGATCGCAAAGATCACCTGGGCCACAAGGACCTCGACGAGGGTGAAGCCGAAGACAGAGTATGTACGGAGTCGAGATCGAAAACGCATCATTCACCCGATCCCCTCGAGCACCTGGATCAACCCACCGGGGAAGATCTGCACCACGGCGTGTACGGGAGCGTCAGCGACGCTGCGATCCACGATCCACAGGTTCACGCCCGCGTTGTCGACGAGCGTGGCGACCCCCGAGACCACGAAGGTCCCGTCGGGCTCGAAGCGCATGCGCTGCGGGTTCCCGAGGCAATCCGTGGGCACGTCGAGCACCCCCGCCGACGATGGAGCCCGCACGCCTGCGCGCAAGCCCTCGATACACACCCCATCGCCGACGAGCAGCCCAGTGCGTTGCGAGCCCAGCGTGACCTGCCCCCGGCGCTCCCAGACGTCGGTCTGCGGGTTCCGAGCGCTGAGCACGAGCGAGGTCGCGCCAAGATCGATCCGCACCGGGCGTTGCTCGTCGATGGCGATGTCGTGGGCCCGCACCACCGCACCATGCACGTCGGCGACAAAACGACGATGCTGCCCCGCTCGCTCGTTGCGGCGCACGCCCACCCGAGCGAGCGCAGCCGCGATGACCACGACCGCCAGCACAACCATCAACTCCACGAGCGACGCGCCGCGCGACGCTGTGCAGCCAATGCGACGATCATGCAACTGTTGCGTAGTCGATCCGCGCAGCCGAGTCATCGATCCCGTCCCAAGCGGCACGTAAGGTCATCGCGGCCCACCCCGTGAGATCCGATGCAACGCTCGTACCCACACCCGGGTGAACACGAAATCGTGCACCTATGCCTCGACGACACGCGAGCGACAGCGCACCCGACCGTAGAACACGGATCGGCGACCCATCGCGCTGCTCTCCCAACACCGCGCCCCACCCCTCAGCGCGGTCACGCACAAATCGGGCCGCTGACTTCAGCGTCGCACGCGACCGATCCGTGGTATTCCCGGCGCCCGATTCGCGTTCACCCCTTCGCCCGAGCCGCCGACCGATGACCACGATCAAGAGCGTTTCCAAGGAGTCCCGCATCTTCGAGCCCCCGGCCGCGTTCGCCCAAGAGGCCCGCGTGAGCAGTCGCGAGCAGTACGAGCAGCTCTATCGCCGCAGCGTCGATGATCCGGAGGGCTTTTGGTCCGAGCAGGCCGGCGAGCTGCACTGGTTTACGACTCCCACGAAGATCCGCCAGTGGGAGCCGCCCTTTGCCCGGTGGTTCGAGGACGGCACGACCAACCTCGCCTACAACTGCCTCGACCGCCACGTGATGCAGGGGCGCGGCGACAAGCGAGCGCTGGTGTGGGAGGGCGAGCCCGGAGACACGCGCACGCTGAGCTACGCAGAGCTGCGGCGAGAGGTGCAGCGCTTCTCCAACGCCCTGCTGCGGGCCGGGGTCGAGCAGGGCGATCGGGTGGTGATCTACATGGGCATGGTCCCCGAGGCGGCGATCGCTATGCTCGCGTGCGCTCGGATCGGGGCAGTACACAGCGTGATCTTCGGAGGCTTCGCGGCCGACGCCGTGCGCGACCGAGTGCTCGACGCCGGGGCGACCACGGTGATCACCCAGGATGGCGCGTGGCGCCGCGGCAAGGTGGTGCCGCTCAAGGCCCAGGTCGACCAAGCGCTCGAGTCTTGCCCCGACGTGGCGCGCACGATCGTGGTACGCCGCACCAACAACGAGATCACCATGAAGGAGGGTCGCGACCTCGAGTGGAGCGCGGTGCTCGAGGGGGTCTCCGACGAGCACGAAGCCCCGGCGCTACCGGCCGAGCACCCGCTGTTCATCCTGTACACCTCGGGCACCACCGGCAAGCCCAAGGGCGTGCTGCACACCACCGGCGGCTACATGGTGGGCGCCTACGTCACCAGCAAGTACGTCTTCGACCTGCGCGATGACGATGTCTACTGGTGCACGGCCGACGTGGGGTGGATCACCGGGCATAGCTACATCGTGTACGGACCGCTGGCGAACGGGACCACGGTGGTGATGTACGAGGGCGCGCCCAACCACCCCGGGCCCGACCGCTTTTGGGAGATCGTGGCCAAGCACGCGGTGACGATCTTCTACACCGCTCCTACCGCGATCCGAGCGTTCATCAAGTGGGGCGACGAGCACCCGCAAAAGCACGATCTGAGCTCGCTGCGCCTTTTGGGCACGGTGGGAGAGCCGATCAACCCCGAAGCGTGGATCTGGTATCGCACGGTAATAGGCGGCGATCGCTGCCCAATCGTCGACACTTGGTGGCAGACGGAGACCGGGGGAATCATGATGACTCCGCTGCCCGGGGCGATCGCCGCCAAGCCTGGCTCGTGTACCCTGCCCTTCTTCGGGGTTTCGCCCAAGATCCTGCGCGAAGACGGCAGCGAGGCCGACGCCAACGAGGGCGGCTACCTGGTGATCGACCAGCCCTGGCCCTCGATGCTGCGCACCGTCTACGGCGACGACGAGCGCTTCCAACAGACCTACTTCTCGAAATTCCCCGGCAAGTACTTCACCGGCGACGGCGCGCGTCGTGACGAGGACGGCTACTTTTGGGTGATGGGCCGGGTGGACGACGTGGTCAACGTGTCGGGGCACCGACTGGGCACCGCCGAGCTCGAGAGCGCGCTGGTGTCCCACGCCGCGGTGGCGGAGGCCGCGGTGGTGGCTCGACCCGACGAGCTCACCGGTCAGGCGCTGGTGGCCTTCGTGACCCTCCGGGGCAGTGTCACGCCGAGCCCCGAGCTCAAGAAGGAGCTCACCGACCACGTGGGGCAGGAGATCGGCAAGTTCGCCCGCCCGGCGAGCGTGCGCTTCGCCGACGCGGTGCCCAAGACCCGCAGCGGGAAGATCATGCGGCGACTTCTGGCAGAGCTTGCGGCGGGCAAGGAGCCGGCGGGGGACGTAACGACGCTGGAGGACATCTCGGTGCTCGCGAAGCTGCGGGGGCAAGAGGAGTAGCGCCGAGTCGAGTCGAGTTGAGTCGGGTCGACGGAGCACAGCAAGCAGTTCAACTCAACTCCAGACGGGATGACCGCGCACGTCCTGGATGTTCCGGTGTATGAACCCCTCGGATGGGTTGACGAGGAATGCGTCGTAGAGAGGCTGAAGAAGCCTCTTGATCACCGAAGTGAGCTCATCCTCAAGCTCGTCAATACTCGCTATAATCGCGGATGAGATACTATCCTGGCGAGAAATCGACTCACCGACTGCGCCCGTGGTGCGATTTGGCCACTCGGTGGCTGTGCGACCGCGCAGACCAGACCATGTCGCCGCAAATTGGATCGGCGCAAACCCATCGAAGATCTCCTTCGCAACTTGCAAAGCGTGAAACAATGCCTCGCCTGCACGCCAAATTGGCAGGCTGATGGAGAACCTCTCGCCTTGAACAAACTTGTCTATGGAATCTTCGTCATAGCCACGCAGGAGGAAAAATGAGCCGTCCGGTGACGCACGCCAAAAGTCGCTATGAGCAGGATCTGGGAACGCACTGTCCTGCGTAACCATCCAGCACTCAAGGAGGTCCGTATTCACCGAATAAGGTGCAAGTTTCTGGCTGGGGACCCACCATGGGCGCCAGCCCGTCCATCCGCCGATTTTCTTCATGAGGTCATGAAATTCTCTCAAGGATAGCGGTCGCTTCGTCGGGTCTATTCGGTATGTGAAGGTGTATCGCCCGTGCTCGTAGCGCTCACGGTAGATCGGCTGCTCTTCGAGCCGCTTCGCGAAGGCAGCCTCACATGACGCCCTCCACTCGTCGAGCTCCTTGAAATCCTCCTCCAAGGGCAGATCTGCTGATAGTGCGAGCGTTCGAATGGACCAGAGGTCAGGAGCGGCACGCGCGACCGCACTGTACGACCTCGTCCGAAGTAGCACCACCAACGAGGTTCGCCGGTGACGCGACATCGTCTCTCGCCTCGTATTGAGGCTTCTCAAGCGCTCCGATAGGTCGAGATTTCCGTCGTCACCGTCGAGGACCCAAACGACCCGCCCATGCTGCGCTTCTTCTGACTGATGAACCGCATCGTCCTGAGGAAGAAACCACAGAAGATTGACTGGTTCTGCGCAAGCACGCGCCGCATCGGCAACCGCGGTCGCGACGAGATCCTGCGCGGCAGCGACCGGGCCGAACACGAAACATAGCTGAAACCCGTCGTTCAGCTCGATCGCTCTCGCGAGTCGACTCCGGTCACTTCGATTGACGAGCGACGTCACGTGTCCTACGCCTCCCCCGCTCCGAGTCGGTCTCGTAGCCCGGGAACTTTCTTGACGGCAGGATGGAGATCAAACCAGTCATTAGCGTTTTGATACCTCAGCACGACATTGTTGGCCAAGAGATGCTCCGCCATTCGACGACTCTGAGCAGAAGAATCGGGAAGCGTCAGCTCTTTTTCGGCACGAATCGAGACCAGGAAGTCATGATCCGCCTTCGTGACGATACGCTTGTACTCATCGACCCGGCGCTGAAAGAGAGCATCAATGAACTCACCCGTAACAGGATGATTCTCCTCAGCAACGATGTCTCTCAGCGCAGAGACGAGACTCCTCAGGTACCCTCCCGAATCGTGGATGAGACGATTGAGCAAGTCGACCTGCTGTCGCCCCGAACCGAATAACTCTTCTCGTTCTTCGTCCGAGATGCGCCGCCGAATGAGCTCGTGGAGTGCATTCACCCCGGGCACATACTCACCGCCATCCCGCTCCCGAACCTTCACCGCCGGCATGAACTCTATGTCGAGCTGCCGCGAGAGCAGCGCCGTGGGCACCGTGTAGACCGTGTGGACTGGCAGCCGGACATGCTCGGCACCGCGCGCAAAGACTCGCTCCGCACTGTCGACGACCGCATCCCAGCTCTCGCTCATACCGCGGAGCTTCTCCAGTGAATCAAACGCTACCACGATCCCCTTGAATTCGAGCTTTCTTGCTCGCTCTTGCAGACCTTCGACATATTCCCGTGCTTCTCCCAAGAACTGACTCAGTCGCGGGGCCAAGATCTCACGGAAGCGTTGCCTCAACATCGGATTGGTCTTCAGCTCCGCAGTCAGCTTCACCGGCCCCTTGCTGGCCACCATGCCTTTGAAGTCAATGTCGGTATTCGTTATGAAGTTCCACAGCCTACTTGCGTATCCATTCTTCAAGGCATCCTCCGGATCCTTGCCTTCTCGCTCCAAGATGGCCTTCTCGACTGCGGAGACGACAACGGCTACGATCTCGGGCGCGTCGATCGGGCCGGTCAGATCGATCTCTCGATCAGCATCGATCAACACGGACAAGAACCCCTTATCGCTGAGATTGAACAGAAGTCGCTGCAATTCAGTAGACTTCCCCGACCCGGGCAAACCGCTGAACAGCTTACAGACGAAGGAATCCGACAGCTCGAACTCACGGGCCATCTTCCTGGCCCAAATGCTGCCGCGAACGTTGCCGTTGGCCATGTTGTCGAGGTCGACGTTACGGGGATCATTCACGGAGAGCGACTCCGCAGGATTGCAGCTGTTGTAGAGCTCTCTGACCCGATCGTGGTCCATTCCGTCCACGAGCCTACCACGACCTACACGAAAACCATCCTCGCGGAGGCTAAAGAGGCTCGATACGTCGCATTGCTGCGTTGGCGCGAGCAGATCGTCCCGTCGACGTCGGGAGGGGACGCCACGGAAGCCCCACCCCTGCGAATCACACCTTCTTATTGGGCCTCCGAGCCGCATGATACTCACCGAAGGAGTGGTCGCTCCCCAGCACCTTTGGTGTGCTATGCTGTGTGCGTGAGCGCGAACGTCGACCGGCTCTTGCGAGAGCTCCTCGAACTCGATTCTGTCGAGCGTATCGAAGTCTTCGATCGGCTTGGGGCGCAGCTCGAAGCCGAACACGGCAAACCAGTATCCGACGCTTGGCGCGACGAGATCTCGCGCCGGATCTCTCGCTTCGACGCGGGTGACACCGAGCCCATCGCCGTTGAAGATCTCGAGCAAGAGCTCTGGGCTGAGCAACTTGCAGACGAGCAGACGCTCACCAATCGTCGAGCGAGACCGGTCACTCCGTTCATCCGCCCGACTCGCCGAGCGTGACTACCGAGTCACCCTTGCCCCAACCACCTTCGTCGTCTCCGCCCTCACTCTCTCCCTCACCATCGACCACCCGCCCGTCGTCGAGTACGTGCCCGGGAAGGTCGACGTCGGCGACCATGGCGACCGCCTCGTCGTGGATCTCCTCGCGCTCGACCTTGAGCCGCGCCACGGTGTCGTAGCGCCGCCGTCGGGTCAGCCGCACCCGCACCGAGCGGGCCGTATCCCTCACGAGCTTCCAGTAGCGCAGCCCGAGGATCCCCCCCAGCGCTCCAAGGACGGCCACGCTCACGCCGACGGTGATCGGAGTGTTGGGCAGCCGCGGGAACGCCTGGTTGAGCGCCACGTGGCCCAGCCCGCCGGCGACCCCGGCTACGATCCACGTGAGCGGATAGAGCATCGCCCCAAATAGCAGCTTGACGGTGGCCTCGTCCTTCTGCTGGCGAGCGGCCACCCAGGCGATCAGCATCAAGAGCAGCGCGGTGGGCAGGTTGACAATGTAGCCCAGCAGCACCAGCGGAGGCAGCAGCAAGATCACCAGGATGAACTGAAACACCGAGATGATCGCCAGCCACGGCGACAAGGCCGGATCGCGATCGAGGTCGTAGTCCTCCAGCCCCAACGCCCGCAAGTCCGCACCATAGGCGACCACTCGACGCCGCAGCCGCCGAACCCGTAGAGGATCCCGACGCAGCGCGGCATAGTACCCCGCACGCACCTGGGCAAAGCCCAGCACCCGCTCGCCGATCGTGGTGGCCCCGGGGTCGGCCCCGGCCCGTACGGCCCGCTCGGCTCGAACCAGCCGGCGCATTCGGTGCATCACGTGATGCAGCGCCCAGTCGTCGGTGGCATGCACCACGTCGTGGAGCACCTGCTCGATGAGATCGGTCAGCGCTCGCGCCCTCTGTTCTTCTTGCTCGGGATCCTCGTGCTCCGGCGGGATCACGTCGAGCTCGGCTGGCAAGACGATCGGCGGATGAAAGGCCACCAGCGCGCTGGACCGAAAGGCTTGCTTGTGATCATAGTGCAGGCCCACCGGAATGATGACCGGCGGCGGCTCACCCGGCGCCTGCCGAGCCCGAGACGCCCGCGCCCGTGCCTGCGCCCGCGCCTGATAGTAAAGCCGCGCCGCTCCGGTCTTGAGCTCTTGAAGGCGAGGTTCGTCGTGCGAGACTCCCTCGGGAAACAACGCCGAGTACGACCCTCGCGCGACCTGGGCGGCGAGGGCCTCCAGGCTGCGACGATTGGCGGCGCGGCGCGCGGCGGGATCGCGCCGCGCCTGGTCGATCGCCCGATAGATCGGCACGGTCCCCATCCGCCGCAGCAGTGTCCCTAGCAGCGGGTAGCGAAACAGCCCGTGCCGAGCGCCGAACACGACGTGGTGGGGAAACTGGGTGATCATCAGGCCCGGATCGATGAGCCCGTTGGGATGCCACGAGACCAGCAAGCCGCCCCGGTCGTCGGGAATGTTCTCGAGGCCCACGACTTCCTGGTCGCGAAAGAACGCGTCGATCACCGCCCGCATCACGCGGCGAATGAGCAGATAGGAATCGGAGAGAGGCTCGGCCACGACCGTAGAGTCCGGGTGGAGCATAGCGTGCGCGCGTGGGCTACCGGACGATCGCACTTGACCACTCGACTTGACGATCGGGAGGTCGACGCTTCAATCTGCCTACACCGATGTCGATCTCCGTGCGCCACCGACTCCTCGCGATGCTCGTGCTCGGCCTCGTTGCTCGGGGCGGCCTGGCCTGTACCGACCGCTCGACCATGGACGACGACGTGGGCGAGCAGAACCCCTCGGGTGGTGACGACGCGGGCGACCAACCCCTTACGCCCGGCTCGATGTACTCGCCGTGCGAAGCGTCCCCCGAGTGCGCCCCCCAGGAGTTTTGTGTGTTCCCCCAAGACGAATCGGGCTACTGCACGTCGGCCTGCAACGCCCCCAGCGATCCTAGCAATTGCGATCTGCCGCCGGGCAGCCAAGACTTGACGTGCTTCGATATCGGCCTGGATGACGGACGCTGGGCGTGCGCCCTCGAGTGCGCGTCGGCGCCCTGCCCCCGCGGGATGCGCTGCGAGGCGGTCGCGACCGCCGATGGAGATCGCCTGATCTGCTTTTGACCTGCGTTTGACCTGCTTTTGATCCTGGGCCCGGGTAAGCCAAGCCCCGACACAGGCCGAGCGACTATACGCACCGCGGGCCCGCGACCGCTCCGCACGAGGATCCAGTCACGACCCTGGCTGGCCAGCGCCCCGCGACTGCGCTACCAGAGAACGGGTGGACGACGCCCACACATTCGATCGCGCGCACTCGGACGACACGCGCACGGTCGCAGGCGGCGCGACCCTCGACGACGAGCGCGAGCGCGAGCGCGTGGGGCTAGAGCGCGGCGCGACCCTGGGGCGCTACCTGGTGATCGAGCAGGTCGGGCAGGGCGGGATGGGGGTGGTGGTTCGCGCTTACGACCCCAAGCTCCACCGGGAGATCGCCCTCAAGCGGCTCCACCGGGATGCCCTCGATTCCGACGGCGAGGCTCGCTTGCTGCGCGAAGCCCAGGCGATGGCCCGCCTGTCGCACCCCAACGTGGTCACGATCTACGACGTAGAGCGCACCGACGAGGGCGTGGTGATGGCGATGGAGTTCGCCGAGGGGCAGACCCTCAAGCAGTGGATCGCCACGGGCCCCCACCCGTGGCGGAAGATCCTAAGCGCGTTCGAGCAGGCGGGACGGGGCCTACGAGCCGCCCACGAAGCAGGCCTGGTGCACCGCGATTTCAAGCCGAGCAACGCGATCATGGGGCCCGACGGACGCGTGCGGGTGATGGATTTTGGCCTGGCTCGCTCGGAGCGCGGGCCGTCCTCTGCGAACCATTTGATCACGCAGCCCGAGGGTGAAGCGAGCGCGGGCGCGGGCGGCTGGCCCGCTGGCGGGTTCGCGGCGGACGTCGAGCAGTCGGTGAGCGGCTCGCTCGACATCCAGCTGACCCAGGAGGGAGCGATCATGGGGACTCCCTCGTACATGTCCACCGAGCAGCACCGCGGCGAGACAGCGGACGCGCGCAGCGATCAGTACGCCTTTTGTGTGTCGCTTTGGGAGGCACTGTCGGGCGAACGGCCCTTCCGGGGCGATTTTCGGGGAATCGTGCTCGCCAAGCACCAGGGTCCCCCCCCGGTGCCGCGCGGGAGTCGGGTGCCCCGGTCGATCTACGAGGCGCTGCGGCGGGGGATGAGCGTGCGCGCCGGGGAGCGCTGGCCGTCGATCGCGGCGCTGCTGGAGGCGTTGGCCGATGACCCGGCGCGTCGGCGCCGCCAACGGATGGTCACCGGGGGTCTAGTCCTCACGCTCGGGGGCCTGGGCGCGCTCGCAGTGGCGGCCTGGCCGGAGGCGAGCCCACCTCCGTGCCAAGACGCCGCTGCGCAGCTCGAGGGCGCCTGGGACGACGCCCGACGAGCAGAGGTTCGAGCCGCCCTGCACAAGACCGCGCTGAGCTACGCCGACCCAACCTGGACGCGGGTGTCGGAGCGCCTGGACGCCTACGCCAACGCGTGGGTTCGCATGTACACGGAGGCATGCGAGGCGACCGCGGTGCTCAAGGTGCAATCGGGGGCCCTGCTCGACCAGCGCATGCAGTGCCTGCGTCGTCGTCGGCTCCGCCTGGAGGCCACGGTCGACGTGCTGGCCGACGCGAACGCCGAGGTCGCCAAGACCGCGATCGAGCAAGTCACCGGGCTGCCGACCCTCGACCGCTGTGCGGACGTAGACGCCCTGACCGCCGCCGTTCCCCCGCCCGAAGATCCACAGGTAGCGAAGGCGGTGGAGCAAGTGCGCGACGAGCTGACGCGCGCCCTCGCCCTGGTCGCCGGCGGCCGCTATGACGACGCGCGAGCGCGACTGACCGATCTGGTCGAGCGCAGCGCGGGACTCGACTACGCGCCGGTGCACGCCGAGGTGCTGAGCGAGAGCGCCGGCTTGGCTCGCCTGCAGGGCCGCTACGAGCAGGCGGTGGACGAGGCCACCCGCGCCTACCGACTGGCGCTTACAGCGGGGGCCAACCTCACGGCCTCCGAGGCGGCGTCCTCGGTCATGTTCGTCACGGGGCATCGGCAGGCCAAGATCGAGGTCGGCCGGGCGTGGGGCGTGTCGGCCCGCGCCTTGGCGCAGCGGTCGGACCCGACCGGCGTCCGCGAGGCGCTGGTCCTCAACAACCTGGGCGCAGTGGCGTACCGCGACGGGGACTTTGCGCTGGCGACCTCCTACTTCCAACAGGCGCTCCCCATGCTCGAGCGCGCGCTCGGGGAGCACGACGATCGGATCGCCACGAGCCTCAATCACCTGGGCATCATGCTGGACGAGCAAGGGCGTTACGCCGACGCCGAGCCTCACTTTCGGCGCGCGCTGGCGATCCACACGGAGGTCTTCGGCCCCGAGCACCCCCGGCCGACGCTCTCCATGGACAACCTGGCGCTGTGCTTGCAAGCCCAGGGGCGCAACGAGGACGCGCGGGACCTCCACCGACGAGCGCTCGCCATTCGCACCAAAGCCCTGGACGCCGACCACCCCGACGTGGGGCTCACCGAGAACAACCTGGGCTGGGACTACATGGGAATGAACGAGCCGCAGACCGCCCTGGAGCACTTCGTCCGCGCGCATGCGGTCTTCGTGGCGGCATATGGGCCCACGCACCCGCGGGTGGCCATGACGCTCGAGAGCCGCGCTTTGGCGCAGACCAAGCTGGAGCACTTTGCCGAAGCCGAGGGCCTGCACCGTCGTGCGTTGGAGATGCGCCGCGCGACGCTGGGCGAAGACCATCCCAACGTGGCGCTTTCTTTGGCCGGGTTGGGCGTGGTGGCCACCGAGCAGGGGCGCCACGAGCAAGGCATCGAGATGGCTCGTGAGGCCCTGAAGATCCTCGAAGCCCGGGACGGCAACGAGCGTCAAGTAGCGGACGTCCTCACGCACCTAGGCAAGGCGCTTTTGGCGGCCGAGCGCTTCGACGAAGCCGAATCCCCGCTGCTGCGGGCCCTGGAGCTGATGGAGCAGGGAGGGAGCACCGATCCCGTGGTGCTGGCGAAGGTCCACATGCGCCTGGCCCAGGCGGCATGGGGGGCCGAACGGCCCGACGACGCACACGCCCGCGCACAGCGAGGCCTCTTGCTGTTGCGAGGGCGCGAGGACAGCCCGGCCATCGAGATGCGCGAGAGCATCGATGTATGGCAACGAGAACACCCGCGAGCGCCCGAAGAGGGCATGCAAGCCCATGGGTCCCCGTGACCGGCAGGCACGGCGAGGGTGTCACCCGCAGATCAGCCGGCGACGTCCGCTGCGGCCCCGCACCGAGCGCGACGCATCTGGTAGCGTTACCGGCACCATGCGTTGCCCTCGACTATCGGCTCTAGGGGCGGTGACCGTCCTGCTCGGGTGTCCCGCGGACAACGAGCCGAACGACGACGCCGGCGCGACGAGCCAGGCATCGAGCACGAACGCCACGAGCTGGAGCGTCGGCACCAACGCTGACACCGGCAACACGAACGCGGCCGACTCGTCCGATTCCACCGCAGGCGCTTCGGAGTGCGGAGACCCAGGCACCAACAGCGAAGTGATGGGCGACCAGTGCTTCTGCAACGCCGGTTTCGAGTGGTGCAACGATGATCCCCAGGACTATATGTGCTGCCCGATCCCCTCGGGCACCGGCGAGGACGACGAGTGTGGAGCGCCCGGCACCAACAGCCAAGTCGTGGGCGACGTCTGCGTCTGCATCAGCGGCTACGAGTGGTGCAACCCGAACGACCCGAACGACTTGACCTGCTGCGAACGAACCGACACATCCACCGGATGACCCCACCCCGCTTGGCGACGATGGGATCGCCCCCGCGGGCGGCCCATCCGCGCCATCACCGCCGACCCCTGGCCCATATTGCGCGAATCTGCCCCTAACGGTCCATTTGGACGAGAAGAACACCGTTACGCCGAACATAGCCTCTTGATCAGTGCTGTAAATTTGTTCAGCATCGTCAGTCCCGATGGCGATGGGTGGACGAGGCGGCAACGAGGACGGCGAGCACCGGGGACGACCGGGCGCGTCGCGATCCGACGATCCGCCGCTTCGCCGCGTGGTCAGCGAGGTGGCCTTCGAGATCGCCTCGACGTCAGAGGGACGGGCGGCACACCTGTCGGTCGAAGTGTGGCCCAGCGAAGGGGTCTGGCTGCGCGCGCGCTCCGGCCGCGAACTGCGGCTTCTGCTCGCGGAGCGCGACGGCGCGTGGATCATGCGCTGGGAGCGGGTCGAGGGACCACCCGACGCTCCTGCGGTGCACGGCGGTGAGCTCGGCCCCGCCAACTCGTTGACCGCCGAGCAACTGCGAACGTTCATCGGCCTGTGGCTGTGTGCCAAGCCTTCGCAGACCGAGGATCCCTAGCCGCCCGGCAACCCGGCCCGGCTGTGGCCAACTACGACACGCTCGGCCGCGGGACGGCCACGCGTGGTGTTGTGAAGCGTTGCAGACCACGACAGTCGACGACTCCCGAGGGCAGGCCTGCGGGCAACCCACTGAAATCACTGCGCCACCCCTCCGCCGTCCCGGTCGGATCGGCCTTCGCTAGGGACCCGAGCACGATGTTTGGCCGTACTGTTGTCGCTTCCGCCCTGTTGACCGCCTCGATCCTCCCCGGCGCCGGCTGCTGGATGTCCAACCCGGACACCCCGGTGATCGAGGCCGAAGACGTGCGCATGGAGGTCGGCAACGGCGAGCGCTTCCGCGTGACGGGTGAGCGCGGCGACGTCTACGACCTGGCCATGGAGGTCTCGGGAGACACCAACAAGTGGGTGGCCGAGATCGCGGTGGGCATGTCGCAGATCGTCAGCGAGCTCAACCAGTATCCCGAGGATCGCACGGAGGGCGACTGGCGAGTCTATGGGCCCCACGACGACGAAGACGGGAAGGACGGCGCGTGGATGGCTCGGATCCAGGGAGACGAGAGCGGCTCGGCCTTCGAGGTCTACATCGGCCGCCGGGGCGCGAAGGCCCAGGACATGAGCCTGCTGATCGACGGCGAGGTCTCGGTCGACGAGACCTCGCGCGACGGCGCGTTCACGATCGACTTCGACACGATCTACCAGTATGCCGAGATCCTCGACGAGGTAGAGGACGACGAGCGCTACGGCGGCACGATCGAGGTAGCCTTCGAGCGCAACCTCGACGACAAGCACAAGGAGGTGGTCCTGAAGTTCGACGGCTTCTTCGTCGACGACGGGCGGGAGGATCTGGACTTCGACGGCGAGCGGTACGTGTACCGGCGCGACGCTCAGGGCGCAGGACAGTTCCACTTTGCTGCGCAGAGCTCGTTCGAGGAGCCGGGCTGGAGAGGCCCCGAGCTCGAGCGAATGGTGGTGGACATGAGCTGGAACGCCGACAATGCCGGCCGAGCCCGCGGGATGATCGTGGAGACCGACGGGCAGGGCGACCTGCGGCACGGCGACATCGTGGTCCACGAGTGCTTCGACGACGTCGGTGAGCTGACGTGGCGCACGCTCAACGAGGAGTACCTGCGGTTCGAGCCCGGCTACGCGGTGGGTGACGAGAGCTCGTGTGTGCTGAGCGAGGCCGAGCTCGAGCTCGAGTAGTTCGCTGCCAACGAAGAACGCGGGTGAGGGCGGCGGGGCGAGGCTCCGCCGCCCTTCTTTGCTTGCTCAGGTTTTTTGGGGGGGGCTGGGCTCGGGGCCCACGACCGGCGGGGCCCTGGGGCATGCGCTCGCGACGGAGCGAGCGCTATGCTGGGTCGGGCACACCGCCATGAGCGACGACGGCAGCGATCTCGGGGCATCGGGCCGCCCCGGCGCCTCGGCTCCGATCAACGACGGACCCGTCGTCGAGCCTCGCGATTCCCCCAAGGGCCCAACGTCCCCCGAAGCGACCTCGGGGGCGAGCGGGCGTCGCCGCCGGCGATGGCCGTGGTGGGTGCTCGCGGTGCTGCTGCTGCTGGGCGCCGCGGCCACGTTCGTGGTGTGGCGGGCCCCGGGCTTCATCGCAGCGCGCATGAAGGCGCGACTGAGCAACAGCTGGGCGGCCGCGGTCGAGATCGACCGAGTCGAGATCGCGTGGAGCCGGATGTCGATCCACGCCTACGGGCTGCGCTTCGACGACGAAGTCCGGCTGAAGGTGGAGATCGAGTCCGTCGAGATCGATCTGTCGTGGAACGACCTGTGGGACTCGCCTCGCCCCACGATCGTCGTGAACCGCCCGGTGATCACGTTCGAGGCCAAGCCGGCGCCGGCTCGTGAGCAACCCGAGCAAGATCTCGCCGCGTTCGAGTCGATCGAGATCATCGACGGATCGCTCGAGCTGGTGCTCTCCACCCAGCGGGGGCCGACCTCTGTCGAGCTCACCGGGATCTCGGCCACGGTCGAGAACCGACGAAGCCCCGGAGGTGACCGCTCCGCGGCGCTGGACCTGGACATCTCGGCGCACGCGGCGATCGGCGCGACCGGAGCGCTGCGTGTGGAGGGTCGGACCTCTTCGTCCACGCCGGCCACCGCATGGCGCGTTCGGTTCGAGCTCGAGCGCTTCGAGCTGGCCACACTCAATCGGCTCTGGCTCGACATCGTGGAGATGGACGTGGACCGCGGCTACCTCAACCTCGACGGCGAGCTGTCGCGCAGCCTCACGCGCCTCCGCGGCCGGATCCGCCCCCGCTTCGAGGAGGTCACCATGCTCGGTGCCGACGAGCAGGCGCTACACCCCATGGCCGAGGCGCTCTTCGGCCACATGCTCATGGGGGCCCGCTCTACGATCAGCATCGATCGCGAGATGACCGGCGAGCCCTCGTCGCTCTCGGAGCTGCTCGACACGGACTGGCAGACGCTCCTCCAGGGGGCCATCAAGCGGGGCTACGCCCGGCGCCTGAGCACGCTGCGGGGCTTCACCGCGACGATAGGCGACGTGCGGGTCGACTTTGGCCAGGGGCTGCTCCAGCTGTTCGATGTCGTGGTCGACACGGAGCAGCCGGTCATCGACACGCCGCTGGTGTCGATCGACCAGGTCGACGTGCTCTTCGATCCGGCGGTGACCCAGGCCGGGAGCCGGGCCTACAAGCACGTGACCCTCTGGCGCCCCACGCTGACCTTCGCCACCGGTGTGGAGGGCAGCAACAACCGCCTGCAATTCGACGAGAGCTGGGTAGACACGATCTCGGCGATCCCCTTTCCCACGCGAGACCTGGTGGTGCACGAGGGGCGGATCGATCTATGGGACATCCGGCACGAGGAGCCGGTCAACATCTCGGTCAGCGAGATCGAGCTCGAAGGGCAAGAGATGGCCCGCGACCTCCACCCGGCCGGGGTGCGAGGTGCCCGGCTGGACGCCACCGCGGTGGTGCTCGACGAAGCCGACGCCTCGGTCCACGTGGTGTACGAGCCGAGGGCCGCGATCCCCAACCTCGACATGGACATGAAGCTGGAGCCGCTGGCGCTCACCACCCTCGCCCCCGCGTTGCAGGTGTTCGTGGGGGTCGACGCGGTGGGCGGCCGCGTGGGCCTGTCGGCGCACCTGAGCGCGCGTAACTATGAGATCACGGCGAAGGTGGTGCCGGATGTACAGCGGCCCAAGCTGCGCACGCTGGGGCGAGGGCGAGCGCTGCGAAAGATGATCCTCGGGCGAGCGCTGCGGCGGATGCAGAGCCACATGATCGAGATGCGGTACTCGATGGAGCCGGACGAAGGGCTGCTCAACAAGTTCTTTCCGCAGCTGATCCAGGCGGTGTTCCTGGGCCGTTGAGGGACCGAGGAGGGCTCGCGAAGGGCTCGATGAGCGGCGGACCTCCGCTCGACCCGAGCTCGATGGGGCAGGCCGACCCAGGTCCGTTCGCTGGCCGGCGTCGGGCCGCTCGGGCCAGCCCGGCGGCGCTCGCCACCGCGACGCTATTTGCTGTACGCTCGCCATGTGAACGGCGGTCCCCCGAGCCTTCGGAGCCGGCTGAGCAACAAGCCGCTGACGATCGATCAGATCGACCAGCTGTTTGTCGAGACCTCAAACGCACGAGACCCGGAGGACTCTCGACGGCAAGAGATCGCCGACGCGCTGGAGATTGAGCCCCACGCGAAGGTGCTGGTCACCGGGCATCGTGGATGTGGCAAGAGCACTGAGCTGGTCAAGCTTGAGACGGAGCTCGCCGATCGCTACATCGTGGCGCGCGTGTGGCCCAAGACCGAGGGCAAGCTGGTCGATCTCAAGGTCGAGGAGCTGCTGGTCCTCGTGGTGGAGCAGGTGCTGCGCCGGATCGACCAGCTGCCGCATGCGAAGGGGGAGCTCGACGACCGCGTCCTGCAGGAAGTCTACGCGTGGTTCGACGAGGTGATCGTCAAGAGCGAGACTCGTCGAGACACCAGCGCCACCGCCGCGGCCGGAGTCGACACCAAGGGCAGCCTCCTCGACAAGCTCGTCGGCCTTTTTGCCCGTGCGAGCTTCGAGCTCAAGACGGGCACCCGGAGCCTGGAATCGCGGGTGCGTCGGCAATCGGGCGGAATCCACGAGTTGGTGCAGAAATGTAACACCATCTTCAACGAGGCCAATGACGCACTGATCAAGACGGGACAGGAATTGCTCGTGATCGTCGAGGACATCGACAAGGCCGAGATCGACGAGGCCCGGCGGCTGTTCATCGACAACCCTGGCGTGCTCACCACGCTCACGTGCAAGGCGATCTTCACGGCGCCGATGTTCCTGATGTTCATGCCCATGGCCGCCGTGCGCCGTGCCTCGTTCGCCCAGGTGACGATCCCGCTCATTAAAGTGACCGAGCGGGACGGCCAGCCGTCGGTCGAGGGCCGAGCGGCGATCCGGGCGATCCTGGCGCAGCGCCTCCCCGAGGGGCTCGTGCAAGACGACGCGCTAGATCTGGCGATCGCGAAGACGGGCGGCATGCTGCGGCACCTATTCGATGTGCTGGTTTACGCGGAGCGCTCGGCGTTCACCGCAGCCCGCAAAGATGGAAGCGAGATGGTCATTCGGGCATCGAACGTCCGCTATGGCCTCGACCGCCAACTCAATAACCTCTCGCAGCGGGTCAGCACGATCGGCCTGCCGGCCGACTTCGAAGACGTGACCGTGGCCGCCCTCCAGGAGCGCCTCAAGGAGTTGGTTGGGGTTACCGCCCCGATCTCGAACGATCGGGTCAATCTCGTGCTGCTCTCCGCGCAATTGCTGCTCGAGTATAACGGCGCCGGCTGGCACCGGCTGCATCCCCTGGCGGAAGAATACGCGGACGTGCTGAGGGGCCGGTGACTCCCGGTGAGCTGAGGGTTCCCACCGACGCCGAAGAGCTCGATGGGCTCGTCCGATTCCTGCTGGACTCGCCCGGCGAGATCGCCGGAGCTGTGGTGCCGGGAGCCGTCGGAGGAGATGCTGTGGTCTCGCGGGTCCGCCTGGCCCTGGCGAGCGATCTCGAGGTGGTCGACGCCGGGCAGCCCATCCTGCCCGATGCGTTGGGCGACCTGGCGGCCGAGCTAGCCGCATCCGAGACGATGCTCGTGGTGCGGCTCGATCGCCACCTGCACGCTGCGCAGAGCGATCGGCTGGCGTTCTGGCAGCGCCTGAACTATCAGCGAGAGCGCCTGGCTCAAAGGCGACTGCGAGTGTTGATGGTGCTCGGGCCGCAGGATGAACGATACCTCGCGGCCGCGGCGGACGATCTGAGAGATTGGGTGTTCCTGTTTCGCTTTCCCGAGGCGATGCCGGCGGCAGAAGGACGAACGGAGACCGTCGAACGTACGCGTACCCGCGCACGAGACAAGCGCCCCTCGGCGCTCCGTGTGCAGCTCGAGCGAGCCCGGGAGCAGCTACCACCCGAGCGCTTGATTCCCGAGCGAGTGTTGCCGCTGCTGCGCTCGGCGATCGCCCGCGATGACTGGGACGAAGCTCGACGGCTGTGGAACGATGACCTCGACGACGGGGTGGCCTGGCGACGATATCGGGCCTCGCAGCCCGCCACGGACGACCTCGCGCCGGGGGATGCCAAGCGACTGGTGGACGATCTTCTCGCCATCCAGGCGGTCGCCCTCGCAGCGGGACACGAAGAACAATCACTCGATGCGGCGTTGGAAGCCATCAAGGTCCAACAGCGTCGAGTCGATCCCACGCCGCAGTACCGAGCCAATCTCGCCGAGTCCAGGATTGCTGCCAGCCGCAGCTTGATGGCATCGGGAAAGATCAACCAGAGTGTATCGATGCTCGAACAAGCGGTGGCCTCGCTGCGAACGCTCGGCGAGGACGAGAGGGGATCCCTGGCAAACGCACTGATCGAGCAGGCTTCCGTCCTCCACACCGCAGGCCGGCACGAGCAGGCCCTTGAGAGCGCCGAGGAGGCCGTGGAGCTCCGCCGCGCCCTAGTGGAGGATGAGTCTGCTCGGTCGCAGGCTTTGCTAGCCGCGGCTCTCATGGTGCTCCGCCGACCACTACGGGAGCTTGGACGAACGGACCAATCTCGATTCACCACACAAGAAGCAGTGGAGATCTATCGTCGACTGGCCGACGACGATCCGAATTTCTATAGACCAAACCTGGTCGACGCGCTCCAAGATCTGGTATTCGTGCTGACCGATCAGGGGAGGCACGAAGAGGCGCTGGCCGCTGCCGAGGAAGTCGTAGGGCTCTACCGAACGCTCCCAACGGCCCCACCCAACTCCGAGCTCGCTCTGGTCCTACGCGCGCTAGCGCACCGGCTTGCCGCGCTGGGGCGAGACGAGCAGGCCCTCGCGGTCTGGCGCGAGACGGTGGAGCTTCACCGAGCATTCACAACCCCACTCGACCTTGGGCTCGCCGAGGCGCTGCAGCAGCTGGGACTTCGACTCGGTGCTTTGGATCGTCACGACGAGGCCATCGCAGCGACCGAGGAGGCTGCGAGTATATACCGCGAGATCGTAGCGCAACAGCCTCGCGACCCAGTGATGATTTGGTCACTCGCTGTGACCCTGCGACATCTCGGCGACCAGCAAGCCGCGCTCGGACAACACGACACGGCATTGGCTTCGACCCAGCAAGCCCTTGAGGTTCTTCAGAGCAATCCAGTTCCAAGGGCGGAGTTGGCTAAGATCTTCGACCACCTCGGCGATCGCTACACCGAGCAAGAACGAGTGGATGAAGCCATTGCCGCCAAGGAAGACGCGGCGAAGCACTATCGATACCTACAGCAGCAAGGCCCCCCCTCCGTGCTTGCCGACCTCACCCGGGTCCTAGAAGAGCTCGCGGCGCTCCGCAATCGGGCGGGTGATATGGAGGGCACCCAGTCGCTCACCAAAGAGGCCCTGCAGCTTCGAATGATGCTGCCCGATCAAGAGCGCCTCGCCGCAAGCACGAGCTCGTCGCTATCGGCGCTCTCTCGGGAGGAGCTTCTCCAGCTGATCCGACCCTACACCCGAGCCCGAGCCGTGTATTGGTCTCTTCTCGTGGTGGGGGCGGCGCTTGCCATCATGTCGTTCTTCCTGCCTTCCTCGGAACTAAGCGTCGCCATCCTCCTGCTCTCGACGGTGATGATCCTACTGAGCCTCCGGAAGCTTCAGCAAATCCCGATCGAGGAGATCCAGCGAGCCATCGAGCTCTACGAGATCCGCAGTAGCGCCCTCGAGCAGCGTAAGCAGCAGATGCAAGCTCATGGTCTGCCCGCCGAGCGAATCAAGGAAAAAATCGCGCCCGAACAAGGCCACAGCACACTCCTGCTCATCCAAGATCTGTTCGGACCGGACGAAGACGTCGTTCGCATGGCCCACGGACGAGCCCTCGACGCCGCTCGCCCTCCGGCCACGCGAGCTGAGCCAGGAACGCCCGAGCACTCGCCACCGAACGAGCTCGGCGACTCGTAACCAACGACGACTCGGTGCGATTACCCCTTGGGCGACCGAAAACAAAAGTCAGAGTCACCTCGCCCAAGACACCCCAAGAGCGAACAAAGATCACGCTCGTCGTCCTAACGAAGACAATCTGTCCTGCGACCCTGAAGGTCGAGCCATACCGTCCAAGGGCGTTATCGCCCACCCCTGGGCCCGATCCAAACCCATGAATATCGACCTAGTCTACGATCGTCAGCAAAACCACCACACCCATCGATCACTCGTAGTCGATTTACTTACTCATTCCGGTGCAAACAATACGCGGACCGAAACACTCCCATGATCACTCACCGTATTTTCAATGATGCGTGCTAGCCTGGAATGTCGATGAACGTCTACTTGCTCACCAACCTGATCTCGGGGGCGCGGGCGCTGGTCTGTGCCCGGGTGGAGCACGAGGCTCGCTACCGACGACCGGATGGCGCGACCTGGCGCCTGGGTCACTGGCACGACCCACAGCGGCACCGTGTAGCCCCGAGCCTCGAGTGGTGGCCAGGCACTCCAGACGACATCGACGCAGAGCCCGTCATGCAAGACATCGACGTCGACTCGTCGGCGCTCCATTGCTCGCCGGTCATGGCCACCAAGAGCCCGCGACGATCGCCGAGACAACGCCCAGAGACCCGAGCGCTCTCGACGTCGCGACCCCGACCGCCCGAGCGCCGCCCCGTGCAGCCCTCGTTCACCACCGCGGCCCGGCCGCGACCCCGCCGGGCCCCGTCCGAGCCCTCGGTGTGATCGCTGCGGGGCCGCCGGCGAGCCGTCGGCGCCGAGCCTGGCCGTAGGGCGTTCCTGCAATCGCGCCCGACCAAACCGGGGACCACCGCGACTCCTGCGAACAGAGGAACCCCTTGGAGTCCTCGCTCGAACCCGAGCATCGGGCTCGAAGTGGCCACCCGAGGTGGCGGCCCGAGGTGGCAACACTCGCCACTTCGCTCGCCGTGCCCACGATACGAACTTCGGGGACGCCGCGCATCGGCCCCGCTCCGGATTGAGCTCCGCTCGAGTCGTGGGCTTCTAGTCCTCGTCGACCTTGCCAAGGATGAACCGCCTCTTGGGCCGCTTGCCGGTGGGCTCATCGTCCTCGAACATGATGACCTCACGCTTGCCCTCTTCGTCGATCATCAACCAACGCCCCTGCTTCTTGCCCTCTTCCCACCGGCCCGAGGCCTTCACCGAGCCGTCGTCGTACCAATACTCCCCCCGGCCGTCACGCTCGTCCTCCTTGTACTCCTCTCGATACTCCCGCTCGCCGTTCTTGTAATATCCTTCCCACTCTCCCTGCTTGTCGCCGGTCTTGTACTCCCCTTCCATCTTCTTCTGACCGTCCCCGTACCACCATTGCCACACGCCCTGGCGGCGATTCTTCCAGTACTCGCCTTCCAACCGCTTTTGGCCGTTCTTCCACCAGGCCAAGAAGTCGCCTTCGCGCTTGCCCTCTACATAGTCGAGCTCTTCCTTAGTACGCCCGCTGCCGTAGTACTCGGTCCAGCGGCCGTCCTTCTTGCCGTCGACATACTCACCCTCGAGCTTCAGCGCGGCCGAGGCGGTCGCCTCGTGCCACTGGCTCCACGGGCCATGCCGGGTGCCGTCGGCCCGCTCGCACCACTGCTCCTTGCCCTCGGGCGGCGCGGCCCCCTTGGCCACCAATCCCTCGCCGCAGTGACCGGCCTCGGGCACCTTGTTGCCGTCCTTCCACTCCTCGACCGCAAGCTCCTTGCCGTCGCGATCCCACTCGGTCCAGGTGCCGGTCTTCTTCCCGTCGCGATACTGCCCCTCGACCGCCCGCTGCCCGTTGTCGTACCAGGTGCGGTAGCTGCCGTCCTCTGCATCATCGCGATAGGTCGACTCGTCGCGCTTTTGGCCGTTGTCGAAGTAGTGGACCCACAAGCCATTGCGCTTGTCGGCCCGATACTCGCCCTCGCTGCGCTTTTGACCCGACTCGCTCAATACGTTCCAGCGCCCCTGCTTGGCGCCATTGGCGTACTCCCCCTCCTCGGAGATCTGCCCGTTGGAGTGCCAGCTCACCGCCCGCCCGTGCTTGTTGCCGTCGCGATAGTCGGTCTCGTGCCAGCGCTGCTTGCCGCCGGCGTACCAGCGGATCAGCCGACCGTGCCGCACCGACTTGCCCCCCACCTCACGCTCACACCAGGCCTCGACGCCGTCGGGCGGAGCCGCGCCTTGCAGTGTGCCACCATCGGGACAATCGAGGGGGACCGCCGCCGCGACTTCGCCCCCCTCGGCGACCTTGCCCTCTGCCGCCTTGCCTTCCGCCGCCTTGCCCTCTGCCGCCTTGCCCTCTGCCGCCTTGCCTTCCGCCGCCTTGCCTTCCGCCGCTTTGCCCTCGGCGGCCTTGCCTTCCGCCGCTTTGCCCTCCGCCACCTTGCCCTCCGCCGCCTCGCCCCCCTCGCCCTCCTTGCCCCCACCGGTGAGGCGGTCACAGGCCGACCCCAAAAGAGCAAGGCCGACGAGACCGGTGAGCACGGCAGAACGACGGGAACGAATAATCGTGGTCATGGCAGGGCAAGCACGTTGACACGATCTACGCCGTAGACCCAACACAAGGCCCGCATCGGCCTCGATACGGCGATTGGCCCGCATTGTTGAATAGTTGCGGCCCCGCTCGTGTGCACTCACGAGCAACCACGAAGGATTCAACCCGCCTCCACCCAATGGACGCGGCAACAACAGCGACTCCCCCTGCGCATCTGCCGATCGCCCCTCGCGCACCTTGTCGGTGCCCTCGAGCGGGTTGCGCCCCACGCTCAGCGTCCCCCACTCGCACCCGCCAACCGCAGCTCGCCGCACAGCGACGCGATCCACCGCCATCGATCACCGCCATCGATCACCGCACTGCAACGCCACCTCACCCTGGCCACGCGAGCACACGGAGGGGCTCCTACGTTCAATAGGCGTCATCTTGGGCCTGTCTTTGTCACCCCGTTGAGTGTAATTACGCGTGAGTCCTCGCAGGGACGGTTTTTCACCGATACTCACCGATCGTTCGACCAACCCACCCACCGCCGTGGTGCCTCGATCAACGATCTTCGCCGTATCTCATACACATTTGACAGTATGCAATGATTGATCATCCCGACCACGCCCACCGATGAAGATCACTCGGATCTTCGCTAGTTAGTGATGAAGTAGGCTCGTGATCGCCACACCCCGAATACCCTGCCGCCCGGAGCAACCCGTCACATCGGTAGTTCACATCGCCCAATTTCCCGCCGACTGGTCAATACGAAAAAACGAAATGGTCGGGTTCCAACGAGCTGCTAGGGTCGGCGCAAACACGGTTACCCCGCGCCTTGCTGGGAATCGATGCCCATGGCCGTTCGAGAGCCCCGAACTCGGACGGCCTCACCAAGGAATGAAGACGATGAAACTCGATCGTTCAATTCATGCTGTTGCCCTGTCGTCGTTGTTGCTCGGCGCCTGTGCCGACGATCCCGACGGGCGAGTCTCGAACTCGGCCATCGAGGACGAGCGCGCCATCGCAACCGAAGATCTGCCCCGCTCGGCCGTGATTCAGCTGTTCAATTGGCCGTTCACGGCGATCCGGGACGAGGTGTGCGACCTGGGCCAGATGGGCTTCAGCCACATCCACGTGTCGCCGCCGCAGCTGTCCAACCCCAGCACGGCGTGGTGGGGGCGGTACCAGCCCATGGACTACCGCGTCATCGACAGCCCGCTGGGCAACGAGGCCGACTTCGAGGCGATGACCCAGCAAGCCGAGAACTGCGGGGTCACGATCGTCGCCGACGTGGTCATCAACCACATGGCCAACCTCGGCCTGAACACCGGCGATCTCTACTATCCGCAGGGCTGCGACCGAAGCCGGCCGCTCAACAGCGGCGACGGCTCATGCCTGGTGGCGCCCCAGAACTTCCACAACGAAGAGTGCATCTTCGACTACGGCAACCACTGCGCGGTGATGTACGGCCGGATCTGCGGCGGCGGCGGCGACCGCGGCCTGCCCGACCTGGCCACCGGCTTCTGCGAGCCGGGCGGATTCCTCGACATCCACTCCCGCAACTACGACCCCCACGTGTTCGGGGTGGTCAAGGAGTACCTCCAGCGCCTGCAGGCCCTGGGCGTCGGCGGCTTCCGGATCGACGCGGCCAAGCACATGCACCCGGCGTTCCTCTACGACCTGCTCACCGATCCTCAGGTGCAGGGCGCGACCGAGTACATGTACGGCGAGATCATCGCCGACCGCGTGAGCGACCCGACCCTGGTGGCCTACCGGCACGTGCCCGAGCTCGACTTCATGGACTTCCCCCTCACCCGGAGCCTCATCGACACCTTCGGGTTCGGAGGCAACCTCGGGCAGCTCGAGGGGATCACCGGCACCGATCGCGCCCTCGACGGCCCGTCGTCGGTCTCGTTCGTGACCAACCACGACGTGTGGGGCAACGAGGGCGGCCTGGGGTACCGGTTCTCCAACCACCAAGACGAGCTGCTGGCCCACATCTATGTGCTCGGCCGCGGCGACGGCCTGGCCTACGTCTACTCGGAGTTCACCGACGGGCCCAGCCAGCAGTACCGCGGGTTCGGCGAGGACTATGTGTTCTTCCACCGCCGCGAGCACGTCAAGGACATGCTGGCCTTCCACACCCGCCTGCTCGGCGAGCCAACCCTGCCCAAGTGGCAGGACCCCAACCACCTCGCGTTCGCCCGAGGCCTGCGCGGCTTCGTAGCCGTCAACAAGAGCGGCAATGCGTGGGACATCGGCGGGGTCGATACCGGCCTGCCCGATGGGTCCTACATCGATGCGCTCAGCGGCAACACCTACTTCGCCTCGGGAGGCCGGATCTCCGGCAGCGTCCCCGCGCGCTGGGGCCTGATGCTGATCCCGGCCAGCGAGTGTGACCAGGGCGATTGCAGCCTGTAGACGGGGTCGCGGGGTGACGAAATAGCGAGGCCCGGGCATCCACCGCCCGGGCCTCGCTACCCTCGGATCTCACAGCCCCGCCAGCGGATCGTCGGAATCGGTGGGCGGCTCGAGCTTGTTCTCGCGCTCGACTGAGTCGGTCTCGAGCACACGCGGGGTGATCGTCACCGCCAGGGCTACCCCCTCCGTGCGCAGCACCTCTCGCTTGCGGGCCCGGGTGTTGTACCCAAAGTCCTCGATCACCAGCTCGCCGTCGATCTCGTAGCTGAGCGTGACGTGGAGCTTCTTGCTCTGGTCGCTCTGGCGCTTGACCGTGAGCGTCACATCGTGGACCCGGTCGCCGCGCTCGAGGCGAATGGCGCTCGCCTCGTCCCAGTCCAGCCGCTGCGGCTTGGTCTGGAGCACACGACCGCGGTGCTTGATCTCCACCTTGACCATCGGCACTACGGCCGCCGCGTCGTCCGCCATCGCGATCCCTTGGGCCGAGGTCTCGGCCAGAGCCCCCGCCGGTGCGATCAGGACACCAGCGAGCACCGCGACCACGCCGACATTGAAGAGCTTGCTGAAGAGGTTGCGCATTATGTGTGTCTCTCCCCCGCATCATCCGACACCACCCACAGGGTGGTTTTCCGGGTAGGCGGTGCCACGAATTGCGCAAGCGCGTCGGATCACCCGAGCAGCGCGGTTACCACCCGCTCCAGACGCATTCCCCGGCTCGCCTTGACGAGCACGGCGCCAGGCTCGGCCCCGTCCAGGGTCTGCCGCACCTCCGCGGCGGCGGCCGCCACGTCGTCTCCCAGGTGCCGCGCGCTCACGCCCGCCGCGCGCGCGGCCCGGGCCGTCGCCTCGCTGCGCGGCCCCAGCGTCACCACGTGGTCGATCCCAAGGGCTGCACAGCGGCGCCCCACCTCGGCATGCAGCTCGGGTTCTCGCGGCCCGAGCTCGAGCATGTCCCCGAGCACGGCGATCCGCGGACCGGGCCTGTCGTCGCCGAGCCCGGCCAGGCTCACCAGCGCGGCCTCGACCGAGCCCGGGTTGGCGTTGTAGCAGTCGGCGATCACCAGGTGGTCGCCCCATGCGTGAACCCGACCACGGTCGCCGACGGGCTCCACGGCTTCGAGCGCCTCGACCATGGGCACGAGTGGCAGGCCCAGGTGACACCCCACGGCCAGCGCAGCGGCAGCGTTGCGCGCGTTGTGGGCCCCAAAGCAGCGCAATCGCAGCCGTACGCGCTCGCCACCGGGCACCCGCAGCATGGCTTCAGTCCGCTCGGCGAGCTTCACCCCGAGCACCTGCACGTCAGCCTCGTCACCGGGGCCAAAGCGAAGCACGGCCGGCTGTGGCCCCTTAGGAAGGTGGGGCGCCAGGGTCGGCTCGTCGTCGGGCACGATCACCACGCCGCCGTTCATCCCGTGGGTCACCACATGGGGCACCACCTCGGCCTCGGCCGCCGCAATGGCCTCTAGCGAGCCCATGAACTCCAGATGCTCCAGGGCGATGCTGGTGATCACCGCCACGCTGGGTCGCACGATCGACGCCAGGTGATCGTTTTCGCCCGGTGCACTCATACCCAACTCGATGACCATCGCCTGCGGATCGTGGGGCTCGCCCGTCAGAGTCAGCGGGACGCCGAGGTGATTATTGAGGTTGCCGCGGGTGCACAGCACGTCCTCCATCGCCGAGCCGAGCACCGCGGCGATCATCGCGCGGGTGGTCGTCTTTCCGTTGCTGCCGGTGATCGACACCACCGGTCCGTCCACCCGATCGCGACTGCGAGCACCCAGACGGGCCAACGCCGCCACGGTGTCGTCCACCTCCACCACGGTGATCTCCCCGGGGGGCAGCGGCCGATCTGCACCGATCAACACCGCCGCCGCGCCGCCCTCGATCGCGTGGGGCACAAAGTCATGGCCATCGCGCGCGGCCACGATGGGCACGAACAAGGCGCCCGGACACGGCGCCCGGCTGTCGATGAAGACGCCCGCGATCGATCCGGGGCCCGTCCGACGCAATCGCCCCTCCGCCTGTAATGCCAGGGTTTGAGGGCTCCAGCGCACGTCCTTTGCGCTATAGACCGCCCCGCAGAGCATCGCAAGATTGTGACGTTTTGATGCACCGCACCGGAGGCGGCGGACCTCCGTGCTACGGTCGACTCGGATGATGCGATGAACGTACGGGACACGTTGCTGCTCGATCAGGGCTACCAGCCGCTCAAGGTGATCCCCTGGCAGCGCGCGATGGTGCTGCACCTTTTGGGCAAGGTGGAGCTGGTCACCGCCCACGGCTGGTCGATCAACACCGTGAGCCGGCCTTTTCCCGCTCCGGCCGTGGTCCGGCTGCTCCGCCACATCCGGCACCGTCCGCCCTTCGTGCGTTTCTCCCGCGACAACGTCTATCTACGCGACGGCCATCGCTGCCAGTACTGCGGGGTCGACGTGCCCTCCCGCGACCTGACCCTCGATCACGTGCTGCCCCGCTGCCGCGGTGGCAAGACCAACTGGACCAACGTGGTGGTCGCGTGCACATCGTGCAACCGCCGCAAGGGCCGCTTGACCCCAGAAGAGGCTGGCATGCCGCTGCTGACCAAGCCCCGCCGGCCGCGGTGGCTCGCGCCCAAGGTCATGGTCATGGGCGGCAAGGCCCAGCTCCCCGCCCCCTGGCGCGACTGGCTGCACTAAAGCCGCCCTGTCAGCCACCCGACGAGAGCCGCGCCAAGAGCGAGACAATCGGCTCAGGCATGGATACGGCTCCGCTGAGGACCGCCGGAGTCAGCGTGAAGTCCTCGGGAGCCAGCTGCCCCTCGAGCCGCACCAGATCGCCAAAGCGCTCCACGATACGCTGCCCGAGCGAGCGTAGCCGCCCTTGAACACCGGTAGGGGTGGGATCCGAACAGGGCTCGACGACCAACCAAAAGCACTCACCCAAGGTGTAGCTGCGCCCCCCCGCAGCAGTGTGCGTCGCCAGCCAGCGGCGCTCCTCGGGGCGGGACACCACCCCCGAGGGAAGGCGTGCCACGAGCACCAGCGGCCCCGCCGGCGCAATGGTGGAACAACGACCCACGGAGATCCGCATGGGCAGGGGATCGGCAGGATCGCGAGGTGGCGACTCGTCGACCCTGGGCACCGAGGGTAACGACCGATCCAGCGCGACTCGATCGATCGATGACGACCGACCCAGCTCACAATCGGGTGCAGTACCACCGCGTACATGGCCGTAGACCGAGCGAGGACCAAAGCCCCGGCCGAACGTCCTGGTGATCGGACGTTGGGCCTCGACAGATCGTGACACCGCGGGCATCGAGCCTCGACGATCCGCGCGATCTCCTGCCGAGTACACCGGACGACGCGCCGTTGGCACCAGCGCGCTAACCGAGAACTCTCCGACCAATCGACGCAGTTCGTCCGCACATGCGGCGGCACTCGTGGGTCGCTCCCGCACGCTCGGCTGAAGCATCGACTCGATGATGAACGCAGCCTGGTCGGGCAACGAGGGCCTCGACAGAGGAGGACGAGGGGGCGGTGGTGCCTCGACCAGCTTCCTCGCCAGCGTGGCTGCCTCATCCCCAAAGGGCAGCTCGCCACAGATCGCCTGCCACAGGCTCGTGGCAAGGGCATAGATGTCGGTCGCGGGACCAACGCCGGTCCCCATGAGCTGCTCGGGCGGCATGTAGGCCGGAGTTCCGATCGCCACGCCGGTGGCGGTCAGCTTGTGCGCTTCGGGATCGGTGACCTTGGCGATTCCAAAGTCGAGGACCTTGGCGATCTCCGGACGCCCCGCGGTGAGCATGATGTTGTCGGGCTTGACGTCACGGTGAACCAGGCCGGCGGCATGGACCACCGCGAGCCCCTCGAGCACCTGCGCCCCGATCTCGAACGCATGAGACCACGCCAAGGTCCCGGACTCGGTGAGACGACTCCCCAGCGAGCGCCCCTCCACATATTCCATCACGATGCACGGACAGTCCTCGTGAAACCCGAAATCGATGATGCTCACCACATTGACATGACGAACGCGGGCCATCGCCAGCGCCTCGCGCTCGAACCGTGCCGTATGCTCCATCACGGTGCGCCGGATCACCTTGATGGCGACGGGCATCGCGAGCGTGAGGTGCCGCCCCAAGAAGACCTCCCCCATACCACCTCGACCCAGGAGATGTTCGATCTGGTAACGCCCCAGAACGATCTGTCCGCTCCGTCCGCTCCGTCCGCTCCGTCCGCTCCGTCCGCTCCGTCCGCTCTGTCCGCTCTGTCCGCTCATACGCTGACTCCCTTCAGCCGACTCGGACCGGCTGCTCGGGGATGAAGACGTCCGCCCCCGCGATCACCAAGGGGCGCCAGGGGTCGAGCGGATCTCCGGCCCCCAGGACGACCGCCCCCCGACCATCATGAAGCTGTACCTGGGCCCCGGGGGGTAGTAGCCGCTCCATGTTGATGATGACCTTGACCCACGGGGACTCCACACGCTCCAGACCCAGCGCTAGCAGATCGATGCGAGGCGCGATTCCACCGGGACAGATCGACACGCGCCAGGACTCGAGCGTATGGGCGACCTCCACGAGGGCCGCGACTTCGGCCAGCTCTCGCCGATCTGAGGCGCACAGGCTACGCAACACCGTCGCCACCCGCAGGCGATGGGGCGTGGTCTCCTGCACCAGGGCTCGGTCTCCTTCGATCTCCGGCAAGATCTGCCGTGCGGCGTTGGCCAACCCCAACGACGGCCCATGAACGAAGCTCACCAAGGCCGCGGCCAGGGCGGCATGCCCCGTGGCCCGAACAAGCGATGCCGGGCTGTCGACGATGTCCAACGCCTGCTGAACACACCGCGCGACACCAACGGCACGACGAGCGGCCGACCACTCGCCCGGGCTCAGCTCCAAGGCCCGAAGCACTGCGCTGGGATCGGAGGTCAGCCCTCGCTCCAGGCGCCGCACCGCCGACAAGCCCGATTCCCAGAGCCACGTACCGGCCTTCGCGAGCTCCGCCTCTGCTCGCTCTGCATCCGAGATCGCGAGCGACAGCTGGGTGATCGCCAGCATCTCGTCATCGACGACCTCGCACGACCCGCCCACGCTCGCGGTAGGAATGGCCCGCCACACCAGGCCTGGGACCGGCTGGTCTTCGGCCGCGCGGCTGGGGCCGATGAGGCCCTCGGTGAGCACCTCGAGCAGTCGCAGGAGCTGAGGCGCCGAGGGCACCCGGCGGATCGACAGCTCGTCGACCCCCAGGTTGCCGAAGACCTTCAACAGGACGTGTACCTTGCTGTAGTCGTCGGGCCGAATGGCGATGAGCTCGCGATCGAGGTAAGCCGCATCGGCGACCAGCTGCAGTGACCGAGGGATCCCGGCCGACTGCATGATCGCGTGGATCTCCTCGGCCACCTCACGAGTCACCTCGTGGTCGAGCCCGAAGGCAGCCGCCGTCTTGACCCCCCAAAAGAGAACATCGACCAGCTTGGATCCCACGCTCGTCGCCTGGTCGGTACTCATCATGATGCGATCGCCCGTCGTGCCTCGCGGAGGGCCGCTTGTACCCCCACGGGAGAAAAGAGCTCCCGAAGCCTCCAGCGACAAGCCCGTCGAAGCCGAGCCGGGTCCGCTCGTAGACCGGCCAGCGCCGCTACCCGCAGCACTGGATGAGATCGGTACGAACCAACCAACTTCACCAGCTGATCACTCCCGCCGGGCGCCTCTCGGACCCGATGGCAGGCCAGCGCCGCTAGCCGAGCGTTCCACGGCTTCGCCTGCGTTGCGATGAGCACGTCGAGCAACAACGCACAGGCCTCACCCTCACCCGCTTGGAGCAAGTGCTTGACGAAGCGCTCACGATGCTCATCGTGCTCGATGAGCTCGACAACCACCTGACGATGCGCCCGCAGATCGGCGATCGGCCGCGCGCACAGCACCGCGACCCGAGCGGCTGGCGTCACCCTGGCGAGCAACAGCCGCAGCTGAGCGGCGTCGACGCGTACTCCCAGCCATGCCGCCAGCGGTGGCCGCAGCTGCTCGTCGGCGAGAAGATCGAGCACCAGCTGCGCCTCGGGACCTTGGAGTAGGCTGGTGATGAGTGGTTCGTTGCCGCCGGTGTCAGCCCTCGACAGACGAACGACGATCGTACGGATTATCTCGCGCGCGAAGGGCTCGTCGTCGGCCAACCACCGCCGCAGCATCGCCCACCGACGATATGGGGGCGCGTGCTCGTTGTCGAGCAGGACCGACGCAACCTCCGAGACGCTCAGCTGCGCTCGTACCCTCTGCGTGTAGGATCGGTCGTCTTCGCCCATCCGGGCCAACAGCTCCAGTGCACGCTCGGGCTGCGGCCCCCCCAAGACCTCCATCAAACGACGCCCGACACGACCCGCCGGCAGGGTTCGCCGCAAAGCTGGGGCGCAGAGTATGGTCTCGAGCTCGGCCGTGGCCCAGGTGAATGTCGCGCTGACACCTCGAGACAGCGAGCAAAGCACCGATCCGGTGACCTCGTGCTCTCGCCGGTCAACGCGACCCCGATACCCGACCAGGGAAACCTCGTACTCGGGACGTAGAGCAGCCCGGTCGATCTCCCGCGAGTCGAGGAGCACGCCCACGCCCACGGGGAGGGCCTGCTCGCTCCGTACCGCGGCCAGCACAGTCGCGCGGGCATCGAAGGACTCCGAGACCCCCTCGAAGACCTCGCAGAACGTGCGAGTGACGACCAGGGTGATCCCCTCGCCGTCTTCTTCCCAGGCCCAGTCGCGAAACCCCCGGGCCATGCTAGCGTCGAGCCGCAGCTCGGCCAGCCGCCGGGCCAATCGCTGGAGATCGTGCGCGCCAGTGTCGGCCGTAAGGCCCACCGACCGAAGCCCGCTCATGAACGCGTAGTAGGTCCAGGGGTGCCCCTTTGAGGCCGTCCCTACGGCGAGATCGTGAACACGTAGCTGCACCGGTCGGATCTCGATCTGCAGCTGCGG
>JBCCWC010000068.1:0-61832 GCA_039194325.1 Myxococcota bacterium
CTGATCGGTCGGGCCAGCAGGCCCGTAAGCATGTCGATGAGTAGTGACGGCTCTCGGGTAAGCAGACGCTTGAATACGAGATCGAGCGTGGGGTCGAGCAGATCCATTGGGAGGGTCCATTGAGGGGGTCCATTGAGAAGTCCGTAGATCCGAGGGGGGGGCTCGGTGTAAGGATCAGGCTGCACGCTGAGGGTGGTGGGGCCACCAGGAACGCCAAGGCTCGTAGTGGGCGCCCAGCAACGCCGCAATGAGGCGGCGGTGGGTGAATGGGTCGGGGGACCAGCAGGTCAATGAGCCGGGGGTGTCGGGGGTATCGGGGGTATCGGGGGAACTGAGCGGAGCGTAGTCGGTGGCTTCGAGGCGATCGACGTCGGCTTGTAGGGCCGCATAGTCCTGCGGCACGTCGATGTTGCCGTTGGCGTCGAGCGACAGTATCGAGAAGGTCTCGTCGGCCAAACGCATGGGGTCAGTGAGACGCACGACGTGGGAGATCGCGAAGCGGACCCGTTGGGCGGCCATCTGGGGAAGCGCGGCGTCGGGGTAGCCGGCCTGGAGACGAGCGAAGCGTTGCTCCGGTGTTGGGTGGATGTGACCATCGGCGTCGAGGTAGAAGACGTGGCGATTGTGGGACTCGTTGCGGATGAGATCGAACACTTGTGGAGGCTCCTGAGTAGGGGGGTTGAAGCTGGCGATCATCATAGTGAACATCTCATTGGATGCCAGCGATGAAGTGGGAATATTTTCACTCGTTGAGGTGGAACAAAATCATCCAGTCTATGATGGGAGACTGGCGCGGCGAGAAGGGCAAGTCGTAAGATATCGACTCATGGATTCGGACGATGATCGGCGCGGGCGGACATGGTGAGAGTGAGCAGCTCCGGATGTTCGTTGTTCAAGTCTTGGAAGCACTTTGGAGTTTGAGCTGCGAACGAGGGCGTAGGGGCCCTGTTTAACGCGGGGAGCCCTCCCCACACATGCTCGACGGCGATGAGCACCCGAATGCTTGGAGTTGCGAATAGTCGCCGTCTGCGCGTGAGTGGGCCCCCTCCCCGCTACGCGGGCCCCTTCGCTTCTTCGTTCGTAGAGCATCGAGCATCGAACCCCTCAATTCCCTCAACCGGGAACGGGGGAAGGCGGAACTGCGGCATGGCGGCATGGCGGAACTGCGGTATAGCGGCATGGCGGAACTGCGGGCGGGCACGACGGACGAGCCGGCCGGCGGACCCCGCACCACCCTCCACATCACGAGTTCGCCATCGCCCGATTGTGCTCGAGCCATACCGGCCAGGCACAGTGCCCATAGCACGAAGCCGCTTGGCCCGCGTAGCGGGAAGGGGACCCACTCACGCGCAGACGGCGACTATGCGTAACTTCAAGCGCTCACCGCCCCCAACGCCGGCGAGCATGTGTAGGGTAGACGTCCCCCGTCAACAGGGGCATGCGGCCCACGAGCTACCGCGATTGCGCAGTGGCATGGTCGGCATGGAGGTGCAACGCAGGTTGGGTGCACGAGCATAGTGGGCATGGCGGGGGAAGTGCGGTAACCACGCGGGGCGTCTGCTCGCTTCGCTCGCTGGGCGAGGGTCGGCTACGCCTTCTCCCTCGCCGGTCTTGGGCGATGCGCCATGCCGCTTGGCCCACGGTTCGAGCTCGCTCGCTTCGCTCGCGGCGGCGAGGACGGCTACGCCTCGCCTTGCCGCACAGAGATCGGCGCAGGTCCATGAGCGGTGGGCGAGGCCGAAGGAGCAGAGGTCACCGCACGGAGGTCAGCGTCAGTGAAGGGGCAGAGTCACTCCCGCCCAAGCGATGAATGGTACACAATGGGTGCTGACGCAACGATGCAGCCAGGCAGGCACGGGCTTCGCCCTTGCCTGGGCAGGAAGGGGTGAAGGGCTCAAGGAGGCTAGTGGTTACCCTGTACGGGACGGAAGCCCACGTCGCGGATGCTGGAGCGTGGGTCGAACCCGAGGGGGGAGGCCGAGCGCACGTAAGGAGCAGCGTTGACGAAGCTGCCGCCGCGAAGCACCCGGTTAGAGTCGCCGACTGGTTGTTTCCTTAATCCATCGCCAGTACGCACACTGGTTGTATAGGGTGCGTAGGCATCCAAGGTCCACTCCCATACGTTGCCATGCATGTCGAACAGCCCCAATGGATTGGCCCCTTGCGCCCCCACCGAGTGCACTCGGGCATGGCCATGCCCTCGCTCCTTGGCCCCCACGTTGGCCGCAAACCAGCCAAACCGCTCCAAGTCTTCATCATCGTCCCCAAACCAGTACGCCGTGATCGGTAACTGTTCAGCCCCCCGATTTCGATTAAGTGCGAAAATGCACATCTCGAAAGTCGACCTCGTGGTCGGTTCATGATCAAACGTTGACGTGGCCTCGGGCGGCGCACATGACCAGCAAAGCTGGAACACTAGGGTCCAGCCAAGCGAGTATACCGAGGTTCATCAGCGCTGGAACAATACGGACCAGATCTCCGAGCTCAAGGCAATGCTAGCCGCTCGCGATGCTCAAGTTGCCGAGCTGCAAGCCGAGAATGCCGAACTGCAAGCAGAGAATGCCGAGCTCAAGGCCGAGGTTGCCAACCTCAACGAACAGAACGAGGTCCTGACCGAGAAACTCGGCCAAAACTCGAGCAACTCTCACTTGCCCCCCTCCAGTGATGGTCCTGGCGTATTGTCCCGAAAGGGCAAGGGCAAAGACGAAGGCAAGGGCAAGGGCAAAACAAAGAAGTCTCCCAGTCCGCGCAAGCGAGGCGGCCAGGAGGGCCACCCCGGCGCTCATCGCCACTTGCAGCCCTCCGAGCAAGTCGACGAGTTCTGCAGTAAGTGCGGAGCGGCCCTGCCCCAGCTCGTCGATCTTGATCCTCGGCGGTATCAGATGCTCGACTTGCTTGCGTGCAAGCCGCATCTGACCGAATTTCGGCGGCATGAGGTGCAGTGCCCGCATTGTGGGCATCAGACGATCGCCCCCTACGATGCTCAGCTCATTCCTTCTTCGCCCTTCGGCCCTCATCTAACCTCAGCGGTCGCTCTGCTGACAGGTACGTATCATCTCAGTCGGCGACGAGCGCAGAGCCTGCTGCGCGAGTTGTTTGGCATCGAGATCTCGCTGGGGGCCATCAGCGCTATGGAAGCGCGGGTCAGCGAAGCCTTGAAGCCGGAAGCCGGCGGTCGAACAAGCCCAGCAGCAGGTTGACAATGCTGATGTCAAGCATGCCGACGCCACCAGCTGGGCCCGAGCAGGCATCGCGATGTCGCTGTGGACCATCACGTCCGCGATCGCCACGGTCTACTATATCGTAGCCGATGGTTGCCGCGAGACCATCCGCCCCCTGTTCGGATCGCTCGCGGGGATCCTGGTCAGCGATCGAGCCTCCGTCTTTGGCTTCTGGGCAATGGCGATGCGGCAGATCTGCTGGGCCCATCTGTTGCGTAAATTTGTGTCATTCTCGGAGCGCGATGGGCCCGCGGGAGACATCGGGCACGACTTGCTCGAATATACCGGGCTAATCTTCGACTATTGGCACGGGTTCACGGACGGGACACTGACTCGCGAAGAGTTGGTGGAATGGATGCGTCCGGTCCAGCGGCAATTCGAAGCCTTGCTCGCGCGCGTGGTCGCGGCCAATATCCCGCGGTTGTCGGGCTCGTGCGCCAATGTCCTCGCGCACCGTCAGGCGCTGTGGACTTTTGTTGGCACCCCGGGCGTCGAACCCACGAATAATCATGCAGAACGGGAGCTGAGGGCTTTCGTCCTTTGGCGCAAGCGTTCATTTGGTTCCCAGAGCGAGCGCGGCGAGCGATTCGCCGAGCGCGTGATGACGGTCGTCCATACCGCCCGCAAGCAGGGCAAGGACGTGCTGGACTTCGTCGTCCGGTGCTACACCGCGCACGTCCAAGGCACGACACCTCCGTCGCTGTTCGATCCTGTGACCACCGGCTGACTCGCCGCTCAGGAGTAATCGTCCACCCCTCGCCATCGTCACCGCCAAGTACCGGCTCGACCCTCGCCACCTCGGCCCTCGGATCGTTCATGGCCTGGGCCGGCTCGCCCTTGGCCCCCAAGTCGTCCATGTCCCCTGCCGGATGGGCCTCGTCCCTCGCGTCATCTCCTGTTCGCTCGACATCGACTGTCGAATCTCCTGAGCTTCCCGGCTCGACGTCGGCCGTCGCATCGCTCACGCCCTGCGCCGGCTCGGCCTCCGCCGTCCGGTCGTCCACGTCGTCAGCCGACTCGACGTCGACCGTCGACTCGCGCATGCCCGCCGCAGGCTCGACCTGCGCTGACTGGTCCTCTGCTCCTCTGGTCGACTCACCCGTTGCCGCCAGGTCGTCTTGCCGTGGCCGATTCCCTTCGTCCATGTCCGGTCCTTGGTTGCGCGCAGACTGTCCGCCCCACCAGCCGTATGAAAACCTCACAATTTGATTGCGGCCCCAGCCCAAAAGACTCTCCAGGGGCCTCCAATCCACGCATACGCCTCCCTTGCTCATCGAGAGCAGCCGCTTGGCCCGCGTAGCGGGAAGGGGCCCCCGGGCGCAGACGGCGACGATGCCCAACTCAAAGCACTCGCGGCCGTCAACGCCGTCGAGCATGTGTGGGGTAGGCGTCCCGCGAAAAACAGGGCCAAGCGGCCCCCGCACCACCGCGGTGGGCATCGCGCTCCTACCGCGTTCTCGCAGTCCCGCGCCCTCACCACCGACCGCTCCGCCCCCGATTTGTCGCCCCCAAGGTGCGCGAAATCGAGATCCCTACCCCAATCCGGCCCCCTAAGGCGGGCGAAATCGAGATCCCTACCCCGCTCTGGGCCTCCTCACCGGGCCACCGCCGGGGTGCGGACCTCCCCCCGACGACCTCCGGTCCGCCGCAGTGCCCGCCGCGCCCATCCCCGACAACCCTGGGTCGTCGGCGGTGCCCGCCGCGCCCGCGGCCGACGACCCTCGGTCCTTCGCCGCGCGCAACTTCGCCACGGCCGACGACCTTGGGTCGTGCTCACTGCCTACCGCGCTCACGCTCGACGACCGCCACCCGTCCCTCCATGAGAATTTTGCCCATCGCCGACGACCCCCGGTCCGTCGCCGCGAGAAGTTTCGCCACGGCCGACGACCCTGGGTCCTTCGCCGAGAGATTTTTCGCCACGTCCGACGACCTCCACCCGTCCCTCCGTGAGAATTTTGCCCATCGCCGACGACCTTGGCTCCTTCGCCGCGAGAAATTTCGCCATCGCCGACGACCTCGGGCCCGCCTCGATGAGCAAACTCGAGACGGTCTTCGGCCTCGGGGTCGTCCGCAGCCCGGGTGCCCACCCCAAACGGCGGCCTCCACCACGTCGGCCATCGCCAAAATTCTCATCGTGCGGGGCCTTCAGGTCGTCGGCGATGGCCGCGATGGCCATGCCCTTGCCCCCTGACCGCGTCGGCCGTCGCCCAAACTCTCACCGCGAACGCCTTGGGGTCGTCCTCGGCCCGAGTGCCCACCTCAATCGGCGGCCCTGACCGCGTCAGCCATCACCAAGACTCTCGTCGCGAACGCCTCGGGGTCGCCTTCGCTCCCAGCCGCGCTCGTTCCTGGTGCGCGCCTTTACGCCGACCACGGCTCGCCGTCGACCGCCCGATCGCCCGCCCGCGGGCACAACTCATCAGAGCCTACGCCGTCCGCCCGGTTGCAACGCGAGCCGCAACGCCGGCCGAAAGCCAACGATGCGATTGCTATGACGAGGCGCCACCCCGAGGTGGAAGGCCGAGCGAGCCAGATGTACGCCGTTGCTGTAGCTCCCGCCACGAACCACCCGGGCGGCATCGTCGCCCGCCCTACGCCTCAAGCCATCACCCGCGCGAACACGAGTCGTGTACGGCTCGTAGGAATCAAGGCACCACTCCCACACGTTGCCGTGCACGTCATACAGTCCCCACGGGTTGGGACCCTTGGTGCCCACGGTGTGCGGACGGGCATGCGCAAACCCTCGCGTCGGATCTCCCATGTTGGTCGAGACCCAACCAAACCGCTCCAGCTCTTCGCCGTCGTCCCCAAACCAGTAGGCGGTGGTCGTCCCCGCGCGTGCCGCATACTCCCACTGCGCCTCCGTCGGCAGCGAAAGACCCGCCCAGTCACAGTACGCCACGGCCTCGTCCCACAACAGCCCCACGACGGGTTGCTCGGGCTGGTTCAGACGAGGGTCGTCCCAGGCCGGAGGCTCGGGGACATCGGGATTCGCCTCCAGATACCGCGCATACTGAGCATTGGTGACCTCCGTCCGCGCCAGGTAGAAGCTGTCGAGCGTGACCTCGTGCTGGGGCCCTTCGCTGTCCTCCCGCCCGTCCTCCTGCTCGGGCGAGCCCATGGTGAACGTCCCCCCCGGGATCAGCACCATCTCCACACCGTGCACCATGAGCGTCTCTTGGACTCTGATGTCCGGCGCGGTTGAGACCACAGGCACAGGCTTGGGCTCGGGCTCGGGCTCAAGCTTAGGAGAGCCGACCGTCACCAAACCGATCTCGGCCTCGCGACTCATCGCATCACCATCGACCCGCTCGCACACCCGAGGGGTGGCCTCCGTGTGCCCTCCTCGACCGTCGAGCACCGCGCAGCCCCTCGCAAGCAACCGATCAGGCTCGAGCGACCATCGCCGCGCCGCCTCGTCCCCGCTGGCGGTGACCAGCCACGCCCCGTCCGCCGAGAACGCCACGCCCGTGACGGCACCCGCGTGGGCGAACGCAGCACGGGGCTGCCCCGTGGCCGCCTCCCACACCCGCACCGTCCCCCCTGCGCTGGCGGTGGCCAATCGCGCACCGTCACGCGAGAACGCGATGGCACGCACCGGCGTGGTGTGACCCCGGAAGACCGCTTGGATCTGTCCATCCTGAAGATCCCACGACCGTATCGAGCCATCCCTCGCCGCCGCCGCGAGGTACCGGCCGTCGCGCGAGAACGCCACCGCGGTCACCGAGCCCTCGGCCAGCAAGGAGACATACGGGTCGTCGAGCAGTGCCTTGCCCGTAGCGGGATCCCACACCCGTGCGGTGTCATCGGCCCCCACGGTCACCAGACGATCGCCGTCGGGGGTCAAGCAAACATCGACGGCCCCATGCATCCCCTCATGAAACAACGACCGCAGTGGCTCACCCGTAGACGGCTCCCAAAACCGCACCGTCCCATCCCGGCTCGCCGTGACCACCCTCGTGCCATCGGGCGAGAACACGACCGCGCGCACCGGCCCCGTGTGACCTCGCAAGGTCGTCTGATGGGCGCCCGACTCGGCATCCCACACCCGCACCGTCCCGTCCCAGCTGGCAGTGGCAACCCGTGATCCGCGGGGCGAGAACGCCACGGCCAGCACGTCGACTCGGTGTCCTTGCAACGTCACGGTGTGAGCACCAGACCGGGCATCCCACAGGCGCGTGGCCCCATCTCGGCTACCGGTGGCGATCCAGCGCCCACTGGGCGAGACCGCCACCGCATCCACTCGGCTCAGGTGCGGCAGGGCCATGAGCGCATCGTCCGGCTCGAGGTTCCACGAGCGCGCCACGAAGTCCCAGCTCGCGGTCACCAATTGGTGGCCATTGGGAGAGAACGCCACGTCGACCACCGCGTCTTCGTGGCGAAACGATCCGAGCCTGCGACCCGTGGCCATGTCCCACCGGTGCGCCGCACCATCATCGAAGGTCCCCGTGGCCAGCGTCGTGTCGTCGGGTGACAGGGCCACCGCGTAGACTACGTCGCCGTGCTCGAACCTCGCGCGTTCGACTCCGGTCGCGACGTCCCATACCCGCGCCGTTTGATCCCGACTGCCGGTGGCAACACGCGCGCCATCCGACGAGACCGCGATGTCGAGAACCGCATTGGCGTGGCCGTCGATCACCTGTAGGAGCGCACCCGTCTGCGGATCCCACCCCCGCGCCGTCTGGTCTTCGCTGGCCGTCCAAAGGCGCGTCCCCTCCGGTGAGAACGCCACGCGACGCACGCGACCAGTATGCCCGAGTATGGGGACCACCGGGGCGTCGGCACCCAGGTGCCACACCCACGCCCGAGCGCCGCTGGCGGAGGCTAGCGCCTCGGTACCCGGTGACAACGCCACACTGTGCACGGGCCCGTCATGCGGCAAGACCTCGAGTATGGTGCCGGTGTTCACGTCCCACAACCGTGCCGTCTTGTCGTCGCTGGCCGTAGCCAACACCGCGCCATCAGGCGAGAACACCACGGCGTGGACGGGGCCCGTGTGCCCCTCGAAGGTCCGCAGCCGCGCACCCGAACCGGCGTCCCACAGCCGCACCGTCTGGTCATGGCTGGCCGTAGCGATCGACCGCCCGTCGGGCGACACGGCCACCGCGACCACCTCGCCCTCGTGCCCGCGCAGGGCGATCCCCCGGTCCACCGTTGCCAGCGCATGGGTCAGCCCCTCGAACACGGGCGCGGGAATCGAGTCGGCCTCGGCCTCGACATCGAGCCCGTCGAACGCCTCGAGGGCCAGGGCCACCGCCTCGAGCTCGTGGCCCGCATCCTCGGCCAACATCGTGGCCCGCAGGCCCTTTTGGGTGGCGAGCTCGGCCGTCAGCCGCTGGTCTTTTTGCTGCAGCTGCTCCACCTGCTGCTGGAGCATCGCTCCGCCCTCGGTGATGACCTTGCCCTGCGCATCGATCACCTCGTCCTTGTGGCTCAGCGCGTCGCTCTGGCGCAACATCACCAGGCCGGCGACCGCCGTCACGGCCAAGAACATGCCCAGGCCGATCCCCGCGTATCGGCGAACGGGCGGCTGCACCAGCGCGCGCAGCTCCCCGAGCAGGGCGTCCATCGACGGCCAGCGCATGGCGCGATCGATCGCCAGCCCCCGCAGCAACACCGCGCGCAGCTTGGCCGGAACGGGGCTGCCCTTGGGCGGGGGCTGGATCTGCCGGGCGAGCATCGAGGCGATCAGGGCTTGCATCGTCTTGCCGGCGTAAGGGCGCTCGCCATAGAGCGCCTCGTAGAGCGCCACACAAAAGCTGAACTGATCGCTGCGGACGTCGGCCTCGGTGCCCATCATCTGCTCGAGCGGCATATAGGCCAGCGTGCCCAGCACGGCGCCAGTCTTGGTCAGCGGCACGTCCAGCGGGACGTCCTCGTGCCGATCGGTGTGGGCACGGAGCTCGATCAGGCTCGACTCCCTGTCGCGGTCCTCGGTCCGCCGGGCCAAGCCAAAGTCGAGCACCCGGGCCCGCCCCTGGTCGTCGACCATGGCGTTGCTGGGCTTGAAATCCCGGTGCACCAGCCCGCGCCCATGGGCGGCGGCCAGGCCCGCACCCACCTGGATGAACACCTCCACGCACTCGCGCCAGCCCGGCCGCGGATCCTGGCGCATCCACTTGCGCAGCGTGCGTCCCGGCGCCAGCTCCATGGCCACGAAGGTCTGCCCCTCGATGTGGCCCACCTCGTACACCTGCACCACGTTGGGGTGCGACAGCTTGGCCAGCGCCTGGGCCTCACGCCGCAGGCGAGTGGTGGATCGCTGGTCGAGATCCGAGTGGAGCACCTTGAGCGCCACCCGGCGATCGAGCGCAGGATCGAAGTCCTTGAACACCACCCCCATCCCGCCCCGGCCCAGGGTTCCCATGATCACGTAGCGACCCAGCTCGAAGGTCTTGTTCGACGTGCCGAACAAGGCTTGCAGCACACGCTGGCGATCGAGCTCGTTGACCACCCCATCGAGCTCGGGCACCGCGACACCGGGCACGTCGACCGTCGCTCCGGAAGGCAGCGGAGCCGACCCCCCACCTCCATCACGGGCCGGTTCGAGCTCCGCCGTCACCTCGTCCAGCCCCTGCACGAGCTCGACCACCGCCAGGGGGTCGTCCTCGCCCCGCGCCGACGCAACCTGCGCCGACCGATCAGCGACCCGTAGTCGATTCCCTCCACCCATGTCGATCCTCCGTCGAGCGCAGACAGTCCATCCAACCCGCGGTACGACGACGGCACAGAATGATTGCGTGTGGCCTCAAAAGGCCCTCTCGATCGCTCTACGTACACATACCGACACAGTACAAAGAGTGTGATGATCTCTTGCAACTCCAGACACGAGGATACAAGCGCTCCTCGCCGATCGTGCGCAACATCGAGCATCGACCCCGTGGACTCCGAGCGCACGATCCCCCCTGCTACGATCGCCCGAATGTCCGAGCCGAGCCCGCGCCCGCGCCCACCCTCGGCAGCGCGCATGCACGCGGCGCAGATCCGCGACCGCGGCTACACGGTGCTCCCGAGCGCCTACGCTCCACCGGCGGTGGCTCGGCTGCGCGCCGCCCTCGAGCGCGAATACGAGGCCGCCGGACGCCCGGTGCCCGTGGCCACCGGCCACATCGCCGACAAGGGCACGCACACCGCCGCCACCGCGGCGGGCTTTGCCGTCTCGCGCCTCTTGAGCGCCCGGCCCGAGGTCGCGCCCGATCTGCTCGTGCCCGCGGTGGTCGAGGTGCTCCGCGCCGTGCTCGGATCCGACATGCACCTCGAGCTAGCCGGCGGCCTGCTCTCCGATCCGCGGCGCCCCTTCTTCAAGTGGCACAATCACCTCGGGGGGATCGACGATCGCCGGTGGCAGGATCGCCGTGACTACCCCCGGGGGGCGCACTGCCAGCGGATCCTGATGTTGCTCTATCTCGAGCCGCTCGACCCCGATGCCGGCTCGCTGCTCGTCTTGCCGCGACGCATGGGAGACCCGGTGGAGGCGCCCCATCCGATCGAGCGCCAGCGCTGGGAGGGCCAGGTGGAGATCACCGCGCCGGTGGGCTCGGCGGTGCTCTTGGACGAAGCCACCTGGCATGCCGCCCTCCCCCAACGCCGGGCCGGCCTGCGCATGGTGCTAGGGCTCTACTTCGCGGCCGCGACCGCGCCGCGACCCGCGGGGCTCGACCGCTCGCTGGTGGCGCTACCCACCAACGTGGCCCTGCTCGCGTCGGTCCTACCACCCCCCGAACACTCCATAGCGCCCCCCTAACGCCCCCTAGCGCCCCCTAGCGCCCCCTGGCGCTAACCCGACCACGACACGGAACATCCGCTCCGCGGAACCCCCGACAAGCCCGCTGCGCAGCCTTTTGCGCAGACCAGGCCCCGGGAGCACGCTCGGCAGCAGAACAGCGATCCTTGGCACTGTACGCCGTAGAGCTTCTGAACGACAATGCAATGAGGTCGTTCCGCAATGGACGCAGCCCGCGATCTCACGAACACCGTCCTCGACGGTCGCTACCGGCTCACTCGCCTGATGAGCGAGGGAGGGATGGGGCAGGTCTACGAGGGGGTGCACGAGCAACTCGCCCGCAAGATCGCGGTCAAGGTGCTGCTGCCGCGCTACGCGTTCGACATCAAGTTCCGCGAGCGCTTCCTGCGCGAGGCCCGGGCCACCTCTCAGGTGCGGCACCCCAACATCGTCCAGATCCTCGACTTTGGGAACACGCCGGAGGGCACGACCTACTTCGCCATGGAGTTCCTCGAAGGGCGCGACATGTCGCATGTGCTGCGCGAAGAGGGGTACCTCGCGTGGCCCCGCGCCCGCCACCTGCTGCTCCAGATGATCTCGGCGCTCAGCGCCGCCCACCAGCACAACATCATCCATCGCGACGTCAAGCCGGGCAACTTCTTCATCGTCGACGCCGGGCACGAGGAATTCATCAAGGTCCTCGACTTCGGGATCGCCAAGATCGCGGTGGGAGCCAGCGAGGACAACCGCACCCAGGCCCAGAGCCTCACCGCCACCGGCGAGATCTTCGGGACCGCCAAGTACATGGCCCCCGAGCAGGCGTTCGGCGAATCCGAGGATCTGCGGGTCGACGTCTACTCGCTGGGGGTCGTGGCCTACCACATGCTGACCGGGTCGGTCCCGTTCACCGGCGAGAGCGTGTTTGAGATCATCACCCGCCACGTCAACGATCCTCCGCGGGCGCCTCGTCAGCACAACCCTCTCATCCCGCTCGCCGTCGAGGATCTGATCCTCCGCGCGATCGCCAAGAAGCCCAAGGACCGCTTCACCTCGATGGAGCAGATGCGCGAGGCGCTGGTCGCGATTCCATCCGATGCGGTCGGGACCTCGTCGTCCTCCCGATCCACGCCCCAGCCCACCCCCCCCAAGAGCAACCAGCCGATCCCGGTCACCGACGCCAAGCCCCTGGCCAATGCGGTGATCCACTCCGACAAGCCACCCTCCAAGCACCTGCACGACAACACCGACTCGCTCCAGCTCAAGGCATTCGCGCCGGTCAAGCTCAGCGGCACCCCGCTGGACCTGCCGGTGGCCATCAACCCCTTCAAGTCCATCGAGGAGTCCGACGAGCCGGAGCCGCAAGCCGCGGTCAACCTGTTCAAGTCGGTGTCCCTCGCCGAGGCCCCCACCCTGCCCAACGGCGGTGGCGCCGAGCCTGCCTCCACACCACCCGGTCGCGATTCCTCGCCCACGGCCGCCGCCCCGGGCCCCGACCCGAGCACCGATCCACACGCGACGACCCCCGTGTTCAGCGACGACGAAGTCGCCGCCCTCGGAGCGCTGCGATCGTTGAGCGGGCCGCGGCGCTCGGCCACGCCAAACGTGGACCCGGTCGACGCGATCCTCCAACGGCAGGGGCCGGCGCCCAGCCAGGCCTCCACCGAGCCACCCGCCCCGGCTCTGCGAAAGACCGCGCCCCCCACCCCGCACGCGCCGCTTCCCGACGCCCTGCGCCACACCGCGCCCGGGCCCGACACCGTGACCCGTTGGGCGACCCCACCCACCCAGGCGGAGTTACCCGGATCCTTCGTGGCGCCCAGTCCCGGTCATGGTCCCGGTCATGGTCCCGGTCATGGTCCCGGCTATGGTCCCGGCCCGGTCCCGGCTCCCGGCCCCGGACCCGCCACCGGCTATGCTCCCAGCTCCGCCCCAAGCCCGGCCCACGGCCACGGCCACGGTCCAGGCCACGGGAGCCCAAGTCCCGTCATTCCCACCGGATCCACCCCGGGGCACCCGATCTCCGGACCACCGGTCATGGTCGAACCCGATCCCCAGCGGATCTCGGGCTCGGGTCCCCTGGTGGTGCCCGGCCCGGGTTCTCGCGACCATCCGGTAACACCACCGGGAAGCAACCATCGGAGCAGCTCGCAGTCCGGAGTGCCGACATCGACCACCGGACGGCAGGCGCTCGTCGATCGCTCCGCCCCTCGCTCCCACGGGGTCCTCATCGGGGTCCTCGTAGCCGCGCTGGTCGTGGCGGTGGCCGTGGCCGCGGCCGCTTGGTTCTTACGCTTGAACGATCCGGCCGAGACCTCCGCCGGCTCCGAACCCTGACCGCGGATCCCTACGGTCTTGCTGGGGACCAACTCGAATTTCGAGCATCGCGACGCAACCTATACTGTCGGCCATGACCCGGCCTTACTCCTTCGGATCGATCTTTGGAACGCTGTTGCCGATCATCATCGCCGGCGGTTGCTTCGATCCTGAAGATCCCTCCTCGAGCGGCTCGCTCGGCTCGACGAGCACGGGGCCCGGCGGCGGAACCAACCCGGGCGAAACCACGAGCACCAGCATCAACTCTAGCGGTGATCCTGCCGACTCCACCACCGCGCTCGATTCCTCCGGAAGCTCGTCGGACTCGACCGGAGCCGCGTCGTGCGGCAACGGCGTGATCGAGGACCCCGAGGAGTGCGACCTGGGCGTCGGGAACACCGACAACGGCGCCTGCACCAGCCAGTGCCGCCTGGCCACCTGTGGTGACGGGTTGGTGCACCTGGACCGAGAGGAGTGCGACAGCATGGGAGAGTCGGCCGATTGCGACGCCGACTGCACGCTCGCCACCTGCGGCGACGGGGTCGTCAACGCCACCGCCAACGAGGCATGCGACGACACCAACACCGCCGACGCCGACGGCTGCTCGTCTCGCTGCGCCCTCGAGAGCGGGTTCGACTGCCGGGGCGAGCCCAGCGTGTGCATGCCGGTGTGCGGCGACGGCCTGATCGTGAGTACCGAGGCCTGCGACGACATGAACCTCATCGCCGGCGACGGCTGCAGCGACGTATGCGAGGTCGAGCCGGGGTATCAGTGCTTCGAAGAGCCCAGCGAGTGCTGCACGCCCGACACGCTATCGGACCTGCAGCTGGTGGAAGTCCGGATCGGGAGCTTCGACTCGATCACGATCCAGAACACCGGCGGCTGCGAGATCCAGCTCGACGGTATTCGGATCCTCTTCGACGACAGCCTGGCGGTCAGTCTCGACTATGCGCTCCCCCCCATGGCCCTCGCGGGGGGTCAAACCCTCAGCTTCGGCGAGGCTGACTCCGGCGCAGACGTCCTGATCATGGACAGCATCACCTTTTCGTCCACGCGCGGCGGGGCGGCGCTTCTTTGCAACGGCCCGTGCGACGCGGCGGCCAACGTGCTCGACGTGTTCGCGTTCAGCGAGGGTCAGCCCCATCCCCCGCTGCCGGCCGGCGTGACCTTCCTGCCCGCCGGGCTCAACGGGATCGCCGACGAGAACCTCCAGTTCTATGCCCGCATCGATTTCATGGGCGTGTCGCCGAACTTCCTGGCGGGCGACTGGATGATCCAGTGAGCGATGCTCTATCGAGCGAGGGCTCGCGCTCGTGCCGGACATTCGTTGTGGCACGAAGTGCTAGGCCCGAGCGCTCACGGTAGACCCGTGAAGCCGTAGCGCATCGAGGCACGGGCGCAGCACCTGCTCGATCGCCTCGGTATGCGCATGGCGCCGGTCCGCCGGATCGAGCACGCCGTACGCCCGTAGCCACGTTCGATCGTGATCGACCATCGCGACCGGACGCGCCGCTTCGGCCCGCGTGATCGCGTCGGCCAGCCGCTGCCACAGTCGCTGCCCAAGCGCGGCGTCGACCTGATCCAGCGCCCACCGCAGGGTGGCCCAGCCCAGCGCCGCGTGTCGGAGCTCGTCGGCCGCGATCACCTCCAACGTCGCCCGCACCGCGGGGCAGGTCGCGTGGGCCAAGGCGGCGCGGGCCTCTACCGCAGCGAGGGTCTCGCCTATGCAAGCCTCGTCGATCACCGCGGCCATCACCGCCTCGAGAGTGTCCGCGGCCTCCAACCCCGCCACCGGCAACGGACCCGGACCGACCGGTCGACCCGCGTGCGCCGACGCCAGGGCAAAGCACCGACGCGCATGATCGATCTCGTCGAGACCGGCGCGCTGCGCCTGAGCCAGCAGCTGCGGCGGTGCTCCCTGCCCCATCAGCTCGAGGGTGAAGCGCGCAAACGAGGCCACCGAGGCGTGCTCGAGCTGCCCGGCTTCGGCCCAGTGGGCGGCGATGCGCCGAGCCACCGCGGGGGGCAGCGACGACATGGACGGGGGCGCCGAGCGCTCGGCGGCTGCGTTGGCGGCCTGCTCGGTTGTCCCGCCCTCCATCCAGTCATCGCGCCCGATTACGGGGGCGGTCACCGGGCACCCCTGGACCAACAGCGGACGACCGCAGCAGCAGAAATCTTCGCAGGCCCAGTGGCCGTCGTCCTGCGGAAAGCAGTCCTCACCATCACACTGGTCGTAGTTGTTGCACTCGTCGTCGGGGGTCAGGCACGCCGCCCGATACGAGAGCCCGCAGCCGTCATTGGCCGTCGCGAGCGCGCACATGGTACCGCCACACGAGGCATCCTCGTCGCAGGTCTTGCGCACGCATCGAGAGTACGAGGGATAGCCGGACTGCTCGGCCCCGCACATGCAGAGCCACTCGTCCCCACAATCATCGTCGGTCGCGCAGCCGTAGCTACAGCCGCAGTACTCTTCATCGATGAAGACGTCGGAATACTGAATGCAGCGACCGTGCGGACGATCGGTACAGTCGGCATCGGTGGAACAGTTCTGGTCCTCGAGGGTACAGCTGGCCCCAGAGGGCAAGGGGTTCTCGCAGGTCACGATCTGTGCCCGGTGGATCACTGCGTTGGCACACTGCTCCCAGCCGGTGGGGATCGAGCCCTCGACCCCGCGCTGCAAGATCGGCGTGGCCCCTTCGCACGCGACCGGCGGCGGCTCCCCGCTGCCGTCGTCGGCCGTCGCCGTCGACGGGCCATCGCCTATCGAGCCCCCCGCGCCCGAGCCCACCGGCTCTTCGATGACGGGCCCGCACGCGGCCAAGAGGCCCAGCGCGCCGAGCAAAGAGCAACGAATATCCAACAAGCTATCGTTCATGGCCCGAGGATCCCACGATCGGTCCTGCGCGCACACCCATCGCGATGTGGCTTTTTCCCCAACGAGAGCCATTGTCCGCGACTTCGCGGTAGGCTCAGGCACTCCCCCTTCGGCTCGAGGTCGGATCCGACCGCGAACCATGGTCCTCCATTCTGGCTCTGATCAGAAGGCAAGAGAGATTATCGACCGTCATTGGAGCAGCGACGTCGAGGTCCTGAGTGGGAGTCAACGCGCCATGAGCAATGGCCGCAACCCCTCCGATCACGCAAAACTCGAAGCCTGCGTCCTGTAGCGCGTTGAGTAGCCTACCAACGTCGGCATGGGTTCGCCGTCCCACTCAGTCTTCGTACTCCGGACCGAGCGCGGCCAGCTTCTCTCGCAGCCGCTCGTGATCTTGCACCTGGCGGATATGCGGCGGCACCGTACGTGACTGAACCTCCAAGACGAACCGGTTGGCCTCCTCCATTTGCCGCAACCGCTCCGAAGGGCTCAGCTGCAAGTTGCGTTCGATCATCGTCACGTCGATTCCGGCCTCGATTGCGGCATCCCAGGCCGGCCCATAGCTCGGCAACGTTCGCCCAGCATCTTCGGTCGTGTAGAGGTCTGCGGGATCTTGCACGCTCGCCTAGGATAGCAAGGTTCCGCATCCTCGACCGCCCTCTCCGACCCCAAAGATCCGGCGCATAACCCGTGCTTCACTGTCCTGCGGCCGTGTGCCAGACTCTGGGCAATGACCGACGCAATCGTGGTGGGAGACGGCCCCGGAGGCCTGAGCGCGGCGCTGCTGCTGGCCAAGAACGGCAAGAAGGTCGTGGTCTTCGGCCAGGACAAGACCGCGATGCACTGGGCGATGCTCTACAACTACCTGGGCATCCCCAAGATGCACGGCAGCGAGTTCCAGAAGATCGCCCGCCAGCAGGTCACCGAGTTTGGCGGAGAGCTGCGCGACGACCGGGTCGAGACGGTCGTCACCGGCGATGCCGGCCTGACCGTCACGACCGAGTCGGGTGCCACGCTGGCGGCCAAGGTGCTCATCCTCTCCGAGGGCAAGAGCCCGCGGCTGGCCAAGTCGCTGGGGCTCGAGCATGACGAGGCCACCGGGATCCCCGCTGACCGCAATGGTCTGACCGCCGTGCAGGGGGTCTACGTGGTCGGTCGCCTGGCCCGGCCCGGTCGCAGCCAGGCGATCATCTCCGCAGGCGACGGCGCGGCCGCGGCCATCGACGTCCTCTCGCGAGAAAAGGGCGAGCCCTTCACCGACTGGGACTCGCCGCCCGAAGAAGGGTGAACACGCTGCGGGGTCGTCCGGCCCAACCGGTCCGTCGCGAGCTCGTTCGACCCGGCGCATTCGACCCCCCGTGGCACACTACAAGCTGCTACGGGTGCTCGATCGGCGCAAAGTCATACGGATCCGAGAGACGCGGCCACGGCAGGTGGACGTTCGGGTGCTCGCCGCGAGCCATCGCGATCTACGATAAATGGTGGCCGACGGCACGTTCCGGCGAGATCTCTTCTTCCGCCTCTCCCAGGTGATGGTGTGGCTACCACCCGTGCGCAAGCGCGGGGAAGACGTGCTCGTCCTGGCGCGGCGGTTCGCGAAAAAGCAAGGCGAGCCCGGGTATCAGCTACCCGAGGCGTTCGAGCAGACACTGCGGCGGTGCACATGGCTCAGGAACGTGCGCGAGCTACGACAGGTGATCCACACCACCGTAGCCCTCGCGGGCGACGGGGCCCAGACCTCAAGCGGTTGATGAACCCCCGCACGGATGGACCAACGCTGCGAGAGATGCACACGATGGTGTGGACCCGAGCCCAGGAGGTGCTCAAGCGGGGGTGCATCACCGAATTGATGCGGGCGGTGGACGGGAACCTCAGCAATGCGGAGCGGCAAAGCGGGATCCGCTGCCGAGTGCGGCTGCGGCGGGCAACCCGAAGGCCAGCACGTTGGTCACGAAGTTGATGAATTCGCCGGCTTGCAGCTCGGTAAGCTGGGGCATCACGGCCCGAGACAGCCGCTGGTCGATGGTGATGGCAGAAGTGGTCCTTCGCTTGCCTTTGCCACCGTTAGTACGAGCGGCCAACGATTCGATCCCGGGAGGAGGGAGAATGTCGCCCACCTTCGGTCTACGTGAAATAAGTAGGCTCGTCTTTTAGACCGGTCGTTTTCACTGAGTGGGACATCGGCGGTCTGTGCGCAACTCACGTAAGTCCGCGGGCCTCTCCCAAAGGAGATCTTTGGCTCATCTAATAATGCCGTTAAGGAGCAAGAACATCGTTTCTGAACCCATTGGGCTCCCACGGTATCCTGCGGTCGTCATCCGAGTCCGTGGGGATACATCCACGCGCAGCCCTCAATCATACTAAGATTACCTGAAGCCGCACGATGGCGTTCGCGTCGGCGATCAAGGCCTCAGCGACCCAATGTCTGACGTTCGCACCCGCCGTCACAAGCCAACCTTGACGGACCTCAAAGCAGGCGATGAGCTGAGCAACCGCTACCGTATCATCCGCCAACTCGGCGCCGGCGGCATGGGGGCGGTCTACGAAGCCGAGCAGATCCAACTGCGCAAGCAGGTCGCGCTCAAGCTCATGCATCCAGAGAAAGCGGAGCGCGAGAAGAACGCCAAGCGCTTCGTACGCGAAGCTCGAGCTGCATCCGCGATCAAACACCGCAATGTGGTCGAGATCCTCGACTTCGGCAAACTCGAGAACGGCACCACCTACCTGGTGATGGAGCTGTTACAGGGAATCGATCTATCCACCCTGCTCAAACGAGAAGGACCGCTGGGCTGGCCCCGGACCCGACGGATTCTGCTCCAGGTACTCAGGGGGATCAAGGCGGCCCACCGTCAGAAGATCATCCACCGCGACATCAAGCCGGCAAATATCTTCCTGCTCGATCCCGATGACGAGTACGCGGCGGGTGATGATCGGATCAAGGTCCTCGACTTCGGAATCGCCCGGTGGGAGCTGAGTGAGGACGAAACGTATGAGTTAACTACTGAGTTGACCGATACCTCCGAACTCCTAGGAACAGTGACATATATGGCGCCGGAGCTGATACGCAAGGAGCCAGCATCGGCACAGTCCGACCTCTACGCGGTCGGCATCATGGCCTACAAGATGCTGACGGGTATGACGCCGTTTGGCGGCGGTACAGCGCTGCAAGTGCTGTACGCTCATATCAACCAAACGCCACCGTCCCCCCGATTACTCCGACCCAGCATCCCCGAGACGGTCGAGGCGGTCATCTTGCGAGCTCTGCACAAGAACCCCTCTAGGAGGTTCCAGGGAGCCGACGAGATGGCGCAGGCCCTGGCCAACATAGACGACAACGGGCGACCCACCTCAAGCGGGATGTCCGACGTGCTGCGAACGTCCACCATTTTGAAACAAAATGGATCGGCAGCGGTACCTCACCCAACGAAGAGTCCCGATGTGCCACGCAAGCCCCAGGATGTGGCGGCAGTGGGGATTCAACCACAGTCGACGCCCGCTCCCGCCGGGGACGGAGCCAAGTCGAATTCCGCGAATCCGGTGGTCCTCGGAGTCGTCCTCGGGACTCTATGTGTGCTGGGCTTTGTCGCGTTGCTCGAACTCTGGCCCGGACAATCGGACGATCCAGCGCGTGATGACTCCAGCAATCCTCAGGAGAATGAGGAAGAAAGCGCATTGGTCCCCGATGGATCCGAGATCTCTAAAGCGTGCCCCCAAGGCATGATCGAGATCACCGACGATGACCAGCAATTGCACTTCTGTATCGATCGTACGGAGTATCCCGGGATTGATGTCGTTCCAGCGACCGAGGTCGATCTATACCACGCCAAAGACGCCTGCAAGACCCGGGGTCATGCGCTGTGTACCAGGGTCCAGTGGCGCCGCGCCTGCATGGGGTCCTCCAAGTGGTCCTTCCCGTATGGTTCCCGGCGCGACACCGATCGCTGTCGTCTTGGCGAACCCGTGGCCACACACGGCCCCACTGGAGCCGCTATCAAATGCGTGACCCCCGAGGGCGTGCTCGACCTCGTGGGTAACGTCTCCGAATGGACCGCCGACGGTTTCGTCAGAGGCGGCAGCATTCGCTCAAAGGACTCGTCCAACTGCTGGACCGAGCAGCGCCTCAAACCAGCCAACAAGCGACCGCATGTCGGTTTCCGCTGCTGCATGGCCTTGCCAGTCGCGGGCGAGGGAGAGTCCGGTTAGACTGAGCCAGACCTTTCAGCGAACCGCGTAACCGCGTCGCCAGCATCCAGCCCTGCGACTCGATCGATCGCTTCGCTCTGATCTGAGCGCCATCGATTACCACACTCATTCTCACGTATTGCTCGATGAGTTGTTCGATCTGCGTGGTGAGTTCTTCAGGTCAGGGGTTCTAGGCGTGTCCATGACAGGTATTTCCCATGCCGAGCTCCGATGCTCAACAACCCCACTGAACTCCCTGAACTGCTATGGAGTGGACCCCCCGGTCAAGCGATGATCTCCGCAGCTCCTCACCGACGCGGTGAAACGTTCCCTGAGATCGTCTTTGCCGGCGAATTCAGCCCTATGCGCGGTGCGGTTGCAATCGACTATTCGCGCTCGTGCGCATGAGGGGTTTCGCTGACGGGACGCGCTCTGTGTGCATTCGATTACACGAGCTCGAGGCTCATGGTTCAGAACGCGTTGCCCACCGCTGCCACAAACGCGAAGGCTATCCTCGCATGGCGGAGGTCTGGTAGCTTTGGATTCTTTGGGCTCAGTGCTTAGATCGAGGCCCATCGAGGCTCGTTCCTGCGGCGAGCCTGGCTTCGTTCGTATGGGATCGTAGGGGTCCCGTCGCGAAGCATCGCCCACATGACGACCGCAAGCCTCCGTGCCAGAGCGCACACGGCGACTTTCCGACCCCGGCGCACTGCCAGGTCCTGCGCCCATAAGGCCATCGGCTCGCGTGTTCTTCGCGCGTTGAGCATCACGTGCGCCGCTTGAACAAGCAACGCACGCAGATGCTTCTGGCCAGCGACGATGACCCCAGTGCGTCGCACTCGTCCTCCGGTCGTCTTTTCGCCAGGGCTGACGCCTGATAGCATAACAGCTGCGCCCCTGAATCGAATCTTAATGGGTCGTCGATTGTGGCCAGAAAAGAGAAAAGAGAGTGAGACGATCGGACCGACTCCTGAGATGGGCGTTGCACGCTCAATTCACACGACGACACCTCCTCGCGTCCGCTCTGGCAACCCTCGCCTGCCGCACCGGTCGCTCGACCGCAACGCCCTCCTCCGACCCGGAACCGACACCCCTTGCCGCGTCCAAACCCGCGGTCGCGCCCGCACCCGCGACCACGCCATACCCCTCGTATGCGGCCTGTCGTTCCTCCCCGAAAACCCCACCCCTATTTCAGACCGCCGGCCTCAGCGGCCTCGTCGCCGACATCTCCGCCGGAGAGGCCCGCCCGCGAGCGGACGGCACCACCGTCTACTTTCGGTCATACGACAAGTGCCGCCGCAGCATCGAGGCCGCCCGCGCCGCGCTACAGGTCGCCGACGCTCACGCCGTGCTCACCACCCACGGCGCACAGATCGAGCAAGAGCACGCGCGCGGACGCACCACGGTCTTCTTCCAGTTCCAGGGTGCCGAGCCGCTGACCGAGGATCCCGCCCAGCTCGACGAATTCTACGAGCTCGGCCTGCGGATCCTCAAGCTGACCCACAACTACGACAACGTCTTCGCGGGCGCCTACCTATATGGAGCCGTCGCCCCGGGATCTGAACCCCGCCGGCCGCGAGTTGCTCAAGCGGGCCGAACAGCGCCGCATGCTCGTCGATCTCTCGCATGCCTCGGATCTCACCGCCCGCGAAGTTCTCGAGGCCACCCGTTGGCCGGTGGTGATCTCGCACGACGCCGCCCGGGCCCTAGTCGATCACCCCCGCTGCACCCCCGACGACATCCTGCGGACGATCGGCGACCACGGCGGGGTGGTCGGAGTCTTCATGATGACCGTTTGGCTGACCCGAGCGCCCACACCGACGGTCGATCACGTGATCCAGCAGATCTGTCACATTGCCAACGTCGCCGGGAGCGAGGCGGTCGGGCTCGCCAACGACTACCTCATCGAGGGCCACACCGGGCTCCACGAGCTCGACAACGACAACCGCAAGGGAGCCAATGTACGAGCCTTGGTGGAACGAGCAGCGCGACCGGAGGATCGCGGGCTTCCAGTGGCAACCCGAGCACGTCGTAGTGCTCGCGCTCAAGGACACCGCGCGCTTGTTCGCGCTGAGCGAGGCGCTCGGCTCCGCGGGGTTGTCCGCCACCGAGGTCAAAACGATCATGGGCGGCAACTGAGCTCGGGTGCTCCATGAAGCGCTCTGAGCTCCCGCCCCTCGATCCACCTGGACCTGACGATCGCGCCCGGGCGCTCGTCAGGGGCGCCGATGTAGGTAGGCTCCACAACTGGCCCAAGCACCGCTCTGGCAGACGGATCGGCGGCATTGACCGCCTCGCGGCCCGAAGTGCCCGCGTACCGTCGCCAACAACCCACCGCCCTGCGTCGATCCGCGCGCGCTCACAACGCTCATGGTTCATCTTTGCTATTGATCGAAGGGCGAGCAGTCGGTATGGTAGCTATCTAATCTAGGTAGGTCAGTTGTAGCGACCTCACCTTTACCTTCCTCCTACCCCCTAACTTTCCACTAAGGGTATCTGTGATGAAATCTGCGTCTTTGTTAGCAATTACAATGAGTTTAGGCGTTGCGGTGGCCATGGCCCCGACCGAGACCGAGGCGTGCGGTGGCACCTTTTGCGATGCTGGTCCGGCGGCGATGCCGGTGGATCAGACCGGCGAGAACATCCTGTTCGTGATGGGCGAGGGCTACACCGAGGCCCACATCCAGATCCAATACGATCCCGACGCCGAGGCCGACGAGTTCGCCTGGGTGGTCCCGCTGCAAGACGTGCCGACGTTCGCGGTGGGCTCTCAGCCGCTGTTCGATCGGATCCTCGCGGGCACGGTGCCCAGCTACGGCTTTCAGACCCAGTTCACCGGGGATGGCTGTGGGGACACCAACGGAGGCTCGGACGGCGGTGGAGCCGCGACCAGCGCGGGCGGGGACTCCACCGGAGGAGGGGAAGACCCCGGCCCGGAGATCGTACTCCAACAGATCGTGGGTGCGTTCGAGATCACCGTGCTGTCGGGCGGCACCGCCCAGGAGTTGGTCGACTGGCTCGACGCCAACGGCTATCAGCAAGATCCCAACGCCCTGCCGATCTTGGAAGAGTACCTGAGCGAGAACTACCTGTTTGCTGCCTTCAAGCTCACCAACGACGCCGAGGTCGCCGACATCCACCCGGTGGTGCTGCGCTTCGAGCTCGAGGAAGCGTGCGTGCCGATCCGCCTGACCCGAATAGCCGCGGTCGAGGACATGGACATCCGCACCTTCTTCTTGGCCGACAGCCGGGTGGTGCCCCAGACCTACAAGCACGTGCTGGTCAACCCGCTCAAGCTCGACTGGCCGACCCGGGCCTCCAACTACAAGCAGGTGATCACGCAGGCCGTGGACGCCGATCAGGCGGTCGGGAAGGCCTTTGTCACCGAGTACGCGGGACCCAGCGATGTCATCTTGCAGCTTGGGATCGTCGACGAGCAGTGGCAATCGACCGTCTTCCAAGACCTTGGTCCAGAGGCGGCCATCGACACCCTCAAGGCGCAGGGCCTGCTCGATTGCTTCGAATTCGACTTTGCGGTCTGTGATTTCCGGCATCCGCTCTTGCAAGGTCTGATGCAGCAGTTCTTGCCGCCGCCCGAGGGCGTCGAAGAAGCCGAGTTCTACGAGTGCCCCGAGTGCTACCCGGACATGATCGACCTCGACGCGTGGGATGGCCTCGCCTTCGCCGCGCTGCTCGAGGAGCGGATCATCGCGCCCGGTCAGCATGCGGTCTCGCTGCTCGACTCGTTCCCTACGCTCACCCGCATGTACACCACGATCTCTCCGGGGGAGATGAACGCCGATCCCTTCTTCCACCCCAACCCCGATCTACCGGACGTGGATCGACGCTCCGAGATCGCCACCCGGCAGATAGGCTGCGGAGCCGATGAGATCTGGATCCTCCCCGACGGGCGAGAGGTCTACGTGCCGGGCGGGATCTGGCCGGACTTCTCCGACGAGATGCCCTGGGAAGAGGAGGTGCAGGAGATCGCCGCCGCGGGGGGGCCCGTTACGCTGTCGACCCTCACCGCCGTCATTGACGAGCAGCTGACGATCCACAACTGCCAGTACAACTATCCCTCGGCGCAGGCTTGCGGCAACGAGCCCCCGGATCCCACCGGCGGGTCGGGCGGCTCCGACTCCATGGGCGGCACCGGGGGCAGCGACGATCCTGGGCAGGACGGTGACGGTGGGTCCAGCGGCTGCGGGTGTAGCAGCGATTCCCCCCAGGGGGGCGGTGCGGCGCTGCTGTTGGGGTTGGGCCTCTTGGGGCTGGGCCGATCTCGACGTCGGCGCGCCGGCTGAGTTGGATCTCTATGCCGAGGCCGGCTCGGGATGCGCGACGATGTCGCGCCCGGCCTCGGTCTTGCTCGAGCAGCGCCTAGCCACGCCATCCTCGGGTCGTGGTGCCACGAGCCACCCCGCGGGGGCTCAGCCTCCAAAGGGCACCGCGACCCAGTCATGCGCCAGGCGATCGTGCACGATCGCTTGCATGGACTCGATCTTGCGTTGCTGAGCGGCGGGCGACTGACCGGGCCCGCGGGCCCAGTGCGCGTGGTCCCGCAGGAACGCGACCGACACGTCCGCCCAGCTCGCGTGGGCCCGACGCACGTGGCCCGCCAGGTGCAGACACCACGACCACGACGCGGCACCTTCGAGGAATCCAGCCGCGACGGCGAGGCGGGCGACGTGCATGCCGCGAATGCAGTGCCACGCGACCTGCTCGGGGGCCTCGCTCGCGCTGCGCTCGAGCTCCCCGAGCGTGCTGGTCACCGACGTGGGATCCTTGACGTTCCAGCCGCTGTCGAGAAACTCGACCGCCTCGGTCGGGCTCCAGTTCGCCGGATCCTCCCCGTTGGCGAAGACCGAGATCGCCGCCAGCACGAAGGCCCGCGCCGGGTCGCGCTCGACCACCTGTGTGGCGAGCCAGGTGAGCAGATCCGCGACCTCGTTGTGCAGCGGACGCATCTTGCCCGCCCGCTCGAAGGCGGCGCGCCCTAGCGCGGGGAGGTCGTCGCGGCCCCGGAACACCCGCCGGTGATTGGCTTGACGGCGGTCGAAGAGGTTGACCTGCCCGTCCCGCACAAAGAGGTCCACGTAGGGTAGGCGCGCCAGGCGGGCCAAGAACTCGGGGTGGGCGCGCAGGAACGCGAGGGTCGATGCTGGGGCATGGGTGGTGATCTGAAAGCGACGATCGATCCGACGCTCGCCAACCGAGATCGCCTGGGAGAACCGCGCGGGGGCGTCCTTGTGCGCGACTTGAAAGCAAGCCACCGGGGTACCGTGGGCCCGCGCCGTCCAGACCGCGTGATCGCCCTGCTCGTCCGAGCTCATCCGAAACCATACGTCGTGGCCATGGTGCACACGCACCAAGCGAAAGGTGACGTCGGCGGTCCGACCCATCATCGAGGTCTGGGAGCGATCGAGGATCCCGATCATCTCGACGATCGCCGGCACTTGCTGGGGCACGGGAACGCCCCGCTGGTCCGGGAGTCGGTAGCCGGTGCGCTCCAAGAACTGGGCGACCGTGCGGGGCAACCCCAGGCGGCGTCGTAGCCATAGTGCCGTCCACCCCAAGAAGACCCCCAAGAGGGCCACGGTCACCAAGATCGAGGTCCAGTCCAACGCTTACCTACCCGCTTACCCAGTGTGCGACGGCCAGGCCCAGGCCCGCCGCGACCACGACCCAGGGCCACCAGGGTCGACGTGCAGTCACCTCGATCCCCGCCGACATCGTGAAGGGATCCGGCCGTGCCCGCACCTGCGTCTGTGCCCCGCAGTACCCGCAGCGCACGTGCACCTCCCACGGCTCGGCTTGGACGGCGCCACCACACGCGCCACAGCGAAGCGCTGCGCCCGGTTGGGGTTGGGGTCCGGCGTTCACGCGGGGATCGTAGGCTAGATCGGGGAGGATCGCTCGGGGTGACCGGTGAGACGTGTGGATGCCGGATTAGAAGACGCGTCGGCGGAATGCTCGAAACCGTCCCATCGAACCGCCTCTCGCCTCCTCGACCGACGGGCGGTGCCTCAGGCACACGAGCTCAAGCTCGACGCCGGCACGCCGGCTGAAGTCTCTATGCCGAGGCCGGCTCGGGATGCGCGACGGTATCGTGCCCGGCCTCGGTCTTGCCCAAGCGGCACTCGGGGGGCATCCCTGCTTCACCGCGGCTCATCCGTCGGCGATGCGTGGGTGAGAAGTTCTATGTGCTCGAGCGATTCGATCCGCCCGACCCGTGCACCACGGTGTAAGACACCCACCAACCGGACGTAGGCGTGACCATGGTAGTGGGCCCTCATGGCGATCTGGTAGTGCTCGGCGCCGAGGTTGGCCCGAACTCGAAGGGGATCGCCGCTGGTGGGGAGCAGCGAGAAGTAGACCTCGCCCGCCCGTCGGCCATCGTCGCCGACAACACCATTGAGCGTCTCCACGGTACCCACGAACATCTCGGGCCCGCCTTTGCCAGAGCGGGGGCGAAGCCATCGGGCCACACGCTCGATCTCGGGTAGGTACTCGGACTTGACGAGAACCCGAGAGGGCACCTCGGATTCGGATGGCGGGGGTACCCGAGGATCCGCGGCCCAGCGGCTCGACAGCTCGACTTGCCCTGCATCCCGGTCGGGGTGCATCTGGAGCAATGCCTCGCAGAGGTTGGCGCTGACCCTTGGGTACTCGGTGTTGGCCTCGAGGTACTCATCGACGCCCCCCTGCTCGATGCTCGTCACCAACTCGGCGGTGCTCTGCATCAACAGGGTCGTAACGCGCCGGGTGAAGGGGAGCGACTCGAGGTCGAGTGCTGGATCGACGGCACGCAGCGGGCAGATGATCTTGACCACGTAGCTGCCCACCTCTGTCTGACCGGCCCGGCACGCCGCGAGCAGGGCATCGGGCTCGCTGCGACTGAGACGCCGGTGAAACGGGGCGGGGCTGACCACCGAGCACGCCGCCGAGAGCAAGGCCCGCCGGGCGCTCTCGCGTAGGGCCACATCGGCCGTCAGCGGCAGCTGCCCCGCATCGGCATCCTGATGGACGACCCGCACGCGCACCACATCGGCATCGGCGGACAGCAGGTCCTCGAGTACGGCGTCGGGCGAGCGCGCCTCGAGCTCGGCGAGGCGCTCGATCGTATCGAGCATCGCGTCGATGAAGCCGACGTCGGCGTCATCCATGGGGATCTGTAGCTGACGGGGGCGCTGCTCGGGGTGGCGGAGCAGCCAGAACCGACCCGGCGTGATCAACCGGACCCAGCGACGCGACTGTGCGTAGTGCAGGACCGCGAGCGGCCGCAGCCTCCGGATCACCGGGCGATGACGAGCGTCAAGCGGCATAGCGGAGCTCCGCCTGGCAAGCGATGCGTTCGAACACGCGCAGCAGGCCCGGCGGGGACAGCCGTTGAGACTTGGGCAGATAGATCGTCTGGCCGCTGCTTTTGGAGCTTGGCATCGATGCCCACGTTGTCGTGCGATCGATTGGCCTCCTGACACGCGATACCTGCCCGCGAGGCCACTGCGCAGATACGCGTAGCTGAGCTCGGCTTCGATGTCCTGCGGCGTCATGGTGAGAGTGCCCGATGCCTCCGCAAAACAGTGAAACGGACGACGTAAGGGTGTCAACTGGACCCTGACGACTCTGGTTTGGACCCCGCATGGACGCTATGGAGCGATGAACGCCCCTCCCACGCGGACGGCCGAGTCGTCACCGATGATCACTTCGACGGGCTCATCATCCTGGCCAGGACGACGGTGCTCCATTGGATGGGGGCACACCGGGCAAACTCTGGCACCGATCGGAAATCACGGGTTCCCGGCCGCCGGGATCGCCTTGGACGAGCGCCCAGCCCTTCCCCAGCCGCCGGGATCGCCTTGGGCGAGCGCCAGGCCCCTCCCCGGCCGCCGGGATCGCCTTGGGCGCTCGCTAGGCGTCGGTCGGAGCTCCGTCGGGCTCGGCTTCGGCGGCGTCGGGCTCGGCTGGCTCGGGCTCCTGGTCGACTCGCCCCGGACGGCGGCGAGAGGGGCGAACGCGATCGGCCAGCTCCGTGGCGCCCGCCAGCACGAACAACCCCTCGAGCGTGGTAGCCACCGCGCGGAAGGTCGCGTCGTAGTCGGTGATCGCGGCCTGCTTGGCGAGCAACGTCTGCTCGGCCTCCCGCGCCTCGCGAGCCACCGCTTGCAGAGCCGGTCGCAGGGCATCGAGCTGACCGGTGATGAGCTCGACCATCGCGGTGGGATCGAAGGCCAAACCGGGCGTGACCGGGATGGCCTCCGACAGCGGCGGGAGTTGCTCGAGCACCCGCGCGGCCAGGGTGGCCACCGTGGTGGGCTCGCGCGGAGTCTCGCCCGTGTAGCCCAAGGTAGCGACCACCGCGGAGCCATAGAGCACGTTCACCGCCGCACGTAGCTCGACCAGCGCGTTGGCCAAGGCGTCGCTCGACTCGTCCCGCGCGCGACGAGGCGAGGCGTCGTCGGCCAGCTCGGCCTCGTGCGCCGCATCGGCCTGGTCCATCCGCCCGGTGGCCGACTCGAGCGCGACCGCCAGCGACTCGCAAAGCGCCGCCACCCCAGCCGCACCCGCGTCGTCCTCTGGCAAACGCGCCTGGATGTCCGCGGCGACCTGCGGACCGTGGACTCGTGCGGCTTCGACGACGATCCGACTGCTCCTCAACCTGTTGATCACCGACTTGGATGGCATCGATGGGCCATCGTACGAGGACGGGAAGGATGAGCCAGGGGAAAATCGTGCCGGCGTGGCGATCAATGGACAAATGACACCAAAGAGCCAGGCCGGGCGTGCGATTCAGCGAGCCAGGGGCGAGGTCGCGCGCCCGTGGCGAACGATGCAAGGCGCGGTTTGCTCGTTCAGTCCAGCGAGGCCATCGCTGCCGCATCGCGGATGAGCGCATGCGCCTCTTCTTGCGCATCCAGTCCTTCCTGCAACCGACCCACTTGGTTCAGACGAACGCCAAGACTAAAGAGACTCTGGGCCAACTGACTCAAAAATCGCCGGGGCCGGCGACTAGCCAGATCACGATGAAGGGCCACGGCGTGCTGAGTTGACGCAAGCGCCTCTTCCCGCTGCCCGAGAGCGGCATAACAGTCACCTAAAGTACGTAAAGCAGTGGCGAGCCTGGCAAGAGCTTGATCGTGTACCTGATCGACGAGCGCTTGCCAATGTTCAACCACCTCTTCACACACAACCAACGCCTCCCTGGCATGGTTCGACTCTTTAAGTCGCAACACCAAGGAATCGAGAGCCTCAGCAAGTGCGCGCTGATAAGGCTCCGGCTGTGAATGCTCCCGAGCAAGCTCGCGCGACACTTCGACAGACTCACGGGTGACCTCAAGCGCTTCTTTGCGCAATGCGGCGGAATGGTCCTTCGAATATCGAGCCATCTGGGCCAGAGCGCGCCCGAGACCGCCGAGAGCAGCCGCAACCTCGGGGTGCGCGCGGGTTCCGTACACCACCTCGCCTCGTTCGGCGACGTGACGATAAAAGGGTACCGCATCGGCGTCGTACTTTTCAGCGACCAAGACGTCGCCAACTCTCCGCAACGCGTTGACCAGAGAGCCCTGTTGTTCTAGCGCGAGCGCCTCCGCAAGCTCGGTGACCAAGGCGTCGACCTCGTGCGCCGGCTCGAGCGTCGCATCACCGGTCTCTGCCTCGACTAGCGCCACCAGGGCTGCGAGCCGCTTCAGGTCGCGCCCTGGTGCCTGCGCGACAGCCTGACGGGCGAGCTCTCGATCGCGAGTCGGGACTCGCCGCGGTCCGGGCGAGCGCACCTCGAAATCCATCACGTGTATCGATGGAAGTGGCCCAGGCTCGGTCGCCACGCGAAGCAACAGCGCACGGATCGTCCACAGATCGGGAGCGAGGGCCGGAGTCTGGTCGAGCCGCCCGAGGGTCGTCGCAAACACGATGCCCCCCTGCGGCGAGCGTCGCCGCAGCGCTTCACGACGCTCGTTGAGTCGCATCATCACGCGCGCCCAGGCTTCGGCCCAGGCCGGCTCGCCCGTGGGGTCGTCGTGGTGGACCAAGTCGACCCAATTGATGGCTATAGGTGGACCTGCGAGCAGTCCCGTGATCACGTCGTCGACCCCTTCGGGACCCTCGGGGCTCAGCACGCGAAAGCCGATCCCCTCGCCAGCGAGTTGATCGTGCGTGCGCTGGCGCAGCGTATTGCTAACTCGCGGATCGTCGGTGAACACGAAGAGCACCCAGAAGCGATCGGCCCACTCGATATGCGTGGATAGCCGAGACCACGCCTGAGCGGTACTCAGCAGGGTAGTCAACGCGGATCACCCATGGGTGCGTGCCTCGTCCCAGACGGCCGCGCGACGAAAAACCACATCACGGATCACGGGATGAACGCCGTACCAATCTTCACCATTGCGGTAAGCAAGTAGCACATGGGTATCGAAGAAGCTCGCGATGCGATGGGGGTCGTAGCCACCGTCGAAGTCTAGGACGCCAGTTTCTTCCACCCGTCGCAGCCAAACAGCTTCTTCGTTGGTGAACCCATTGATGTAGGCATTGCGAAGCTCGTCAACCGCAAGTCGCCGTCGCTCGGATGAAACCGGTACGTCATAGCGACTGGCGCCATTGACCAACACGAGGAGCATGCGAAAGAGATCGCGGAGGTAGCCTCCCGAGGCTTGCGCAAGTTCATCGAAGGCATCCCGACCACCTAGTAGCCACCCCACGTCACCGCGCTCGCTGGCCACGCGCCAAAGCACGTCGAGACCAAACTGGTGATTGTCCCCGACAGTGCCCTGAACCGTCGGTCGCTGGCGAATCTTGACGCACGGAATTTGGCAGTAGTCATCGAAGTCATCGTTACCTACACCTGCATATTGCAGACGCAGCCACGGCGGAACCGTGAAGACGGTATGCACGAAGGGAAAATGTAACGCGTCGGCATGACCGCGAAACAAGCGTTCGACCGACGCGGCAACAGCTAACGCATTACTGGTCGTCCCGCGTAGATGCTCGATACTGTCGTAGATGACGACGAGCTGGGTGTCTTCACCGTGACGCGCGCGTAGAGCTTTGAGGCAGTCCTGCGCGAAACCATGGACCTCTTTCCGAAATGCGCCGACGTGCAGCTTCATGCGCTCGCGTACGCGCTTGCGGAACTCGGGATCGGTCTTGAGATTGAGCTTGACGCCGATACTGGCCTGCTCATTGCCCGGGCCCGTTGCTTTGACCCCGAGTCCGAGCTCGGAAACCTCGATCTTCTGACTCTGAAGCCAGGAGGTGAAACGGGCCCAGTAGCTATGGACGGGATCCGTCCCCAGCATTTCGTCGACGCTCAGAGCCTCGGACAACGCGCCCGCCGCAGCGAGCAAGAAGTCGACGACGTCGACCTCATCGGTCATCGGCAGGTAATCCTCCATGTCGCAGATCACCACCTTATAGGTGGGATCTTGCTCGAGGCGCCGCTTGAGCTTGCGTAGCTGGGTGCTCTTGCCGGTACCCCGGTGGCCGCTGAACAGCTGCGCCGATTCGAGTGCCGCAAACTCGATACACGTAGCCATGCGCTCGACAGGATCGGCGGTCGACAACTCTGGATCCTCGAACAGCTCGACGTACCCTCGGTCGTCTGGCCACAGCGGTCCCATTCGCAACGCACGATAGAATTGCTTGAGCTTGTCCCGGGTGTCCGCCGTGACCATGCTCGAAGACTACCCGCCGCCTCGACGCTCGACAAACGACGGCGGCCAGCCGCAAGCAACGGGGTGATACGCTGGCGTCCATGGGTCGCCGCGCTAAGGATCTCGTCGCGGGTGGGCAGGCACAAACCACCGCCCCAGCTCGGGATACCGCTCGAACGCCTCGTCGAGCGCGGGATCCCGCCGCCGGGTAGGCGCGGCGTCACCCCGGGTGACGTAGAACGCCATGAAGTGCCGCTGACCCGGCCGCCGCATGGGGGTGACCGCGTGCCACGTGGCCTGCTCGATCAACACCGCCGAGCCCGCGCTCAGCCGAAGCTCGTCGACCTCGCCGCCGCGGCCCCTCCCCGGCTGGTGCAGGTCGCCCACGGGCGGATCGCAGGGCTCGTCGATCCGCCGCGGCACGATCTGCATCGTCCCGTACTCGTCGTCGAGAGGACAGCCGTAGAGCGTACAGACCAGGCGCTCGCTCCGGGAAAACCGCGGGTAGATCCGCTGCGACCGATAGTCGTCGGCGTCGATCCCCCCCACGTGGTGATGCCAGCGAAAGAACGCGCGTTCGGCATCGGACACCACGCCCACGACGATCTCGAGGCGATAACCGGGGCCGAACACTGCCGCGAAGATCTCATGCAGTTCCGGCAAGAGCAGGCACGTGCGCACCTGCGGGATCCGGCGCAATAAGCCAGAGACGGCCATCCCCACCGGGCTAACGATCAAGTCGGACTCGCCGACGCAGCGATCCTCGCGAGCATGCAGATGCGGGCGCCCGGCCTCGATCCACAGGGCTTGCAGCCCCTGGCGGATCACGTCGATCTGTGCGCCCGAGAGCAACCCCGGCACGCAGGTATAACCCCGGGTCAGCAATCGCTGGGCATGCGCATGCGGATCGAGCCCTCCCGCGGGGTCGGCCGCGCTCACGGCTCCTCGCTCGAGCGACGAGTCCGCCCCGGGAGCACCGATGCCATCAGCGCCCCAGGCTCGCGCAAGTCCATCAGCGACTCGTCCACGTCGAAGGTGGCCGGCGCGCTGGCGGCGGCAAAATATCCGCCGAGGTAGATGCGAAGCCCGGGCCGGGTCCGCGGTAGCGCGGCGTGCCAGGTGCACTGCTCGACGAGCACCACGCTGCCCTGCGGGCAATCGACGAGCACCTGCCCCTCCCAGTGGGTCTGGTCGACCGCGAAGGGCGGCGCCATCGGATCGGTGATCGCCCGGGGATAGACGAGCAACTGCCCCGCGCCCTCGACCAGGTCATTGAGGTAGAGCACCATGGTCACCCGCTGGGGCTGCTCGAAGGTGGGTCGCAGGCCCGCACGACGGTAACGCTCGTCGTCGATCCCCCCCACGTGGGTGTGCCACTGGAAGAACGGGCGCGTGTGGTCGCACAGCACGGCGCCGACCAGCTCGAGGTGCATGTCGCCGCCGAGCACCGCCCGCAGCACCTGCACGACGACCGGCTCGAGCAGCGTCGGGGCGAGCTCGGGGACGAACTTGAGCAGCTTGTGAAAGACGAAGCCGGTCGAGGAGATCTCGAGATCGTCGCCGGGGCTCATCCGGCCGGGATGAAACAGCGGGGGAGACCCCAACGCCCGATAGGCGCGCTCCAGGGCATCCCGGATCGCCTGCACCCGATCGGGGGTGTAGAGCCCCGGCAGCACCGTGTACCCCGAATCCCGCAGCTGGTCGGCCGCCACGGCCGGATCGACTGCCGACTCCATCGCCGGCTCCACTGCCGACTCTATCGCCGGCTCCACTCCCGGATCCCCCCTCACGCTCACGTCCCCCCCGGGCCGCTGGCGCGGACGATCGGCAGTGCGTCGGGATGGACGATGTCGATGAGCTTGCGCAGCAAGGGCGCCTGCGCGCGCCCGACGGGCCCTCGGTGCGAGTACGCCAAGCCATCGCGCTCGGTGAAGCTGGGCTGGCCCTCCACCCGCGAGATCACCTCCAGCACCACGTTGCCCTCGGGGCCGTCGAGATCGAAGTGCAGCCCGTCGACCTGGCTGCGCACGTTGCGAAGCCGCCACCCGGACACGCGGCGGCCGATCGTCTGCCGCAGCTGGGCGATCCGATCGATCGGAAACTGCACCGCCCCCCGCTCCCGCGCGCTCTCGATCGACAGCGGGCGCTCGTCGGCCTCCACGACCCGCTGCGCGTGGGTGGTAAAGCCCACCCAGTCGTCGTTGACGACAGGACGATGCATGGTCTGCGCCAGCGCCTGCACACGCGCCCACTCCCGCTCCAGATCGGCGGGGGTCCACCCCGCACACGAGCGCAGCGCAAAGGTCTGCGGATCGAAGTCGATCGCATGCGAGGGATCGGAGCGGTCGAGCAGCGCATCGGGCAGCACCAGGCAGCGAAAGATCTTGACCGTGTCGGCCAGGGCCAGCGAGCGCTCGAGGGTCTTACGAAACGACCGCGGGTTGTCGCCGGGCAGGCCGAAGATCAGCTCCACGTCGACCGGCAGCCGGCCCTGCATCAGGGTCAACACCCGCTCGAAGCGATCCAGATCGAAGGGCCGACCAAGCCCGTGCAGCACCTCGGGGTCGAAGCTCTGGATCCCGATGCTGGCCTGCAGCTGGCCGCACCCGGCAAAGAACTCGAGGTGCTCGTCTCGCAGATAGGTGGGATAGAGGTGCCCGTGCACGGCCAGGCGCCGCAGGGCCCCCACGTCGCGCTCGGCGGCCACCAGGTTGCGAAACGCACGGGGGCTGAGGTTGAACGCGGCGTCGAGGAAGAAGGCGTTGGTCACGTCGGCCTTGGCCAGGCCCTCGAGGTGGCGACGCAGGTAATCCTCGCTATGCACCCGGTCGGACTTCTGCTCGCCCCACTGGCAAAAGGAGCAGTGGATCGGGCAGCCGCGGAAGGTCTCCACGTAGCCGGTCTTGCCGGGCGGGGCCAGGCCCAGCTGGTAGGGCGAGGGGAACCGCTCGATGTCGGGGCGCTCGGCGGGCCCGGTGCTGCGCCAAAGGCCCCGCCCGGGAAGGTCGAGCCCGGGGATCCGGGTCGCCCACCCCGGGGCGTGGTGCTCTCGCACCAGCGCCCGAATGATCGCCTCGCCCTCGCCGGGCACGACCGCATCGAGCTGATCCCGCAAGCGTCGGTGGGGCGGGAGGTCGAGCACGGAGCGACGCGCCGCGGGGCCGCCGGCCACGATGACGATGCCGGGATCGAAGCGCCGCAGCTGGGTCACGACCTCGGCGAAGACCTCAAGCGACCAGATGTAGAGCGAAAGCCCCACCAGGGTGGGACGAAACTCGCGAAGACGGGCCAAGAACTGCTCGGGATCGGGGGTCGACAGGTCGAGCAAGAGCACCTCGTCGTCGTCGAACTCGGCCTGGGCCCGTAGCGAGGCGCGCAACGTCTCGATCCCATAGGAAAACGACAAGAAGGTACCCACCGGATCCATCCACCGGGTGTCGACGGCCACGAGGGCAACCCGTGCCTTCGGCCTGGACCTCACCGCCCCGAGTCTAGCCAAGATCGCCTCCCCACGACGAATGTCCGCGCGCCGACCCACGGCGACGACGCGGACCCGAGCCCAACTCCACGGGTGGCGTCGACACCGCCGTCGGCACCGGGGTGCCGCACAGTCACCCCGACCGCTCCGCCGCCAGGCACCGCCAGGGCGCGGGCGGGTGGTCGAGCCGTGGTGCACCCCCCCGCTGCTCCGATTCGAACACCTGCGCCTGCGCCCATCGGCCCAGGCGCTCCAGCCACGGACCCGGAGCCCGGCCCGCGCGCTCGCGCAGCGTCAGGGCATGCTGCGCGGTCCGAGCAAAGGCCCGAGGCGTGCGCGCGCTGGGCTCGATGTAAAGACCCACCTCGACCCGACCCGCCACGAAGATCGCGTGCGGGGCCAAGGCGTGCACCGGCGCCGCAGTCCCCGCGGGCTTGGCGTAGGCAGTCACACGACCATCGACGCCCCACCCCACCTGCCGCAGCGGACCGGGCACGAACGGAAGGTGCTCGGCCAGCCGCGCCCAGCGAACCCCGGTCAGCGCATGCACCAGTCGCTCGGCGGCCGGCTGAGCTCCGTCGTGCGCGGCGACGAATACGGCCCGCAGCGCCGCGCTTGAGTCGGTGAGATCGAGCGACGCCACCCAGGTCGTCGGCGCGTCGTACTTCTCCAGCGCCGAGGGCAGCTCGAGCGCATGCCCGATGCTCCGCTCCAGCGCGCCCCGGGATGGACGCTGCAGATAGACCTTGCGCTCGATCCCCCCACGCTCAGCCGCAACATTGAGCCCCAGCACCTGCGGCGGCTCGGCCCCTCGCCACGCGAACACCTCGGCGAGCCGCCGCTGCTGCGTCGCGCTGGCATCGGAGGCGTTGGCGTAGAGCTTGTACCGCGCCCGGCCCGATCCCACGTCCCACCCCCCGATCACCGGCAACCCCAGCCGCTCGCACGCCCTCCCCAGCCGCTCGCAGGGCTCGGGCCAGGGCAGCGCCAAGCCGGCGGCCAGCCGGCGCACCGCGACAAGCGACACCCGCTCGAGCATCATCCGACCCCCGCCGATCGTCCCGTCGGGCGACCAGCGGACCGAGGCTTCCGGATCGTCGGGGTTGCGAACCTCCGCCGCTAGTTCCTGCGCCAGCGACTGCGCCGGCTCGGGTCGATCAAAGGCCGGGGCGAGCGCTTGCGACAGGCTCGAGGCCAGCGACCCAAGCCCCTCACGCTCGGGCCCCTCACGCTCGGGCGCCTCGCGCTCGGGCCCCTCACGCTCGGGCACCGGCACGCTCCGTCAGCTCGGGCGGCAACTCGTCGGGCCACAGCCCGATCCCACGCTCGGTCAGGGCCGCCGCCAGCTCCTGCGCCCGCGCCCGCTGCCAGTCGTCCGCGATGGCCAGCGCGTAGCGTGGATCTTCGAATTGGTCGCCCGCCCCCTGCACCCCTCGCAGCACGTCGATCCGCACCGATCCCACCACCTGGGCCAGCGCGGCCGCCAGCGGGGGCACCGGCCCGGGTAAAAGCGGCTGAACGATCGCGAACGTTCGAAGGCCGAGCGCACGCGCCCGCGCCAGCACGTCGAGCCGCGCCGACACCGAGGCCGCCCGGGGCTCGAAGTGGCGGCGAACGTCGTCGTCGATCGTCGGCAGCGAGACCCCCACGTACGCCCGCGGCAAGCGGGCCAGAAGCTCGAGGTCGTCGAGGATCCCCGCCGAGCGCGTGAGCACCAGGGTCGGCCAACCCGGCCCCGCCTCGCCGATCACCTCGAGGCAGCGCCGCGTCAGCCGCAGCGTCCGCTCGAGCGCATGGTAGGGATCGCTGACGATCGGGCAGAACTTGAGGGGCCGAGGCGGCCGTGCACTGAGCTCACCCGCCAGCACGGCCGGCGCATCGACGCGCGCGTCGACGAACGACCCCCACGGCCGCTCGGGCAACCCGGCCAGGGCCCGTGTAAGCGCCACCCGCGACTGGGCGTAGCAGAACCGACAGCCGATGAGGCACCCCACGTAGGGACTGAGCGTGTAGTGACGCTCGTGCGGTCGCCCGGCCTCGCGCAGCAGGGCCCCCCCCGAGATCTCGCGGATCCGCGTGGGCCCGGCGTCACGCTCGACCGCCGCCTGGGCCTCGACCCGTAGCCGCTCCAGCACCGCGTGCTCGTTGCTCGCCACCAACCGCGCCACCGCCTCGCACACCGTGACCCCGAGCCGCGCGGGCAAAGGGGCGCGCTTGGCCCCGGTGCGGTAGCTCAGCAACAACCGCTCGGTCTTCGCTGCGAAGGGCCGGCCCGCAGCCCGAGGCTCCACCTCCACGTGCAGCTCACCATGGTCGGACCGGTCGGACCGGAAGCTCAGGCGCAACCCCAGCTCGGCCGACGCCCCCACAAACCGGATCCCCGGCAGCAATAGCTCGCCGGGCCGCAGCGGAGCGACCAAGGCGTCGAGGTGGCGGCTCAGATCGATCATGACCCCTCGAAGCTCCAAACCGGGCGGCCCGCGAGCGCACGATCCGAGCACCCTGACCCTAGCACCCTGACCCTAGCACCCTGACCCTAGCACCCCGGCCAGGGGCTCACGACGTGACGCATGAGCGCCCTCGGCGGGGATCCCCCCGCGCCCGCCAGGTGCTCCGTCTGAGCTGGTAGCCTGGTGCAGTGACCCAGGACCTCGCGCCGCCACACTCGCTGTTGCCGCGAGATCTAGTCGACGCCACCGCCGATGATCGATACTTCGACTACTGCCTTGAGCCCTACCGGCCGCGGCGCCCCACGGCGGGCAAGGCCCGGGCCGAGAGCCTTTTGTGGCACTCGCTGCGGGTGGCCGGGCAGCTTGACGCCTGGCGGGCGCCGCTGGCTGCGGTACAGACCCACGTGGGCCGTGACCTGACGGTGTGGGGGGTCAAGTGGGCGGGCCCCGAGGCTCCGGCCACCGATGCCCTTTGGTGGGAGCTTTACTTCTACGACCCGCAAAAGCGATCCCCCGAGGCCACGATCGACGCGGTCGGCCGAGCCCTGCGCCCGTTCCTCGAGCTTCGCCCGCAGATCGCCGAGACCACGCCGTACATGATGTTCAGCTTCGACTTGCGGCGAGGCACAACCGCGATCTCCGAGCTCAACCTCTACCTCACCGGGCAGCGCGCCCACGCCGGGCGCGCCTACCGGGCCCGCCCCGACGGGATCGAGCTGGACAATACCTACCGCTTCATGGAACCCAAGCGCGAGATCGACGAGGTCTTGCCCCTGCTACGCAGCAGCGTGTTCGTGGACTATGCCGTGGATCGCCGCCGCTTGGGCCAAGTGCTGATCCCGGAGCTGTTCGCCTGCAAGAAGGTGTGCATCGCCCATAAGCGGACCTGCGACGCGATCTACTTCTCGGGGATCACGGTCGAGCAGCTGCTGTGGTTCTTGCGACGATTTTGCTACCCCGCGGCCATGGTCGACTTCGTCGACCGCCACCAGGCCCGCTTTGAGCACCTGTGGTTCGACGTGGGGATCGACTACCGCTGGGACCACGCCCGCGACGCGCTGGCGTTCCCCAAGACGAGCTTCTACGGGACGCTCTAGCCCCGAGGTGTTCGACCGATGCAGAGCTACAAGGGCCGCTTCGAACCCACTCGCTTCGAGGATCTGACGGTCACGGTGGACTTTCACTGCCACAGCGCGTGCCGGTTCTGCATCGTGCAGGAGGGCATGAACCGCTACCGGGGGGTTCCGTGGGAGCTCTATACCCGGGCCGTCGACGACAACCGTCACCAGCGCCGCTATCGCCGGGTGACGTTCACCGGCGGCGAGGTGACCCTGGAGCCGCGGCTGTTCGAGTACATCGACTACGCCCGGCGCTCGGGGAGCTTCGAGCACATCCGCCTGCAGACCAACGGCCGGCGGCTGGCCGATCCCGCGTTCGCCCGGCGCCTGGTGGACGCGGGCGTCGACGAGTACTTCGTGTCGCTACACGGCCACGACGCCGCGACCCAAGACCACATCTCGCAGCGCAAGGGCAGCTTCGACGAGGCGATCGCGGGCCTGCGCAACCTGGCCGACCTGCGCGGCCGGGCCGACCTGCGCGGCCGGACCGATCACGACGTGTGCCTGATGACCAACACCGTGCTGACCACGCTCAACGTGCCCACCTTGGCCGCGCTGGTGGACACGGTGCGCCCTTTTTCGCCCACCCGCATGGAGTGGTGGAACTACCTGCCGATGGAGGACTACGCCGACGAGCGGGATCTACTGGCCCCCATGGAGACGCTCGTCCCCTCGCTACGCGAGGCCCTGACGCGCGCCCAGGCCTACGGGATCGAGACGGCGGTCAAGTACGTGCCGCGGTGCCTGCTGGGTGAGCACGCCGCGTGCCAGGACAACACCCAGCCCGACGTGGTCATCGTGGAGGAGTTCTACGACAAGTACCCCAAGTTCGCCTGCCTCTACGAGGCCAAGTGCGAGCACTCGGAAGCCTGCCTGGGACTGCATCACCCCTACATCAGCAAGTTCGGGTGGGAAGACGACCGGCTGCGCCCCTATCGGCGCACCACCCCGTGGCACGAGCCCGAGTATGGACCGCGGGTGGGCTCGGATCGGCCCGGCGAGGGCAGCGCCGAGATCATCGAACCATCGCGATGGACGGCGCTGGTGGAGGGCGTCGCCCCGCGACATGGGGCCATGCTCGAGGAGGTGATCGTGCAGCGCCGCGCCTGCGTGTTCCGCTTCAGCCTCGCGGAGCGAGACACCGAGCGGGACACCGACCCTGGCACCGCCCCAAAGATCGACCCCAACGCCGCACACAGACACGTCGCCTCGGTCGACGTGGTGCTCGAGGCTCGTGACGACCGCAAGCCCGCGCTGGTCCGCAGCCGCTCGTTCAACCTCTACTATCGAAACATCCAAAACATCCACGACCTTCGCCCAGCCCCCGACGCCAAGGCGAGGCTGTCGGCGCTGGTCGAGGACGCAGTCCGCACCGTGGTCGAGCGCGACCCGGGAGGCATGCTGCTCGATCGTCGCAAGGGCCTGACGGGCCCGCAGGCCCTACGACGGCAGCCACGCTCGAGATCGACTCCCAAGCCCACCCCCGAGCCCACCCCCGAGCCCCCGACCACGGGGTCGGGATGACCGCCCCCGCACAAGCTCTGAGCCCGCGACACCTGACCGAGGCCCTGGGTACGACCTGGCAGCTCGATCGACCCTTCGTCGCCGACCTGTGCCCGTTCGACGCCTACCGGCACGAGCAGCGCGAGACGGTGCTGCTCGAGCTGGTGGCCCCCGGGCGCCGGCTGCAGATCGAGGTGTCTCCACAGGCCGCTTCGCGCCCGGCGACGAGCGCCGCCGGCTTGGCCCTGACCTGGCGCCCCCCCGGACCCCCGGACGCCGGCGAGGCGGTGTGTCGACGCCTGGCCCTGCTGCTGACCGATCGTCTGGGCCAAGCGCCCCGCCGCTGGCGGGTGCTACCGGCATCGGTTCACCACCTCCCGGCAGCGCTCGCCGCTGAGCTTCGCTGGACCCCAGCGTCGACCACCGACGATCCCGACCACGCCCTGTTGTCCGCCGACGCCGATCACTACGCACGACTCTACGGGATCCGCAGCACGGCACGCCGAGTCGCAGCGGTCCAGGGAGACGAACCGGGGATCTCGATCCACTACCCCGCCCCCCGCCGGGGTGCACTCCCCCCCTCGGGCGCGATCTATCCGGCCCCGGCGAGGGTCGTCCATCGCCGTCGACTGCGGACCTACTTCGCCCGACTGGGCTGTCTGTTCGACGCCCACGGGATGCCGCGCACCGTCCCCACCCCGCATACGCTGGCGTTGGCCCTGGCGGATCGCCCCGGCCTGGCTCGCCTGCGCCCCCGGATGCTGCGCAACCGCGGCCCCTCGCTGCGCGCCTCGACCTGGGCGGGGTGGATCACCGCACACATCCTGCCGATCTCGGTGGCGCCGACCTGGGCGGTGCAGACCGCCCGAGTGCTCCGTCGAGCCCGTCGACTGCAGCAGATCCCGATCGACGTCGGCATGCTCGTCCACGACATCTCGCTGCACGCACTGGGCTTTCACGCGATCCCCCGCGCGGCCTGGGACACCCTGGTCGCCCGCGCCACCCGGCACCGCCGCCGACACCCCTCGCGGGTCGCCGCGTTCTTCGAAGAGACACTCACCCGGGCCTGCTGGACGCTGTGGCGCACGCTGGATGCCCCCGAAGGCTTTGCCCCCGCCTTCGAGCGGCGCCTCGACGCCCTGCTATGCGAGCTCGATGCCCTCGGGTCGCCCTCCGCGCGTCGATGACCGCCACGCAGGCGTCGCGATGATGAAGACGCGCCCGGGAACACCCCCGCCCCCCGATCGTTCAACAGCGACGACGCCATGTCCCGCCCGTCGCTGTCCATCGTCCCCTGCCCCGCCTACGCCCCCCACGACCCCACGCCGCGCCACGAGCGAGGCTGCGAGCGCTGCGGCCATCGCGTGCACGACCTGTCGACCATGGACGAGCACCAGGCGCGGCGGCTGCTGCACGCGCCCTCCGAGCGCCTTTGCGTGCACGCCCGAGCGCGGCGCGACGGTACGCTCGTGCTTGCCGGGGGGCGCCGCTCCGGGCGCCTACGACTGGGCCTGGCCATGGGGCTAACTATGGGCCTGGCTATGGGCCTGACCACGATGGTCGCCTGTGCCCCACACGTACGCAACGTAGAGCTCGACCTACCGGGCTCGCTGTGCGAGGACATCGACGGCTACGAGATCCCTTGTGAGTCCGAGATCGACGCGTGGCTGAACACGATCCCCGAGTCGTCGCCCTCGGCGATGACCGAACACGCCAGCGAAACGTCGGAGCCGGAGGGCACGACCAAGCCCGAGACCGACGCCCCAGAGCAAGAGCACGACGTGGCACTCGAACCCGAGCGAGACGACTACGAGCTGCTGGGCTTCGTAGACGAGGCGTACGATGCGACGAGCGAGGCCGAGATCCAAGCCGAGATCCAGGCCGAGCACGAGCGGCGGCTAGAGCTCGAGCGCCGAGCCCGAGCGGCGGCCGGAGCCTGAGGTCCAGGCTCTCAGTTGCCGCCCGGTCGAGACCTCCATCGGGTCGGCCGCCGGCCCGGAGCACCCGCGCTCCGAGCCGGCCGACGCCGTGTCAGTACGGGAAACCAGGGATGTTCAGCTCGACGCCGTAGACCCCGAACACCCGCTGCGCAGGATCGGGATTGTTCTGCTCGACGGTCACGTAGAGCGTGGTGCGATCGGGGCCGCCGAAGGCCGCATTGGAGGCCGGCAGCGGCGGATCACCGAAGGTCAGCGTACCCAGCAGCTGAGCGTCGGGATCGTAGATCTCCACGCCCGGAGTGGTGCCCTCCTGGCCTCGCGTCACCGTCAGGTAGATGTTACCCGCGCAGTCGATGGCCATACCGTCGGGACCGGCCCCCTGCAGCTCGGTGAAGAGCGCACCGTTGGCGGTGGAGCCGTCGTCCATCACGTCGAAGCGCTGGAGATACCCGGTCACGGTCCAGTTCGGCGCCAGCGAGTCGGGGTAGACCGAAGTGACGTAGAGCGTGCGCTCGTCGGGCGACAGCGAGATCCCGTTGGGCTGCGTGAGGGTGTCGTCGACGATCGAGACGTCACCCTCCGGGCTGACCCGATAGACTCGCATGCTCCCCGGCTCGGGCATGCCACCGTTGGCCCCCTCGAGGTGCCACGTGGGATCGGTGAAGTAGATCGTGCCGTCCGATCGGATCGCGATGTCGTTGGGCGCATTGAAGGGCAGCCGCGCCGGAGGCGGCACGAGCTCGGTCTGCACCGGGTCGGGGAGCGTGTAGTTCAGCAGCGAGCGGGTGGCGAAGGAGGCCGCCACCAGGCTCTGCCCATCGATCGACAGCGCCAGACCGTTGGTCCCGCTCTCGGCGACCCAGATCTCGTGGCTGCCATCGGAGGGATCGAGCCGGATGATCGACCCGCTCTGCTGATCCTGCCAGCTGACCTCCGCGGGCTTGTTGCGGTCGATCTCCGAGAAGAACAGGGCCTGCTCGACATCGCTCCACACGACCCCCTCGGCGCCACGGAAGCCATCGGCGACCAGCGTGGGCGTTGCCCCGTCGGGCACCGGGTTCCCGTAGTCCTTGCCCTCGGGGCACAGCCCGACCGGAGGATCATCCCCCCCCGAGCTCTCCTCAGAGCCACCATCGGACGACGAATCGGCGCCGGTCCCGTCCGCGGAGCCCGAGGTCGAGCCCCCGCTCCCCTCGGTCTGCGCGGCAGTCATCGTGCCGGCGGTCGTCGGTGTTCCGGTCGTCGGTGTTCCGGTCTGTGCCGATCCACCCGATCCCATGGAGTCTGGATCTTCGGGGCATCCTAAGAGCAGCACACTCATCAGCGATACACCCAACAATTGTTCGACTCCACTCCATGGAGCCCTTCGATACTCGGCGTTGGTCATCGATTCCCTCGCATCGCCCATGAATGGATCGAAGGGAGCAAAGCTTCACCGAGGCTCGCAAAAACCATCCATGCTCGATCGCGATACGTACCGGATCCGAACACGTGAATCCGGCTACATATCTCGCAGTCACCCTTCGAAGATGCCGTTGGAGTCGGCGCAATGGTCGAGCGCAAACGGTCGGGCACCGCGTGTAGACCGAGGGGAAGAACCGGCGGTCACGACGCGCCGAGGAGCAGCGACCCACGCCGCCCCTCGGCATCCTGCCCGCGCGAGGATCGACTCCACGCCGGCGGCCCGTCACGGGGCGAGGATCAGATCAAGCAGCCCAGCCACTGCGAGGTGCAACGAAACCACAGGTTGTTGCCCTCGTTGGACTCCTCGACGGTCCGCGTGCTGTCGACCAACGCAGAGATGTTACGCACGGATCCGCCATAGCCGCCGGGGATCGGCATCTCGAGGTCGGCGGTGGCTCCGGCGCCTACTCCGGGGTGGGTCAGGTAGAAGGGCGAAAGCTCACCGATCTCGGGCGGAGTCCCGTTGTCAATGAACACGTCCAGATCGAACGATCCCGCGGCGGCGTCCCCGAGGTTCTCGACGGTGGCCACGATCACGCACTCCCCCTGCCGATAGTCGACGTACAGATCCATGATCCTGAGGTCGGCCTCGGCCGCGGGGGGATCGACGGGAAAGTCCGGGCACAGCTGCGGGTTCAGCTCGCAGGGGTCGAGGCAACCATTCGGATTGATGAGGCACGGATCCAGCCCCGGAATCGGGGCCGCATCGACGGACTCGACCGATACCGCGGCCGCCAAGACGACGCCCAGGCCGGCGCCGAGGATCCAGGGGGAAGGTCTCGAGATGGCGTTCATGCTTGCTCGCTTCCGACGCCGCGTGGCGTCACGGCCGGTAGAGCCGGGTCGCCCCGAGGTGTTCCCGCCCGTCGTCGGTTTTTCGATCGTGCGCGCGCTCGGGGGGCGTATCGTTGCTCCGTGCTCGATCTGCGCCGCTTCGCCCCGCTCGCGCTCGCGCTGCTCGGATGTCGCCCGTCGACGTCCAGCCCAGACGTGGAGGGCACCGCTCCTCCGACGTCCGAACCCACGTCCGAACCCACGTCCGCGCCAACGACTGACCAGACGACGGCCGCCGCCTCCGAGCCTTCGCTTCCCATGAACCGAGCCCAGCTCGAGGCCCTCGTCGCCGCCCCCGATCGTACCCCCGAGGATCGCAAAGCCGACGAGCGCCGCGCCCCGGTCGATCTGCTGCACTTCTTGGGCATCGCCCCCGGCATGCGGGTGGCCGACATCGGGGCCGGCTTGGGCTACACCACCGAGCTACTCGCCCGCGCGGTGGGACCCACCGGCGCGGTCTACGGCCAAAATCCCGCCTTCGTACTCGAGCGCTTCGCCGAAAAAGGCTGGTCGGCTCGCCTGACCAAGCCGGTCATGGCCAACGTCGTCCGCCTCGATCGCCCCTTCGACGACCCCTTCCCGGCCGATCTGACGGGGCTCGACGCGGTGATCAACGTGCTCTTCTATCACGACTTCGAATGGCAAGGCGTGGACCGGGCCGCCCACAATGCCGCGGTGTTCCGCGCCCTGAACCCCGGAGGGATCTATGTGCTGGTCGACCACAGCGCCCAGCAAGGCGCGGGGGTCAGCGGCAGCAAGACGCTGCACCGCATCGAGCAAGCGCTGCTGCAGCGCGAGCTCGAGGCGGCGGGCTTCGAGCTGGTGGACGAGGCCAACTTCCTGCGCAACCCCGCCGACACCCGCGACTGGAACGCGCTGCCATGGCGCAGCGAACGAGACGAGCAGTCCGACCGCTTCGTGCTCAAGTTCCGCCGGCCGCAGCGAAGATGATCGGCTCATCGCGACGTCCCCACCGCAGGCGAATTGGCACCCAGATCGAAACGGTGTCACCCGATCCCGGAGGCAACGGCATATCATCGACCGTCGCAACGATTGCGGCAATGTGCGATCGATCGTGCGGAGTTTGCCCGCGTAGCTCGTTGACCGGCCCTCACGATTCTGTCATATTTTTGCAAATGAAAGTCGTTTTCAGAGCAATAAAGCTGCACCCTCGGGAGGCGACTTCGGTCGGGCGACGATACCGGGATCCGGCGGCTCCTGGTCGCGAGGAAACCTCGACTGACGACTCGACCAACGCAGGGAACCGACCATGAGACCCGACGGCTGGGTATTGTCGCTCGTACTGGCGCTGACGGCCTGCGTCCAGACCAAGTCAGAGTCAGAGTCAGAGTCAGAGGCCGAGGCCGAGACCGAGTCCGAGACCGGAGCCGAGGCAGAGACCGGGGCCGAGGCAGAGACCGGGGCCGAGTCAGAGACCGGAGCCGAGTCGGAGACCGGGGCCGCATCAGAGACCGAGGCCGACGAGCCTGACGAGACGATCCCCTTCGTAGGAGAGTGGTCCCGGGACTTCACCGCCGGTCCCGACAACCCCCACACCGCGACCTACCTCATCGAGCCTGACGCGATTCGCTATACGTTGACGGGTGCGATCGGCAATGCCGACTACGTCATGGTTCGCGACGTCTTCGATGGATCGGACAACCGGTTCGTCGGGCACACCGATGAAGACAAGTACTACCTGGTCTTCGTTCGCGACATCACCGGCGACTCCATCACGCTATACAAGCAGGAGGTAGAGTCGGTCGACGAAGGCTTGGACACCGCGATCCCCCCCGACGACACGACCTTGAACCACGGCTGGAATACCTACGACAAGGTCGATTGAGGTCTCACGACCGACGCTCTTCGCGTTGAACGATGCGATCGCGCCACAACAACCGGTTTGCGTGATGGGCGCGAGACGAGGACCCAGACACTCAGGGCTGCGCCTCTTGCGCTAAGGGCACTCCAGCACGCAAATTGGACGAACCGAGTGGGGCAAGATGGGTCGCGGCCTTGGCTACCCATCGCGGCTGCGTACCCGCTAGGCTAACGGGGTCGCCGGGTCGTGGGGGTGCACCCACCGCCATTCGACCCGCGATCACCTCGAGCGACGAGCGCTCGCAGCCACCGTGTCCGCCAAACGGACCGCGACGTCGGCGACGTCTGGTGGGAGTCCGGTGAGTCCCGATGAGCGGCGGGAGCAACGAGGAGAAGACCTGGAGCAGAGACGATCTTCAGCCCTTTGATCGGCTGTCGTCCCCTATTTGGGTGTTCGACATCGTGGGGCGAACGATGTGGTGGGCCAACAAGGCCGGGCTGCGCGTATGGAACGCACCGACCCTCGAGGAGCTGTTGGCTCGCGACTACGAATCGGACATGTCGGAGGCGACGCGCACGCGGATCGATGCCTATCTGGTGCGCTTCGAGCGGGGCGAGACCGTCGAGGAGCCGTGGACCTACTACCCCAAGGGCGAGGCGGCGGTCAGCGTCAACGTCATCCTCTCGGGGATCCGCATCGACGAGGACGGCGGTCGCATCGCCGCGCTCAATGAGGCCAGCCAACCCCTCATCCGCGCCGAGTCCTACGAGCGCCGAGCCGTCGAGGCACTCCGACACACGGCGGTGGCGGTCTCGCTGTTCGACGCCCAGGGACAGTCGCTGTTCGAGAACTCGGCCTCGCTCCAGACGGTAGGCCGCGCACCGTCGCCATCGCTGTGGGATCGCTTCGAGGACCCCGACGAGGCAACCCGCGCGCGGCAGCGACTGGAGGCGCGCAAGCCCTACCGCGCCAAGACAAAGCTGCGGATGGCGACCGGCTCACGCTGGTATGGGATCGACGCGCAGCCCACCCGCGACCCGGTGGCGGCGACCCCCGCGATCCTCGTCAGCGCCCGGGACATCACCGCGCAGCGCGAGGCCCAGGCCGCGCTCGTCGAGGCCAAGCGCGTCGCCGACCGAGCCAACCGGGCCAAGAGTGCGTTCCTCGCCAACATGAGCCACGAGATCCGCACCCCCATGAATGGCGTGCTGGGGATGAGCTCGCTGCTGCTCGAGACCCCGCTCAGCGACGAGCAGCGCGGGTGCGTCGAGGCGATCCATTTGTCGGCCAATGGCCTGCTGTCCATCATCAACGACGTGCTCGATCTCTCGAAGATCGATGCTCAGAAGCTGACGCTCGAAGAGATCGAGTTCGATCTGCGGGACATCGTCGAGGAGGCGCTGCAGATCCAAAGCAGCGCGGCCGCCGAGAAGGGGCTGGAGCTCGCGTCGCTGGTCGAGCGGGCGATCCCTCGCACCCTGCGAGGCGACCCCGGGCGCCTGCGTCAGGTGCTGACCAACCTGCTGGGCAACGCGGTCAAGTTCACCCCCCACGGCGAGGTGACCGCGGCGGTGTCGCTGGTCGAGCACGACCAGGCCACGGTGCTGCTGCGCTTCGAGATCCGCGATACGGGGATCGGCCTGTCGCCCGAGGCCCGGCGCTCGGTGTTCGACCCCTTCGTCCAGGCCGACGACAGCACGACGCGCAAGTTCGGCGGGACTGGCCTGGGCCTGGCGATCGCCCGCCAGCTGTCGTTGATGATGGGCGGGGAGATCGGGGTGCACGACCAGGAGGGACCGGGCAGCACGTTTTGGTTCACGGCGCGGCTGGCTCGGATCCCCGGGGTCGAGGCGCCGGCCCCCGATCCGGAGCTCGCGGGGATCCGAGCGTTGGTGGTGGACGAACACGAGACGAGTCGAGCCGCCCTGATGCAGCTGCTGACCGAGCAGGGCGTCGAGGTAGACGGCTGTGCGTCGCCCCAGCAGGCCCACGCTCGGCTCGAGGAGGGTGCGTACCGGGTCGTGATGGTCGACAAGGAGGTTCGCGACACGGACGGCTCACCGCTCAGCGAGTCGCTCTTTGAGAAGATCCGAACGAGCGACGCGCTCGCGCCGATCCGTACGCTCTTGCTGTCGAGGATCGGCACCGGGGGATCGGCCGCGATGGAGTGCGACACCGAGGTCGATGGCTACCTGGTCAAGCCGGTGCGCCGGGCCAACCTGTCCATGACTCTACGAGCAGCGCTGCGACCCCAGGGCAACCCGGCGGACCGCGCTCGGGACGACGCGGAGCTCGAGCCCATGGTCGACCCGGGCTCATCGCGTACGAGGCCGCGCACGGGCCCTCGCATTTTGGTCGCCGAGGACAACACCATCAATCAAATGGTGATCCGCAAGATGCTCGAGCGCCTCGGGGCTCGGGTGGACGTGGTCACCAACGGCGAGGAAGCCATCGCCGCCGCGTCCGCCGGAGGATACGCGCTGGTGTTCATGGACTGTCAGATGCCCGTGCTCGACGGCTACGAGGCAACCCGGAGGATCCGCGAGCTGCCCGGACCTCACCGGACGACGCCGGTCGTGGCCATGACCGCCCACGCGATGACCGGGGACCGCGAGCGCTGCCTGGACGCGGGGATGGACGACTATGTACCCAAGCCCGTGCAGCCCCAGGAGCTCCAGCGGGTCCTCGGTCGCTTCGTGTCCGAGGCATGACGCTCCGTCGACCGAGCTCCTTTGCGGGCCGGCGCGGCCGACCCACCTGATTCTGATAAAACCCTCCCGTGAAGACCCCGCTGACCGTGGGCATCGTGGGTGCCGGGACGGCGGGCACGGCCGCGGGCCTGCTGCTCGCCCGCGCCGGCCACCAGGTGACGATCTACGAGAAGGTGCCCGACCCGGGCCCGGTGGGCGCGGGCATCGTGCTCCAGCCCACGGGGCAGGCGGTGCTGGAGCGCTTGGGTCTGCTGCCGGGCGTCCTCGAGCGAGGGGCTCGGATCGACCGGCTGCGCTGCATCACCGACACCGGACGCGAGGTCTTTGATCTGGACTACCGCCCCCTGGGCCGCGATCGTTTCGGCCTGGGCCTGCACCGCGGGGTGCTGTTCCAGACCCTCTTGGGGGCCGCTCGTGCGCAGGACGGGCTGACGGTCCGCTGCGGCGTCGACGTTGTGGAGGCCCACGACGACATCGACGCGGTCACCGTGGAGACCGCGACCGGCGAGCACCGCGGATCCCACGATCTGGTGGTGATCGCCGACGGTGCGCGCTCGCAGCTACGCCGCCGCGGCCGCGCGCCCTACTCCGAGCGTCCCTATGCGTGGGGCGCTCTTTGGAGCGTCGCCGAGGATCGCGACCAGGTCTACACCGAGGAGCTGTTGCAGATCCTCCGCGACACTCGCTCCATGCTGGGCCTCTTGCCCACGGGCCGCGGCCCCGAGCCCGACTCACCGCCCCAGGTCAGCCTGTTCTTCAGCCTTCGCGCCGACCGCCTCGCAGACTTTCGCACCGGTGATCTCAAGACCTGGAAGCAGCAAGTGCTCCGCGACGATCCCCGAGCGGACTTCGTGCTCGACCAGATCCACAACGCCGAGCAATTGGTCTTCGCTCAGTACCGCCACGTCGCGATGCCACGCTGGCACGGGCAGCGCACCGTGCTGCTGGGCGACGCCGCCCATGCCATGAGCCCGCAGCTGGGCCAGGGATGCAACCTCGCCCTGGTCGACGCCGCCGTGCTGGCCGACGTGGTCGCCGCGGCCCCCTCGCCGCGGGCGGCCGTGGCCGAGTACACCCGCACCCGCCGAGCCCACCTGCGGTACTACCAGCTCGCCACCCGAGGGCTCACCCCCCTGTTCCAGAGCGATCACGACTGGCTGGCCGTACTGCGCGACCGCCTGATGCCCGTCGCCGCCCGGATCCCGTGGATCCGTCGGCAGATGTGCCTGAGCATGGCCGGTCACATGCGCGGCGTGCTGCGAACACCCCTGTCGCTGCCCATGCTCAGCGGCGAGCCGGCCCTGCCGCCCGGCAACGCCCAAGGTTCCGCGTGATCGGGCAAGCCTACCCATGCTCGTGGCCCGCGTGCCGCCTCAGTGCGCCAGCGGCTCGAGCTGCACGTGCACCCGATTGGGCCCCGGGTGCAGCTGGATCCGCCGCGTCTGCCGGCGAAACCCGGGTGCCCGAAACAGCACGTCGACCTCCAGCGAGAACGACGACATGAGGACCGCCGGGAAGTCCTCGGCCAGGTGGACGCCCTGACCGGCCGCCCCGGGGCAATCGGGACAGACGAGGGTCAGCCCCCGGGGGGCGCAGGGAAAGGCCAGGCGGGCGGGCAAGGGCCGAGCCTGCAAGCGCACCACCGCCCCCTCGCGGCACTCCTCGGCCGACACCATGCGCTGCCCCGCGTAGCGCGGGCCCAGCACCCGAAGGCGCGTGGATCCCTCGCCCATCGGCAGCGAGTTCAGCGAGATCCGCGAGCGGAGCGCTCGCACTTCTCGCCCGCCGATCCCCAGCTGATGATGCGGCATCACGGAGACGGGCATCCCGACGACCTCGACCACGCAGCCCTGCGATGGGGATGGGGAGAGCGGTGGGGGCGGCTCCGGAGGAGGATTGAGCATCGACGCGAGCCACACCAACAAGCCAAACATGGACCCACGATTTCACGAAGCCCACGGGGAGTCAATCACCACGGGGCCGGTGCGGTGATCGGCCCACCAAGCATGGATCGACGACACGACGGCCCAAAAGCGCGATACCGCCTTGCTGCTCGTATGATCCTACCGACCTGCCTACCGACCTGCCTACCGACCTGCCTACCGACCGCGAGTGGCTCTTGATCGTCGGGCGAGCCCCTTTTAGTGGGCCCCCTTCTTGGGCCGCAGCGTCGCCTCGCCGGCCATGTGCTGGTTCCACGTGGCCGGAGCATAGCCGTTGTCGACCTCGTCCATGCGGATGCAGTCGGGCACCGGGCACACGATCTGACAGAGGTTACACCCCACGCACTCGGCCTCGTCGACCACCGGCACCCGGCTGCCCTTGGGATCGGGGTGAATGCACTGATGGGCGCCGTCGTGGCACGCCACCATGCACAGCTGGCAGCCGATGCACGAGTCAGCGTCGATCTTGGCGACGGTCTCGTAGTTCAGATCGAGATCCCCCCACTCGGCGTAGCCTGGCACGGCCTTGCCCACCATCTGGTCGATGGTCTCGAAGTCGTGGCGGCGCATGTACTCGGCGAGGCCCTCGATCATGTCCTCGACGATCCGGTAGCCCCGGAGCATCACCTCGGTGCAGACCTGCACGCTCGACGAGCCCAGCAGGATGAACTCGACCGCGTCGCGCCAGCAGGTGATCCCGCCGATCCCGCTTATCGGGAGCTGGAAGGCCTGGCTGCGCGCGAGCTGAGCCACCATGTGCAGCGCGATCGGCCGGACCGCGGCCCCGCAATAGCCCCCGTTGGACGACTGGATCCCCACCCGCGGCTGCGGCACCAGGCGATCGATGTCCACCCCGATGATGCTCTTGATCGTGTTGATGAGCGCCACCCCGTGAGCTCCGCCCGCCTGCGCGGCCAGCCCGTGCGGGAGGATCTCGCCCACGTTGGGGGTGAGCTTGACCAGCACCGGCACGGTGGAGAACTCGACGGCCCACGAGGTGATCTCCTTGTTGACCGCCGGCTCCTGGCCGACCGCCGAGCCCATGCCGCGCTCGCACATGCCGTGGGGACACCCAAAGTTGAGCTCGAGCCCGTCGGCCCCCGCGTCGACCGCCCGCTTGATGATGTCCTGCCACTCCTGCCGGGTCTCGACCATCAACGAGACCACCACCGCGTGCGCGGGGTACTTCTTCTTGGTCTCGTAGATCTCCTTGAAATTGACCTCGAGGGAGCGATCGGTGATGAGCTCGATGTTGTTGAAGCCCACCGCACGGCGCCCGCCCACGTCGACCGCGCCGAAGCGGCTAGAGACATTTTGGATCGGCACGCCCAAGGTCTTCCACACCGCGCCCCCCCAGCCGTGATCGAAGGCCCGCTGGATCTGCGCCCCTGAGTTGGCCGGGGGGGCCGAGGCGAGCCAGAACGGGTTTGGAGAGCGAATGCCGGCACAATTGGTCGATAGATCGGGCATGGCGCGCCCCCTACCGTACCACGGCCGCGCACGCCTCTCGGGGCGTCCGGGGGTCGCTCCGTCGATGCACCGCCGAGTGGCAGTATAGTCGTCGCGGTGATCTGGGCATGAACGGACTCGACCGGTTCGTCCATCGACGGACGCTCCAAGAGGGTGGCGAAGAGCTACGCCGAAGCCGTACGGCCGCCGGGATCCTGCTGTTCTTCATCATCACGCTCCCCGTCTCGATCACCAACTTGCTGCTCGACGGCCGGCCTGCGGTGGCCGGAGGGTCGGTAGCCCTTTGGGCGCTGAGCGTGGGGCTGTTGCTGGCGACCCGACACGGCTTCAGCGTGGCTCGGGCCGGAGCGATCCTGGGCGGCGTTCTGGTCCCGGTCGCGGGCTCGACCGCGTGGGCCCAGGGCGGGCTCACGACCCCTCCGGTGTTGGGGTTGGTGATGCTCCCGTCGCTGCTGGTGTTCATCTCGGGGCCTCGAGCGGGCTGGGTGTTCGTTCCATTGGTGGCGGTGGTGGTCGTGGGGCTGATGCTCGGCACGCCAGGAGATCCCGCGCTCCAGCGGGAGCGGCTGATCGGGCTGCTGGTGCTGCTGCTGATGATCACGGGCTCGACCACCTCGTTCGAGACCCAGCGACGGCAGCTCGACGAGGACCGCAAGCGGGCCCAACAGGAGGCGGAGGCCGCCCGCGAGGAGGCGGAGGCCGCCCGCGAAGAGGCGGAGGCCGCCCGACAGCGGGCCGAGCAAGCGAACCTGACCAAGTCCGAATTCCTCGCCAACATGAGCCACGAGCTCCGCACACCGATGAACGCGGTGCTCGGCATGACCGAGCTGCTGCTCTACACCAAGCTCGACGAGGAGCAGCGGGAGTTCGCCGAGATCGTGCACAGCAGCGGCAATACGCTGCTGGCCCTCATCGACGACGTCCTCGATTTCTCCAAGCTCGAAGCCGGGGAGGCGCTCATCGAGCACGCGCCGGTGCGCATCCGCGACTGCCTCGACGACGCGATCGAGGTGCTGTCGGTCCCCGCCACCCACAAGGGGCTCGGGCTCTCGTCCCAGATCGGCCCACGGGTGCCCGCCAAGATCCTCAGCGACGCAGCGCGGATCCGGCAGATCCTCGTGAACCTGCTGGGCAACGCGGTCAAGTTCACCGAACGGGGCGAGATCGCGGTGACCGTGAAGTCACGCCCGTGCGAAGAACCCCGCAAGCACGAGCTTCAGTTCTCGGTGCGCGACACGGGGATCGGCATCGCCCCGGACCGGGCCTCGGTCGTGTTCGACGCGTTCACGCAGGAGGACTCCTCCATGACCCGACGCTACGGCGGGACGGGGCTGGGGCTTTCGATCTGCAAGCGACTCGTAGAGGCGATGGGCGGCCGGATCTGGCTCGAGAGCGAGCTGGGAGTCGGCTCGACCTTCTACTTCACGATTCCCGGTGAGGTCCCACGCCGTCGGCGGCGAACGTAGCGACGGCGGCGAGCATAGCGGCGCGGGGCCGAGCGAATGTCGGCATCATCGGGTCGACCACTCGGGCACCTCGCTCACCGGGCGCTCCGCTCGTGGCAGGCGATCTCGCACGCCGCGACCGTGCTCGATCGGCTGCGATCCCGGCAGCTTCGAGGACACGCATCGCTCCGCGCATCCTCGACATACACTGATGCCCGTGATTGCCATCGGACTGTCCGTCGCCGGCTCGGCGATGACGCTGGGTGCCTGGATCCTCTATCTGAGATCGATCAACCGTGGCACGGTCGCGGTGTACCCCGCCAGCTCGCTCGTCGCTCAGTGGCTCGGCATGCTCCTGGCCGTGGTCGCCGTCGGCTGGAGCGCGCTCTACGGCCACGGTCCGAGCGTCACGGTGTTCATAGCGTCCCCCCTCGCGCTGATGCTGGGCGCGTCCTTCGTGTGGCTGATAAGCCAGCGCAAAACCCCCGTCGGCGATCTGAAGGTCGCCGTGGGGGATCGGCTGCTGCCCTTTTCGGCCACCACCTCGGGTGGGGCGGCGTTCCACACCGACTCGCTGGTGGGCAGGCGCACGCTGCTGAAGTTCTACCGGGGAGCCTGGTGACCCTACTGCTGCGCCGAGTTGCGGCGCTTCGACGACATGGAGCCGGACCTGGCGCGATACGGGGTCCGGGTAATCGCGCTGAGCAAGGACACCGTCCACGAGGCGGCACGCCACCAGGCTCGCGATCGCTTGCGCGCGCTGTTGCTGTGCGACCCCGAGCTGACGGTGATCCGACAGTATGGCGTCGAGCACCACAAGGCCTTCGGCTTCGAAGAGGCGAGCTTCCGGCTGCTGGGGCTCCCCATCGGTCTGCGCCCCACCATCACGACGATGGCGATCCCGACGACGCTGCTCGTCGACGAGCAGGGGATCCTTCGGTGGATCGACCAGCCGGACGACTACCGGCTACGGGCCAACGAGGACCGGGTGATGGCGGCGGTCCGCGCTACGTTCGAGCGGTCGTAGTCCTCGGTTCGTGGTCGTGGGCGATCGCTCGGCCTCACGAGCCGCCCGCGCCCCCCCGCAAGAACGCATCGATCGCCCGCGCGGCCGCCTTGCCCTCGGCGGCGGCGTTGACCACCTCCTTGCCGCCGTTGGCACAGTCGCCCCCGGCCCAGATCCCGGGGCAGCCGGTGGCCTGGTGCTCGTCGACCACCACCCGACCGCGCGCGAAGGCCATCCCGGGCAGCCCGGACAAGAGCCCCTCGAGCTTGGACTGACCGATCGCCAGCAGCACCACGTTGGCCGGCACGTCGTGCTCGCTGTCGGCGACGGGCTGCTTGTCGTCGTCGAGGCGGACGCAGCGGATCCGCTCCACTCGGCCCGCACCTTCGAAGGCGACCGGCTGAGTCTGCCAGCGCGCCAGCACCCCCTGTTGCTTGGCCGCGCTCCACTCGTGGGCATACCCGCTCATCCGCGCCTCGACGCCGCGATAGAGCATCGTCACGTTGGCCACGCCCAGCCCCCGCAGCTCACGGACGGCATCGACGGCCGTGTTGCCGCCGCCCACCACGACCGCCCGCTGGACCCCGGCCAGATCGACCGTGCCGAGCTTGAGCCGCTCGATGAAGTCGACGGCCCCGTGGATCCCGGCCAGCTCGGCCCCGGGCACGGCCAGCGTCGTATCGGGCCCCAGGCCCACCCCCACGAAGAGGGCATCGTGGGAGGCCCGCAGCGCGTCCCACGAGGGCTCGACGCCCACCTCCACGCCGGTGCGCACCTCCACGCCGCCGATCCCCAGGATCCACTCGACCTCTTGCTCGGAGCGATCGGCCTTCATCTTGTAGGGCGCGACCCCGGTGGTATTGAGCCCCCCGACGACCGGGCGCTTGTCGTAGATCACGCAGGCGTGGCCGTGGCGGCGCAGCTGGTGGGCCGCGGCCAGCGAGGCGGGACCCGCCCCCACCAACCCCACGCTCTTGCCGCTATCGGGGCCCGCCTCGAAGAAGCGCCAGCCCTGCTCGAACGCGATGTCGGTGGAGTAGCGCTGGAGCTTACCGATCTGGATCGGCGGCACGCCCATCTCATTGTAGACGCAGTCGCCCACGCACAGCACCTCGACCGGGCACACCCGGGCGCAGCTCATGCCCAGGATGTTGGCGTCGAAGATCGTCCGGGCCGAGCCCTTGACGTTGTCCGTGGCGATCTTGCGGATGAACTGCGGGATGTCGATGCCGGTGGGGCATGCCTGGATGCACGGCGCATCGGAGCAAAACAGGCAGCGGTTGGCCTCGACGAGGGCCTGCTGGGGGGTGTAGGCGGCCTTGAAGTCGGAAAAGACGTTCTCAGCGCGCTCTTTGGCGATCTTGGTCATCGGCACCTCGGACCAGCGGCCGACATGGTAGAGCCGAAGTGGCGGGACCAGGCCCCGCGCGGCCCTCGATACGACCGGAGGATCAAGGGTATGCGGGGCGGGTCGGCGACGACAAGCGACTTTATGGGCCGACCCCGGGCGGCCCCCCGTCCGTCGACAGCGAGGGTCCGTTTTCGTATGCTGCGCACCTGCCGACCGTTTGCACCGAGGTGATGACCGATGAGTGAGATCGTCCGCTGCGGGCTAATTCAGTGCGCCAACCCGCTCAACGACGAGTCGCGTCCCGTCGAAGAGATCAAAGAGGCGATGGTCCAAAAGCACATTCCCTTGATCGAGCAGGCGGCCGACAAGGGGGTCCAGATCCTCTGCCTCCAAGAGATCTTCAATGGCCCCTACTTCTGCCCCAGCCAAGACGCTCGCTGGTACGCCTCGGCCGAGCCGGTGCCCGGCCCCACCGTCGACCGCATGGCCGAGTACGCCCGCAAGCACCAGATGGTCATCGTGGTGCCCGTGTACGAGAAGGCCATGCGCGGGGTCTACTACAACACCGCCGCGGTCCTCGACGCCGACGGCCGCTACCTGGGCAAGTACCGCAAGCAGCACATCCCCCAGGTGGCCGGCTTTTGGGAGAAATTCTTCTTCCGGCCCGGCGACGGGGGCTACCCGGTGTTCAAGACCCGCTACGCGACCATCGGGGTCTATATCTGCTACGACCGCCACTTCCCCGAGGGCGCGCGCTGCCTGGGCCTCAACGGGGCGGAGATCGTGTTCAACCCCTCGGCCACCGTGGCGGGGCTGTCGCAGTATCTGTGGAAGATCGAGCAGCCCGCTCACGCGGTGGCCAACGGCTACTACGTGGGCGCGATCAACCGGGTGGGCACCGAGCCCCCCTGGAACATCGGCAAGTTCTACGGCACCAGCTACTTCGTCAACCCCCGCGGCGAGTTCGTGGCCGAGGGCTCCGAGGACGACGACGAGGTGATCGTGGCCGATCTCGATCTGTCGATGATCGACGAGGTCCGCAGCACCTGGCAGTTCTACCGAGACCGGCGGCCCGACGCGTACGACGAGATCGTCGAGCCCTGAGCGCCCGGACCGGCGGAGGCTCGCCGCCGACTCAGGCCATTCCGTCGCGCCGGGGCGACGCACCAGGGCCACCAGGGCCACCAGGGCCAAGAGCCCGAGCAGGTCTCTTCGCCCCGCCCTGCCCCCGCCATACGGGCCCGATCCCCGACCGAGACCAGCGATCGAGCAGCACCCGCCCGACTCGGCGCTCGGAGGGGTCGTGTCGACCTCGCAGGCCGCCGTCCATGCGTCGAGCCCTTCTTGCTGTCCGATCCAACAAAGCGCCGCCGGGGTCGCCCCGAGGTACCCACCGTCGCCGCAGCCGATCCCCCGCGAGACCACCCCCACCAGCACGAGCTGCCCTTCGGGCCCACGGGCGTAGGCGGGGCCCCCCGAGTCGCGCTGGCAGCTGTCCTTGCCGTCGCCGCCCGCGAAGAACTCCAGCCCGGTCTCGGTGAAGCGGCGGATCGTCGTCTCGACGACGCGCTTTTGGCCCCACTGGAGCTGGTCGTCGTTCCCGAAGCCGGCCAGCACCACGTTGGCCCCGCCGAAGATCATCGCGTCCCACGTGGGCTGAGCCAGGGGCAGCTGGGGCACGACCGCGTCGGCCGGGGCGGGTTGCGCGAGGACCAGGTAGGCGAAATCCATCAGATCCTCGGAGCACTCGAGCAAGCTGCCGCAAAACTCGGGATGCAGCGCGTAGTCTTCCACGGGCAGCGTGATCTCGGGATCGTTTTGGGTATTGCCGACCTTGATCGTCAGCAGCTCGGCGGGAGGCGACGAGCGCAGGCAGTGCGCGGCCGTCAGCACGAGCCGCTCGTCGATGAGGGTGCCCGAGCAAAGATCGACGCCGAAATCGACGACCACCGTGGATCGAAAGCGGTCATCGACCACCGCCTCGCCCCCAACGATCGGCGTGGACGCCGAGCCCGGAGCTCCCCCGAGCCCCGCCCCCCATAGCACCAGCCACCAGGTCATCGCGAGCACCGGCCCGAGGATATCAGCTCGGCGGCGCCTCCGAGGATCGAGCGGGGTCACGGCCGACCCCGCGCAGCACGTCGATCAATGCGCCGGGCCGAACCGGCTTGGCGAGGAAGTCATTCATCCCCGCGTTGAGGCATGCCTGACGATCACTGGGCATCGCGCTGGCGGTGAGCGCGATGATCCAGGGCTGGTGTCCCTGCCCCTGCCCCTGAGAGCGGGCTCGGATCCGACGGGCCGTCTCCAGCCCGTCGAGCTGGGGCATGTGCACGTCGAGCAAGATTACGTCGTAGGACTGGCGATCGAGGGCCTCCAGGACGGGTCGCCCCCCGTCGACCGCGTCTGCGGCGTAGCCAAGCCGCGCGAGCATGGCCTCGGTGACCTCGAGGTTGACCGGGTTGTCGTCGGCGACCAGGATCCGAAGCGGGAGCTCGGCGGCCAGATCGACGAATAGAGAGGCGGATGCGCGCTCCTTGCTCCGGTCGGCCCGCGTAAGCACCGTGGCCTCCCGCGCCTCGATCACGAAATGGAAGGTCGATCCGACGCCCTCGACGCTATCGACCCAGATCGACCCGCCCATTCGCTCGACCAAGCGCTTGGAGATCGTCAGGCCCAGGCCCGTGCCGCCAAATCGGCGATTGACCGTCGACTCGCCCTGCACGAACGACTCGAACAAGGCCTCGGCCCGCGCGCTCGGGATCCCGATCCCCGTGTCCTGGATCTCGAAATGCACGAGCAGGTGCTCCCGCTCGCGGCGCGCATCCACGCGGATCCAGACCTCCCCCGACTCGGTGAACTTGAGCGCGTTGCCCACCAGGTTGATCAGCACCTGCCGCAACCGAGCGCTGTCGCCGTGGATCATGGGGGGCACCGAGGGGTCGAACGAGACCATAAGCTTCACCTGCGCGCGACCCTGGAGGGCGAACATCCGGATCACCCCGTCCACGCACTCGGCCAGCACGAAGGGCCGCTGCTCGAGCTCGAGCTTGCCCGACTCGACCTTCGAGAGATCGAGGATGTCGTTGATGATGACCAGCAGCGCCTCGCTGCTGCTGCGGATCGTCCCGACCACGTCGCGCTGCCTGCTCGACAGCTCGGTCTCGAGCAACAGATCCGTCATGCCGATCACGGCATTCATGGGGGTCCGGACCTCGTGGCTCATGTTGGCCAAGAACGAGCTCTTGGCCCGATTGGCGTCCTCGGCGGCGATGCGGGCCGCGCTCAGCTCCTGCGCCAAGTCCACCTCCTGCTCGAGGTCCTCGAAGGCCAAGGCCTCGGGTCCGGTGTCGGTCGCACGGCGGTGCACGCGAAGGTCGAACACATAGCCATCGCGACGACGACCCCGGGTCTTGAGCGAGGGCTCGTCGCCCGCCCGGAGCCAGGCGTTCCCCTCGGACCGCGCCTCGATCGCGATGAGATCGATCACCTCGAGCCCGAACAGCTCCTCGCGGTCGAGCAGGAACATGCGGCCGAGCGAGTCATTGACGTCAACGATCCGGCCCTCGCGATGCAGCAGCAGCCCTTCCCGGCTGGCGTCGGCGAGCCTTCGGGCCGGTTCGATCGAGACCTCCGCAGGGGGATGCTCCAGCTCGTCCGTTTGGGCCGAAAGTGCCACGGAGCGAGACCTCTCGATCCCCAGGAGCACGAGGCCGAGCCCAGCGGCCGCCAGCGCCACCGCGTCCCCGACCGCGGCCGAGCTCCAGCCCGCGAGCAGGGCGGCGAGCTCGGACGAGGCGATCACCACCAGCAGCCCGGCGAGCAGGCGGCGCACCGGGAGCGGGGCGACGGCCTCGGACTTGGTCATCCGAGTCCGAGTGGAACTTGTCCCCGCCGCTGTGTCGTCGCTCATCGACCCTCACCGAGGCGGCCCGCCCGCCGACGGGCCGCACTCGGCTGGCCCAAGGGGGCCTAGCCCTTGAGCACTCTACTGCAATCGGGCGCCGCCGGGCGGATCAACCGCCGCTATCGGCGGGAGCGGGCTCAGCCGCGACCAAGGCGGTGGGCTGATTGCGGGTCACGAACAGGGCCCCCTCATCCCACCAATGCTGCTCCGTTTCGGTGTCGCACCGGGGCACGTTCGCGCAACCGTCGAGGGCCTCGGCGCGTGACCAGTACGTCTTCCGCGGGTCGTTGAGGCAGAGCGCACCATTTGCGCCCCAGGCCGCCTCGATCCCCCAGACGGTCGAGTGCGTCTGGATCCCCAGGGAATCCTCTACATCGATGAGGGTCCCGTTCTCGGTGTGGTGCTCGCCGTCGCCGCAATAGTCGGCGCGCACCAATCGCGTGCACGCCTGGTGGTGATCGGCCAGCGACGTGCCCGAATGGAGGCCCTCGGGATGGTAGCCCCACTCCACGCACTTGGCCAAAGCGGCCCCGCGGCAGGCCCAGGTCGTGGCCTGATCGGCCTCGACTCCAGAGATCCGGGCGTAGCCGGGCGACGACCAGTCACCCTTGAGCAGGATCGCCTTGACCGGGTCGCCCGCTCCATCGACGCAGGCCTCTTCCCAGGGGCCCCAGTTGCTGGGCGCGCTCACCAGGATCCGGGTCTGGACCCGCTGAAACTGATAATCGTGCGCCCCTCCGGTGACCTCCTCGACCTGCGTAATCTTGGTCTCGCTCTCGGTACCGTCGGTGTGATCACCCTCGGCGACCACCTCGTCGGCGGGGGTCAGATCCACCGTAGAGGACGTCGTATCGTCGGCGGCCAAACTGCCGGTGCTGGCGTCGTACCGCACGTTCGTCACCGTACCGCCGTTCCAGCGAACACCGTTCCAGCGGAACCCATTCCACCGGAACCCGTTCCAGCGGAACCCATTCCACCGGAACCCGTTCCAACGGAACCCATTGCCCACGACCCCGTTGTCCGCCACATCACGGAACGTGACGAGCCCCGAGCCATCGTACTCGATGACGTCGGGCAACAGCTCGCCCCCGTCGTCTTCGACAAGACACCCTGAAATAAGTGTCAGCGCGAGCCCAAAAAGAGCCAACCTTCTCATATTCTCGATCCTTTTCGCTTCTGCGAACGGCGCGCTTCCGCTCCTATGAAGCACAGAAACCGTCGATGGATGAACCATTCCCGGCACCCAGGAACGTGCCGGCGCCAACGACCACCATGGCACCAACAACTACGTGCCACTGTAGCATGGATACTTACAGTGTTTCCAATTTTCCCTGACAATAAAATTGTAGGGTTGCGCCCCTGGCGGTGTCGATATAGCAGCCAACGGGGGTTTTTGACCCCCAAGGGACACCAAAATGGAACGAACGC
>JBCCWC010000069.1:0-59862 GCA_039194325.1 Myxococcota bacterium
CTGATGATCGACGCGCCCGAAGGGCGTCTGGACGGCGGAACAGACGGCTACGCGGGCGTGCTCGAGTATGCCACCGCGGCCTTCGACGAGTCCTCGGCGGTCGCGCTCGCGGACGATTTCGTTCGCTTGCTGCGCACATGGACGGTGGACCCCGAGCGGTCGGTCACCGAAGCGACCGAGGCCGCTGGGCTGTCTGCATCGCGGGCCCTCACCCCGCGAGCACCGACGCAGCCCGCGTCGCTGCGCGAGCGCTCGAACCTCACCGACCGGCAGCTGCGGGTCTGGACGGAGTCCAGGCTGTATCCGCAAAGCCGTGCGTACAACATCGTGACGCAGCTGCCGCTGGATCTCGAGCTCGACGTCGGTGCCTTCCGGCGCGCGCTCGATGGTCTCGCTCGATCGGCGGACACGCTGCGTGCTCGGGTGCTCGACGTCGACGGCGCGCCGCGGTGGGTCTTTGCCGACCCCGATGGCGTCGGCGCGGGCGACCGGCTCGAGGTCGCTACGGTGCGCGACCAAGAGGTCGAGGCTTGGATCGCCCAGTGGTCGCGTGAGCCGCTCGATCCATCGTCGCAGCCGTTTGCCACGGCGCTGCTCCAAGTGGGCCCCGCGCGGTGGATCTGGGTCTGGCACCAGCACCAGCTGTTCACCGACGAGGAGTCGACGGCTCGGCTGTTCTCGCTCCAGGCGACGCTCTATCGCCGCGCGTGCGCGGGGGAGGCGTGCCCGACCATCGAGCGCCCTTCGCTGCACGCCCACCTCGAACACGACGCGCGCGCTCGACGAAGCGCCGCGCTCGCGCAGGCCGAGCGATTTTGGCGGCCGCTGGTGGAGACCCCGAGCGAACCCCTGCGTCCGTATGGCTCGACGGGCGTCAAGCAGGGCCTCGCGGTGCGGCGGGTCGTCGTCGAGCTCGGCGCCCGTCGAAGCGCCGCGCTCCGCCAGGCGATCGAGCACGTGCGCGCGGCGACGGACGGTGAGCTCGACGATGCGCAGCGGCGGTGGTGTCTGGTCCTGCTTGCCGCCTGGGCGCATCGTGCCACCGAGCGGCGGCGGCTGGTGATCGGGGTGTCGTGGCGCAGCCCTTCGCCGGACGCGGACGGGGTGATCGGGCTGCTGACGAACGTCGTGCCCGTGGAGCTCGAGGTCGGGCCGGCCACCACGTTCGCCGATCTGCTCGACCAGGTCGCGAGCCGTTGGTCGCAGGCGCGCGCCCACGGGACGTGGGCGGTGCCCAACCCGATCGATCGCCCCGTGTTTGATCTTGCGCTCCACGTGCGAACGGGGTCGCCGCTGCGGTTTGCCGGCGCGCCCGTGGTGAGCCGGTCCGTCCCCACGGGGGAGGCGTTCGAGAGCATCACCCTCCACCTCGGCGACGATCCGGGCACGGACTCGCTGCGCGTGGAGCTCGACGTCCACGACGACGTGATCTCGCCGGAACACGAGCAGCTGCTGCGATCGCACCTGTCGAGCCTCATCGACATATTCTGCGATGCGCCGCAGACCGCACTCGAGGACACCTGCGTGGAGCCCTCCCGGCGATCGACGTGGCCGGTGGAGCACGCCACGGTGCTCGACGCCTTCGATCGCCACGTGGCCGAGCGCCCCGAGCATCCCGCGCTGGTCGGGACCTCGACGCTGACCTACCGACAGCTCGACGCCTGCGCCCGCGGGCTCGCCGAGCGCCTCGTGGCGCGAGGGGTCGGAGCCGAGCAGGTGGTGGGCGTCGATACGCGGGACCGATTTGCGGCCCTCGTCGCCATCCTGGGGATCCTGCGCTCGGGGGCGGCCTACCTGCCGCTCGACCCTCAGCTGCCCCCGGCGCGCCTGTCGAGCATGCGCGAGCGCGCGGGGGTGCAGCTGGTGGTGGCCGACCCCGAGCACGGGGCCGCGCTGGGCGTGTCGCCGCGGCAGGTCGTCGACATCACGCCCACGCCGGCCCGCGACGGTCGAGCGCTCCCGCGGCCCCGGGCGACCAGCCGCGCGTACGTGATGTTCACCTCGGGCAGCACGGGCACGCCCAAGGGCGTGGAGGTCGAGCACCAAAACCTCGCGGCGTACGCTTCGGCCGCGGTGCAGACCTACGGCTTCGAGCCCCGCGACCGCGTGCTGCAGTTCATTACGCTGTCGTTCGATGTCTCGCTCATGGAGCTGTTTGGCGCGTGGACCTGCGGGGCGACCTTGGTGGTGCGCGACGAGCAGATGCTGCTCGACCCGGAGCGCTTCGTCGCCTTTTGTCGCGACAAGGACATCACAATCCTCAACTTTCCCACGGGCTACTGGCAGCAGTGGATCGGCGTGCTCGCCCAGCGGGAGATCGCGTGGCCCGCGAGCGTGCGCACTGTCCTGGTCGGAGGCGATCGGCTCACACGGGAAGCCGCCGCCGCCTGGCGCGACTACATCGGCGGCCAGGGGCGGCAGATCCCGCTGATCCCGTTGATCAACTGCTACGGGCCGACCGAGGCGACGGTGTACGCCACCGTGCACTCGGTCGCCGCCTCGGTCGCCGACCCCCGCCACGCCGAGATCCCGATCGGTCGAGCGCTCGGCGCGACGCAGACTCACGTGGTCGACCGACGCGGACGCCCCGTCGGCCCGGGCATCGTCGGCGAGCTTTGGCTGGGTGGTCCCCTGGTCGCCCGCGGGTACATCAACGACCCGGCCCAGACCGCGGCGAAGTTCATTCCCAACCCGTTCTCGTCGCGACCGGGTGAGCGGCTCTATCGCACCGGGGATCGCGTTCGTCGACGGCTCGATGGTGTGCTCGAGTTCCTCGGGCGCACCGACGGTCAGGTCAAGATCCGGGGATTTCGGGTCGAGCTGGGCGAGGTCGAGGCCGCGATCCGACAGCAGCCGGGGATCCGCGCCGCGGCCGTCGTGGCGAGCCCGACCCCGGGCGGGGAGAGCCTCGAGCTCGTCGCCTATATCGAAGCGCAGATCCCCGAGGTCGCCGAGATCCCCGCGCTGCGCGACGCGCTGCGTCGCGAGCTGCCCCCGTTCATGGTGCCCGCGCGTGTTCACGCCCTGGAGCGGATGCCGCTCGACCGCAACGGGAAGATCGACCGGCGGAGCCTGAGCCCGAAGCTCGCGCGACCGGCTGCGGATCCGGTGGCCCTCGTGCCGCCGACCAACGCGCTGGAGCGAACCATCGCGCAGATCTGGGCCGATGCGCTCGGGGTCGAGCAAGTCAGCATCCACGCCAACTTCTTCGAGATCGGCGGGACCTCGCTGTCGCTGCTGCAGATCCACCCGCGACTGCGGGACGAGGTCGGGTGTGACTTGCCGGTGGCGGAGCTGTTCGCTCATCCCACGGTCCACCGGCTCGCGCAGCGCCTGCAGCGAGACGCCGCGGGGCCTCAGGGCGCCGCCCAGGACCGCGCGCAGCGGCGGCGGGCGGCGGCCGCCCGCATGCGGCGACGAGCCTCGAACGGAGGAACGCGATGATCGAGCACGAAAACCCGCTGCCCGATGCGATCGCGATCGTGGGCATGGCCGGGCGATTCCCGGGCGCGCCCGATCTCGATGCCTACTGGTCGTTGATCGCGCGAGGACGGGTCGCGATCCGCCAGTTCGACGACGAGCAGCTGCGCGCGGCCGGGATCCCCGCCCGCGAGTTCGAGCAGCCGGGCTACGTCAAGGCGCGCGGGATCCTCGAGGACATCGCGGGGTTCGACGCGGGGCTCTTTGGGATGAGCCCCCGGGAAGCGGCGTGGACCGATCCCCAGCATCGCCTGTTCCTCGAGAGCGCCTACGCGGCCCTCGAAGACGCCGCCTGTGATCCGCAACGAACCTCCGCGCGGATCGGGGTGTTCGGGGGCGTGAGCACCAGCAGCTACTTCTTGCGCAACATCTACTCGACGCTGGGCGATACGCTGGATCCCGACGCGCTCGACCGTCTTCGGCAGGGCTCGCTGGGCAGCGACAAGGACTTCTTCACCACCCGGGTGTCCTACCGCCTCGATCTGCGAGGGCCGAGCGTGGATGTGCAGACCGCGTGCTCTACCTCGCTCGCGGCCGTGCACCTCGCGGCGCAGTCGTTGCTCGCCTACAGCTGCGACATCGCGCTGGCGGGAGGGGCCTCAGTCTACGTGCCACACGTCGCCGGCTATCTGTACCAGCCCGGCGGCGTCGTCTCGCCGACCGGCCACTGCCGTCCCTTCGATGCGGATGCGGCGGGGACGGTGCCGGGCAGCGGCGTCGGGGTCGTGGTGCTCCGACGACTCGAGGATGCCCTGGCCCACGGCGACCCGATCCGGGCGATCATTCGCGGGTCGGCGATGAACAACGACGGGGCCGTGAAGATGGGCTATGGCGCGCCTGGCCTGGAGGGGCAAGCGGACATGCTCGCGGAGGCGCTCGCGATGGCGGACGTGCCCCCCGAGACGATCGGCTACATCGAAGCCCACGGCACGGGCACTCGCCTCGGCGATCCGGTCGAGGTCGCCGCCCTACGCCGAGTGTTCGGAGCACGCCCCGCCCACCTGCCTCCGTGCCGGCTCGGGGCGATCAAGGCGAGCATCGGGCACCTGGACGCGGCCGCGGGGATCGCCGGCCTCATCAAGACCGTGCTCATGCTCGAGCACGCCCAGATCGGGCCTCAGGCCAACTTTGATCGCCTCAACCCCGAGATCGATTTCGGCGCGTCGTTCGAGGTGAGTCGCTCCGCGATCCCATGGCCGGACCTGGGCAGCCCGCCGCGGGCCGGGGTGAGCTCCCTGGGGATCGGGGGGACCAACGTGCACGCGGTCCTCGAGGCTGCGCCCGGGGCTCGAGCACCGGAATCGAGCCGTGCGATCCCTCAGCTGCTCGTCCTGTCGGCCCGTACCGATCGCGCGCTGGCGGCCCAGGCGAAGCGGCTCGCCAGTGCGCTCGAGCACGACGAGCCTGTTGCCCTGGAGGCGGTCGCGCACACCCTCGGTGCGGGACGCCGACCGCTCGAGCGACGCGCGTCGTGGACGGTCGAGTCGGTGACCGAGGCGATCGCCGCGCTGCGGGAGGGGGAGGGGATCGGGTCGGGTCGTCCGGTGAACGACGCTGGGGTGATCCTCGTCTTCCCCGAGCTTGGTTTCGACGACGCTCGGGCGTTTGTGCACGGCTGGGCCGAGCGCCACGAGCCGATACGCGCCGATCTGGACGCGGCGGGCCTGACCGGATCGCTCGATGCGACCTCCACGACCGCCATGGCTGGGGCCGTGTTCACCGTGCAAGTCGCGGTCGGGCGGATGTGGCGCTCGCTCGGCGTCGTGCCCATGGGGCTGCGTGGGACGGGGTTGGGCCTGCTGAGCGCCGCGTGTGTGGCCGAGGCCATCACCTGCGAGGATGCCCTGGCGCTCGCCTCGGTGTGGGGGCACGCTTCGGACGTCCTGGCCCGGGCGCAGGTGTCCCGATGGGGCGCGTGTCAGGTCCCGGTCATCGGCGCGCGCGGTGCGATCGACGCTTCGTCGTCCGCGGCCACGTGGGGTCGAGCGCTGCTCGACGAGGCGCCCTCGGAGGCCACCGGGGCGGCCACGCACGCGGCGGCCCGCAAGATCCACGTGGGCGGATCCGGAGCCGACCCCGTCGGTGCGTTCCTTGGAGCCGCCGGGGAGCTGTGGTGCGCGGGCGCGGCCATGGACTGGACGTCGCTGCCGGGGCGGAGCCAGAGCACGCGAGTCTCGCTGCCCGCCTATCCGTTCGAGCGTACGCCCCACTGGGTGGACCCGCCCCAGCCGCGCACGGGCTCGGGGAGCAAGCGCGAGCTGTCTCGGTGGTTCTCGGTTCCCTCCTGGGTCATGAGGCCGGCGACCGTCCCGTCGGCGTCACCGCATGGCCCGTGGCTCGTGCTCGCCGAGGATCGCGAGCTGGGGGCTCGGGTCGCCGACACGGCCACCGCGGCCGGGGTGGAGTGCACGGTCGCCGCCGATCTGACGACGTCACCGCGCCACGCGCCGTCCCCTTCGGCGATCCTCATGGTGCTCGACGCGGCGCGCGAGCGGGGCCCGTCACCGCGCGATCTCTACGAGGTCGTCGAGCACGAGCTCGCGGCGGCGGTCAGCGTGGCGCGTACCTTTGCGCCGCCGCCGGGCGAGCGCACGCTCGACCTGCTCGTCGTGACCCAGCACCTGGCTTCGGTCGCGCCCGGGGATGAGGTCGACCCGTCGCGCTCGCTCGTCCTGGGGGCGATCCGCGTCATCGGGCAGGAGTTCCCGCGCGTGCGCACCCGGTGCCTCGACATCGACGATCTGCGCCGCCCCGACGGGCCGTCGCGGATCGTCGACGAAGTGCTCGACCCCGACGACGCGAGGGTCGTGGCGCTCCGGGGACCGCTTCGCTTCGTGGAGCAAGACGTCGAGCTGCCGCTCGAGCCAAGCGGCGATCCGCTGAGTGCCGGCGAGCGGTCGGGCCCCGTGGTGCTGCTGGGCGGCATGGGCCGCGTGGGCTTGGCGATGGCGCGGTGGTTCGGACAACAGCGGCGGATCCCGGTGGCGATCGTCGGCCGGTCGCCGCTGCCTCCGCGGGATCGCTGGTCGGCGCTGGCGCCCAACTCCAAGCGGATCGCCCAGCTGTGTCAGCTCGAGCAGGCGGGGGTGGACTTCGAGGTGTACAGCGCCGACGCGCGCGAGGGGGACGCACTCGACGCGACCTTCGCGGCGATCGAGACGCGGATGGGTGCGATCCGGGGGGTGGTGCACGCGGTCAACGAGGGCGGCTACACCCCGCTCCACGAAGCGACGGCGCAGAGCCTGTACGACGCGCTCGCGACCAAGGTCCGCGCCGCGATCGCCCTCGACGTCGCGCTGCGAGATCGCAGGCCGGACTTCGTGGTGCTTTGCTCCTCGCTGGCCTCGCGGCTGGGCGGAATTGGAACGGCTGCCTACTGCGCCGGGAACGCCTTCCTCGACGCCTGGGCGCTGGCACGGCGAGGCCCGGTCCGAGCGGTGCTCTGGGACATGTGGGCCTCCCATGACGACGGGCCCGACCACGCCGTGCTCGTCGACGCGTTGGCCCCCGCCCAGGCGATGGAGGCGCTCGAGCGCACCCTCGCCCAGCCGCACCTGCATGCGGTGATGGTCTCCCGCGTCGACGTGGCCGCGCGTCGTGAGGCGTTCGCCGACCGGCTAAAGCCTCGCGACTCCGCCAGAGATCCGCGGCCCGAGCTCGGGATCGATTTCGTCGGTCCGCGCAATCCGATCGAGGAGGGCCTGGCCGAGATCTGGTCAGAGGTCCTGGGGCTGAGTCCGGTCGGGATCCACGACCCGTTCTTCGAGCTGGGGGGCGACTCGCTGTCCGCCACGATGCTCATGGCGCAGGTGCGCGACCGGTTTGGGATCGAGGTCCCGCTGGCTCGCTTCTTCGAGGTCCCGACGGTCGCCGAAGCCGCTGAGGCCCTGGCGACCGAGCTCGAGCAAGGGGCCGACGACGGCGAGCTCGACGCGCTGCTCGCCGAGGTCGAGGCACTCTCGGACGACGACGCCAAACGACAGCTTCGAGGCTCCGACGCATGACGACGCTCGACCAACGACTCGCCAGCCTCTCCGCTGAGAAGCGGGCGCTCGTGCGCCAGCGACTCGCCCAGAAGCGGGCCCAGTCGCGGGCCGACGCGATCGTGGCTCGCCCCTGGGATCCGCAGTCCTCCGATCCGCTGTCGTTTGGCCAGCAGCGGCTTTGGTTTCTCGACCAGCTTCAGCCCGACTCGGCGCTCTACAACAATCCGTTCGTGTTGCGCGTGCGGGGACACCTGGACCCCGCCCACCTCGAGCAGGGGCTCAGCGCGCTCGTCGCTCGTCATGAGATCCTGCGTACCCGCATCGTCGACGAGGGCGGGCCGGTGCAGCGAGTCGACCCGGCCGAGCCCGTGCGCGTGCCGGTCCACGACCTCCGCGACCGCGGCGAGCGGCGGCTGATCGAGGCCCACGCGCTCATCGAGCAGGCCGCGGGGGCGCCGTTCGATCTGGAGCGGGGTGGCCTGGTGCGCGCGCTGCTGGTGAGGCTCGGGGACGACGACTGGCGTCTGTTGCTCACGTTCCACCACATGGTCAGCGACGGCTGGTCGCTTGAGATCGTGCTGCGAGAGCTGCTGGCGAGCATGCGAGCGGCCGAGCAGGGGCGCGCGCCCAAGTGGCCTGATCTGCCGATCCAGTACCGCGACTTTGCCCGGTGGCAACGGACCACGCTCGCGCCGAAGCTCGATGAGAAGATCGAGGCTTGGAAGGGGCGGCTTGCCGGCGCCCCGGCCCTGCTCGAGCTGCCCAGCGATCGTCCGCGCCCCGCGATGCTGACGTACAAAGGGGACCTCGTACGCTTCGAGCTGGATCGAGCGCTGACCACCCAGCTCGGCGACCTGGCGCTCGCGCGTCAGTCCACGCTGTTCATGGTGACGCTCGCGGGCTTTGTGGTGCTGCTTCACACCCTCAGCGGGCAAGACGACCTGGTGGTGGGGACGGCGGTCTCGGGGCGCAATCGGCCCGAGCTGCGCGATCTGGTCGGGTTCTTCGTCAACAGCCTGGCCCTTCGGCTCGATGCGTCGGGGGATCCGACCTTCGAGGCGCTGGTCGGGCGCACCAGGCAGACCGCGCTGGAGGCGTTCGGGCGGGCCGACGTGCCCTTCGAGCGCATCGTCGATGCGCTGCAGCTCGAGCGCAACCTCGCGGCCAACCCGGTCTTCCAGGTGATGTTCATCCTGAGCGAGGTCTCCGGGACCTCGTTTGCGGGCCCCGGCATGAGCATCGAGGTGGAGGGCAGCGGCAATCGGCACTCGAGGTTCGATCTCACGCTCAGCCTCACGCGCCGTGACGGTTCGATCTCGGGAGTCTTCGAGTTCGCGACCGACTTGTTCGATCGATCTACGATCGAGCGCTGGGCGGATGCCTATACCGCGGTGCTTCGAGACGTCGTCGAGGACCCCCGCCAGCGGATCGGCGCGCTTTGGCGCGGTAAGCCGCTGATTTCGCGCGGACGGATCCCGGGGACGGATCACCGGTGTCACCAGGCCTTCGAGCAGATCGTCGCGCAGCGCCGCGATCACGTCGCGGTGGAGTGCGACGGTGAGTCCAAGACCTACGGGCAGCTCGACGCAGACGCCAACCGGGTCGCGAACGCTCTATTCGGGGCGGGGACGCGGGTCGGCGAGACCGTCGGGCTCCACCTGGGGCGCGGGGTCGCGTCCTACGCCGCCATCCTCGGGGTGTGGAAGGCGGGGGCGGCCTACCTCCCGCTCGATCCTCACCAGCCGGCCGCTCGCCTCGCGCACATGCTCCGTACCAGCGGGCTGCGCACCGTACTCGTCGAGGGAGACGCGCCTTCGTGGCTGCCGCCCGAGGTCACCCCCCTGGATCTGGGCGTGCTTTTGGCTTCACGCTCCGAGGCCCGAGCCCCCCCCGAGCGGCCGCTCCCCGCCACGTTGCCCGCCTACGTGCTCCACACCTCGGGCTCCACCGGGCGGACCAAGGGGGTCTGCGTCTCGCACGGCGCGCTGATGCACTTCCTCCGGGCGACGGCGCAGGCCCTTGGGTGGGACCAGACCGTCGTGATGCTCGCGGTGACCACCCTCGGCTTCGACATCTCGCTGCTCGAACGCATCGGGCCGCTGCTCGTCGGCGGACGCTCGGTCCTCGCGAGCGCCTCGGTCGTAGAGGACGGAGCGGCGCTCGCCGCTTTGCTGGGCAGCAGCGGCGCCACCGTCATGCAGGGCACCCCCGCGACGTGGCGGCTGCTGCAGGTCACCGAGCGCGGGCAGATGCCTCGATCCCGTCGAGCCGCGCTGTGCGGAGGAGAGGCGCTACCGGTCGATCTGGCGCGCTGGCTCGTCGAGCGCCACGCCTCGGCCTGGAACCTCTACGGACCCACGGAGACGACGGTGTGGTCCTCGCTGCGGCGGCTGGGTGACGACCGTGCCTGGCCGTTTGGCGTGGTGGGGGTAGGCGAGCCCCTCGGACAGACGCTGCTGGCCGTGGTCGACGCGCACCTGTACCCGGTACCCGAAGGCGTGTGGGGCGAGCTGGTCATCGGCGGTCCCGGTGTCTCCGAGGGGTACCAGGGGCAGCCGGGGCTGACCGCGTCCCGCTTCGTGCCCGATCCGTGGTCGGCCCGGCCCGGGGCTCGGATCTACCGCACGGGTGATGTGTGCCGGGTGGGTCGAGACGGCGGGCTCGAGTTCGCCGGACGTCGCGATGGCCAGGTCAAGCTGCGCGGGTTTCGGATCGAGCTCGGCGAGATCGAAGCCGCGCTCTCGAGCCACCCCAGCGTCGCGACGGCGGCGGTCGTGCTCTGGGGCACCGGCGAGCAGGCGGCGATCCACGCCACGGTGACCCGCAGACCGGGGGCACCCGAGATCGACGACGAAGAGATCCTCGCGTACGTCGCGGCCCAGGTCCCGCGCTACATGGTGCCGAGCCGCATCGCGGTCATGGACGCGCTTCCGCTCACTCCCAGCGGGAAGGTCGACCGCAACGCGCTGCGTACCCTCGCGGCGCAGGCCCCCGCCTCCGCCTCCGCCGACGCCGCGCCCCAGACCGAGCGGCAGGCCGCGCTCGCGGCGATCTATGCCGAAGTGCTGCAGCGTGACTCGGTCGGGATCGACGCGAGCTTCTTCGCGCTGGGCGGGCACTCGCTGCTGGCGACCCAGGTGGTCGTCCGCATTCGCGAGCGCCTCGGCATCGAGGTGTCCGTTCGCCAGCTGTTCGAGCACTCCACCGTGGCCGCGCTCGCTCGCTCGCTGCCCTCCGATACCTCCTTTTTGCGGCGCAGCGCCGAGGCCCCCCGCTCGGTGGGCCAACGCCCGCAGAGGATCCCCCTGACGACGGCGCAGGCCCAGCTGTGGGCGTTCGATCGCCGCTCCCCGGCCGACCCGACCTACGTCATCCCCCTGCTGCTGCGACTCGAGGGGCCGCTGGACGTGAGTGCCATACGCCGGTCGCTGGCGCAGGTGGTCCAGCGCCACGAGGCGCTCCGGACGACGTTTGCGGAGCATCGCGGCGAGCCGTACCAGCAGGTGCACCCGCAGCTACCGCCCCAGTTCGAGCTTCGGGATCTGCAGGGCGAGGACGAGCCGCGTCGAGCCTTGGCCCGTGCCGTTCGCGACGCGTTGGGCCAGGGGTTCGACCTCGCGAAGGGACCCCTGGTCCGTGCGCTCGTGCTCCACACCGCGCCCGATGAGTACGTGGCGCTGCTCACCATGCACCACATCATCAGCGACGGGTGGTCGGTGAGCGTGCTCGGCCGGGAGCTCTCGCTCGCGTACGCTGCGATCACGTCGGGGCAAGAGCCGCCCTGGGTGCCGCTGCCGATGCAGTACGCGGACTGGGTGCTCATGCGCGCACAGATCGATCTCGAGCCGCTCGATGCGTCGATGTTCGACGGCTGGCCCGACCGAATGCCGCTGGGCGATGCCTCGGCGCGGAGTCGACCCCTTCGTGGGTGGTCGGTGCGCCATGGGTTCGCTTTGGGGGGCGCGCTCACGCGAGCCGTCGACGAGGCGGCGCAGCGACACGACGTCACTGTCTTCATGCTGCTGCTGACCGCGTATCAGCTGACGCTGAGGCTCGAGGCCGGCCTTCGCGACGTCGTCATCGGAACCCCGTCGGCGGGTCGCGAGCCGTCACCGACCGAGGGGCTCATCGGCTACTTCGTCAACACGGTGCTGCTGCGGCTGCGACTCGATGACGGGCTCGCGCTTGGCGAGCTGCTCGAGCGTACCCGGCACGACGCACTCGAAGCGCTCGGCCGACGCCACCGGACCGTGCCCCCGAGCCGAAGGACGCCCGCGATGGGGCAGCTGTGGTTCGTCCTGCACAACACTCCGAGCCCGACGCTGGAGCTGCACGGCGTGCGCTGGTCGACCGTCGATCTCGCCGCGATGCAGCCAGGTGAGGCGCTTCGTGTCCCGGCCCGATACGATCTCAAGCTCGATGTGCACCGTCGCGAGGACGGCCTCCACGCGGCCTTCGACGGCCGCGAGGGTCTGTTCGATCGGCCGACGCTCGAGGTCTTCGCGCAGACGATGGTGCGCGTGCTCGAGCAGCTGTGCGCGGCGACGAACCCACGCGTCGAGGCGCTGGTCAGCGAGCGGGCCCGCGTCTCACGTCGGCCCAAAGCAGCGTCGCTCGGCGTGGCCATTCGAGGCCGGCGGCGCCGGGCGGCCGTCCGTGCTGACACCCTCGTTCGTCTCGAGACGGACCCCGACCGGCTCGTCGCGAGGGCGACCGCGGAGCGCAGCAGCGTGCGGTTGCTCCCCTGGCTCGTCGAACACCAGGCATGGGTGGGCGAGCAGCTACGCACGCGTGGCGCGGTGCTGTTTCGCGGGTTCCACACGGCGGGCGCGGCGGCGCTCGAGCCGATCGTCGGCGCGGTGGCGGTGGACGGACCGATGCCCTACGAGTACCGCTCCACGCCTCGCCGGACGGTCACCGGGCGCGTGTTGACCTCGACCGAGTATCCGCGTGACCAGGCGATCCCCCTGCACAACGAGCTTTCGTACACCCGTCGGTGGCCACGGCTCCTGGGGTTGATGTGCGTGGCCGAGTCCCGCGAGGGAGGGGCCACGCCGCTGGCCGACAGTCGGCGCGTGCTCGGGCGCGTGCCCGCCCCGGTGCGTGACGAGCTCGAGGCCCGGGGAATCGAGTACGTCCGCCAGTTCGGGGGCCCGCTCGACCTGCGCTGGCAAGACGTGTTCCAGACCGAAGCGCGAGAGGACGTCGCCGCATACTGTCGAGCCCACGAGATCGACGTCGAGTGGATGGCGGGCGACGCCCTGCGTACGCGACAGGTGTGCCAGGCCACCGCCGTACATCCCGTCACGCGCGAGCGGGTGTGGTTCAACCAGGCCCATCTCTTCCATGTCTCTTCGCTCGGCGAGGAGGCACGCCGCGAGCTGCTGTCGCTATGCGGCCCCGAGGGGCTGCCGCGCAACAGCTTCTACGGCGACGGCGCGCCCTTCGAGTCGGAGGTCTTGGACGCCCTGCGGTCGGCCTACCAGGCCGAGGCGGTGCGCTTCGACTGGCGGCAGGGCGACGTCCTTTTGCTCGACAACATGCTCGTGGCCCATGGTCGCGACCCCTATGCCGGGCCCCGCCAGGTGGTCGTGTGCATGGCGGACGCCTGGTCGCCCACGCGGGAGCACGCGCGATGAGCGAGTCTTCGCCGGGTTTTGCGCTGTCCGCCTTGCAGCGTACCTACTGGGCGCGACGCCCTCGGGAGGCGCTCGGGCTCCGCGCGACGCTGACGGCATCGCTTCCCGTGCGGGTCCACCCCGACCGGCTCGACGCCGCCCTGCGCCGGCTGGTGGACGAGCACGAGGTCCTGCGCACGCGATGGATCGAGCCCGATGCGCTCGACGAGCCGCTGCAGGTGATCGGCGACACCCCGGCTAGCGTCCTGGGGCACGAGGGCGGGGGCGCGCTCGAAGCCTCGCTGGGTGACGACGGCCAGACGCTCACGCTGTCGCTGCCGTGGCTGTTGGCCGATCGTCGAGCCCTCGCGTCGCTGTGGAACATGATCCTCCGGGAGCTCGACGCGCCGGGCTCGACCACCTCCGCCGAGGAGCCCCTCCAGTACGCGGACGTCGCGGCTTGGCAAGACGAGGTGCTCGAGTCCCCGGAGGCCGCGGCCGGTCGACGGTTCTGGGAGCAGCTCGAGGTCGGCACCGCGAGCATCGCCGAGCAGCCGCTGGGGCCGGCCCGGACCACCGTGCATCACGTTCAGCTCGGATCTCGACGACAGTGGCTCGAGCTCCAACAGCGAGCGCGAGCGCGGGGTGTCGATCCGCAGGCGTGGCTGCACGCGGCCTGGATCGCGCTCCTCGGCCGCGTCCACGGTACCGCCGTGGGCGTTGCGATGGCCGCCCCGGGCCGTAGCGAGCCCGAGCTTGCGAACGTGCTCGGCCTGTTCGAGTGCTGGCTGCCCGTCGAGGCGAGCTACGACGATGCCGTGCCGTTCATCGAGCTGGCGCGAGCGGTGGACCGGATGCGCACCGACGCGATCCAGTGGCAGCACGCCTGGTCGGTCCAGGCGCTGCCCGATGCCTTGCGCGGACCGTGGGCCGCGGGCTTTGCCTGGAGGGACGACGATCTGCCGCCGAGCGCACAGTGGAGCACGACCGAGCGGGCCTGCCACACCTGTGTCGAGGTGTGGGCCACCGAGCGGGGCCTGTTTGCGCGTGTCCGTGTCGATCGCGAGCAGGCGCACCTGCCCGAGCTGCTCGGCAGGTTCCTCAAGGCGACGCTCGACTCGAGCGACGCGGCCGTGGGCGAGCTTGCGATCCCGAGCCGATCGGAGCTGGTCGCTCGCGCTGCCGGACCGGCGCGAACGAACATGCCGACGCTGATCCCCGACGCGTTCACGCAGCGTGCGATGGAGCATCCCGATGCGCTCGCGGTCGTCGGCGAAGACGCGCGTCTCACCTACCAAGAGCTCCGCGCCCGGGCGGCCCGCGTGACCGCGGCGCTGCAGGCCCTCGATCTCGACGACGCGCTCGTCGGGATCCTGCTCCCGAGGGGGGCCATGGCGATCGCCGCCCTCCTGGGGATCTGGGACGCGGGCTGCGGGTACGTCGTGCTCGACCCCCAGCTGCCCGACGCCGCCCTCGCGACGCGGTGTCGCGAGGCGGGCCTGAGCGTCGTGGTCGTCGACGATCAGGCCGCGTCGAGGCTTTCCGGGGTGCGCACGATCGACGTGAATGCCTCGCCCGGTGCGTCCGGTGCGCCCGGTGCGTCCGGTGCGTCCGGTGCACCTGCGGCGACCCGGGTCGCGCCGCGCCCCGACGCGCTCGCGTACGGGATCTTCACGTCGGGTTCGACCGGCCGGCCCAAGCTCGTCGGCGTCGAGCACGGGGCGCTCGCCCACTACACCCAGAGCCTGGTCGAGACGCTGGGGCGCCCGCATGCCGCGAGCGCGGCCACGGTCACGACGCTGGCGTCGGATCTGGGGCACACCGCGATCTTCCCCTCGCTCGCCACCGGGGCCGCGCTTCACGTGATCCCGACCGCCGTGGCCATGGACCCGGATCGCTTCGCCGCCTACCTGCGCCGCAACCCCATCGACGTGCTCAAGACTGTGCCCTCGCACCTGCTGGCGCTGTTGTGCGGCCGCGATCCCGCGGGCGTGCTGCCCCGCAAGGCCCTCGTGATGGGCGGCGAGCGAGCGTTGCCCGGCGTGGTCGAGCGCGTAGCGGCGCTCGATCCGAGCCTCGTGATGATCAACCACTACGGCCCCACGGAATCGACCGTGGGGGTGCTCGTCCATCGGATCGACCCCGCCACGGATCTCCCCGGCGAGATCCCCCTGGGCGTACCGCTGCCCGGGGTTCGCGTCCAGGTCGTCGACGCCGGCGGGCGCCCGGCGCCCCGCGGAGTCGTGGGCGAGCTATGGATCGCGGGCGCCCAGCTCGCGCGCGGGTACCTGGGCCAGGCCGAGCTCACCGCGGCCACGTTCGTCGACGACGGCGACGGCGGGCGCTGGTACCGAACGGGGGATCGCGCCCGCATGCGGCTGGACGGTGAGGTCGAGTTCCACGGTCGTGTCGACCACCAGATCAAGCTGAGGGGTCATCGCATCGAGCTTGGCGAGATCGAGGCCGTGCTGACCGAGCATCCCCGAGTGCGGGGGGCGGTGGCTCGTTGCTTCGGCGACGCCGAGGACCAGAGCCTGCGCCTGGTCGGGTTCTTCGTCGGCGACGTCGAGCCCGCGACGGTCGCCGCCTGGCTCGCGCAGCGGTTGCCCGCGGTGATGGTGCCCGAGGTCCTCGTCCCCTTGGGCCGGCTTCCGCTCACGCGCAACGGGAAGATCGATCGCAAGGCGCTGGTGGAGCCGCCGCGTCGGGCCGTCGGAGACGTCGCGATCGAAGGGCCGACCGAGCGGGCGATCGCGGAGGTCTTCGCGGAGGTCTTGGGTCGGCCGGCCGTCGGCGCGACGGATGATTTCTTCGCGCTGGGAGGCCACTCCCTGCTCGCCACCCAGGCGCTCGTCCGGATCCGCGAAGCCCTCGGGGTGGAGCTCGAGCTCGGCGCGTTCTTCGACGCGCCCACCGTGCGCGCCGTCGCGGCGGCGATCGAGGCCGCCCGTGCCACGCAGGCCGATGCGGGTGCTCGACCTCCGCTGCGGCCGTGCCCTCGCGACCCCGCGCCCCCGCTGTCCTTCGCGCAGCGTCGCCTGTGGCTGCTCGATCGCTTGGAGCCGGCGGCGCGCACCGCCTATGTCGTCCCTCTTGCCGTTCGGATCACGGGGCCGCTGGACGTCGACGCGCTGCACCACAGCGTGCGTGCGCTCGTCGAGCGTCACGAGATCCTCCGCACCACGTTCACCCTGCGAGACGGGGAGCCGGTGCAGGTCATTGCTCCTTCGGTGAGCCTCCCGGTCGAGCGGATCGCCGTCGCCGAGTCCTCGGCCGCGAGCCCGGAGGCGGTGCTGGAGGCGGTGCGGCACTTCGCCGCGCGCGCGTTCGATCTTGAGCGTGGTCCTCTCGTTCGCGTCGGGCTGCTGTCGTCGTCCGCGGACGACCACGTGCTCGTGTGGATCTGCCACCACATCGTGTTCGACGCCTGGTCACGCAGCGTACTGCTGCGCGACCTGACCACGCTCTACCGGGGAGCGATACAGGGGGCACCCGCCGAGGCCCGTCTTGCGCCGCTGGCCGTCCAGTATGCCGATTTTGCCGCGTGGCAGCGGGACTGGCTCGGTGCCGCAGAGGGCACACGTCAGCTCGAAGCCTGGACGCAGGTGCTCGCCGATCTTCCCCCTCAGCTCGAGCTGCCGCTCGATCACCCGCGTCCGGCCACGCCGAGCTACCGCGGCGGCCACGTGCGGTTCTCGCTGCCCGCGGCGGTCGGCTCGGCGCTGACCGAGCTGGCGCGTGCGCAAGGGGTGAGCCTGTTCATGGTGCTGCTGACCGGCTTCGAGATCCTGCTCCGCCGGCTGACCGGCGCCGATGATCTGGTCGTGGGCACGGTGATCGCCAACCGGCGGGATCCCCAAGTCGAACCCCTGATCGGCTTTTTCTCCAACTCGCTCGTCTTGCGCGTGGATGCATCGGGAGATCCCTCGGTCGAGGCGCTGCTGGGCCGCGTGCGTCGGACCACCCTGAAGGCCTACGAGCATCAGGATCTTCCGTTCGAGGATCTAGTCGAGGCGCTGTCGGTTCCGCGCAACCTCGCCGTCCACCCGGTGTTCCAGGTGATGTTCACCCTGCGCAATGCCCCGCGCGATCCGCTGGCCTTCGATGGTCTCGAGTTTGCCCCGCTCGAAGCCTCGGCCGGTACCGCCAAGTTCGACCTCACCGCGTCGCTGGAGCAGATCGAGGATCGACTCGAGGGAGACTTCGAGTTCTCCCTCGATCTGTTCACCGAAGCGACGGTGCGACACTGGGTGGAGGCGTACTGCGAGATCCTGGCGGAGCTTCCGTCGCGCCTGCACGCGCCGATCTCGTCGCTGGGGCGGGGCAGGGCGGCCCTTCGCCGGGGGGGCTCGCGTGCCTCGCTGCCCCCGTGCCTGCACGCGCACCTCGAGGCCGTCGCCCGACGACACCCCGGCCGCGTCGCGGTCGCGGACGAGCACGAGTCGCTCACCTATGGCGATCTCGAGGCGCGCGCCAACCGGCTGGCGAGGCGGCTGCTCGCGCTGGGGCTCGACGACGAGGAGCGGGTCGGCGTCCATGTGCGCCGCGGCGTCGACGAGTGGGTCGCGATGCTCGCGATCCTCAAGGTCGGCGCGGCGTATGTTCCGCTCGAGCGCGACTACCCGCCCGCGCGGCTGGAGTGGATGGTCAGCAGCAGCAAGGTGCGGTGGGCCTGCGTCTCCGACGGGGACGATCGATCCGCGTTGCCGGCCGCGGTGAATACGATCTCGGTCCGCGATCCATCACTCGATCACGAGGACGCGACCTCGCTGGGGCTGCGCTCGGATCCCGAGGCGCTGGCGTACGTGCTGTACACCTCGGGCTCGACGGGCCGGCCCAAGGGCGTGGGCGTGCCCCACCGCGCGGCGGTGCACTTGTTGACCCACATGACGCAGACCTTGAAGTGGGACGATCGCGTGGCCATGCTCAGCGTCACGACCCTCGGCTTCGACATCGCGCTGCTCGAGCGTTTCGGGCCGCTGTGGGTGGGCGGCCGCTCGTTCCTCGCCAGCGGCCCGAGCGCCAAGGAACCGAGCGAGCTCGTCGCGCGGCTCGAAGACACCAAGGCGACCGTGATGCAGGCCACGCCCGTCACGTGGCGCTTGCTCGAAGCATCGGGCTGGAGCGGTGCGCCCGATCTAGTGGCGCTGGTCGGCGGAGAGGCGCTGGCTCCCGCGCTGGCCGAGGCGTTGGTCCGCAAGTGCGGCGCGGTGTGGAACCTCTACGGACCGACGGAGACCACCGTGTGGTCGACCGCGCTGCGCGTCGCGGTGGGTCAGCGGTGGCCGCTGGGTACGGTCGGGCTGGGCGAGCCGATCGGCGCGACGTCGCTCGCGGTCGTCGACCGCGATCTATTGCCCGTACCGCCCGGCGTGTGGGGCGAGCTGCTCATCGGTGGTGAAGGGGTTGCGCGCGGATACGAGGGACGACCGGCCCAGACGGCCCTGCACTTCGTCCCGGACCCGTTCGCAGGGACGCCCGGCGCACGGATGTATCGCACGGGGGACATCTGTCGACTGACGCACGAGGGGACGCTCGAGTACGCGGGGCGGCGCGACGGGCAGGTGAAGCTCCGCGGCTTTCGTATCGAGATCGCCGAAGTCGAGCAGGCGCTTGGCGAGCACGACCAGGTGAGCGCCGCCGCGGTGGTCGTCGCCCACCGCGACGATCCCCACCGAGCGAGCCTGGTGGGGTTCGTAACGAGCAACGGATCTTTTGAGCCCGAGCGGGCTCGCGAGCACGTCGCCCAGCGGCTGCCGGCCTACATGGTGCCCAGCCGGGTCGTCGCCTTGGAGGCGCTGCCGCTGACACCGAGCGGAAAGACCGATCGCCGCGCGCTTTTGGATCTCGCCCGAAACGACGCGCGCTCCCCCTCGGGCGCACGTCCGCCACAGACACCGCTACAGGCGGCCCTCGCCGCGATCTTTGCCGAGGTCCTCGAGCGCGAGGCGGTGGGTCTCGACGACGACTTCTTCGTGCTGGGGGGCCACTCCTTGCTGGGGATGCGGGTGGTCGTGCGCGCCCGTGAGCGGCTGGGCGTCGAGCTGCCGCTGCGGTGGCTGTTCGAGCACCCGACCGTCGGCGGGCTCGCGCACGCCGTGCAGACCCTCCACCCGCGGAAGGCCGCGACCCGATCGCTCGTCCCCAAGCCTCGGCCGGAGATCCTGCCGCTGTCCTCGGCGCAAGAGCGCCTGTGGTTCATGGACCAGCTCGAGCCCGGCGATCCTCGCTACGTGATCCCGCTGGCGCTGCGCCTGCGCGGCTCGCTGGACGTGGAGGCCCTGCGTCGCGCCCTCGAGGGGGTGGTCGCGCGCCACGAGATCCTCCGCACCACCTTCGAGGCGCACGACGGGCAGCCGCGTCAGCGGATCCACGACGCGCGGCCGGTGGTCGTGGAGATCGTCGATCTCGGCCCGTCGTCCCACCAGGCGCAGGCCCAGGCGCGGGCGGACGAGCTCGAGCGCCTGCGTCGGGAGGCGATCGGTCGAGGCTTCGACCTGGCGCGCGGGCCCTTGCTCCGCGCGCACCTTTGGCGTCTGGCGAGCGACGAGCACCACGCGCTGTTGTGCCTGCACCACATCATCGCGGATGGGTGGTCGGCGGGCGTGCTCGCGCGGGAGCTCGCCGCGCTCTACACCGCGGAGGTCTCGCGGTCGACCAGCCCGCTGCCCCCCTTGGCGCTGCAGTACGCCGACTGGGCGATCTACGAGCGCGAGCACCTCGACCGCGACGTAATCGAGCGCGAGGTTGCCCACTGGCGAACGACGCTGGCCGGCGCGCCGGCTCGACTGCTCGAGCCCGACCGGTCGGCATCGGGCCCTCCTGGGGCCCAGTCCTTTTGCGTGCCGCGAGCGGTGGTGGAGCGGCTCGAGTCGCTCGCCCATGCCCACGACGCGAGCGTGTTCATGGTCTGCCTGGCCGCGTTCGAGCTGTTGCTCGCGCGCGAGTCCGGGGTCGACGACATCTGCATCGGGACCGACGTCGCTCATCGCACGCACCGTGAGACGGAGGCGCTCATCGGGTTCTTCGTCAACTTGCTCGTCATTCGCACCCGCTTCGAGCCTCACCTGAGCTTCGACGCGTGGATCGATCGCGTTCGCGAGGCGTGCCTGACCGCCTACGAGCACCAGGACGTCCCCTTCGGGCGCCTGGTCGCGGAGCTCGGGCAGCGCCGAGACCAGGGGACGCCGCCGCTTTTTCAGGTGCTCTTCGTGTTCCAGAACCTGCCGACGGCCGCGCTCGCCCTCCCCGGGCTCGACGTCGAGGTCGTCGATCCGCAGGTCGTGACGACCAAGTTCGACGTGGGGTTCTTCTTCCGTCGCGTGCCCGACGGGCTGCGCGGGTCCTGGCGGTTCGACGCGGGGCGCTTCGATCCGGCGCGGATCGAGCGGCTCGCCCGGCGCTACGAGTCCCTCCTGGGTGCGCTCGCCCAAGCGCCCCAGACCCGGCTCGACCAGATCGACGTCCGCACGCCGACCGAGCGCGCCCACGCCGACCAGCAGCAGCAGGCCCGGTCGGCGTCGCGTCGTGATCGCCTGCGGCGGGCGACGAAGCGGGCGGCCCGTCCCGCCGCGCGCGCTCCCCTGGTGACCACCGAGCCGCTCGCTCCGCGACCCTCCGCGCCCTTGCTCGTCGCCGCGGCGGGGCGCCAGACCGATCTGGTGGACTGGGCGGCGCACCATCGGGCCTTCGTCGACGAGCACCTGCATCGCCACGGCGCGGTGCTGTTTCGTGGCGGCGGGCTGGACGATGAGCGATCCTTCGCCCGGTTCGCGCGCGTCGTATGTGGAGAGCTCTTTACCGAGTACGGTGATCTGCCGCGCACCGAGGTCGGCGGCGGGGTCTACGGGTCGACCCCGTACCCCAGTGATCGCGCGATCCTCTTTCACAACGAGAGCTCGCACCTGACCAGCTGGCCCGCCCGGATCTGCTTTGGCTGCGTGCAGCCCCCGGCGGCCGGCGGGCAGACCCCGCTCGCAGACGGGCGACGGGTGCTACGGGCGCTCGACCCCGCGGTGCGGGCCCGGTTCGAGACGCTCGGCCTGCGCTACGTTCGCAACTTCACCGAGGGTCTCGACGTTCACTGGCACGACTTCTTTCACACGCGCGAGCGCGCCGAGGTCGAGCGTCAGTGTCTGGCGGCGGGCATCGCCTACGAGTGGACCGAGGACGACGGCCTGCGGATCTCGCAGACGCGCCCGGCGACGGCCAAGCACCCCGTGACCGGACAAGAGGTCTGGTTCAACCAGATTCCGCTGCATCACGTGGGCTACCTCGAGCCGGCCGTCCAGCGCTCTTTGGTCGAGACCTATGGCGAGCATGGGTTGCCGCGGCACGTCATGTTCGGCGACGGCACCGCGATCGGTGACGCCGAGCTGCGGGCGATCGACGCCGCCTACGAGCGGGCGAGGTTTGAGTTCCCGTGGGAGCGCGGCGACGTGCTGCTCGTCGACAACGTCTTGGTGGCCCACGGCCGTAATCCCTTCGAGGGCGCGCGACGGATCATCGTCGCCATGGGCGGCATGCAGCAGGCTTCGACGCACCCCAAAGGACACACGCCGGCATGACCCACGAGTCCATCAACGACCACGAGCTGCTCTCGCCCCAGCAGGCGAGCATCTTCGGCGGGTTTGGCGATCCTGGCGCCCCTCGCGTCCAGGCTGCGGTCCGTTGGTCGGCCCCCGTTCCTCCCGAGTCCATCGAGTGGGCTATGGCGCGCGTGTGCCGGGAGCAGCCCGCGCTGCGTCTTCGATTCCGTCGCGTGCCGGGGGCTCGCTACCCCGTGCAGGAGATCTTGGATTCCGCCGCGATCGAGCGGGTCGAGGTCGATCCGCCGCGGGACGACGCGGCGTTCGAGGCCTTGCTCGACCGCGCGGCCGCGACCCCGATCGACGTGCTCGAGGGGCCGCGGGGGTGGCTGCACTACTTCGGCACGGGATGCTGCCTGACTATCTCGCCGCTGTGCCTCGACGTTCCATCGGCCGCGCGGATCGTGCAGGCCATCGCCGAGCTCGCGGCCGGGGACGCGGCCGGGGACGCGGTCGACGAGGCCTTTGGCGACGCCGAGTCCGAACAAGAGGCACCCGACCCGCTGGCGCTCGCCGTATACTTCCGCGAGTCCCTCGAGGAAGAGATCGACGATCGCCGCTTTTGGGAGGCGCGGAGCGTCGGCGCGGCGTTGCGCTGGCCGCTGGCCGTAGACGGCCAAGGGCCGAGGCAGGCGGCCCGGTGGAACCTGCCGCTCGATCCTGCGGTCAGCCGCGGGCTGCGAGAGCTCGCGGGGCAGGCCGGCGTCTCGGTCGAAGCGACCATGCTGGCCGCGTTTTGTGCGTTCGCCCACCGCATGACGGGCGTCGACGTGCTCGATGTGGCCGTGGCTGCGTGGGGGCGGGACGATGAGCTGCTGCGCGATGCGATCGCACCCCTGCTGCGCTGGGTGCCGCTGGGATCGTCGTTCGACCGCGGGCTCACGCTGGCGCAGCGAGCGAGCGGCTGGCAGCGCCCCCTCGACCAGGGGCGTACCCACGCGCTGGGGTGTGATCCCGAGCTTTGGCGGCGCAGCTGCACCCTGGCCTTCTGCTTCGTCGACCAACGGGTGGTCCCAGACGAGGTCACGGTGCGGGCGGACGACCTCGACGCGATCCTGCGGCTCGATGTTCGCGATGCGGGCGAGCTTGCGATCGCGTTGACGGCCGACCTTTCGCGCCTGAGCGCGCCGGCGGCCGAGATCGCCGCCCGCAGCTTCTCGCAGTGGCTCGGGCGCATCGTCGCCGATCCCGAGCGGGGGCTGGGGCAGACGCCTCTGACGGCGCCACCGGCCGCGGCCCTGGACTCGTCGCGAGGGGCCACCGCGCTATTCTACGAGCGCTTCTGCGCTCGAGCCCGGGCCGACGCGCAGGCTTCTGCGCTCGTGACCGTGACTCGGTCGCGCACCTACGCCGAGCTCTACGATCGCGCGTCGCGGATCGCCACCGTGCTCAAGCGGCGGGGGATCGGCGTCGAGGATCCCGTCGCCGTCGTGCTGCCCCGGACTCACGCGGTCGTGGAGGTCCTGCTCGGCATCCTCCACGTCGGTGCGGCCTACCTGCCCATCGATCCCACGCTGCCCTCCGAGGCGATCGGGACCCGACTGCGCGCGGCCGGGGCCAAGCTGGTCGTCACGCTGCCGATCGTCGACGAACGGATCCCGGGCGCGATCGACCGGTGGTGCCTCGACCAAGCTGGCGAGACCGATGAGGCCGATGAGGCCGCGGACGTCCCGCCGGCCGAGCCCACGCCCGTGACGGCGCATCACCTGGCGTACATCCTGTTCACCTCGGGGTCGAGCGGCACGCCGAAGGCGGTCGGGGTCGAGCACGGGCAGATCTCGACCTATGTCGAGGCCGTGGCGCGGCGCCTCGGTGTGCTCGATGAGGGCGTCGGGCTGGCCTACGGGCACCTGTCGACCCTCGCCGCCGATCTGGGTCATACCGGGCTGTTCATCCCGCTGGCCACGGGCGGCACGGTGGTCCTGCTCGACGAGGAATGCATGGCCAACGGTCGACGCCTCGCCGAGCAGCTGCGGGCCCGTCCCGTGGACGTCATGAAGATCACGCCGTCACAGCTCCGGGGCCTGATGGAGATCGGCGGCACGCAGATCCTTCCTCGGCGCGCGCTGCTGCTCGGCGGAGAAGCGCTCGACCACGGGCTCGTCGCGCGGACCAAGGCGTGCGTCCCTCGGGTCTTCAACCACTACGGCCCCACGGAGACCACCGTCGGCTCCGCCATGGGCGAGGCCGTGCTCGACGAGCACCGGATCAGCGAGACGGTGCCCTTGGGGACCGCGCTCGACGGCGAGCGGATCGACGTCGTCGATCCCCACGGCTACCCCGTACCCGTCGGCGTGGCCGGTGAGCTGGTGATCGCCGGCCATGGGGTGACGCGCGGCTACCTCGGTCGACCGGGGAGAACCGCGGAGCGCTTCGTGCCCGACCCGCGAGCGCCCGGCGGTCGCATGTACCGCACCGGCGATCGGGTGCGCCGGCTCCTCGATGGCTCGTTGGAGTTTCTGGGCCGGATCGATCGCCAGATCAAGCTCCGGGGCTATCGGATCGAGCCGGGCGAGGTCGAGGGCACCCTCGTCGCCCACGACGGCGTGGAGCAGGCGTTCGTCCGTGTCCTTCCCACGCCGACCGGGGTCCGAAGACTGGTCGCCTACGTGCTGCTCACCCCGGCCGCCCACGCGGACCCGGGCGTGCAGCAACAGCTGCGGGCCTTCGTCAAGGCGCGACTGCCCGCCTACATGCACCCTTCGGTCTACGTCGCCATGCGGTCGTTCCCGGTCACCTCCAACGGCAAGCTCGATCATGCGGCGCTCCCGGAGCCCGATATCCATCGCCCCGAGCTGAGCACGCGCTATGTACCCCCCCGCGACGACGCCGAGCGGGCGCTCGTGCGGATATGGTCCGAGCTGCTGGGGATCGATCGGATCGGGGTCGAGTACAGCTTCTTCGACCTGGGCGGGCACTCGCTGCTGCTCGTGCAGCTGATGAGCCGAATTCGCGACCACTTCGGCTGCGAGATCCCCATTGTCGAGTTCTTTCGCCACTCGACCATCGAGTCGCTCGCCACGCGGATCCGTCAGGGGGTCGGGGACGGCGAGGCATCGGCGAGCGCGGGTGCCCAGCGGGCCCGCGCGCGGGGCTCAGCCCGGTCCCGTGCATCGCGGCGGGCCAGCGCCCGCACCACCGCGCGCGGATCCTCGGGAGAGTCGCGATGACCCCCACGGCCCCCGAGCTGCCGGCCGATGCGATCGCGGTCGTCGGCATGGCGCTGCGTCTGCCCGACGCGCGCACCCCCGACGAGTTTTGGGCCAACCTGGTCGCGGGCCACCACTCCGTTCGCGCGCTCGATCCGGCGGCGCTCGATGCCGCGGGGGTCCCCGAGGCCCGGCGTCGTCAGCCGGGCTTCGTCGCGGCGGGACCTATCTTGGAGGACATCGATCGCTTCGATGCCGACTTCTTCGGGATCTCGCCGCGTGAGGCCGAGCTGCTCGACCCTCAGCATCGCCTGCTGCTGGAGGTCGCCTGGGCGGCCCTCGAGGACGCGGGGATCGCTCCGGGCCGAGCATCGGGCCGCGTGGGGGTGTTCGCGGCCCGCGGCGTCGGTGGGTACTTGATGCTGAACGTGCTGGGGCATCCCGAGCTCATTGCCTCGGTCGGGCTGCGGGCGATCCGCCACGCCAACCGCGTCGATCATCTCGCGACCCGGGTCGCCTATCACCTGGGTCTCGACGGAGCGGCGCTCACCGTGCAGTCGGGCTGCTCGTCGGGACTGTTGGCGGTCCACCTCGCGTGCCAAAACCTGCTGGGGCGGGAGTGCGATGTCGTGCTGGCGGGCGCGTCCTCCATCAACGTGGCCCAGGGACGTGGCTACGTCCACACGCGGGACGGCGTCAGCTCGCCCGACGGGTACTGTCGCGCATTCGATGCGAGCGCCGCGGGTACCGTCTTCGGGAGCGGGGTCGCGGTGGTGACGCTGATGCGCGCCGAAGATGCCGTGGCGGCGGGGCATCCGATCCGCGCCCTGCTGCTCGGCTCGGCCGTGAACAACGACGGCGCCCGCCGGTCGAGCTATGCGTCGCACAGCGTCGACGGACAAACGGCGGTCATCGCCGAGGCGATGGAGGTGGCGGACGTTCATCCCGAGCAGCTGGGCCTGGTCGAGGCCCAAGGGACCGGCACCCCGCTGGGCGATCCCCTCGAGGTCGCCGCGCTCACCCGAGCGTTTCGTCGCCAGACCGATCGGATCGGCTATTGCGCGCTCGGCTCGGTCAAGACGAACATCGGCCACCTCGATACCGCGGCCGGAATCGCGGGCCTGTGCAAGGCCATCCTTGCCCTCCAGCACGGCCAGATCCCCGCGAGTCTCCATTTTCGATCGCCGAACCCTCGGCTCGAGCTCGAGCGCAGCCCGTTCTTCGTGCCCACCCACGCGATCCCGTTCGACGGGCCGCCCCATGTCCGGCGTGCGGGCGTCACCTCGTTTGGGACCGGCGGGACCAACGTCCACGTCGTGCTTGGCGGCTGGGCGCAGCCCGATCCGGCGGGCCCAATGGAACAGGAGCAGGAGCAGGAGCAGGAGCACGTGCTCCCGGTGGCCGCGCGATCCGAGGCCGCGCTCGAGCGGATCTGCACGCAGATTGGAGAGCGACTGATGCGAGAGCCGACGCTCTCGCTCGGTGATGTCGCACGCACCCTCGGTGAGGGGCGCCGCGCGTTCGTCCACCGCCGGACCGTCGTTGCCCGTCGCACCGATGAGGCCGCCCAGGCGTTCTTGGGGCGGGCGCCGTCGAGGGTCCAAGGCCGCAGTGCCGCCACCGGTGGTCCCGTCGTGTTCTTGTTCCCCGGTCGAGGTTCGCCGGTCGCGGGGGTGGGGCGGCAGCTCGAGCAGAGCCTGGGCTCATCGGCTCGCAGCGCGATCGATCGTTGGCTCGAGATGATCGGCGACGCGGAGCACGGCGAGACCGTCGCGGCCGGGGGGCGGGCGCTGTTGTTTGCCTCGGGCCCGGAGGGGGACCCGGCGGTCACGCCGACGCACGACACGGCCGCGGCTCAGGCGGCGCGGTTCATCATCCACAGCGTGCTCGCGCAGAGACTCGAAGACGTCGGCCTCACACCCGAGGCAATGCTCGGGCACGGCGTCGGCGAGGTGTCGGCCGCCCATTGCAGCGGTGTGCTCGACGATCGAGCCGCGGCGACGCTCATCGTTGCCCGCGGTCGTGCCCTCGAGGCGACCCCGCCGGGGGCCATGCTGGTCCTGCGCGTGCCCGGGCGCGATGTCGAGTCCTGGCTTACGGACGGGATCGTCCTGGCCGCGCACGACAGCCCGCTCGACTACGTGCTCGCGGGCTCCGTCGCGGCGATCGACGCATGCCGGGATCGTGCGCAGCGGGAGGGCGTCGAGCACCACTACGATCGCTGTGCTCCCACACTCCATGGTCCCGGGGCGGAGTCCGCGATGGCCCGGTTTGCGGAGGCGCTCGAGTCGATCGAGTTTGCCTCGCCGAGGCATCGAACGATCTCCAACGTCACCGGCGACTGGATCGATCCCCAACGGGTGGTCAGCCCGACGTACTGGGTCGAGCAACTGCGCTCGACGGTCCGCTTTGGCCCTGGGGTGGCCACGGTGCTCGAGTCCCTCGAGCAGCCCATGTTCGTCGAACTCGGCCCGGGACACGCCCTTGGCGAGCTGGTGCGCCGCGGCGCGCGTGCCGACACGCCCCCCGGTCCGCTCCCTCGTATCGTTGGCGCGCTGGGGCCGTCTTGGGCGGCGGTACTCGGTTCTTTGTGGCTCGAAGGCCAACCGATCGATTTTGGGCGACACTACGCCGGCGGATCGTATCGACTCGTCTCGCTGCCGACCTATGCGTTCGATCCTCAGCGGCACTGGATCGATCCTGCACCAGACTCTCCGTGGCTCGGAGGCTCCGCCTCTATGACGACGTCCGAAGTGCGCCCGAGCGGGCGCACCGGGCCGAGCGACGAGGAGTCGTCCACCTGAACCTCGCGGCATGAACCTCGCTGCGCACACCAACCATCACCGGTACCACCAAGGACGAAGCCATGAGCTGGGGCGATGACGACGAGACCGCGATCTTCACGGTCGTCCTCAATCACGAAGAGCAATACTCGATCTGGCCGCAAGGGCGCGAGCTACCCGCGGGGTGGCGGGAAGCGGGCAAGCAAGGGACCAAGACGCAGTGCCTGGCCTGGATCGACGAGGTCTGGACCGACATGCGCCCGCTGAGCCTGCGCAAGGCCCTGGACGCCGAGCCCGAGCAAGGCTAGCCGCCGCTCACCATGCGAGTCATCCTCTCGTTGCTCCGTCATGGAGGCGCGCGCGTGGTCCTGGCCGCCGCGCTGGGGCTGGCGAGCGGAGCGTCGCTGGCGTGGATGCTCTCGCTGCTCAACGCGGCGATCAACGCGGCGTCCGAGCGAGATGCGCTCTCGGGGGCCTGGTTTGTGGTGGCCTGCGTGGCGGTGCTCGTGAGCACCGCGGGCGCCCAGCTCGTGCTGATCCGCATCGCGCAGTCGATCGTCTTGGGCTTGCAGCTCCGACTCCTGCGCGCCATCGTCGCGGCACCGCTTCGCGCTCTGGAGGAGATCGGCGCGCCGCGGCTGCTGTCGGCGCTCACCGCCGATGTCGACGCGGTCTCGCGTGCGGCCCCATGGGTCGCGGGGGTGCTGACCAATAGCTCGATCATCACGGCCTGCTTGGTCTACCTGAGCTCGCGCTCGGCCGGGCTCGTGGTCGTCCTCCTGGTCGCCCTCGTGGCAGGAGGGTCGACCTACCTCTACTTCGCTCGGCAGGGCATGCGCTCGATCCGTGCCGCCGCAGAGGCTCGAGATGCGCTGTTCCGTCACTTCCGCGCGGCGACCGAAGGGGTCAAGGAGCTCAAGCTGCACCGATCGTGGCGCACGCGGTTCTTGGATGATCTATTGAGAGCCGACGCGCTGCGGTTTCGGGCCGCGCGCATTCGTGGGACCTCGATCTTCGCGGCGACGGGGGCGTGGGGAATCACGTTCTTCTTCCTCACCGCGGGCGCGGTGGTCTTCGTCGCGCCCGTGATGATCACGGTCGATCCCCAGACGCTCGTCGAGTTCTCGGTCGGCGTCGTCGTGATGATCACCCCCGTTCGCGCGCTGATGAACGGGATCCCCGAGCTCGCGCGCTCGAGTGTCGCCCTCGCGCGGGTGGACGAGCTTGGCCTCGCGCTCGACGCCACCCGCGAGGCCGAGCCCGATCTCGTGGACCAGAGCGAGGCGGGCCGGATGGAGCAGATCGAGCTGCGTGACATCGCCTTCGCGTTCGAGTCCGAAGGCGAGGAGCGGGGGTTCTCGGTCGGCCCGCTCGACCTGACGGTGCGCGCCGGCGAGCTGGTCTTCATCGTGGGGGCCAATGGGAGCGGCAAGTCGACGCTGGCCAAGCTCATCACCGGGCTCTACACGCCCACGGCCGGTCGTATCGTCGTCGACGGACGTGCGATCGGCACGGCCGAGCGCGAGCGCTATCGGGCGCTGTTCTCGGCGGTGTTCGCCGATTACTACCTGTTCGACGAGCTGCTGGGCGGCGCTCTCGGCGAGCGGCAGGGCGACGCGAACCGATACCTGGAGCGCTTCGGGCTCGACCACAAGGTCCGTCTTTCGGGACGACGACTGTCGACGACCGCCCTGTCTTCGGGGCAGCGCAAGCGGCTCGCCTTGCTGGCGTGTGTGCTCGAAGATCGGCCTATCCTCGTGCTGGATGAGTGGGCGGCGGACCAGGATCCCAGGTTCAAGGAGATCTTCTATCGCGAGCTCCTCTCCGAGCTTCGAGCGCGGGGCAAGACGATCATCGCGATTACCCATGACGAGCGCTACTTCGACGTCGCCGATCGAGTGATCCGGCTCGATGACGGTCAGCTGGTCACCCTTCGAGGAACCCCAGGATGAGTCGAACCTCCTCAACTTCAACACCGACAACGTTCGTGCAGCTGCTGTCTGAACGCGCCGTTCGCAGTCCCTCGCGGGTCGTGTTCCGCTTCTTGCACAACGGGGATGAAGGCGTGGTCTTCACCTTCGCGCAGCTCGACGCGTCGGCGCGCAGCCTGGCCGCGCAGCTCCAGTCGAGGGCCCAGCCGCGGGATCGGGCCCTGTTGATGCTGCCTCCGGGTCCTTCGTTCGTGGTCGGTTTCCTCGGCTGTCTTTATGCCGGGGTGCTCCCCGTCCCGGTCTATCCGCCCCGCGGCGGCCGTGACGGGGCTCGCCTGGCCGGAATTACCGACAACGCTCGACCCGCCTGGGTCCTCGCCGAGCGCCGCCACGACCTCCCCGAGTCCGTTGCCCTTGGTGACTGCCACTGGGTCTTGGCCGAGGATTTCGGGGCGGCGTCGCCGGACTCGTGGCGTCCGCATGCTCCCGAGCCGGGGGCGCTGGCGTTCCTCCAGTACACATCGGGGTCGACCTCTGCGCCCAAGGGCGTGATGGTGAGCCACGAGAACTTGATCGCCAACGCACAGATCATCGCGCGCCGATTCCGGGCCGATCACGACACGTCCAGCGTCTTTTGGCTCCCGCCCTTTCATGACATGGGGCTCATCGGCGGGATCCTCGAGCCGATCTTCATCGGCTCTGCCGTGGTGCTCATGTCACCGATGTCGTTTCTGAGGCGGCCGATGACGTGGCTTACGGCGATCTCCCGCTATCGTGCGATGGTGAGCGGCGGTCCGGATTTCGCGTATCGGCTGTGTGTCGACGCGGCCGACGAGCTCGATACGCCCGTCGACCTGTCCTGCTGGCGTATTGCGTTCAGCGGCGCCGATACGGTTCGTGCCGACACCCTGACGCGATTCGCGGAGCGATTCGCTCCGATGGGATTCGACCCGGCGGCGTTCTTGCCGTGCTACGGGATGGCGGAGACCACCCTGTTCATCAGCGGCGGGGCGAAGTCCCCCGCCAAGCGGCTCGACGTCGACGCCGCCGCCCTCGAGCAAGGGCGGATCGAGACCGCGGATCCTCGTCGACCCGGTCCCACGCGCTCGCTGGTGTCCTGCGGTACGATCGACGCCTCGAGCCAGATCGCCATCGTCGATCCGATCACGTGCCGGCGGCGTCCCCCGGGAGCGGTGGGCGAGATCTGGTACGCAGGGCCGAACGTGGGCCAGGGCTACTGGGGCGCGCCCAAGCAGAGCGCCGCGGCGTTCCACGCCCGCCTCGAAAAAGAGCCGTCCGCGCAGACGTGGCTGCGAACGGGCGATCTCGGGGTCGTCGTCGGCGACGAAGTCTACGTGACCGGGCGGGTCAAGGATCTCATCATCATACGAGGCCGCAACCTCTACCCGCAGGACATCGAGGCGACGGCCTCGTCCTGCCACGATGCGCTTCGTGCGTCGGCGTGTGCCGCGTTCTCGATCGAGCAAGACGCCCAAGAGCGACTTTGCCTGGCGGTCGAGCTGGCCAGGGCCCACCGGGACATCGATCGCGATGCGCTGCTCGGCGTCGTTCGAGCCGCGATCCTCGAGGAGCACGGGGTCGGCGTCTTTCGGATCGAGCTCGTGCGGCAGGGCAAGATCCCTCGAACCTCCAGCGGGAAGATCCGGCGCTCGGCCACCCGAGCGGCGATGCTCGACGGATCTCTGCCCGCGCTCACGTCCTGGCGGTCGCACGACGTCGTCGTCACTGATGAGCCTGCGGCGCCCGCGGACCGGGGCGAGACCAGTCGCACCGTCGCCGAGGTTCGCGCCTGGCTCGTCCGCGAAGTTGCGGCCGCGGCCCGGGTCTCCGAAGACGCGGTGAAGACCGATGAGCCGTGGTCGATGCATGGCCTCGACTCGGTGCACGCGGTTCGCCTCGCGGGCAAGCTCGGCCTGTGGCTTGGTCGTGAGCTTTCGGCCACGATGCTCTTCGACTATCCGTCGATCGAGCGTCTGTCGGTCGCTCTGGGCCGCGACGGCGCTCCGTCACCTCCAGCCCCGACGCACGAGCGCCCCGTCGGTACCGACGAGCCGATCGCCGTCGTGGGGCTCGCGGCGTCCATGCCCGGGGCCGAAGACGCCGGTGCGTTCTTTGCCCAGCTGTGCGCCGGTAAGACCGCGCTCGGACGAGTCCCGAGCGATCGACCCAACGCCGCGGCCTGGGAGCGCATCACCGCGCAAGCACCCGGGGCGGCGTTCGGAGGGTTTGTCGCGGACATCGACGCCTTCGACGCGGCGTTGTTCGGCCTGTCGCCGCGCGAGGCGCAGCTGGTCGATCCGCAGCAACGACTGCTCCTCGAGACCACCTGGACCGCCGTCGAGGATGCGGGCATCCCGACCTCGGCGCTCGCCGGATCGCGTACCGGGGTCTTCGTCGGGATCAGCAGCAACGACTACGCACGCATGCTGGCGACCCATGGCGTGGAGCTCACCGCGCACACGGGCACGGGCAACGCCCTGAGCATCGCGGCCAATCGGATCTCATACGTCTTCGATCTTCGCGGCCCGAGCATGGCGATCGACACCGCGTGTTCGTCGTCCCTGGTCGCGATCCACCACGCGTGCCGGAGCCTCCGCGAGGGGTCGTGCGACCTGGCGCTAGCCGGGGGGGTCAACGTACTGCTCGCCCCCGAGCTATCGGTCGTCTTTGCGAAGGCGCAGATGCTCAGCCCGGAAGGCACGGCCCGAGCCTTCGACGCGGAGGCCGACGGGTACGTGCGCGGGGAGGGCTGCGGGATCGTGGTGCTCAAGCGCATGTCCGACGTCGACCCGCGCACCGATCACGTAGTGGCGCTCTTGCGAGGGAGCGCCGTCAACCAGGACGGCCGCAGCAACGGCCTGACCGCTCCCAACGGCCCGGCCCAGCAAGCGGTCATTCGTGCGGCGCTCGCCCGAGCCGGCGTCGAGGCCGGTGAGGTGTCCGTCGTCGAGGCCCACGGCACCGGCACCCCCCTGGGCGATCCCATCGAGCTCGATGCGCTCCACGCCGTGTACGGCCAGGGGCCGCGACCGTCGCCCCTGGTGATCGGATCGGTCAAGAACAACATCGGTCACCTCGAGTCTGCGGCCGGGATCGCGGGCGCCATCAAGATCATCCTGGCGCTGCACCACGAGCGCTTGCCGCCGCACGTCTACCGGGCCCCCACCGACAAGACCCCGGCCCTCGCCGCGATGCACCTGCCGCGTGAGATCTGGCCGTGGCCCCGGGAGGCGGGGAAGCGCAGGCTCGCCGGGGTCAGCTCGTTTGGCTTTGGGGGGACCAACGCCCACCTGATCATCGAGGGATCCCCCCGGCCCGAAGCGCTCGCGCCGTCACCCTCACCATCACTTCGTCCGCTGCTCCTCAGCGGCCCCGACGAGCCCGCGCTCGATCGTCAGGTCCGGCGTCTACTCCAGCACCTTCGCGCCTCGCCGGAGCTGCCGCTCGAACCGCTCGCCCGCGCTTCGGCGACCGAGCGTACGGCGCTGCCCCAGCGGCTCGCCGTCTGCGCGACCTCGACCGAGCAGCTCGTCGAGTCGCTTTCGCGGTGGCCGACCGCCGCGCCGCGTGTCCACCGTGGTCGGGTTGATGGCGTCGGTGATCCCGTGGCGTTCCTGTTTTCCGGTCAAGGGTCGCACTACCCCTCGATGGCGACTCGGCTCTACGACTGCGAACCCACGTTTCGCTCGACCCTCGAGCGATCCGACCAAGTGCTTGCCCCTCTGCTCGGGCGACCGCTGCGATCGCTGCTGGAGGCCGACCCGAGCCCCCTGCGCGAGACACGGATCGCCCAACCGGTGCTCTTTGCCCTCGAGGTGGCGCTCGCCCGCACCATGATGGACTGGGGGCTACGCCCCGCTCGCCTCATCGGCCACAGCGTGGGTGAGCTGGCGGCCGCCTGTGTCGCCGAAGCGATCGCCCTCGAAGACGGCCTGAAGCTCGTTGCAGCCCGCGCAGAGCTGGTGAGCCGCTTGCCGCCGGGCGGGGGCATGGTGGCCGTCTTCGCCAGCGCCGCGGCCGTGCGGGAGGCGATCGCCAAGCATGGGGATCTGGTCATCGCGGCGATCAACTCCCCGGATCATACCGTCGTTGCGGGACCACTCGTTGGACTGCGGGCGCTCGAGCACGAGCTCACCGCTGCGGGGATCAACAGTCGCTCCCTTGAGGTCTCCCACGCATTTCACTCACCGCAGCTGAGCCCGATCGCCGAGGAGTTCAAAGACATCGTGGCGAGCGTTCGGTTTGGGCGACCACGGATCCCCGTGGTCTCCACGCTCACCGGACAGGTCGTGACGACCCAGTTTAGCGATCCCTCGTATTGGGTTCGTCACCTCCTCGAGACGGTCGACTTTGCCCGTGGCCTCGCGACGCTCTGGGACGAGCCCCTCGGGGCGATGATCGAGGTGGGGCCGCGGGCGGCCTTGCTCGGCTTCGCTCGCGCGACCCTGCCTGCCGAGCGACACCCTCCGTTGTTCTTGCCGCTGCTGCGACCGGCCGTTGACGACGACGTCGGCATCGCCGATGCGCTCGCGCAGCTGTTCGTTCACGGGATCCCGTTCGACGCCAGCCGAGCCTTCGGCTCGCGCCGTCGTCAAGACGCCCGCCTGCCCAGCTACTCCTTCGCGCGATCGCGTCACTGGTTTGTCGCGCCGGCCCCAGAGGATCGGGAGCCCGTGGCCCGGGATCCCGATGCGCATCCACTCCTGGGCCCCCCAGACGACCTGCCCGACGCAGACGAGCTCCGGTTCACCTCGCGGCTGAGGTCCGATTCCCCGGCATGGCTGGCGGATCACCGCGTCTTCGATGACGTGGTGATGCCGATCTCGGCCTACGTCGAGATCGTGCTCGCGGCCGCCCAGCAGGTGCTGGCCGAGCGGCCGCTGGAGCTGCGACAGCTGCGGATCGAGGCTCCGCTGCGGGTGTCGTCCGAGCGTGCCTGTTCCCTGCATACCCGGGTTCGAGGGAAGGATCGCGCGCTCGAGATCAGCGTCATGGCGCGCGAGCCAGGTGGCCGATGGACCACCCATGCGACCGCAACGGTCGCGTCGCTCACCCGACCCCTCGCGCCGATGCCCGCGCTCGCACCGGGGGGCAGGACGCCGGCCGACCCGGCGCTCCTGCGCCGTCAGCTCGGCGAGCGCGGGCTCCACTACGGGCCGACCTTCGAAGGCCTGGCCGATCTGTCGTGGAGCCGCGCGGGCTTCGAGGCCCGGGTCGTCGTCGAGCCCGAGCTCGCGGGCACACTCGAAGACTATGTGCTTCATCCCGCGGTGCTCGACGCGGCGTTGCAGGGCATTGCCGCGCTGCTGCTCGATCGCGAGGGCATCGCGCTCCCGGTCGGCTTGGCCTCGCTCGAGCTCGTCCCGCACCGCGTGGACGCGAGCCGAGGCCTGCGCGTGTGTGGCCGGCTGGGTCGCTCGCGCGGGTCGAGCGTGACCGCGGATCTCGATCTCTATCTCGGTCTCGATGAAGAGCGGACCCTCGTCGCGAGCCTTCGGGGGCTCGTGCTCGAGTCGCTGGCGACGGCGCAGGCCGACGGCACGACGTTTGGGGTGGCCTGGGAGCGACGGGGGCGGCCGCCGGGACGCACGCCTCGCTTGCCGCCGCTCGACGCGGTGGCCGAGGAGCTCGGCCGCGATCTCGATGCCCGCGTCCAGGCGCCTCGGATCATCGGACATCGCCAGGCCTCGCGCGATCTGGAGCGCGCGGCGACGGCGTTCATTCACGGCACGCTCGTCGAGCTCGGGGTCGACCCGCAACCGGGGGAGATCCTTCGGGTCGAGCCTCTCGCGCAGCGGCTCGGCGTCGTGCCCGGGCAGCGCCGTCTGTTCGCTCACCTGTTCGCCGTGCTGACCGAAGACGGTGTCTTCGAGCCCGGTGCCGATGGGTTGCGCTGCGTGGCGCCCCTGCGGGGGGGGGGAGGGGAGGTCGGTGCGGTCACGCATCCTGCGGTCGCCGCCGAGTGGACGCTCCTCGAGCGTTGCGGCCGTCGCCTCGGGGAGGTCTTGCTCGGCACGTGTGACCCGATGACCGAGCTGCTGTCGGCCGAGGGCGAGTGGGACGATCGGCTCGCCGTATACCGAGACGGAGCCGTCTCGAAGCTCCTGCGCGAGACCGTCGCCTCCGCCGTCGAGGCCGCCAGCCACCGCCTCGACCGAGTCGAGGGACTGCGTGTCCTCGAGGTCGGGGCTGGCCGGGGAGATATGACCGAGGGCATCGTCCGTCGGCTCCCGCCCGAGCGCAGCGAGTACGTCCTCACCGACCCGAGCGACGCGCTCGTCGCCGACGCCCAGCGGCGCTTGGGCGGTCGACTCGGGATCCCCACGAGCTTCACCACGCTAGACCTCGAGCGCGGCCTCGCCGAGCAAGGCATGGCCCAGGCGTGCTTCGACGTGGTCGTCGCGGCCCACGCTCTTTGCTCCACGGCACAGCTGGCGTCCGCCCTCGCGGCGGTGCGTCAGCTCCTCGCTCCCGGAGGGTGGTTGGTGGTGGTCGAGACGACCCAGTCGCTGCGTTGGCTCGACCTCACGTTCGGCCTCACCGAACGATGGTGGCGGCGTCGCGATGCTCCACTGCGCCCCGAGCACCCCCGGCTTACCCGGTCGCAGTGGTGCGCCACCCTTGGTGACGCGGGCTTTATCGAGGCCGTCGCCATCGGCGAGCGCGAGCTCGAGCAGAGCCTCGTGTTGGCGCGGGCGCCGACCGACGTCGCCGCCCCTCGCCCCTTCTCGCGCACGTTCCTCGCCCCCCAAAGCCGCCTCGGCTCGATCTTGTCCAGGCACGCGCTGGCGTCGGCGAGTGACGATGGCGAAGCGCGCGTCCTCGTCGAGGTCCCGCGGATCTCCCCCGCCGACGTCCCCCGGGCGGTCGAGTCGGCGTTGGGCGAGCTGCTGGAGATCTTCGGCGAGCTCGCGGCCACCGGTCGTCCGGCGCAGGTCTTTGTCGTGACGCACCAGGCGCAGTGTGTGGGCGACGAGGCCTCACCGGAGGGCTTTGCGGCCGCGGCCGCGGGGGGGTTGGTCCGCTCGATCCGCCACGAGCACCCGCAGCTCCGCGTGCGGTGCATCGATTGTGGGTCGGAGCTGGACGAGGAGACGCTCGTTCGCGAGCTTCGAGCCGTCGATGACGAGGACGAGGTCGCCGTGCGCTCCACCGGTCGCTGGGTCTCGCGGCTCGATCGGATCGCCGCGTCGAACGTGAGTCCGGGTGTCTTTCGGCTGGCGACGACCCGGGCCGGAGTCCTCGACTCGGTCGCGCGAGTACCCCTGACCCGTCGTGCTCCGCTGGCCCATGAAGTCGAGATCCGCGTGCGCGCGACCGGGATCAACTTCCGCGATCTGCTGCAGGCGCTGGGCATGCTCCGAGGATTTGAGGACGAGCTCGGGATCGATCACGTCCCCTTCGGGTTCGAGTGCAGCGGGGTGATCGAGCGGGTTGGCGCGGACGTCACCGCGTTCGAGGTGGGGGATCCGGTCATCGCCGGGTTCACCCCGGGGAGCCTCGCCAGCCACGTGACCATGCCCGCGCTCGCGGTGATCCCCAAGCCTGCGGAGCTGAGCTGGTCGGATGCCGCCGCGCTTCCTACGGCGTGGCACACCGCGTGGTACGGGCTCGACGAGCTCGCGAACCTCCGTGCTGGGCAGTCCGTGCTCATTCACGCCGCGGCGGGCGGGGTGGGCATGGCGGCGGTCCGCCACGCGCAGCGGGTCGGCGCCCGGGTGTTTGCCACCGCCCACCCTCGCAAGTGGCCGCTGCTGCGTCAGATGGGGATCGAGGCGATGGCCAGCTCGCGAGGCGATGGCTTCGTCGATGCGGTGCGTCGGTGGTCGGGGGGCCGCGGCGTCGATGTGGTGCTCAACTGTTTATCGGGCGAGCTCGCGCAGCGCAGCGCGCAGCTGGTGGTGCCCGGCGGCGTCTTCGTCGAGCTGGGGCGAGGGGGCGCCGAAGCGGCGGGCGACGGTCCCATGCCGCCCGATGTTCGGGTCGAGGCATTCAACCTCGGTCAGCTCGCGCTCCAGGATCCCGCGCTCGTCCGGCGCCTGATGGCGCGTCTGGGCGAGCGGCCGGCGTCCGAGCTGCGCCTCCCCACCGCGACCGCCCCCATCGACGCGGCGCAGTCCCTCTTTCGTCGGATGCAGGCGGGGACGCACACGGGCAAGCTCGTGCTGACGCAGACCGAACAGGACGACTCGGCCCGCACGGTACGGGCCGACGGGCGCTACGTCATCACGGGGGGCACGGGGGGGCTCGGCCTCGAGATCGGGCAGTGGATGGTCGACGAGGGATCGCGAGCCCTGGCGCTGCTGTCCCGTCGCTCGCCGGGAGCCGACGTCCAATCGCGGATCGACAGGTGGCGCTCGCAGGGGGTCGACGTGCAGTGGATCGCGTGCGACGTCGCCGAGCGGCCCGCACTCGCGGCCGCCCTGCAGCGGCTGCGCGACCAAGGGCCGCCGGTGCGAGGCGTCGTGCACGCCGCGGGCGTCCTGCGCGACGCCACGCTCGCCAACCTCGGTCGCGATGCGCTGCACCAGGTCCTTCGACCGAAGGTGAGCGGTGCGTGGTGGCTCCACGAGCTGACGGCCGACGACCCGCTCGAGATCTTCGCGCTCTTCTCTTCGATCTCGGCGCTCCTGGGCTCGCCCGGACAGGCCAACTACGCGAGCGCCAACGCGTTCCTCGACGCACTTGCGCACCATCGACGCGGGCGGGGCTTGCCGGCGATGAGCATCGGCTGGGGGGCGTGGGCAGGCATCGGCGTGGCCTCACGAACGGCGGCCGGGGGGCGCATGCGACGGCTGGGTCTCGACGAGATCGAACCGCACGATGGGATCGCAACCTGGAGCTGGGCCGCGCAGCACCAGCCCGAGTATGTCGCGGTGACCCCTGTGGACTGGTCTCGGCTCGGTGCGCATGCACTGGCGCGGCGCCGGTTCTTCTCGCGTGTTCGTGTGGTGTCGACGCGCGGTGGAGACCAGGCCCGGCTCGATCTGTCCGCGGTCGAGCCCTCGAAGCGGCGCTCGGTGTTGGATCGGTACCTCCGCACCCAGATCGCGGCGGTCCTCGGTCTGCGCTCGCCCGACCAGATCGAGTCACGGAGCCGATTGATGGACCTGGGGATGGACTCGCTCATGGCCGTCGAGCTCAAGTCTCGGCTGGAGTACAGCCTGGATCGCACGCTGCGGGCCACGCTGATGTTCGACTATCCGACGGTGGAGTCTCTGGTCGAGCACCTCCTGCCCGATGATCTCGCCGCGGGGATCGAGCGAGCGTCGCGTGAACCCGCCGTGGAGCGGCGAGACGCCGACCGCACCGCGGCCGCGGTCGAGCAGATGAGTCAAGATGAGGTCCTGGCGCGACTGCGGGGCAAAGCGTAGCCAACGGTTCGACCCCGCGACCGCGACCGCGATGACGTCTCGCGGTCAGCGAAACCATGAGCGCTGAGGTCGCCGTGTGCCACTCGCCCGAAGCGCGGTTCAAGTGAATCCCCTCGGGTGCCCCCGTGGATCCCCCTGATCCCGGCGCCCTCATCTTTGTGCCAAAATTCTCGAGCCATGCGGTGGGAACGGTTGCACGTGGTCTTGGGGTTGCTCGCATTCGCGGTGATCTCCATTCAGGGGCTCACGGGGGCCTTGCTGGTCTTCGAGGAAGACATCGATCGCTGGCTCAACCGTGACATCGTGACCGTCGCCGCCCGAGGCGAGCCGCTCAGCCTCGAGGCCCAGCTCGATCGCTTCGCCGAGCAGCGGTCGGACATGGTGCGGCACGTGTACGCCGTGCGATTGCCCGACACCCCGCGCGACGCCACGCTGCTGCTCGCCAAGCCGAGCGCGCTCGACGACGGCCCCCGGCGGGGGGTGCGTTTCATGGTCGACCCCTACACCGGCGAGATCCTCGGCACGCAGCGCTACGGGGACACGATCATGGGCATGGTCTACAACCTGCACCGTCGGCTGCTGCTACCGCCGTGGGGCAAGTGGATCACCTCGACCAGCGCGATCATCTTGATGGCATCTGCGCTGACGGGCCTGGTGGTGGCGGCCCGTCGACGTCGACATTCCGTGCGTCCCCCGGGGCGGGAACGCTCCGGTGTACACCGCTGGGTCGGCCGGTGGTTCGCCCCGCTGGTGTTCGTGATCGCGTTCAACGGATTCGCCGTGACCTACCGGTTCGTGTTGATCCCGGCGCTCTACGTGGTGACCAATACCGAGTTTCCGCGTTCGCTCGAGCAGCGCGGCCTCTTGCCACTACCGCCCAACGAGGGAGCCCCGCGCCGCGCTGTCGACGAGCTGGTGGCGCTGGCCAACGAGCGCGAGCCGGACGCGACGCCTCGCGTCGTGCTGCAGCCGCGGGTGGAGGGTCGCCCGGTCACGGTGATCCTGCAAAAGCCCCACGAGACCCGGGATCTCGGCGGGACCTTCCAGATCCTCGATCCCCACACCGGGCGCACCATGGAGCGCATGGATTTCACCGACGGCGAGCTTGGGTTCCGGGCGGTCTACTGGACGATCCACCTGCACAAGGGGACCTGGGGCGGTCTGCTCCTGGGGCGCTACGGGGCCTTGGCGACGCGGATCCTGTGGATCGTGGTCGCCCTGATGGTCCCGGTGCTGGCGCTGAGCGGCCTGCGATGGTGGTGGAGGCGCCGCTCGCTCGATGACGATCGCGGGGACCCGAGCGTACCGGCATGACCGCTCGAGCTGGCCCGGATCCCGGGACTTGGGGGCGCACACCGGGGCCGGTTCAGCTCTCGGTGATCCCTCGCAGCACGTCGATCGTCGACACGATCCCCTTGAGCGCCCCGCCCTCGGTCACCAGCAGGCGATGCACGCGGTGCTCCACCATCGCGGCCGCCGTCTCCAGCAGCGTCGCGCTGCTGTCGATCGTAAAGGGTAGTGGGGTCATCACGTCCTCGGCGCGCCCCGACTTGACGACCGCCTCGTCGACCTGGGGCGCGGCCCATCCGTCTTCGATCCGGTAGAACACCGGCATCCCTCGGGTCTGGCTGGCCTCGCGCGTGGGATCGATGAGATCGGTCACCGAGACCACCCCGACCGCCTTGCCGCTGGAGTCGACCACCGGCACCCCGGTGATCCGGTTCTCGCTGAGCTGGCGGGCCACGGTGTCCAGGCTGGTGTCCGGGGCGACCGCGACCACGTCGGAGGTCATCACATCGGTCACGCGAAGGCGGGTGAGCACGGAATCGTCGGTCACGAGCCCAAGAGTAGGCGCGATGGGTCGGGGGGTGGCAAACCGGCCCTACGTGCGGATGCTCCGGGTCGGACCGCCGGCCAGGCGTCGCCGCTGTGGCGGGTTCGGGTCGGGTCGGCCTGCTCGCCTTGGGCTGTTAGGCTCGCCGCCATGGCCCCGACCTACACCAAGCTCTCCGATGCCGAGCTCTCCGACAAGCTCCGCGCGTTGCCCGGGTGGACCGTGGACGACGGCAAGCTCCATCGCAGCTACCGCTTCGCCGATTTCCCGGCCGCGATGGCGTTCATGGTCCAGGTGGCCTTCGAGGCGGAGCGCCTCGAGCATCACCCCAACTGGAGCAACGTGTACAACCGGGTCGAGGTCACCCTGTGGACCCACGACGTGGGGGGCCTGACCGATCGCGATCTAGCGCTGGCGACCGCGATGGAGCAGCGCGCGGCCGGGGCCCAGGTCGAAGGCTGACCGACACGAGGGCCGCGCGGCGGCCCGCAGGCCCGCAGGATCCACCGCGGGCCCCGGTGGTCTCGCGGTGGTCTCGCGGTGGTCTCGCGGTGGCCCTAGGCGTCGTCCTTCTTGGGCGGCGCGGGCAGGCTGTCGAGGATCTGCTTGAACTGCGGGTGATTGGGCATCATCTGCAGGGCGGCGGTGCACACCTGGCGGGCCTCGGCGAACATGTTGGCGTCGCGCATGCACGAGGCCAGGGCGATCACCGGCTCGACCGCGCGCGGGTTGAGGGCGACCACCACCCGAAGGTGCTCCACCGCGTCGCGGGGCCGGCCTTGCTTGCGGTGTATAGCGGCGATGAGGTTGCGGATCTCCGGATCGTTGGGTCGCAGCTTGACCGCGTTGTTGAGGTGCGCCAGCGCGGCGCCGTCGCCCTCGGACTGGCGCACGGCCAGGGCCAGCATCATGTGCGGCTGCCAAAAGCGCGCGTCGGCGGCGATGATCTCGCGCAGGAACTTGGCCGCCTTGGTCTGGGCGGGCGCCTCGCCCGAGCGCACCTGTTCGATCGCCTCGTCGTAGCGCTCGTCGAAGTCTTCCACGTCGAGCTGCAGCCGGCCCCGGCGGGCGAAGGCGTCGTCGTCGAGGCTACGGCGGGGCAGGGCGAGGATCTTGTCGAGGTACTCGCGGGCCTTGGGCGGGTCGTCGCCGTCGAGGTACATCGTGGCCACGTAGCGCAGCACCGTGGCGCTGCCCGAGTGCTTTTGCGCCGCCTTGAGCAGCAGCAGGGTGGCCTCCTCGCTCTTTTCCTCCTCGTGGAGGTCCAGCAGCATGTCCAGGGTGCTCTTGGCGATCCGGTTGGAGTCTACCGCGGTGCGCAGCAGGCTCATCGCTTCCTCGCGATCCTCCTTGCCCTGGTCGTCGTCGTCGTCGGCCCGATCCCACAGCACGTTGGCCAGATCGCCATAAGACGAGGGGATCTGGCCCTCGTCGATCGCCCGGCGCAAGAAGGGCTCGGCTTCGTCGAACTTGTCGTCCTCGATGAGCAGCGAGCCTAGGTGCCCCATCAGCGCGGGCGCCTCGTTGCCGCGCTCGGCCGCGAACTGGGCCACCTTCATCGCATTGGCCTTGTCGCCCGCCCCCCGCAGGGTCTGGATGAACTGGGTGGTGACCGCAGCGTTGGTGGGATCGAGGTTGAAGGCTTGGTTGAACGCCTGGACCGCGGAGCCCAGATCGCCCAGCTGCCGAAAGAGCGTGGCGAGGTGGTGAAACAGGCTCTGGTCTTCTTTGCGCCGCTGGGCGGCGATGTTGAGCGCCTGCAGGCACAAGGGGATCGCGGTCTGATCGGTGGGGTTGCGCACCAGGATGTCGACCATCAGGTGCAGGCCCTGGACCGCCGGGTCCATCTTGGCGTCCCGCCCGATCGCGTCCATGAAGGGCGAGAGCAATTGCTCGGGGGTGGTGGGGACGCAGCGGCCTTGCAGGGCGCTGAGGTTGCCCAGGCCCACCAGGAACGAGACCAGGGCCTGGTGGTCGCTGGTGCCGAACGCCTCGGTCCAGTCCTCGTGATCGATCTGGATGTCGTAGCGGGCGGCGAGCTTGCCCAGGACCTCGAACATATTCACGGGCAGGCCCTCGGTCTCGCCCTCCCATGTCAGGGTGTCGAGGGTGACCAGCTTCACGGGCGCGGTTTCGGCCTCGCCTTCGGCCTCGGTCTTGTCTTCGGTCGCGCCTTCGCTGGGGGTCGGGGTCGCGCCCGCGTCGTCGGGGGCGAGCTCGACCAACCGGGCCTCGTACGACAGCTGCTTGTCGTCGACCTTCATGTTGGTGACCAGGCCGCGCTTGGCGTTGGGGAAGCGCTTGATCCCCTCGGCGGCTCGCTCGTCGGTCCAAGGCTCGCGAAAGACCATCAGGGCGGGGACCTTGCGGCCGTCTTGCTCGGCCATGGCGGTAAACACCGGCGCGGCCGCCTTGGCCCCGCGAGAGGCCAGTTCCTGGGCCCACCAGCGCTGGATGCCCATGGCCAGCGGGGCGCCCTTGCCCTCGTTGGTGCAGGCGATCGGGAGGATGACCAGCTCGATCGAGGCCGCGGCCTGGGCGCCCTCGGCCTCCGCCGCCTCGTCGTCCTCGTCGAGCTCGTCGAGCTCGTCGAGCTCGTCCTCGCCGTCGGTGAGGATTGCCTCGGCCTCCTGCTCGGGGTTGGTCTCGTCTTCACCTGCCATGGAGGGCGAAGCCTGCCCCATGCCCGGGGGCCGTGCAAGGCAAGGGGGGCGTCGTGCGGTCGGTTCCCACCGGCGGTTGTCGGGCTGGTACGGTTGTTTCGCTCATGGACGCCGGTCGATTACGGCGTGGGCGTGCGAGTTACGCGCGGGCCTGCGTGCTCATGGCGATGGGGCTGGTCGGATGCGGCGAGCCCAGCATCGATGTCGTCGTGCTGTGGGTCGATGGGGTCAGCGACGACACCGGCAAGCGCCGGGTTCGGATCTACGAGGCCGGCGAGCGCGACACGCTGCGGCTGCGGCCCGACATTCCCGGCTCGAGCATCGACCTTTTGCAGGTAGGGATCGACGACCGGGCCCGTGGCTTTGCGGTCTCGGGGACCGATGCGACCGTGTGGATCGAGCGCGGCTCGGGGCGGCGGGTCACCCTCGACGCGGCCGCAGTGGGCCTTTCGGCCGTGAGCGGGCCCAATGTGTCACTCGCCGCGGGCTTCTCCTTCACCAGCAATGGCGACGGGCTGCTGCGCGGGGCGGCGATCCAGGGATCGGACGTCCCCACTTGGTTGTTCGCGCCGCTTTCGGGGCCGCAGGCGCTCAAGGTCGAGATCGTCAGCCCTCCCTTCCCCGGGGACTGGTCGCTGCGTCACGCCGCCGATGCCCCGGTGATGATCTGGGCGCAGCTGCCGGCCCGGAGCTCGCCCGTGGTCGCCGGCGAGATCTGGGCGGTGGCCTACCCCAGCACGGTGGGGCAGGGCCCACGGGTCGACCAGATGCGGCCCTTGGGGCGCGGGATGATCGAGGGGCCGCAGCTGGCCCTCGACGCGCGATATCTACCGGGGTGTCCGCAGCGGCTGTGCGTGGCCCCCAGCGGGCGGGCGGTGTTCACCATGGCGTCCCAGCAGCCGAGCCGAAACTGCGACCTGCTGCGCTGGTCGTGGGTCGATGCCCCGAGCACCGGCGTCCTGACCGACGCTGAGCGCCTCCCGCTGGCCTGCCCCGCCGACGAGCCCACGATGCTCGCGGCCGTGCTCGACGACGACCTGGTGGTGCTCGACGACCAGCGGCGGCTCTATCTGGTGGATCTGAATCTGGTGGATCTGAATCTGGTGGATCTGAATCTGGTGGATCTGGCCGCAGGCGCGATCTCGGCGATCCCCAAGCCGGTCGACACCCTGTCGCCCTATCTCGCCGCGCGCGGTCGGGTGCTCTTGGTCACCTCGTCGCAGGGCGAGGTGGTGCGCGTAGACGCCCAGGGCCCGCGGATGGTCAGCGGGATCCAGACCCCGTGCGAGGTGACCGGCGAGACGGTGATCAGCCCCTCGGGGACCTGGGTCGTGCAAACGTGTAATACACAGGGCGGAGTGACCGGGCTGTCGGGGCAGGTCCGGAGGGTGTCGGTGCTGGGGGTCGAGCTTTTGTCCGGGATCCCGATGCGACCGGTCGCGGTGGACGACGAGGGCAATGCGCTGCTTTACAGCGTCTCGGCGGACGACGACGACGACGACGACCTCGTCCCGCGTGGCTTGTTCGTGCTGACCGGGGATGGGCAGCTGACGCGGGTGGACGAGCTCGAGCCGTTCCCGGGGCAGGTGATGCTGCCGGGGACCGACGCACAGCAGTCGCCGGGGCGATTTTCGGTGGCCGGACCGAGCTGAATTGTTATGCCGAGGCCGGCAGGGGATGCGCGACTTCGTCGCGCCCGGCCTCGGTCTTGCCCACGTGGCACCGAGGACGGACGAGCACTGGGTCCGAGCTTGTCGGAGTAGCGCGTATGCCGCTGGTTCGAATGAGGGCGGTGCTCGCGACCGGGGCGCCGGGCGGGTGGTGGGCGCAGGAGCCGGTCGCGTGGACGGGGCCACGGGCCTGGGCTATCTCACTGGGACGTGTCTCGGATCCTATGCCAATGCATGGCCGTGGAGGAGCGTGACGTCGTGGCCACCATCCGCGCGGGGGCGCGCACCGTCGACGAGGTCGGCGAGCGTTGCGACGCGGGGACCGGCTGTGGCTCCTGCCGCGGCGGGATCGAGCTGCTGATCCAGCAAGAGGTGCGCCGGCGCTCGCGTGGAACCTTGCCCGAGGCATTGCTGGCTCAGCTACCCCTGTTCGGCCAGACCCGCGACGACTGACGCGTTGGCCTCGGTCGGTGGCCGGGGCCGGGACCGAGGCCGGGACCGAGGCCGTGCAACGCTTCGGCCAGCGCGGTCGATACCCCGGTGTGACGCCCCTGCCTTTACAGCGCGCCGCGGCCGCTCGTACAACGGTCACCCCACGGCCCCATGCTCTTGTTCCAGAAATACGGTGGCACCTCGGTCGGTGATCTGGACCGGATCCGGGCATGTGCGCGGCGCTGCCTGGGGCTGGCGCAGCAGGGTCACCAGCTGGTGGTCATCGTCTCCGCCATGGCCGGGCAGACCAATCGCCTCATCGCGCTGGCCAACGATCTGGTCGCGCCCGAGGATGCCGGGTCGACCCCCCGCAAGGGCCCCTACGTGGCCGCCGCCCGGCGCGGGGCCGCCCACGCGCGCGAGCTCGATCAGCTGGTCTCCACCGGCGAGAACGTCAGCGCCGCGTTGCTGGCCATGGCGATCGGCGACGCGGGGGGTCAGGCGATCTCGCTGGTCGGTCACCAGCTGGGCATGAAGACCGATCGCAACTTCACCCGGGCTCGCATCACCCACATCGACCACGAGCGGATCCGGCGCGAGCTCGACGCGGGTCGGGTGGTGGTCTGTGCCGGGTTTCAGGGGATCGACCCGGAGGGCGACATCAACACCCTGGGTCGGGGGGGGTCGGACACCTCGGCGGTGGCCTTCGCCGCCGCCATGCAGGCCGACGTCTGCGAGATCCTCACCGACGTCGACGGCGTGTTCACCACCGATCCACGGGTCGTCTCGCACGCCCGCAAGATCGATCGCATAAGCTACGAGGAGATGCTCGAGCTGGCCGCGCTCGGAGCCAAGGTGCTCGAGCGTCGCAGCGTCGAGCTGGCCATGAAGCACGGGGTCCCGGTCCACGTCCGCAGCAGCCTGCACGAGGGCACCGGCACTCTCATCGTTCCCGAGGAGCCCAGCATGGAAGACGTGGTGGTATCGGCGGTCGCGCTCGATCGCAACGAAGCCAAGGTCACGCTGACCCGCGTGCCCGACGTGCCAGGCACCGTAGCCCGGCTGTTCGAGCACCTGGGGGCGGCGGGGATCGTGGTGGACATGATCATCCAAAACGCCGCGCACGACGGCCACACCGACGTCACCTTCACCGTGCCCGAGGCCGAGCTCTCGCGCACGCAGGAATTGCTCGGGTCGCTCCCCTTGCCCGAAGGGGAACGCCCCGGCGCCATCCTCACCGATCCGCGGATCTGCAAGGTCTCGGTGGTCGGGGTGGGCATGCGCAGCCACGCCGGGGTCGCCGCCAAGACCTTCGCGCTGCTGGCCGCCGAGGGGATCAACATCCAGATGGTCTCGACCTCCGAGATCAAGATCTCGGTGGTGGTCGGCGAGCGCTACGGCGAGCTGGCGCTGCGCTGCCTCCACGACGGCTTCGGTTTGCACCAGGGTCCCCCCACGGGCAGCTAGCCATGGCCGCGCGGGTCCGGGGTGCTCGCGACCGCGCTCGGTGGCTCCGGTGGCTCCGGTGGCTGCGAGCGATGGCACCGGGGCTCGGGGTCGCAGCGCTCGGTCTGGCGATCATAGGAGGGCAGGCCCGGCCTCGCTCGGCTTCGCCGGCGGCGCAGCCCTGTGTTCGGGCGGTCTTGGTCGATGGGCAGCTTCGGTGCGACGACGAACTGCCCGCCTCACCGGCGTTGTTGTGTATCGGTCGGGGCGCCGGTCGGGGCGCCGGTTCGGGGCCGGGTGGGGCACAACTCCCCACGGCCCTTCACGTCGAGCCCATCGCGGCGGGCGACGTCTTCGAGACCGCGCAGTTATGTGCACACCGTGCACACCCCGGTGTGTGGTCCGACGGCCGTCGGCGGGGGCGGTCTCGCATGTCGCCGTCCGATCTGGCCGCCCTAAACCAGCCGGTGAACATCAATCGCGCATCGGTATCCGAGTTGACCAGCCTGCCGCGGGTCGGCCCCGTGCTGGCCCGTCGGATCGTCGAGGGTCGCCCCTATGCCGACCCGGATGCCCTGCTGCGCGTGCGCGGCATCGGGCCGGCGACCCTAAGGCGGGTGCGGGCGCGCGTCACCGTGGAGCCCTCACCGCCGTGAGCTAGGTTCCGGATCTGTGCGGTCGTCCGCTCGCTCGTCGCATTGCATGTCCCCAGAAGCTGCGGGATCGTTCTTTTTACATGTCGTCGCGTCAGCTCACCAGTCGCCTCATCAACGAGGTACGGCAGCATCTCCAGGGATTCACGCCCCAGCGATCCACCACCGATCGCGAGCAGCTGGCCGCGCTGACCAAGGCCGTCATGGGCTCGGTAGACGTCCGGGATCTGCGGGGCGTGCCCAGCCCCAAGCTGCTGACCCAGTTCGAGGATCTGCTGACGCTGCTCGAGCAGCGCAAGAAGTCCGAGATCAAGGTGCAGCTGCGCTACCAGGACGACACCGACACCCTCGTGGTCGAGAGCTGCCTGGAGGATCAGCCCTTCTTGGTGTCGACCATGCGGGCCGCCCTCGAGGGGGAGCACTACGAGGTCCGGCGGCAGCTCAACGCGATCGTTCGGGTGCGGCGTGACCCGGCGGGCAAGCTCATCGGGATCGGCACCGGGCGAGCCGAGTCGCTCATCCGCGTGGAGGTGGCCACCCCGGGCAGCGGCGGTCGGGACGGCGGCGGGATCCCAGCGGGCCTGAGCGATCGGATCACCCGGCGCCTGGCCCTGGCCCAGGCGATGGTCCGCGACTTCGACAAGATGTCCAATTGCATCGAGGGCTTGGCCGATGGCTACTTCGCGGTGGCCAGCGATCGGTCCGGGTCCGAGGCGGTCGCTGTTCGCGAGTGCGAGGCGCTGCTGCGCTGGCTGTGCGACGAGAACTTCGTGATCTTCTCCGTCGAGCGCTACGGCGAGGACGGCGAGCTCGCCGAGGCGATGGGCACCAGCACCCTCGCGCCTCCCGAGCGCGAAGCCTCGCTGCGCCGGGCCGCGACCACCCCCGGCCGCTTCATTCGATACGAGCGGAGCGCCGAGGAGTCCCCCGTGCACCGCGCGGGCAAGCCCGGCTACTTCGTGGCCACCGCCTTCGACGAGGACGGCACTCCGTGCGGGGTGGCGCTGGTCGAAGGGCTGTTCACCTACAAGGCCCTGCACACCCCGCCCGAGCAGATCCCGGTGATCAAGACCGTGCTGACGGCCATGCTCGACGACCGCCAGGTCGCGACCACCTCGGCGCGGGGCAAGAGCATCACCAACGCCTTCAACTCCCTGCCGCTCGAGTACTTGCTGGGCGAGGATCGCGAGAGCATCTGGGAGCTGACCGACCGGATCCTGCGGGCCGAGGCCGAGGGGGGCAGCGACGTCCACATTCGGATCGGCGAGGGCAGCCGCTTTGCCTTCGCCTTCGTGGCCCTGCCGCGCTGGCAATTCTCCGAAGAGCTGCGGCAGCAGGTGCAGGACGTGCTCTTGGCCGATCTGGGGGGCAGCTACGCCGACTACGGGGTCTACATCGATCGCTACGACAACGCGGTGATCCATTTCTATGTCACCGGGGTCGGCCCCTTGCGCGAGGCCGACACCGAGGATCTGCGGCAGAAGGTGCTGACCCATGCCCGCTCGTGGGGCGACCGCCTGCGCGAGGCGGTCGAGGCGGTGGCCCCCGAGGGCCGGGCCGACGAGCTGTTCGAGATCTACGAGGACGCCTTCAACGAGGAGCACAAGCGCCGCTGTAGCGTGGAGCGGATCAAGGGCGACGTGCTGTGCCTCGAGAGCTTGCGCGAGGGGGCCCAGGTCACCTGCGATCTGTACATCTCCGAGTTCGGCGACCACCCCGGGTCGCTCAACCTGCGGATCTTCTCGCGGGAGCCCATCAACCTCAGCCGCCAGCTGCCCGTGCTCAGCAGCTTCGGCTTCGAGGTGATCGACGAGTACTCCCGCGAGATCCAGGTCCCCCACCTGCCGGTCGTCGACATGGACAACTTCCGGTTCGACGTGCGCCCCTCGCAGATCGGCCGGACCATGGCGCGGCGGGCCAACATCGTGGCCGCGCTCGGCGAGGTCTTCGAGGGGCGGGCCGGCGACGACGACCTCAACCGGCTGATCGTGGTCAGTGACCTGACCGCTCGCGACGTCGACGTGCTGCGGGCCTACGTGGCCCACATGCACCAGCTGCGGCTGCCCTTCGACGAGGCCGTGATCCGCTCGACCCTGGTCACGCACCCCTCGGTGGCCGTCGCCCTGATGCAGTGGCTGGCCGCGCGCTTCGATCCGCGGGTGGCCACCGACGCGCTGGCCCAGGTCACCGAGACCACCCTGGCCAAGGAATTGCGCGACGTCACCGACTACACCGCCGATCGCGTGCTGCAGGCGGTGGCTGAGCTCGTGCGAGCCACCCGGCGCACCAACGCCTATGTGGCCGATCGCGACGCGGGCGAGGCGATGGCCTTCAAGGTGGCCGCCCGGCACCTGTCGTTTGGCCCCGAGCCCAAGCCCTATCGGGAGATCTGGGTCAGTCATCCCGACTTCGAGGGCGTGCACCTGCGGGGCGGCAAGGTGGCCCGCGGGGGTCTGCGCTTCTCCGATCGCCCCGACGACTTTCGTACCGAGATCCACGGGCTGATGGCCACCCAGATGGTCAAGAACGTGCTCATCGTGCCCATGGGGGCCAAGGGGGGCTTCGTGCTGCGCCAGCCCCCCGTCGAGCGCGACGCCCTGCATGCCGCCGGCGACTACTACTACGGCAAGTTCATCCGAGCGCTGCTGTCGGTCACCGACAACGTGGTCGACGGGCAGACGGTCACCCCCGAGGGGATCCTCGTGCACCGCGAGCAGATCGATCCCTACCTGGTGGTCGCGGCCGACAAGGGCACCGCCCACTTGTCCGACACCGCCAATGCGATCAGCGCCGAGCACGGGTTTTGGCTCGACGACGCCTTCGCCTCGGGTGGCTCCCACGGCTACGACCACAAGAAGACCGGGATCACCGCGCGCGGGGCCTGGGAGGCCACGCGACGCAGCTTCAACGAGCTGGGGATCGACCCGGAGGCCGACGAGATCACCGCCGTGGGTGTGGGCGATATGAGCGGCGACGTGTTCGGCAACGGCCTGCTACGCAGCCGCACCCTCAAGCTCGTCGCCGCCTTCAATCACCTGCACATCTTCGTCGATCCCGATCCCGATCCCGCCCGCAGCTTCGAGGAGCGCAGGCGCTTGTTCGAGCTGCCGCGCTCCACCTGGGAGGACTACGCCGCCCTCTCCGAGGGCGGCGGGGTGTTCCCTCGCAAGAGCAAGGAGGTGCCGCTGTCGGCCCGGGCGCGCGAGCTGCTCGGGTTCGAGGCCGAGCAGGTCGTGGGCGGCGACGATGTCATCGCGGCGATCTTGCGGCTGTCGGTCGATCTGCTGTGGATGGGCGGGATCGGCACGTACATCAAGGCCAAGGAAGAGTCCAACAGCGAGGTCGGCGACAAGGCCAACGACAGCGTGCGGGTGGACGCCTGCGATCTTCGCTGCCGAGTGCTGGGCGAGGGGGCCAACCTCGCGATCACCGATCGCGGCCGGGTCGAGTACGCCCGCCGGGGGGGCCAGAACTACAGCGCCTTCCTCGACAACTCGGGCGGGGTCGACATCTCCGACCACGAGGTGAACATCAAGATCCTCTTCGCCCCCCGGCTGGCGGCCGGCACCACCACCCGCGACGCTCGCAATGCGCTGCTGGTCGAGTGCGAAGACGAGGTGGTGCAGATGGTCCTGGCCAACAACCAAGCCCAGAGCCGCATGGTCTCGTTCGACGTGGCCCAGTCGCGGTCCGACATGTTTCGGTATGCCCGGGCCCTGAGCTTCTTGGCCCCTCGGATCCCCTTCAACCCCGAGGCGTTCTCGCTGCCCGGCGACGACGAGCTGCAAAACCGCTCCCACAAGGGGCAGGGCCTTCACAAGTGTGAGGCGGCGGTGCTCTGCTCGCACGCCAAGATGTTCGCGTATCGCGAGCTGCTGGCCGGCGACCCGCTGCCCGACGACATCGTCGATCGCTTCGTCACCGCCTACTTCCCCCGCCGGGTCGTCGAGCTGGCGGGATCCGAGGCGGTGGCCGGGCACCTGCTGCGTCGAGAGATCGCCACCACCATGGTGGTCAACCAGATCGTCGACAACATGGGCGGGACCTTCTTGTCCGAGATGCAGGTCGGCACCTTGATGTCGCCGGTGGACATCACCGTCGCGTACCTGCGGGCCGCCGACGCGGCCGATCTGGGGGCGATCCTCGCCGATCTCTACGCGCTCGAGGACAAGCACCACATGAAGGCGATCTACCAGGCGATGGCCTTCGTCCAGAACTCGCTCGAGAACGCCACCTTCTACCTGCTCGGTCAGCTGGATCTGCCGCCTATCGACGAGGCGGGCTTTGCCCAGGTGCGCTCGCTGCTCGCCGACATCGAGCAGGCCCTGCCCCCGGGCTCCAAGGGGCGTACCGCGGGGCGCCGGGCTCGCTTCGTGGAGTTGGGACTGCCCGAGCCGCTGGCCGGCCGGATCGTCAAGCTGCGCTACCTGACCCCGGTGCTCGACGCCGTTCGTCTCGCCCCCAGCCTCGGGCGCAGCCCGGCCGATGCCCTGCTGCTCTGGCTCAAGATCACCGACGCCATCAACTTCAACTACCTCAACCAGGCCGTCGATCGCATGACCTTCAGCTCGGCCTGGGACGGCCTGTCGGTCGCGGCCATTCGTCGTCAGCTCAACGTCCACGTGCACCGGCTCGCGCGCATGGTCGAGGGCGACGACGTCCAGGGCATGTTCGAGACCTACGGCCTTCGCCAGTTTGCCCAGCAGGTCAAAGAACTGACCGAGAGCAACCCCACGATCTCGGGGCTGGTGATGCTCGACGACTGGCTGCGCCGGCTGCTGCCGCCGCTTTCGGGGCTGACCAAGAGCCCATGATGCACGCGGCAGGACGGGGCCCGCACCCCGAATGGGTGACTACTGCGTGGGACAAAACCGGTCGCGGACCACTCGCCACAGCAGATCGTGCTCGGCCTGGAGCACCCGGGCGGCCAGGGTCTGCGGATCGTCGCCGGGCATCACCGGCACGGGCTGGTGCGCGAGGATCTCGCCCTCGTCGTACTCGGCGGTCACCCGATGCACGGTGGGCCCCGATAGCGGCACTTCGGCGTCGAGCACCGCCCGGTGCACGTGCATGCCGTACATGCCCGCGCCGCCGAAGCGGGGCAGGGGGGCGGGGTGGATGTTGAGTGAGCGGTCGGTGTAGGCCAGCACGACCCGCGGGTCCACGCGCCGCAGGTAGCCGGCCAGCACCAGCACGTCGACCTCGTGCTCGTACAGGCACCCGAGCATGGCCGCCCCCGGATCCTCGTGGGTCTGGTCGCTGATGTGTGCGGTGGCGATCCCCTTGGCGCGCGCGAACTCCAGCGCGCCGGCGTCGGCTCGGTTCGAGATCACCACCACCACCGGAGCGGGCAGCTCCCCGCGCGCATACGCGGCCACCAGCGCCTTGAGGTTGGAGCCCCGCCCCGAGACCAGCACACCCAGGCGGGGAGGGGCCGAGATCGGAGCGTAGCCCACGAGGGTCGTGCTGGAGTTGGAGCTGGACTCGGCCATGGGCGGGCGCCTGCGCGGCTCGACGATAACAGGCCTTCCCCGCCCTGCCCGAGGCGCACCGGCTCCCGTCACCCCAGGTCGGGCATCACCCGGCCCAGCTCCGCCATCACCGCAAACAGCTCCATCACGTCCTCGGACGCCGCATCCCCCGATAGCTCGCGATAGATCGTCCGCACGTTGACCGCCACCCGCTCCGCGTCCTTCCAGTGGCGAAACTCCGCCAGGGAGATGTCATGGGCGGCCTGCTGGGCCGTCATCCCCGCGTGGTACCGCGTGGTGGCCTCCTCGTACAGATAGGACAGATAATGCTGCACGCGTCGTACGTCGTCGGGCTCGGCCAGGGGCCCGTGTCCGGGCACGATGTGCACCGGCGACAGATCCAGGATCCGGTCGCACGCCGCGATCCAGCGGGACACCGGGCCTTCCCACACGATCGGGTGCGAGTCGACGAACAGGATGTCTCCGGTGAACACCACCTGCCGCGCGGGGACGTGCACGATCACGTCGCCCGTGGTGTGGCAAGGTCCCACCTCGTAGAGATCCACCGCCGTGTCGCCCACCCAAAGCGTCAGGTGCTCGTCGAACGTGCGGGTGGGTGGCGTCAGCGTGATCCCCGAGAAGTCGAAGCGGCCGAAGGCGCGCGACAGCAGGTCGCTGGCCTGCAAGACCGCGCCCAGCTGACGTACCCCCACCCGTGACAGCAGGCGGCCCAGCGTTCGGCCCAACGGGCCGGTGCGAGCCGAGAGCTGGGTGACCCGGGACAGCGTGGCCATCAAGGCAGGCTGCAGCTGCAGCATCTCCTGCGCGGCGCGGCGCGACGCTATGATCTGTGCGCGGCCACACAGCTGGTTGCCCCAGCAGTGATCCGCGTTGGCGTGGGTGTTGACCACCGTGTCCAGCGTGCGCGCGGCCGGGGTCGCCCGGCGCATCGCCGCCAGCATGGTCCGGGTCAGCGGCAGATCGAACAGGGTGTCGACCAGCATCGACGCCTCGCCGTCGACCAGCAGCCCCGCGTTGCTCAAGCCCCACGAGCCGTCGGGCTGTAGCCACGCCCAGACCCCGTCGCTCAGCTCGTGCAGACCTCGACGATAGTGCTCCCGGACCGCCATCACGCCGAGGGTAGCCGACCCCAATCGCCCACTGGGATCGCCCACGGGGATCGCCGACCGGGTCGCCGACCGGTATCGCCGACTGGGCTGTAAACCCGGCCTGCGGCGTTCGCGGGCGGCCCCGGCGGGCGCTTGTCGGCCGCGGTCGGCCCGACGGTGGTCGGGCCTATACTCTGGCACGATGTCTCGACGCGACCGCGAGAAGACCCCGCAGTTTCGCTCCACCACCGTGGTGTGTGTGCGCCGTGGTGACACGGTGGCCTTGGGGGCCGATGGTCAGGTCTCGATGGGCAACACCATCATGAAGTCCGGGGCGGCCAAGGTCCGCAGCCTCGCCAAAGGCACGATCCTCGGGGGGTTCGCCGGCTCGGCGGCGGACGGCCTGACCTTGTTCGAGCTGCTCGAGGCCAAGCTTGAGGCGGTGGGGGGCAACTTCGTGCGCGCCTGCGTCGACCTGGCCAAGGATTGGCGGCAAGATCGTCGCTACCGTCGACTTGAGGCGCTGATGATCGTGGCCAATGCCCAGCGCTCGCTGCTCCTGTCCGGGACCGGCGATGTGATCGAGCCCGACGACGGGATCGTGGCGATCGGCTCCGGTGGCAATTTTGCGCTGGCGGCTGCGCGCGCTCTTTTGCGTCACACCCAGTTCGATGCCAAGGCGATCGTGGCCCGCAGCCTTCAGATCGCCGGCGAGATCTGCGTGTTCACCAACCTCCAGCACACCATCCTGGAGCTCCCGGGCGTGGAGCCCCCGGGCTCCGATCGTACGAGCTCCGAGCGTTCCGGGCAGGAGACACCGCGATGACCGGCCAGGTCCAAGATCTCACCCCTCGGATGGTGGTCGACGAGCTCGACCGCTACATCATCGGTCAGCACAAGGCCAAGCGTGCGGTGGCGATCGCCATGCGCAATCGCTGGCGCCGTCAGATGGTCGAGGAGGGCATGCGCGAGGAGATCTCGCCCAAGAACATCATCATGGTGGGGCCCACCGGGGTGGGCAAGACCGAGATCGCGCGCCGCCTCGCTCGGCTGTCCGGCTCGCCCTTCATCAAGGTCGAGGTCTCCAAGTTCACCGAGGTGGGCTACGTGGGCCGCGATGTGGACTCGGTGGTGCGCGATCTGGTGGAGCAGGGCGCCAGCCTGGTGCGGGCGGAGATGGAAAAGGAGGTGCGCAGCCAGGCCCGCACCCAGGCCGAAGAGCGCGTGCTCGACCTGCTGCTGCCTCGCGGCGCGGACCGCAGCTACGCCGATCGTCCCGGCGAGCCCCCGGCGGGCAGCCGCACCCGCGACAAGCTGCGCGATCTGCTGCGCGAGGGCAAGCTCGACGCGCGCGAGGTGGAGGTCGAGGTCGAGGAGTCGGGCGGTCTGCAGGTGATCCCCGGGCTGCCCATGGGCGAGCAGATGGGACAGCAACTCCAGGATCTGCTGGGCAAGCTCGGCCGGCGCAAGCATCGGCGCAAGGTCACCGTGATCGAGGCCCTGCGCCTGCTCACCGAGGAAGAGGCGAGCAAGCTCGTCGACCGCGAGGCGGTGGCCCGCGAGGCGGTGCGCCGAACCGAGCAATTGGGCATGGTCTTCCTCGACGAGATCGACAAGATCTGCAGCCGCGAGAACGTGCGGGGGGGCGACGTGTCCCGCGAAGGGGTCCAGCGGGATCTGTTGCCGCTGGTCGAAGGCACCACCGTCACCACCAAGTACGGGCCGGTGCGTACCGATCACGTGCTGTTCATCGCGGCCGGGGCCTTTCACCTGTCGAAGGTCAGCGATCTGATCCCCGAGCTGCAGGGGCGCTTTCCGATCCGTGTCGAGCTCGACTCGCTCACCGCCGAGGACTTCGTCCGGATCCTCCGTGAACCCCAAAACTCCCTGCTCAAGCAGTATGCGGCCCTGCTCGGCACCGAGGGGGTCACCCTCGTGTTCGATGAGCCGGCCGTCATCGCGTTGGCCGACGCCGCCTGGCGGGCCAACGCCACCCTCGAGAACATCGGCGCGCGGCGCCTCCACACCGTCATGGAACGGGTGCTCGAAGAGCTGTCGTTCGAGGCCAGCGAGCTCGGAGAGCGCGAGATCCGCATTACCGCTGCCTATGTCCACGAGCGGGTCGATGCCCTCCTAGAGGATCAGGATCTCTCTCGACACATCCTCTAGGCGTAGTCTCGAATTAGTGGGAATTCAAAGGCTCCAAAGCCCTAAAAGCTCTTGCAGTCCTCGACGTTTTGTTGGATTCTGTAGCCCGGCGAACGCCGCATGGCCCTCAGGGGACCAAGGGACAAGGGAAGAGACGACCATGACGAAGAACGTGATTTGGACTGCCCTGTTGTGCGCGGGGCTCGCCGTAGGCTGCGGCTCCGTAGACGACCCGGAGAACGACTCGGGGGCTACGCCGGACGACGATGACGGTCCCGGCGACGACAGCACCAGCTTCAATCCGGGGACGGGTGTCGATCCGAGCGATACCAACAATCCCACCACGGGCATGACCAGCGGTGGCAGTACCGGCGATGGCGGCGGTTCTAGTGACACCGGTGGCTCGGTCTTCATCGAGGATCCCGATGGGGGCGGCGTTGCGTTCGAATGCGACCTGTTCGCGCAGGATTGCCCCGATGGCGAGAAGTGCATGCCGTGGTCCAACGACGGCAGCACCTGGAACGCCACGCGGTGCTCGCCCATCATGGAGAACCCCGGTCAGCCGGGCGACGAGTGTACCGTCGAGGGCAACTCGGCCACCGGCATCGACAGCTGCGACCTCGGGGCGCAGTGCTGGGACGTCGATCCCAAGACCAACATGGGCACCTGCGTGGCGATGTGTACCGGGGACGAGTCCAACCCGATCTGCGAGGATCCGGACACCACCTGCTCCATCGCCAACGACGGCGCGATCGTGCTGTGTCTGCCGATCTGCGACCCGATCATTCAGGACTGCGTGGAGGGCCAGGCCTGCTACCCGATCCTCGACGACTGGGTCTGCGGCCCGGATGCTTCGGGCGAGATGGGCGTCTACGGCGATCCGTGCGAGTTCATCAACGTGTGCGATCCTGGCCTCATCTGCGACATCCCGGAGGCGACCCCGGGCTGTGTCGGCGCGCTGGGCTGCTGCACCGAGGTCTGCGACCTGACCGATCCCGCCGGTAACGCCCAGTGTCAGGGTGAGGCTCAGGGTCAGGAGTGCATCCCCTGGTACGATCCGATGAACACCCCGCCCGGCTACGAGGACGTCGGGAGCTGCACGATTCCGGCCTAGTCACCGCTCGGGTCGAGTATTCCAAGGAGGAGGGCGCCCGCCCTCCTCCTTTCGTTTTTGTAGGTGCGAGGCTGGTCGATAGGTCGAGGGCGAGGGCGCGCATCGTTCGAGGCGTCCATGTCCTTGCCCTTGCGGTCTCGTAGGTTTAGGAGGAGTCTGATCCCGAGGCCCAACCGGATGCCCAACAAGCGACCCATTCCTTCGAATCGAACCCATGAACGGGCCGGCCGGTCCAGGGCCTATCGCTGGCCGCGGTGGATCGTGATCTCGGTCGGTGTGGCTCTCGGCGCCTGTGCCAGCGATGGGGACTCCAGCGAGACCGACAGTGCCGCGAGCGAGACGTCGGCGTCGAGCACCGCGGGCACTGGGGTGGGGGGCAGCGGGTTGGCGATGACCGCCGACGACGGTACGGCCACCGCTGCGATCTTCATCGAGGATCCCGACGGCGGCGGGGTGGCCTTCGAGTGCGATCTGTTCGCGCAGGACTGTCCCGAGGGCGAGAAGTGCATGCCCTGGGCCAACGACGGCGGCGACTCGTGGAACGCCACCCGCTGTTCGATGGTCGACCCCAACCCGGGGGAGCCGGGTGACGAGTGCACCGTGGAGGGCACGGGCACCTCGGGGGTCGACACCTGCGGGGTCGGCATCATGTGCTGGGACGTCGATCCCACCAACAACACCGGCGTCTGCGTGGCCATGTGCACCGGGGACGAGGCCAGCCCCGTCTGCGACAACCCGGATACCAGCTGCGCGATCGCCAACGACGGCGCGATCGTGCTGTGCCTGGCCAACTGCGATCCGCTGGTTCAGGACTGCGCGGAGGGCCAGGCCTGCTACCTCATCAACGACTCGTTCACCTGCGCGCCCGATGCCTCGGGCGAGATGGGTGCCTACGCCGATCCCTGCGAGTTCATCAACGTGTGCGACCCGGGCCTTTTGTGCGTGGTGCCCAGCCTCGTGCCCGGCTGTAACGATTCTCAGGGCTGCTGCACCGAGGTCTGCGATCTGTCGCTGATGGACGACGGCCAGTGCTCGGGCCAGGCCGAGGGCCAGCTGTGTACCGCGCTGTTCAACCCGGGCGAGGGCCCGCCCGGGTACGACGCGGTGGGCTACTGCGCCCTGCCGTCCTGAGCGGGCGCGTGGGCGCGTGGGCGCGGTGTGGTCGCGTGGTCGCGTGGGCCCGGTGTGGTCGCGTGGTCGTGCTGATCGCGCATCGTCGCGATCTACGCATAAACCGAAAAACTACTGAAACCTATATTGAACTAAGTCGTAGAACAATGTTTAGAGGTAGTTTAAGAAGATGGTGTGATTTTAGTAAGTTTTAAACGTTGAAGGAGGATTTTGAGCAAGTACGGTGCTTTTGAAAGTTTTAGAAGTTTAAAGCGTTCCGCTTCGACGAGCGCTTCTCACCAAAGGCACCATCCTATGCGTCGGCTCCATCTTCATTCCCTCCTCGTTGTGGCTCTTCCCGGCATGCTTTGGCTGGTCGGCTGCGAAGGGGGTAAGGGATCGGGGGACTCGATGGCCGAGTCCGACGATGACGACGACGCTGGGTCCACCACGTCGTTCGATCCTCAGGACTCCGAGGATGACCCGTCGGCGACGACCACCGGCGGAGATCCTGACACCGAAGAGGGGGGCAGCTTCATCGTCCCGGTCGACGATCCTGAGCTCATCTGTGACGTTTGGGCGCAGGATTGTCCCGAGGACGGCCACAAGTGTATGCCCTTTTCCAATGACGGCGGTCTGGCGTGGAACGACCTCAAGTGCGTCCCGATTGCCGACAACCCGGGACAGCCCGGCGACCCCTGTACGGTCGAGGGCAGCGGCTTGTCGGGTGTCGACGACTGCGACATCGGGGCGATGTGCTGGGGGGTCGACGGCGAGACCAACATGGGCACCTGCGTGGCCATGTGCTCGGGCGATCAGCAGGCCCCGCTGTGCGAGGACCCCGAGACCAGCTGCGCCATTGTCAACGATGGGGTGCTGACGATCTGCCTGCCCTCGTGCGACCCGCTGTTGCAGACCTGCGCGGCGAACGAGGCCTGCTACCCGGTCAACGGCGTGTTCACCTGTGCACCCGATGCCTCGGGGCCCGAGCTGGGGGCTTTTGGGGATCCCTGCGAGGCGATCAACATGTGCGACGCGGGCCTGTTCTGCGCGGCCGCGGCGGCCGTGCCCGACTGCCAGAGCTCGGCGGGGTGTTGCTCGAACTTCTGTGACCTGGGCGCTACCGACCCGGTCGACGACTGTGCCGGCGCGTCCGAGGGCCAGGACTGCGTCCCCGCCTACGACGAAGGCGAGGGCGCGCCGGGGACCGAGGACATCGGCCTTTGTGCGATCCCTTCCACTTGATGATGCCCGGCTTGATGATGCCCGGCTTGATGATGCC
>JBCCWC010000070.1:0-59632 GCA_039194325.1 Myxococcota bacterium
AGTCATTGCTGCTGAGAAACGCTGGACTCGCCCGGTGAAGGGTTGGAATCAAGCTCTCAACCAGCTAGCAATTCATTTTGAAGGACGACTGCCTGTCTAAAGGTGCGATATCTTCGTACACAGAAAATCTGACACACTCGTATCCACCCGACCCGCGCCCTTCGACAGCGCCCAATGGATCACCGAGAGGTCATCGAGGTGAGCATCGTAAGTCACGACGACACCCGGCATGGGCTCGGACACGATAGCTTCTTCCGATTTCACCACCGAGTGAAACGCCGATTTCGACCACTCGACGGCAACCATGGGTGGAATCGTCAACCCCATTACGGCAAACACCCCGGTGATTCGAGCCTCCAACTCATCGACCGATCGCCGCGGCCGTGTCAAGCGCAGACGAGGTAACTTCGTTCCGACCGAGGGCGGCCCATTGGCCGCCCTCACCGTATCGTAACCACGTCGGGCCACCTCGACCGCCATCGGCCTCGATTGGGGAGCAATGAGAGAGGCCGGAGATTCGTCCTGGACCGGGGAAGTGGGTCGCGAGGATCCGTTGGTCGAGGTGCTCGCCTCATCGGAGCGACGGCATGTCGTCACCGCAAGAATCAGCAGAAGAATCCCAATGCTTCGCCGCAGCACGGTACACCATGGCAATGACTACGAATCGACCCCAATGCAGTCGACACCGAGCCGCGTGGTGAGCGGAGTGCACGAACCGTCCAGGCCCCGATCGATCCAAGTGTAAGCATACCAGCGAGTCCCCTGATGGCTCGGGGTCTTGTTGATCTCCGAGAGGCGAGCAGACTGATGAATTTGAAGAACCTCATCACGACTTGGCCCACGTGAATAGACGACTGGTGAGTTCCTTCCAACCCCCGGGCGATTATCCATGGCTTTGATCCACGCGTCACGATTCGGCATCCGCTTACTCTTGCGATAGAAGCGCCGTGCTGCGTTGTTCCAGATCCTTGGACTGTTATTGAATGCAAACACCTGAGTAACATCGCTCGTGGCCAGCGTGCTCTCATAACACGCCAGGCGACCAGTGCAGCTCGTCAGCAAGGCGAGGGCTTTGGCCCATCCTCCCGACATGGCACCCAACCTGATATCTGCCGAAAAAAACGCATTGCATTGTCTCAGTGACGCCACTCCCGGAGTATTGTCGCTCGTCCCCCATTGCAACTGATCCATCCAGCCATGACCAGCATACACGGCCAATGAGACCGCGTCTCCCCGGGTTGGGTCGAGACCGTAGGTCTGCTTCACCGGATCGATGAAATCCGAAGGAGTCGTCTGTCCGTCCGTAGCGCGCGTCCCGCTCCAGCCGTCCTCGTCCAGCTGGCGTTGCAGGCTGCGAGTCACCTCGTTGACATCGTCACTTGCACAGCCATTACCCGTGAAGTCCATCGATTCCGAAATGAAGTATGATCTTGCTACGGGTGGTGATAGAGGATCTCGGCCTCCCGTATCATCATAGGATTCGCGACCACCACCGAGGTCGAGACCTCCGGAGCCAGTACCCGGAGCGGGAGCACTGCTCGCTCCTCCCGAAGGACCTTGTCCACCCCCCGTGTCTGGCTCGGGGCACGACACGAGCGAAACGCAGAGGAATGTGCAGAGCCAAACCCGACCGACATACCCCACAATGCAATTATATACAACTCGCCCTGTGAGCACAAGATCCCCAGTCGCAGGCCCGTGGGCCTCGCGTGCCCTATCGGCCTTGCTCGCCCGCTCGACCTGGAGTCACAGAGCGCTCATGTCCGGCTCTCAATACCACATCATGCCACATACCGGAGGGTCCTCGCTTGTTGATGCTACGCTCGAGGTCACGGGACGACGATCCCTGCGGCATGCCCGCCGAGCTCATCGGACGGATCACCCCCGAGCAAGAGCTCCGGGCATCGATGCGGCTTGACGGGTCGGCCCGCACGAGGCCGGGTTAAGTAGGCGCCGCTTCTGACCTGCGCTACGATCGAGCTCAATGGCCGACGACCCTCGCGACATCCATGCCGAGATCATCGGACGGATGACCCCCGAGCAGAAGCTCAAGGCATCGATGCGGCTTTACTGGTCGGCCCGCGCCCTCAAGGCGGCATGGTTTCGTTCCCAGCACCCCGAGTGGACCGAGGACCAGGTCAAGGCCGCGGTCCGCGACGCATTCCTGTTTCATCGTGAATGATCTATTCACCCTGTTCACGTCGCGGCTCGACGCGGCGGGAATCGACGCGGTCATCACCGGGAGCGTGGCCGCGATGCTCTATGGAGAACCTCGGCTGACGCACGACATCGACATGGTCGTGCTCCTCGACGATGCCGGTATCGATACGCTGGTCCGAGCGTTTCCCGACGAAGAATTCTACTGCGCTCCCGCCGAGGTCATCCGCGTAGAGGCTCGGCGCTCTCAGCGCGGCCACTTCAACATCATCCACCATGAGACCGGCTTCAAGGCCGACATGTACATCGCGGGGGACGATCCCCTTCACCAATGGGCCTTGTCTAGACAACGCAAAGTCACGCTCGGCGAGGCCACGCTGAAGGTGGCCCCGCCCGAGTATGTCATCGTCCGTAAGCTCGAGTACTTCCGCGAGGGACAGAGCAGCAAGCACCTGGCAGATATCCAAGGCATCTTGCGACACCAGGGGGATGGTATCGACCACGCCGAGCTACGCTCGCGTATCGTCGAGCTCGGGCTCGGCGACCAGTGGCAAGCGGTCGTTGAGCGCGCTCGCTGATTGAACAAAGGGTAGCGGCGGCTCGACCCCGTCCGGCCGAGACCCCGCCACCCCCGCCACCCTTCTAAAGCCCACACCCGATTGGAGCCAGGCTACTGGGCCAGATCGTCGCCCGCGAGCACGAGCTCTTCGAGCTCCACGATTAGATCGTCGAGCCCATCCATGCAAAGATCGCCGTGCCCGGCGAACGCATCGGAGAGCAGCGCCTCGCCGCCCTTGTTGCGCAGTTGGTTCACCCAGGTTCCCCAGTCGCTATAGTTCTCCATCAGCGTCTGGGTGTTGTTCTCGTTGACGAACATGTGGTTGCCGCTTTGCCCCGCGAGCAGCAACTCCCGCTGGAGCAGCAACAGCGTGCGGTAGCTATTGCAGCGGATCGTATTGGAGATCTTCGCGCGGAACTCCTCGGAATCCACCACGTTGTGGTTGTTGCTCTTGAAAAACAGCCGCTTGCCGTCGAGCAGCGGGTGGACCTCGATGCTCCCGAAGTGGTTCATCCCCAGCGGCGGGTGAGCTTCGGTCCCCCGCAGATCGCGATAGTAGTGCTCCTGCAGCAAGATCCGATGCAGGTACAAGAACGGCAAGTGCACGTTATCCTGATCGAAGCCCACGATCGCCCAGTAGTGCAGGTTCTGCCCCCCGGTGAAGTCCTCCTGCATGAGCAGGGTCTGGTCGAAGACCATGCCCAGGCTCTGCCAGGAGTGGTTGAGCTGCCGGCTGAGCTCGACCGCCTCGCCGTTGGCCAGATCCGACGCGGGGATCTCGGCCGCCGGCTCCTCGGGCCAGGTGGCGAGCATCGGCCCGGCCTGCCGACAATTGTGCTCGGCCAGCTGCGCCCCCAGCCGGAAGAAGGGGTTGACCCCCTCCCCGTAGGTCTGCGCATAGTCGACGAAGGGCGCCGGCGGCAGATCGTACCAGCCCGACTGCCCGGTCAGCGCCATCCGCATCATGTGCTGCACGATGAGCCCCGATCGGCGCTTGGCCTCGTCGGTGAAGGTGAGGAAGCCATAGCCGTTCTGGCTCATCTTGTTGCAGCGGCCATTGGCCTGGCTGTTCTCGTCGGCGGTCGCCTCCGAAAAGCCCATGTCGTTGCTCTGGTCGGTGACCTCGTGGAGGAGCTCGTAGAAGTTGGCGGACGAGGGATCCTCGATGTACGCGCTCTCCAGCGCATACCAGGCGTCCGGATCGTTGGGCACCCGCCCCACGCCCATCATGTAGTCGTTGATCGTGCTGTGCTCGGGCCCGTTGAAGCCGTCCTCGGTCCAGCGCGGGAAGGGGATCCCGATCGGCAGGCGCCGTAGATCGATGGAGTTCATCTCGGACAGCACCGCCTCGGCGTCGGCGAGGGTCTCGACCCGACCGGTGGCGAGGATGTAGTCGCGCTCGACCAGCTCTTGGGCAAACGAAGCATCCTGCTCGTGAGGGGTGTCGCCCGGCAACACCTCGCCGCCAGGCTGCAGCGGCCGCCAGTCCTTGGAGCAAGGCCGACCGATCCCAAAGCGGCGCCGCTGCGCGTGGACGAAATCCACCAGGGCCGCCGCGTCCTCGGCCGGCAGGTGCAGGCCGGAGCGCCGCAGGATGTCGTCGTCGGTGAAGCCGATCACCGCCAGATCAACCGCGTCGGGGCTGTGGCAGTTGGTACAGGCGATCCCGTCGTGGTCGGGCTTACGCCAGGCCTCCAGCCCGCGCTCGTAGGCTTGCTGCACCTGTGCCTCGCTCCAGCTCCACTCCCCGGCCGCGGGCAACAGGTCGTCGTCTGCCCCTTCGGCCAGGACGGAGAGCGCGGCGTAGTCCTCTTCGAGTTGGGCTTCGGTGATGAACTCCTCGGTGAAGGCGGGCATCAGGCCCCGCCCCTGGCGCACGACGTCCTTGAACTCGTCGAGCGTCAGCTCGCCGGGGATCTCGGGGTAGTTGCCAAACCCCGACCCGGTAGGCCCGTGACAGCTGCCGCAGGACAGCGAGAACGGCGGCGTCAAGGTGGCGTCGACCCCCCGGGTATAGGGCGGCAGCTCGACGGTGGGACACTCGAGGATCCCCTCGATCCCCTCGCCATCGGGCGGCCCATCGGGCTCACCGTCCGAGTCATCGCCATCATCTCCCGCGTCGTCGGCCCCGCCGTCGTCGCCCGGATCGCCGGGATCGCCCTCCCCGTAAGTCCCCCCGCTGGCCGAATCGTCGGCGTCCCCGCCTCCGTCCGCGTCGCCGTCGGCCCCCGCCTGACAGCCGCCACCGAGCAACACCATCCCCACGATCATCCGACCCAGCCTTCGCGTCATGAGCATCTCCCTCGCGGACCTAGGGGAGACGAACTCGGAGGACCGACAGATCTTTTTTATTCGCACGACGCTGGGGTCCTACGACCTCAGCCATTGGGGGGATCATTGGCGGATCGGTCCGCGTCGTGATCGCGTGGGCTCGGCTACCGCTCGATCACCCCGACCCGACCATCCTCGGCTCCATACTGGCGATCGCCCATCAGCCAGCCATGCGGCCCACCGCTGACGTCGGCCGTGCACTCGGGCGCCCCGAGCAGGATCGCGAAACCGCCCCCGCCTCCTCCTCCCGGACCATAGGCGGCGTTGTCACTGATGTGGACATCGCCCCCCGCCCCGCCAACCGCGGAAGCCTCGTCGCAGGTCGCCCCGGTGGTGACCTCGAGATAGACCGTGCCTCCACCACGACCCCCGGCGGCCCCGTCGTTGCGCGCCTGGTCCGCCGCGAGACCCGAGGCAGACATGCTCCCCTCGAAAGATCCCGCACGCACGAAGACGACCCCGCCTCCGGCTCCGCCGTCGCGATTGAGATCACCGCCGGCACCGTGGCCTCCGCCTCCGCCCCCTCCGAACATCAGCGGACCGGAGGGACGCGCCAGCGCCCGACCCCCTCGGCCCCTCGCCGCGGCCCGAGCATTGTCCCAGTTGGACGACTGGCCCCCCCGTCCCCCCAGACCCCCACCGGCTCCGCCGCCGCCCCCGGCTCGCCAGCACACGCCGCCTCCGCCTCCGTTGGCGACGAAGCCCCGGCCCTGACCACCCTCGGCGCAGGTCGCCATTGCGATCCCCTCCCCTTTGTAGGCACCACGAACTCCGGCGTCGTCGTCGTCGCAAAATCCCACCGCGCCCGTATTCGCGTCGACTTGCGCCCCTCCGCGAAATCCAGCCCCGTCGGCGGATCGGCGCTACGATCGAGCTCGATGGCCGACGACGCGTTTGGCCATCCATGACCTGTCCTCAGGGAACGCCAAGTAGTTCGACGACGAGCCCGCGCCACGCCTTGCGTGGAACTGTCGAGTGGCCACGCCGGAGTCGGATGCGAAGCATTCGTATTGCCGTAGTCGGAACCGCGAAAATTTCTCAGCAATGGATCAGCGAAGGCCGAGCACGTTTGTTTTTTTTGACCAAACAGCTCACAAAGTTTCTTTGAGACAAATCTACATCCCCAACCCACTAGAAGACCAAGACCGCCATGGGAGCATGCGTTGATGGATCCCGACCGCGAACGCGCGATTTTGCTCTGAACATTGTTCAGGACCGCCCACGCTCGTGACTCGCACCGTCCTCACGACGAACGCGAACCTGGCGGAGCCGATGCTTGCAATGGGTCGATAACGACCAGAGCGCTTCGAGATGTTGCATCAAGAATTCACCGCAGATGTAGCCATGGCCACCGGCCACCAAGCAAGACGCTCCTTGTGGCCAGGGATGATCGTCGTTGCGTCTTGCATGGAGTTCGGGTGCTACACCGGGCACAGCGATGCAGTCGATCCTGACCCAGGGCTAGATGCATCGAGCACCTCCGGTGACGATGATGCGGAGTCGGCGTCGGATGAAACGGTGCACATCGTCCCAGACGCTCTTGCGCTCGCCGAAAGCGACGAAGTCTGCTTTGCGATGGACGCCGACCAGCAGCTGGTGGGGACGAGTGCCGCGGGGTTCTTATGGCTGGTCCAGGGCATGGGACAGTCCGGCCCGGTACGCTTCGAGGTCGTGGACCCCTGGGACATCGACGCCGTACGGACCCCGATCGAGCTAGATCTCGGCGTTGTGCAGCGGGTGTCTCCCTTGTCGGCAGACGAGGCGCTGATCGTAGCGACAGATTCGTTGTGGCACCTCGACGACTGGTCTCGCGTGCAGTTTACGCCACCGAGCACATTCACCGGGGATGCCGCCTCATGCGGCAACCTTCGGCAAGGCGGCATGTTGCTGACGGGCGGCAGGCTTGTCGAGCGCCGCAACGACGGCTGGTGGGGATTGACGGTCGATGAAGTTCCCGAGCGCACCCCAGACCGGCTCGTCTCTGTGGACGGAGAGTGCACCGGCCCCGCCGATGAGACCTGGATGACCGCTCCCGACGGAACGATCTGGCGAGTGAGCGCCGATGCCATGGTCAGCCACGCATCGTTGACTGCACTCGAAGCGGCAGCCGCGACCGGGGACACGCTTGCCGTGCTCAACGGCGCAGAGCTATGGCTCGGCCCCGATCAATGGTCACGGTGGAGCTTCGAAGCCGGCGCCCCCTCGGGGCTTGCGGCGGCTGATGACCGGATCTGGGTGACGCTGGGCGAACGGATCGTACAGATGCGAGACCGTGAGTTCACGGAGCTCGAGCACTCGGTGGATGGGGCCGTGACCCATGTCCTCGCCGACTGGGACGGGCTTTGGATCTCCGACGGGACGACCACCTGCCGGCACAGCTTCGGGCCTCGGTTTCGCTTAGAAGGCGTGCATCCCTATCTGCGGACATCCCAAGCAGAACAAGGGCTGACGATCAAAGCTGAGTCTCCCGACACCTCGATCACGGTGACGGTCGACGGCGAGCCCGTCGTGCTCTCATCAGGCGAAGAGGAAGGTTCGCTGACCGGCATCATCGTGTTCGACGAACTGGGGTGGACACGAGTCGACGTGGCCGCCGAAGGTGCAAACGAACAGACCAGTCAGCGGTCACTCTGGCTCCGGCGAGACGTGCCCGCAGAGGTCAGCTTCGTGGACGACATTGCCCCCATCGCAGACGAGCATTGCTCGGGTGAAGCATGCCACGGACCGATGAACGCAGCGAGCCTCCCCGTGCTCGAGACATACGAAGCATGGATCGAGCTCGCCGACGAGATCGAACGTCGCGTCGTCGAGCTCGACAACATGCCTCCCGCCGGAGCACGCTCCGAGAGCTGGGGGACCCAAGAAGTAGAAACGATCGCGAAGTGGCTCGAAGGAGGAATGCTGCCGTGACCAAGTCGAAGCTGGAACGAGTGCCCTCAACCGACAAGGCGCTGGCGGTAGCCCTGCTCAGCCTGTTGCTGGGATGTCGCCACGAGGGAACCGACCGCGCTTCGGGCGACGACAACGAGACCGCGAACGAAGATGCCGCCGGTTCGACCACGGCTACCGCGGGGGACGAAGAACCGACCGATGGCGACGGGGAGCCATGGGAACCCGCGGGGGGAGCGGGCGAGTGCAGGATCGATGATCTCGTGTCGCCGTCGAGCTACGTACGGCGCGTCAAGAACCTGCTGACCGGCGAGCCGCCCACCAACGCTGAGCTCATGGCCGTGATGGAGGACCCGGCCGCCTTCGAAGCCTTGGTCCGGGACTGGATCGAAACCGACGGTTTTCGGTCGAAGATGTGGGACTACATGAAGGTCACGCTTCAGCAGGGGAGCCACGGGGAGGTCGGGTACATCAGCCAGGTCGACCCCCAAGAGCGCCCCGGGTCCTTCGAGGTAGTCCCCGAGCTATACGACAACCTCGATGAGTCGTTCATTCGGACGGCGATGCGAATCATCGAGAACGATGAGCCGTTCAACAGCATCGCCTCGACTCGCACCTGGGTGATGACCACCGGGATGATGACATACCTCATCGCGGCGGATACACGAGACTGGGGAACCTTCACGTTCTACCACGACCCCTTCACCAACTCTGAAGGAGTGACGTTCAATGACGACACGCCCTTCTCCGTGCAGTTGGAACATCGGACCTTCTACTCGCAGAGCTCCATCGAAGGCGATTCTTGCGGCAACGATCCCGATCCGACCAGCACCAACGACAGCTCTGTCGCCCTCCGGCACCTCATGGGGTTCTCACGCCACAAGTGCTCCATGAGCGTCAACCATGTCTTCCAGGACAGCGATTTCAACGACTGGCGTCCGGTCACGATGACCACGATGGCCACGGACCAAGAGGAGCAGGTCCGATACTACGACCTCCCCACGCTGCGCGCCGCCGACACGATCCAGCTGCGGGTCGCCCGGGCGGGTTTCTTCAGCACTCCCTCCTTTCTCGCGACTTGGCGCACCAACGAAGACAACAGCTTTCGGGTCACGACCAACCAGACGCTCATCGTCGGGCTGGGCCTGGCGTTCGAGGATACCGACGTGACCACTCCGCTGGGGGACGATGGCCTGGGAGATGACCACGCCGGGCCGGGCACCGACTGCTACGGTTGCCACAAGAACCTCGACCCGATGCGGAATTTCTTCAGCAATGTGTACTACCCCAACTCGTACAACGTAGTCTCCATTGCAGAACGTGAAGAGCGCCAGGCATCATTCAGCTTCCAAGGACATACCGCTTCGGGCGACGACATCGCGGACCTCGGCCAGATCGTCAGCGAGCATCCTGCCTTCGCGGAAGGTTGGACCCAGAAGCTCTGTTACTACGCCAACTCACAAGCCTGTGATGCCGATGACCCCGAGTTTCAGCGCATCGCTCGAGCGTTCGAAGATTCGAACTTCAGCTTCAAGACGCTCATCGTCGACCTGTTCTCATCACGATTGGTGACCGGGGCCGCGTGCGCCGACAACTTCGACGTCCAGCCGGTCCCAACCTCCGTTGCACGCGCACAACACCTTTGCACTTCGCTCCAGGCTCGGCTCGGCGGGATCGATGCCTGTGAGTCCAGTGGAGCGGCCTCCGATCTTTCTAGCGGCCTCCCCAAGGACGCGTGGGCCCGTGGAAGTCACGCACCCAACCAGCCCGCCAGCCCGAGTCTATTCTATGCCTCTTCTATAGATGCTCTGTGCCGGGAGATCGCAGGCAACGTCGTCGATGCCGGAGGCTCACCCTTGCAAACCAGCGACATGGAGGGTTCGCTCGACGCACTGGTCGATAGGGTCATGGGCCTGTCCCCCGCCGACCCACGCCGCGCCGAGATGCGACAGATCCTCAGCGACCATCTCACTCGAGCTGAAGAGGTCACGACAAACGAGAGGGTGCGCTTGCGTTCTGCCTTTGTACTGGCGTGCACGTCTCCGCTCGTGTCATCCACGGACCTCTAGTCAATAGGAGCGTAACGATGATGGACGAAACACGCCGACGCTTCCTTCGCAACGCGTTGCTCGGCCCGTTCGGGCTCAAGGCTCTCGCCACTGGCCTTCCGGTCTCATTCTTCGTGGCGGGTTTCCCCCGCGGCCGAGCCCTGGCCTCGGAACCCGCCCCGCCGCAATTCTTGATTCTCTCCAACAACGACGACGGTGACCCGATCAACGCGAATGCGCCGGGCACCTACGGGGTCGCGGGGGTGGTGCACAACCCTGCTCCGTCCATGGCCGAGACCTCCATCAACCTCGGGAACGTGGCGACCTCTGCGGCTGCCCCTTGGGCCACACTGCCCCAGTCGGTGCTCGATCGTACGTGCTTGATTCACCACCGCACGTATCAAAACATTCACCCGCAGCACAACAAGGTCATGGGCCTGGTCGGTTCGGCCAAGACCGAAACCGGCACCGGCAATGAGCACCTCGCGACCGTGCTCGCCCACGAGACAGCTGACAAGCTCGGCACCGTGCAGCGGGACCCCGTGGCCGTAGGGGGCGGACGACTGACCTCCGGCGGTCGCACGCTTCAGACCATCGAACCGCGGACTCTGTCCCACATGTTCTCCCCCCTCGATGACGAGGGCCTAGCTCTGGCCCAGCTGCGGGACACCGCGCTCGACGAGATTCATGAGCGGCTGCGCGAGAGCAGCACGCCGGCCCAGCGCACGTTCATCGAGCGCTACGCCACGTCTCGAGAGCAGGTCAAGGCGATCGACGAGTCTTTGCTGGACCGCTTCGCATCGATCAACGGAAACGGGCCAAGCGATCAGATCTCTGCGGCCATCGGCCTCATCGAGATGAGGATCTCTCCGGTCATCGGGATCGGGCTGTCGTTCGGGGGAGACAACCACGCCGATGGCGGGCTCGAGGACGAGCGCGACGGGACAGTGTCTGGAATGGCGGATCTCGTCGACTTATTTGCTGAGCTCGAGGCGACCGGCCTGTCCGATCAAGTGACGTTCGCGAGCTTCAATGTATTTGGTCGCACGCTGAAGAAAAAGGGCCTCAACGGGCGTGACCACAACCTCAATCATCACGTGATGATGATCAGCGGCCCCAACGTGACACCAGGCGTCTTCGGAGGCATTGCTCCGTCGGGTAACGATTTCGGAGCGACTGCGATCGACTCCGTATCGGGCCTCGGAATGGAAGGGGGCGACATTCCCGAGGATGAGACCCTCGAGTCGGCGGCCAAGACGCTTGGCCAGCTCGTCGGAATGGACGCCGAGCGCACCGATTTCCGCATCGACGGAGGCAAAGTGATCGAAGCCGCCGTCACGGGCTGACTTCACGCAAGACCTGCGACATACGCCTTTCGCCCTTCGTCAATGGCACGTGCCCAAGATCCGAGCGAGGAGGCGATCCCGTCGTGATCGGGCTTGCGCCACACCTCCAGCCCGCGCTCGTACGTCCGCTGCACCCATGCCTCGCTCCAGCTCCACTCCCCGGCCGCAGGCAGCAGGTCGTCGTCTGCCCCTTCGGCCAGGGCGGTGAGCGCCACGAACAAACCGGTATACGTAGGATCGCGTGGGCTCGGCTACCGCTCGATCACCCCGACCCGACCATCCTCGGCCCCATACTGGCGATCGCCCATCAGCCAGCCATGCGGTCCACCGCGGACGTCGGCGGTGCACTCGGGCGCCCCGAGCAGGATCGCAAAGCCGCCCCCGCCTCCCCCTCCCGGGCCATAGGCCGCCGTGTCACTGACGAAGACGTTGCCGCCCGCGCCTCCCGCTGCCCGAGCGCTTTGGCAGGTGGCCCCCGCGGTGACCCCCAGATAGATCGTACCTCCGCCGCCGCCCCCTGCCGCTCCGTCGTTGCGTGCCTCCGGAGCATCGAGACCCGATGCCGACAAGGTCCCGTCGAAGGACGCCGCACTCACGAAGACGACCCCGCCTCCGGCACCACCGTCGCGAATGGCCTCGTCGCCCGCACCGTGACCTCCGCCACCGCCACCGCCGAGCATCAGCCGCCCGGCAGGACGTGCCAGCGCCCGGCCTCCTTGACCGCCCGCGTCCGCTCGGGAGTTGTCCCAATTGGACGACCGGCCGCCGACTCCGCCCCGGCCCCCGCCCGCTCCGCCGCCGCCCCCGGCCCGCCAACAGACACCACCCCCGCCTCCGTTGGCCACGAAGCCACGGCCCTGGCCCCCCGCGGCGAAGGTCGCCGTAGCGATCCCTTCCCCCTTGTAGGCCCCACGAACTCCGGCGTCGTCATCGTCCTCGCAAAAGCCCACGGCGCCCGTATTGGCGTCGGCGTGCGCCCCTCCGCGAAATCCGGCCCCGTCGGCGCTGACCCGACCCACGACGTCCTCGGCGGCCAACAAGACGACGATCCCCCCCCGCTGGCCGTCCCATGGCAGCGCCACCACGCCGGCCCCCTGGGCGATCCGTACCGAAGACCACTCGGGCACCCGCACGACCTGGGCCCCCGGCGCGACATAGCGACCCTCGAGCGGGGCTTCGAGATCGAGGCGCGCCCCCTCGACCGCAGCGATCCGCGACAGCTCCCAGGCCCCGAGCGACCCGGACATCGCGTCCACTTCGTCATCGGCCGTGATCGTCAATGGATCGATCGTGGCCGTCTGCCACACCATCACCCGATCGCCGACCGCCCAGCCCTCGAGGTCGCCCACCACCGTCAGCGACGCGACCCGATCGGCATCGACGGCCAGCGCTCGATAGTCGTTGATCACCGTATCAGGCTCGGATACGTCGAGGGGCACGCCCACCTCGCCCGTCTCGCCGGTCTCGATCCCCCCCTCACCCGAGCCGGTCACCACCCCCAGATCCGTCTCCACCGAGCAGGCCGATCCCCATCCGATCACGCCCAGCCCGGCGAGTACCACCCGCGGTCCCCGTCGCACGAGATCCATCCTACTGTCCGCGACCGCCCCGAGCCAGCCACCCACCCGGACGAAGGGGTCGCCGCACCGGACCGATCGGCGAGCGACGCGACCGATCCTCGACGCCCAACGGTCGATTTCGCGATCACGGTCGACGGGCTGCCGCGTGGCGATCTCGACAGTAGGATGTCCGCATGGCCCGTGCCCGATCCCTGGCGCCCGCAGGGGCGACGCGATGGTGGTGGGCGCTGGTGCTGGTCATGTGGGGCTGGTCGACGGCCGCCCGGGCCGAGCCCTCACCGCTGGGCTGGCTGAGCACCGCCACCTCCCCTCCGGAGCTCGAGCAAGAGGTCCGCGCAGCCACGCTGGCCTACATCGGCTCGCTGAACGTCGAGGTCCTCGACTCCTCCACCCCCCACGCGACCCTGCCCGAGGCCGCAGCCGCGGCCGCGGAGCTGACCGATTTGTTCGAGCTCGACGGGGTGTTCTTCGTGCTCACCGAACGCAAGAACCGGCTGTCGATCTATCTATATGAGCGCCAGGGCCCCCGGCTGTGGGTCCAGACCATGGACGTACGCGCCGAGTCCATGCAGAGCACCATCGAGGCGGTCGGGATCGTGGTTGCCTCCGCCTCCCGGGCGATCCTCGCCCAAACGCCGGTGGGCATGGAGCCTGCCCCCATGCCTCCCCCGCCTCGCCCGCCGCCGCGACCCGAGCCCGAGCCCGAGACCACCGAACAACCCCCCGATCGCACCAAGGAGCGCCGCCGAGCCGAGCAACAGCGCGCACGAACGACGCGTCGCACCCGGCGGCGGCGCGGGGCCGAAGACGTCGCCGCCCGCCTGCAGCGCTACCAAGAAGCGTTCGTCACCCTCGAAGCCGGTTATCTCGGCGAGCACATCAGCGCCACCACCCCCTGGCAGAGCGGCGCTCGCCTACGCGGACAGGTGACCATGCCCAACGCCCTGACGTTTGCCCTGGGCTACCGCGTGGTGCCGGCGATCCGGGCCGCAGCCGGGCCCCATCGGCTGGTGGTGCGTCGCAACCCGATCGATCTGTCGCTGGGCTACCGCGCCCCGCTGCCCCGCGGCTGGTTTCTCGCTCCCGAGGCGGCGGCCACGATCGATCTGTCTCGTCGAACCGCACGCACCGACGACGACGAGGCACGCAGCGAGCCGCCCCAGACCTCGTTCGCGGTCGCCGTGGGCCCCCGACTGAGCGCGGGGCTCACGTTCGCCGCGCGGTTTGCGGCGTGGGTTTCGGTGGGCGTCGACCTGTGGATCCGACGAACACGATTCGGCGTCGCCGTGCCCAACACCGAGCTGCTGATCGAGCCGCGGCTCGTTCGGCCCTGGGCGGGGCTGGGATTTTCCTTTTCATTTCAAAAACCTGTACGAATTGAGCGATAAAATTCTGTCAGCGCGGGAGCGCAGTCTCCACATAGGAAAGCGAGGACCGTGGAGAGTCAATCGGCGGCTAGATCCAAAGACGTCGTCTATGTCGAAGATCTCGAGCTTGCCCGGCATGCCGCCGGGGGCAACGCGCACGCGCGGCGCCAACTGGTGCGACGGGTCTTCGGACGAGCCCAGCGGATCGCCCGGGCGCTGCTGGGCAACGCGACCGACGCCGAAGACGCCGCCCAGGAGTGCATGCTCGAGCTACTGGCCTCGGCCAAGGGCTACCGGGGCCAGGCGCCGCTCGAGCGCTGGGCCGACCGGGTGGTCGTGCGCTCGTGCCGTCGATGGGGCCATCGACAGCACCGCCGCGATTCCCGGATCGACGCGTCGATCACCCCGGACCAGCTCCAGCGCGCGCCCAGGCTCGCCTTGGCGCGCGAGCAAATGCCGCGACCGGTCGAGGAGTACCTCGACCGCCTCCCCGAGCCCCAGCGGGAGGTCCTGGTGCTGAGGCACGTGCTGGGCTTCTCGCTCGCCGAGATCGGCGAGCAGGTCGACGCCAAGGAACGCACGGTCCGCTACCGCCTCAGCGCGGGACTGCAGACCCTGCGGGGGCTGATCCGCCGCGACTGCGCGATCGGGGTGGGGAAGGGAGTGCAGGCATGACGATCCCTTCCGATGATCACCCAAGTGCTCGCTGGAACGCGCTGGTCGAGCAGTTGGTGGTCGAGGGTTCGCTCGCCACGGCCGAGCAGCGGCAGCTCGACGCGCTGAGCGAGGAGGAGCCGAGCCGAGCCGCCGAGGCGGCGACCCTCGGGGCGCTCGCGTCCTTCGTCGACGATGCGCCTCCGGTCGACGAGACGGCGATCGACCAGATCGAGCGGGCGTTCGCCGAGCGCGAGGCGGCCGCGGCCTCGGCCCCGGTGCTCGCCATGCCCGCCCGCGTCGAGAGCCGGCAGCGTACGTGGCTGGTGGCCGCGGTGACCGGCCTGGCGGCGGCCGCGGCCGTGCTGCTGTGGCTCGCTCGCCCCTGGGCCCCCGTCGATCGGGTGCAGCCGACGCTCGCGATGTCCGAGGGCGACGTCCGCGTGCAGACCACCGCCAGCGATGGCTCGCTCCAGCCGGGCGACGCGATCGATGTGGGCGCCGACGGCCACGCGTGCCTGTCCTTCGCCGGTCGGATCTCGGCGTGTGCCCCCGCCGGCACGCGGCTGACCTTCGACTCCGATCACCCCGAGTCGGTCGCGCTGACCGTGCACCGCGGACAGCTCACCGCGCGCCTCGATCCCCTGCCCGCGGGCCATCGCTTCTCCATTCGAGCGGCCCACGTGCGGGCAACCGCGGTGGGAACGATCTTCACCGTCGAGTACGATCCGGACGGCGATCGGATCGAGACACGGGTCGTCGAAGGCACGATCGACGTCGACGTGGCTGGCTCGATCGTGCGGCTCGAGGCGCACCATGGGGCGGTGATCTCCGGCGACCGCGTGGAGCTCGAGCCGCTGACCCCCGAAGACGAGACCGCCGATCTGGCCGTGCTGCGCAGCCGCGAGCGCCCGACCGCAACGCAGGTCGCCCGCGGTGCCGCGGATCCGCCCGACGAGACAGCTCGCTCGGGCGCAGGGATGGCAACGGCTCCTCGCCCGTCGACGATGGACACCAAAGCCGACGAACCGGCGCGAGGCGACCAGACTCGGTCGACGCCCCCCCGCGACGGTGAGGGGGCTTTGCGTCGGAGCCCGAGCGGCCCGGCCCCACGCAGCACCAGCGCCGACCACGGAGACGAACCGAGCGAGGACGACCCCGGCGACCAACCAGACGGCCAACCAGACGACCAACCAGACGACGAGCTCATCATCGAGGACGACACGAACGAGCCCGCGACCCGCCATCCCACCGAGCCACGGGATGCGCCGCAGATGCTCCGCCGCGCCCGTGAGGCCCTCGATGCCGGTCAGCACCGCCGCGCGGCGACGACCTATCGCGCGCTGCTCGACGCCCACCCGCGCTCGCCCGAAGCCCAGGCCGCTCGGGTCTCGGTGGCCGAGCTCTACCTCCATCACCTCGGCAAGCCGACGTCGGCCGAGCGCTACTTCGCCGCGTACCTCCAGCGCGGAGGCCCGCTGGCGCTCCAGGCCCGCTACGGGCGGATCTTGGCGCTGCGCCGCAGCAAGCGACCCCAGCGCGAAGCCAAGGCGATCGAGGAGTTCCTCGCGACGCACCCCAAGAGCGGCTACGCGGCCTCGCTGCGCACGCGGCTGCGAGAGCTCGGGGCCAAGCTCGGCTCGGGGTCGACGCCCTGAGCTCCGAGCGTCCGCCCGCGAACGTCACGACACCAATCGGGTCGCCAGACCACCTTCGGTGGGCGTCACCGCCAACCGCCGAGCGATCCACGAAGCCATGGTGCGCGTACCCTTCGATGAACGCCGCGCTCCACTCACGATCCACGCGCGGCAAGGCGATACCGCCCCGCGCCGCGGCGCGCCGCGCACGGCGTCGCGCTCGCATCCACGGAGCACCCTCACCGACCGTATCTTCGTTACCATGGCTCACGGTCATTGGCGGCACACGGTTCCTGCAACCCCTGCAACTCCTGCAACCCCTGCAACTGGGAATCGACCCTCACGTCGGATCGTGACAAGGACACCACCATGGCAGGCGACGGTCTCTCCACAGCCAACGGCGTGGTCGCATACGACGACCCTGAATTCCTCGAGAAGGCCGCGGGCGAGCCGAGCACGCTCGACTACCTCGGCCAGGTGATCTCCGGGCTCGCCGAAGGCGCCTACTCGTGGCCCTTCGACTACACCCTGTGCCTGCACTGGATCGCGGGGACCTCGGGCCTTTACGGCTCTCGGATCCAGGACACCTGCAACCGGCACACCCATCGGATCCTCACGATCCTCAATCACTCGATTCAGCTGACCTACTACCTGATCTTTCGCGGGATCCTGTTCGAGGTGCTCGGCGACGAGAACGCGCAACGAGCCATGCGCGAGTCGATCTCGCGCGTCTCGGGCGAGGACGCAGCCAACGCGTTCATGGACCGGCTGCCCCAGCTGACCCACTCGGCGGCCCGCTTCGCCGGCCGCTCGGCGACCGGCGCGGCCTTCACCGCCTGGATGCAGACCGGCGGGCGGATCGGCCGCGCGGTGTCCCGCGGGCGCCGGGTCGGGATCGCGTCGTTCAACTTCGTCGCGCTGCTGTGGGGCTCGGCCCTGCACGTGTCACTCAAGAGCCCAGGCAACTTCGACCTGATCTCCATCATGGTCTGCTGGCTCACCGGCGACCCCAACTTCCGGCTCAACAACGAGGAGTACATGGCCCTCTACCGCGCGGTCATGGCGGTAGGCGACCAGGTGCTCGACAGCACCACCGACCAGGGCGACTACGAGAACTACCGCGAGGTGATGCAGCTGCTGCTCCGCTTCGGTCGCACCGGCGGCGAGCTCTAGTGGCTCGGCGCCCTAGCCGCCCGTAGCAGAACAGACGAGTGCGAACCTCCGGCACGCAGGACTAGATCGCCGCGGCGACCTCGGCCAGATACGCCAGCTCCTGCCGCCACACGCTGCCATAGAGCTCGACCAAGCCCCGGGGAAACACGGCCCCCTTGACGATCATGGTCGACAGCTCTTGGCTGCCGGCCGCCTTGGTCTGGATCACGATGCAGTCGCCCGCCTGCGCGATGCCGTTACGCTCGAGTTCCTCGGAGATCTGCGGCCAGAGCTCCGCCTTGAGGGCCTCGAAGCGCTCGCGATCGTGCAGCTGTCCTTCGCCGATGTAGGTCTTGCCCAGATCTCGACCCCGGTGATAGGCGATCCCCAGCTCTTGCAGCGGGTCGTCCGAGGCGAGCATTCGGACCCGCTCGATGAGATCACCCGGGCCACGACTGACCCGACGCAGGTGGTCGTAGTACTGCGCGGTGCGAAACAGGTACTGCGCATCGTAGTACTGCCGGATCGCGGTCTTGACCGACATGTAGAGTCGATCCCCCGTGATCTCGACTTTGTGCAAGTACCCCGAGATGTCGTAGGTGTCGATGACCTGACGCGGCGGCGCCTTGCCCGGTTGACCGGTACGCAAAAGCAACTGCATGACGTTGTCCTTGCGCTCCTCCCGGATCCAACGGCACAGCTCCAGGCCGGCGTCGTCGGTCTCCATCACCACGTCGATGAGCGCCACCGCGGTCCCCACGGAGTCCGGGTTGCCCACGAAGAACTCTCGGGCCTCCTCCGCGCTGTCGGCAAAGTAGAGCTCCACGGGAAGCCCAAAGAAACGCTCGTGGGTGAGCATCAACCGGGTGATCGCGTGCACCTCGGGGTCGTCGTCGACAAAGAAGAGCTTCCAGCTCGTTCGGGTTTCCATGGGTCGATTCCTCTCGTCCCGTGACCGGTTCGGCTCGGGGGTCCTTTAATGCGACGAAACCTCCGCAGTCGCCCTATCGTACACCCTCCCTGAGGGCATGTGAGGAGCATCTCGAATGAGGACGGAGGTTGGGCCACCGCCGGCACTCGCCAAAGCGGGGAGTCACGGCGATCCGCCATTGTGTTCACTGCACGTCGAAATTCTTGCTCACGCCACGCGCCGCGGCCCGATCGAGCGATCGGCATCCCGTCAGCCGCGGTAGGCTTCTCAAGACGTCCATGACCCGGGCCAACGTACGCGACCTGCTGTCGGGGGTCCGGCTCTTTGCTCACCTCGACCCCCCTCGGCTCTCCGAGATCGCCGCCCGCGGCCGGACCGAGGCGTACCCGGCCGATCACGTGCTGTTCGTCGAAGGCGACGAGGGCCAGAGCATCTACATGGTGCTCGAAGGCCAGGTCGAGATCTTCATCGTCGACGGACAGGGCGAGGACCTTCGGCTCAACACCCAAGACGTCGGCGGATACTTCGGCGAGCTGGCGATGCTGGGCGCTGGCGTTCGCACCGCGAGCGTGCGGACGCTCGTGCCCACGACTCTGTTCGTGCTCGACCGCGCGCACTTCCTGCGCTTCTTGACCGAGTCCGAGGGCGCCCTGTCCGAGACGCTCGCCGGGCTGGTCGATCTGATCAATCGGGGCTCGGCACGAGCCGTCGAGGCCAAGGCCCGGCAGCGGCAGGTGGCCGCCCAGATGGAGCTCGAGCGCCACCGGTCGATCACCCAGATGGTCTCCGGCGTCGCCCACGAGCTCAACACCCCCCTGGGCATCGTCAAGTCGGCGGCCAGCCTGATCCGCGGGATGCTCGACATGACGCTCGTCGAGGCGGTCAGCCGTGACGAGCCAGGCGCGCGGGGCAAGATGGACACCCTGGTGTCGGCCGCCCAGATGATCGAGAACAATATCGACCGCGCTCACCGCCTGATCGAGAGCTTCAAGCGGCTCTCGGTCCGTCAGATCACTCAGGAGCCCGAGCGGATCGAGGACATCACCCGGGTATTCGAGGAGATCGTCACTCTGCTCGACCTGCGCTACCGCAAGCACGGCCTGCGGCTGCGGCTGAGCGCGTCCATGCCCCCCGAAGACCGCGTATGGCACGGCACCCCGGGGATCCTGACCCAGGTGCTGGAGAACCTGGTCGGCAACGCCGTCCGCCACGCCTACCCCTCGGGCGGCGGTGACGTGCACCTGAAGGTGCACGCGCAACCAGGCCAGTATGTGGTGCAGGTGCAAGACGACGGGGTGGGGATCCCCCCGCAGGTGCAGGGGCAGATCTTCGAGCCCTTCTTCACCACCACCCCCCAGAGCACCTCGGGGGGCAGCGGCCTGGGCCTGGCCTTGGTCCACAACATGGTCACTGGGCCATTGGGGGGGACGGTCGACGTGGAGTCGACCGTCGGCGAAGGCACGGTGTTCACGTTCACCGTCGCGCGCCCTCCGGTGTGAGCCGGCCACCACGATCAACCGCCAGAGTTGGCCTTCTCGGCCTGGTAGTAGGCCGCGTCGGGCTTGCCCGCCAGCAGCGGGAACAGCTTTTGGCCGATCTCCTTGAAGTAATCGGAGTTGCGGTAGCGGTCGAAATCCTCGGCAGACTTCCACTCTTCGTAGAGCAAGACCTCGCCCGGGTTGACCACGCTGTCCCAAAACGCATAGCGCTCGCACCCTTCGAAGTTCTTGGGGACTTGCTCGTACTCGCTGCGGGCGATCTCGGTGAAGGCATCCCGAGCTTCGGGCTTGACCTGGAGGATGATGCGGATGACGTGCATGATTGGTGGTGTCCTTTTTTGATCGGATTGAGCTACATGACGATGAATTGGAACCCGAAGTTGATCGCGTTCCACGGAGGGCCCCCGTCGCCCAAGCGCTGACGCTGGTAGACGAGCACCGCGCGGGCACGGTATCCCGCGAAGAGGTAGGCGGTGGAGACATCCAGGCCCGCCAGCCCCCCGCCAGTGGTGGCCCCGGGGAATGCCTGCTGCCAGCGTACCCCCGACTGGATCTGCCCCGGGCCGATCTCCCACGGAAACAGGTACGCGGCCGACACGAAGAAGGCATGGCGGTAGGGGCGGAAGCGGTCGAAGATGTAGTAGGTGGCCTCCAGGGTGGGCGTGCCGCCGCGGCCGAAGTTCTTCTCGGCGATGAAGTCGGCGGCGGCCATCCACAGATCCCCCAGGACGACCTCGGTCGACTCGGGATCCATGGGATCGGAGAGGGCCCGCTGGCCGTCGGGCTGGTACTGCATGCTGCCCCCGATGGCCACGACGTCGCGCTTCCCGAGGTAGCCGCCGGCGTTGTAAAAGCCCGGCTCACGCCCGAACAAGGCCACGTTGACGCGCCCGTTCATGCGCGGCGCCACCGTCGGATCCTCGAGCGACTGCACCGCCGCATAATACTTGAAGCGCCCCTCGCCCACGTCGCCCCATGCCATGGCGCCCACGTCCCGTCCCACCGCGCCGGCGCTGGGACCGATGGTGTAGACGTCGCCGTAGACCCCCGGGAAGTTCCACACGGGTACGAAGAACGGCCCGCTCAGGTTGGAGCGATCGGCGGGCACCGTGAAGCGGCCCGCCCATAGGTGGAGCTGAGGCAAGATGTTGACCTCGGCGACCGCGTCGAGCACCCGCAGCTCGGCCTGCGAAAAGTCGGTGACCCGCCCGAAGAACCCCAGCTGCCAGCCGATCAGCTTGGTGATCGATCCCGAGAACCGCGGCAGGGTGATGATCGTATCGAAGCGGTAGCCATCGAGGCGATTGCGAGGCTGTCCCTGGATGGTGGAATTGAGCCGAACCGGCACCCGCACCGCGGGACGCAGCCGAGCAAACAAGGTCTTGAACCGCGACTCGTCCGCCGCGGTGGGCTCGGTGGGCTCGGTGGACTCGGATGACTCGGATGACTCGGATGACTCGGATGACTCGGATGACTCGGATGACTCGGATGACTCGGTAGACTCAGCCGACTCGCTCGCCTCCTCACCCGGGGCACGCTCGACGGGAGCGCTCGGCTCGGTCGGCTCGGCAGTGGCCGGAGGCGGCCCCTCCGTCGCGATCGTCGTCGCGGTCTCCGAGGTCGACTCCGCCTCGTTGGCCGGCACTTCTCCCCCCCGCTCGGGCTGGTCCTCGACGTCGTCTTTACCGGCGACGATGGACGCCGCCGGCGGCGTCTGGTCGGGCACCGAGCCCTCCGGTAAAGGCTCGGAGAGCTCGGCGTCGTCACTGACGCGAGGTTCGATCCCTGCGCTCGCGCGGGCCGGTGCGGCAATCATACCGAGGACCGCGCCGAGAACCCACGGCAGCACTCGTCCCAATACTTGCCCCGGCACACGCCCCAGCCGTTGCCCTCGCGCGAGAGAGTCGAGCCGATACGAACAGGGGCGACAAGTGGCGAAGGGTGGTGACATCGAGGGCCTTGCTCAAGCTCCAAAACGCAGCAACTGGGCCAATCGCCGGACCCCGAGCTCGAGCTCGGCGGCCTCGTAAAAGGCGAAACAAAGGCGAACATAGCGTGATAGATCGAGCTGCACCGCGCAGCGCGACCCCGGGGTAAAGCGCACGGCATGCTCCACGGCACGCTCGAGCAACGCCGTGCTGTCCATGCCCTCGGGCAGCTCGAGCCAGACGAAGTAGCCCCCCTCGGGCTCGGGCACCCAAAGCTCGGGCAGCTCGCGCCGCAGCGCCGCGCAAAGGGCCCGGGCCCGGTGGGCGAAGGTCGAGCGCAGATGATCGATGTGCGGACCCAGCTGCCCGCGCGCGATGATCTCGTGGACCAAAGAGGCGATCACGGGGTTGAGCCCGCCCCCGCTGCGCAGGGCACCGTGCTGGCAGAATCGCTCGAGCACGACCGGCTCGGCGTGGATCCAGCCCAAGCGTAGACCGGGGCCGAGGATCTTGGAGAACGACCCGAGCGAGAGCACCCGACCCCGCTGCTGGTCGTAGGACATCATGCATGCCGGCGGCTGGTCTCCCAGGTGGAGCATCACGTAGGGCTCGTCGGCCACCACGACAAAGTCGAAGCGCTCGGCGAGCTCGACCAACCGGCGCGCACGATCCGGCTGGAGGGTCACCCCCCGCGGGTTGTGGAACGAGGGCATGCAGTAGATGAACGCCGGGCGTAGCCCGTCGCGGACGATCCGCTCTTCCAGAAGATCGACCCGAAGGCCGCCCTCATCGACCGGGATCCCGACCGTCCGCAGCCCCTGCGACTCGAACACCCCACGCGCGAGGAAGTAGGTGGGATCGGAGCAGACCACGATCTGCCCCGATGTGGCGAAGACCTGCGAGACGAACGAGAGCGCCGAGGAGATCCCCCCGGTCACGACCAGCTCCCCCCCCGCTACCGAGTACCGGTAGCGCTCGGTGAGCAAGGCCGCCAGCGCCTCTCGAAAACCCGGCGGGCCCGCTATTGCCCCATACTGAAGCTGGAGCGGGTCGCCCTCGGGTCCAAAGCGGTGCAGGGCCGCCTGCCCCAGCAGGGACAGGGGCAGCAGGCGAGGCGAGGGCTGCCCGAGGCCAAGATTGATCGCCTCGGGACCGGCCACGCTTTGGGGATACTCGCCCGTCTGGGTGGTCAGATCGGGCGGCGAGAGGAGTGCGTCGTTGCTCATGGTCGGCTCGGGCGCTCGCTTCGACGGGCTCTTCGTTATGCAATTCGAAGGCGGTGAGCGAGGGCCAGCTCGATGCTACTCACGAAAGCAGCGCGGCGACGGCCTGAACGAGGGCCTCCCGGTTGGGGGGCAGCAGCAGGCTGTAGTGATCGCCGGGGAGCGTGCGCTGGGTGTGCGAGCCGGTCACCAGCTCGGCCCAGGTCGATCGCACGGGACGCCCCGCTTCTTCGGCCGCGATGATCTCGTGGACCGGGGCGGCCACCTTGCCGGGCTGATAGGCCGCCAGAGCGTCGAGCCCCGCCCGGTGGACCTGCCACAGCCGCTCGAAGGCGTCGAGGGCGAGATCCTCGGGGACGATCCGGTGTTGGCGAGCGTCGGCGAGGATCGCCGCCAGATCCGGGCTTAGATCCGGGCGACCTTCCGCGTCGAGCGGCTGCCCGCGGCGCGTCCAGGTGTGCCCCCCGGTGCGGGCCAGATCGAGCATGAACGCGTCCAGCCGGGCCCACTCGTCCGCCGCCTCTGGCTCGGGCTCGAGGCGGCTGTCGATCATCACCACCCGGGCCGGGGGAGTCCCCGCAGCCTCGAGCTGTCGCGCCATCTCGTAGGCCACGACTCCCCCGAGCGACCAGCCGCCCAGCGACAGCGGACCCTCGATCCCCCGCGCGGCCAGGGCCTCCAGGTAGGTTTGAGCCATCGCCTCGATGCTGGTCAGCGGCGACGCGCCGGGCTCGACCCCTTGCGCCTGCAAGCCCAACACCGGACCCATGCCCAGGCCGCGGGCCAGCTCCGTGTAGCAAAGCACGTTGCCGCCCACCGGGTGGGCGAGCACCAGCGGCTGGCCCGAGCCTGCCTGGATCTCCACCACCGGGGACCACGGCGTACCCGCCTCGGACTCCGACAGCCGCCGAGCCAGGCCCTCGATCGTGCCGTGCTCGAGCAGCGAGGACATCGGCAGCCGCACGCCGAACCGGCCGTGGATCCGCGCCATCATGCGCATCGCGAGGAACGACTGCCCACCCAGGGCGAAGAAGTCGTCGGTGACTCCCACCTGATCCACGCTCAGCACCTCGCACCAGATCTCCGCCAGCGCCTGCTCCCGCTCGTCGCGGGGCTCCACCCGCTCTTGCGACTGCGACTGCGACTGCGCCTGGGGCGAGGGCAGCGCCTTGCGGTTGACCTTGCCGTTGGAGGTCAGCGGCAGCGACTCGAGCACCACGAAGGTCGTGGGGATCATGTAGGGCGGGATCAGCTCCTGCAGCCGGGCCCGGACCGTCTCCACGTCGAGGGTCACCCCGTCGGCGGGCACCAGGTAGCCCACCAGGGTCTTGCTGCCCGCGCGCTCGCCCTGCACAGACGCGACCCCGCGTGCCAGCCCCTCGATCCGATCCAGCGCGGCCTCGATCTCGCCCAGCTCGATCCGATAGCCCTGAACCTTGACCTGGTTGTCCTCGCGCCCGAGGAACTCGATGTCGCCGTCGGGCCGGTAGCGCCCCATGTCGCCGGTGCGATAGAGCCGCTCGCCCGTCCGCGGGTGATGGAAGAAGCTGGCCGCGCTGCGCTCGGGATCGTTCCAGTAGCCCATCGCCAGGCCGTCGCCGGCGATGTAGAGCTCGCCGGGTACCCACACCGGGCGCGGCTCGAGATCGTCGTCGAGCACATGGAAGCGCTGGTTGGCCAGGGGTCGGCCGTAGGGGATGCTGGCCCACGTGGACGGTACCTCGCCGATTGGGTAGTGGATCGACCAGATCGCCGCCTCGGTGGCCCCGCCCAGGCTGACCACGCGAATGTCGGGGCCGACCGCCCGGATCGCGTCGGGCAGCGGCACGGGGATCCAGTCGCCGCTGAGCATGGCCACCCGCAGGCGCCCGAGATCCTCGCTAGCCCCGGTGACCTGCTCGGTCAGCATCTGCATCAGGGCGGGGACCGAGTTCCAGATCGTGACCCCGTGCGTCCGCACCAGCGCGGCCCAGGCCGCCGGATCGCGGGCCTGCGCGCCTTGGGGGATCACCAGCGCCCCGCCCACCGAGAGCGGGCCGAACACGTCGTAGACCGAAAGATCGAAGCTCAGCGAGGAGATCCCGAACATCCGATCCTCGGCCCCCACCTCGAAGCGATGGTTGATGTCCGCGATTGTGTTCCACGCCGCCGCGTGGGTGACCGCCACCCCCTTGGGCAACCCGGTGGAGCCCGAGGTGTAGATCACGTAGGCCAGCGTGTTCGGATCGGTGATCACTGGCAAGCGAGCCTGTGGATCCACCGCCGGCGCCTCGTCGGCCGGCTCGATCCGCAGGCGGGGCAGATCCGCCGGCCAGTCGAGGGCCTCGTCGACCGCCGGCTGGGTGATCGCCAGGCGCGCTCCTGCGTGCTGGACCAGGTGGTGCACCCGCTCGGTGGGCATGGCCGGATCGATCGGCAGGTAGGCGCCGCCGGCCTTGTGGATCGCCAGCACCGCGACCACCTGCTCCCAGCCCTTGTGCATCACCACCGCGACCAGCTCCGCGGGCCGAAGGCCCCGGTCACGCAGCGCATGCGCCAGCTGCTCGGAGCGGCGGTCGAGCTCCCCGTAGTCCATAGTGGACGACTCGGTGATCACCGCCGGCGACTCGGGGTGCGCTTGCGCCTGGGCCACGAACGACTCGTGCAGCGGTCGCGGGCGGATCGACACCGCCGTCTGGTTGCGCGCCCGCCGGGCCGAGAGCTGCGCGGGAGGCAGCGGCGCCCGGGTGAGCACCTCAGTCCACGCCGACGGGTCGTCGGCCAGGCGCATCAGCAGCGCCTGGTACGACTCGAACATCGCGTCGATCATGCCCTCGGGGAACAGGGCCTCCACCACGTCCCAGTTGACGATGAGCTCGCCGTTCTCCTCGAGCACCTGGTGGTCGAGCCACACCTGGGGCGTGCGGATGCTGCTGTCGATCTCGCGGCCCCCCTCGCCCATCCCCACCAGCTTGCTGGTGAGCCCGAAGGCGGCGTCGCCCTTGTCCTGGGATCGGAGGTTGATCGTCGAGGCGAACACCACCGGCATGGTGGCGCTACGCGTGCCGCCCCGCCGCCGATTGATCCGGCGCAGCACCTCGACACCGGTGACCAGGCCGTGGTCGAGATCTTCGGCGAGCTGCCGCTGCACCCGCTGCACCCGGGTGGTGAAGTCGTCCGCCCCCCGCATGTCGATCTCCAAAAGGGTGGTCGAGGAGAAGTTGGCCACCACGTCCTTGACCTGCTCGTGCAGCGGCAACCGGTTGAAGAACAGCAGGTTGAGGCTAAAGTGCCGGCTGCGGCTCCAGGTGGACAGGATCTGGGCGTAGGCGCCGCAGATCGCCACCGAGGGGGTCACCTTGGCCTTGCGCGCGAACTGCTGCAATCGGGCCCACGACTCCGCCGGCATCCGGACGGTACGGTGAGTGAAGGCGGGCTTTTCGAGCGACTCGGGATCGCGGCACAGCGGCAGCTCGGGCGCGGGGGGTAGGCCGTCGATCCGGTGCTCCCAGTAGGCCACGTCGCGCGCATAGGCCTCCGAGCGACGCAGCTGGTCGACCGCTCGCATGTAGTCGGCAAAGCGCAGCGACACCGAGCGCAGCTCGCGGCCCGCGTAGGCGTCGGCCCACTCGCCAAAAAGCATCGAGGTGCTCCAGGCGTCCATGATGAGGGCATCGAAGCCCAGGTGGAGCCGAGTGGTGCGCTCGTCGATCTGGCTGGCCCGGATCTCGAACATCGGCCACTTGGCGGTGTCGAAGACCTGGCCCTTGACCTCGTCGGCCGCCGCCCGCAGGGCCGCCTGCTGCGGCGACTCGGCCAGCTCGCGCAGATCCTGGCGAGCGATCGCGTAGCGCGGAACCTCCGGGAGCACGCGCTGGGTGCCGTCGTCGGAGAACACGGCACGGAGCATGTCGTGGCGCGCCACGATCTTGTTCCAGGCCTCCTCCAGGCGCGACAGATCCACGCCCCAAAGCTCCACCTCGATGAAGAAGTAGGTCGAGACGTTGCCGAGCGAGAAGTCCGACCCGCGGCCGATGAGATAGGCCTGCTGGAGATCGGTCAGCGCGAAGGGCTCGTAGCGGCGCTCGGGATCGGGCTCGATCGAGGGGATCGCCGGCTCGCTGGTCACCAGAACCGCATCGGGCGTGACCGCCTCGGAGCCTTCGTCGGTCAGCGCGGGCAGAAGGCGCGCCCCCAGCTGCTCGACGCTCGGGCCTTCGAGCAGATCGACCAGCGGGACCGGCACGCCAAAGGACTGCTCGACCACCCGCTTGAGGTCGACGGCCATCAGCGAGTCGAGGCCGAGCTCGAGCAAGGAGATCTGCGGATCGATCTCGGCGGCCTCCGAGCCCAGCACGGCCGCGATCCCGTCGAGCAGGTGCGTGCGCACCACCGCGTCGCGCTGCTCGGCCGCGGCCGAGCGCAGGGCCAGTCGCGCCGGGGGCACGGTGCCCTGGGGAACCGCCGGCGCGGCCGCGGAGGCGGTGCTTTGCAGCTGAGCGCGGATCAGATCGCGCGAGGCGTGCTTGAGCATGGCGCCCTCGACCTCCAGCACGATCGCTCCTTGCGGATCGGTCGCGCATACGTCGATCGTGATCGAGCGCCCGCGCGGATCCCAGTTGCGTCGGGTCACCAGGACCGTGGTCGGCGATTCTCCTGCGTGCATGCGAATGTGGCTCGCCCCCACCAGCATGAACGCCGCCTCGTCGCCCGCGTCCTCGGGCAGCACCTCGAACGCGCTCTGGAACAGGGCGTCGAACACCCCGCAGCCCTGGCCGCCGTCGGCCGGGGTCGCGGCGCGCAGGGTGGCCGTGGCCCGCGTGCCGTCGCTGCTGATCTGCTCGATCCATCGGGCGGCCGGGCCCAGGCCGATCCCGCGGGCCTCCATCGCGGCGTACATCTGATCGCCGCTGCGCGACGCGGGCTCGTGCGGCGGCTCGAGGCGAAGCGACACCTCCGGCCCGGTCACCACGCGCCCATTACAGTGCTCGATCCACGTGCCGTCCGGACGCACGCTGTGGATCGCCACCCGGTGGGCCTTTGGGCCCTCCGCGGTCAGGATCACGTGGATCTCGACCCCGGCCTCGTCGAACACACAGGCCTTCTCGATCGACAGCTCGTCGAGGCTGATGTGCTCCGCGTCGGGCAACAGCTCCGCCACCGCCGCGCGGGTCATCTCCAGGTAGACCCCGATGTTGATGACGTTGACGTCCTCGATGACGAAGTCCGCGAGGTAGGCGTGACGCCCCCGGTCGAGCCGGGTCTGGAACTGCGCCGCCGCCAGCGGGGTGGACACCCGGGCGTCCAGCAGCGGATGGGCCGGCGGGCGCGCGACCGAAGCGCTCGCGCCGGCGACCGGCCGCGGGATCGATCCCGCGGGCGCCTCGAGCTCGGACACCCAGTAGTGGCGCCGCTGGTAGGGATAGCTGGGCAGCCGCACCCGCTGCTTCGGCGCGGCGGTGACCTGCTCCCAGCGAGGCGCCAGCCCGCGGACGAACAGGCCCCCGAGGCTCTCGAGCATCTGCGACGACTCGGGCCGCCCCCGCCGAAGCGAGGGCAGCACCGGGGCCTGCTCGGGCAACACCGCCCTCGCCATGCTGGTCAGCACGGGGTGGCCGCCCAGCTCTACGAAGGTCTCGATCCCCGTGGCCGCGATCGCCCGCAGACCGTCGGCAAAGCGCACCGGCTCTCGCACATGACGACGCCAGTAGTCGGCCTGCTGGATCCGCTCGTCGGCCAGCGCCCCCTCGAGGTTGCTCGCCAGCGGGATCTTCGGGGCCGACAGCGTGTGCCGAGCCACCTCGGCCGCGAAGGCGTCGAGCATCGGTTCCATCTGCGGCGAGTGGAACGCGTGCGAGACGGTCAGCGCGCGTACCTTGAGGCCGTCGGCCTCCGCCGCCCGGCGGACCTCGTCGATCGCGGGACGCAGCCCGCTGACCACCACGCTCGACGGCCCGTTGATCGCCGCGATCGAGACCTCGGCCGCGAAGGGCTCGATGAGCGCCCGCACGCGCGCCTCATCGGCCTTGAGGGACACCATGCCCCCGTCGCCCGTGAGCTCCTGCATCATCTTGCCGCGGGTGGCGATGAGCCGCAGCCCGGTCTCCAGATCGAAAACCCCCGCGACCGTGGCCGCCACGTACTCGCCCACGCTGTGCCCGAGCACCGCCGAGGGGCGGACGCCCCACGAGCGCCACAGCGCATAAAGAGCGTACTCCACCGCGAAGATCGCCGGCTGGGTAAACGCGGTCTGGTCGATGAGCGCCTCACCGTGCGCTCCGGTGATCACCTCGAGCAGCGGGCGAGCGAGCATCGGGCGGAGGATCTCCTCGCAGCGATCGAAGGCCTCGCGAAACACCGGATAGTGCTCGCGCAGTTGCTGGCCCATGCCCAGCGACTGCGACCCCTGGCCGGCGAAGAGCATCGCGATCCGCGGCGGACCTCCGCTCGCACGACCGGTGCTCAGCCGCGGGGCGGGCCGACCCTCGGCGTAGGCCTCGAGCATCTGCAGGGCCGCCGCGGGGCCGTCGGCGACCAGCGCCAGCCGGTGGGTCAGCGCCGAGCGCCCGCGCTGCGCGGTCGCACACAGATCGGCCCAGCCCTCCGAGTCCTGGCCTGACAGCGCCTGCGCGTAGCGAGAGGCTAGAGCGTCGCGAGCATCGGCGGTCTTGGCCGACAGCACGAACAGCCGCGCGCCATCCGGCTGCCCCAGCACCTCGGGGGTCGTCTGGTCATCCGCGCGCTCGGCCGGCGTCGGCGGCTGCTCGATCACCAGGTGCGCATTGGTCCCGCTGGCGCCAAAGGAGCTCACCCCAGCCCGTCGCGGCTGCCCTGCGGTCGCCGTCCACTCCCCGGACGTCGTGGGAATTTGGGCCGGGATCGCCCCCAGATCGATCTCCGGGTTGACCGAGCGCAGGTGCAGGTGGGGGTAGAACTCGCCGTGGTTGACCGAGAGCACCGCCTTGATGAGCCCCGCGACCCCGGCCGCCGACTCCAGGTGGCCCATGTTCGTCTTGATCGAGCCGAGCCGCAGCGGATCGTCCGCCGCCCGCTCGTGGCCGTAGACCGCCGCGAGGCTCCGCACCTCGATAGGATCGCCCAGCGAGGTCCCCGTGCCGTGGGCCTCGATGTAGCCCACCGCGTTGGGCTCAAGCCCCCCGTCGGCCAGCGCCGCTCGGATCACCTGCTGCTGGGCGAGCCCGTTGGGCACCGTGATCCCGCTGGCGGGGCCGTCTTGGTTGATCGCCGAGCCACGGATCACCGCCTCGACGGGATCCCCGTCGCGCAGCGCATCGGCGAGGCGCTTGAGCACCACCACCCCGCAGCCCTCCCCGCGTACGTAGCCGTCGGCGGCCGCGTCGAAGGTCTTGCAGCGGCCGTCGGGGGCCATCATCCGGGCCCGCGACAGCACCACGTTCCACTCCGGGGTGAGCATGACGTTGACGCCCCCGGCCACCGCCAGGCTCGTCTCCCGTCGCCGTAGGGCGGCCACCGCCAGGTGAACCGCCACCAGCGAGGACGAGCATGCCGTGTCCACCGACAGCGCGGGGCCCTGGAACCCGAAGGTATAGGCGACCCGGCCGGCGACGAACGACGAGAGGTTGCCCGACAAGAAGTAGGGATCGAAGTTCTCGAGCGGCCGCACCTGGAACTGGCGGATCCCGTAGTCGACCGTGCTCACGCCGGCGAACACCCCGGTGTCGCTCCCCTCCAGTCCTGCGACGTCCAGGCCCGCCCGCTCGAGGGCCTCGTGCGTGACCTCGAGCAGCAGCCGCTGCTGAGGATCCATCGAGGTGGCCTCTCGGGGCGAGATCCCAAACAGGCCCGCGTCGAACCCTTCGATCTCATCCTCGCCGAGGAAGGCCCCGCGACGGGTGTACATCTTGCCCGGCGCCTCGACGTCGGCGTCGAAGTACTGCGACAGATCCCAGCGCTCGGCGGGGATCTCCCCCACCGCGTCGAAGCCCTCGCGCAGCTGCGCGCGTAGCGTGTCCGGGTCGTCGACGCCTCCGGGGAGGCGACAGCCGATCCCCACGATCGCAATAGGCTCGTGCTGCGCCTTTTGGAGCTCGTCGAGCTGGGCGCGCAGCTGTTTGATCTGAACCAGGGAACGAGCGAGTACGTCGCGGGTAGACGGGGAATTGGGTGCCTTGCTCATCGGTCGTTTACTCCAGCTCGCTTTGCAGCTCGGCGAGTAGTTCTTGTTCGGACATTTGCTCGGCGTCGGCCAGCATGGTGCTCCAGCGCTCTTCGTCTTCGCCGGAGCCTTGTGGCGAGGACTCGTCCGCGGGCTCGTCCTCGCCCAGTGAAGTCGCCTCTAGCAGGTACACCGCAAGGCGACGGATCGTCGGGTACTCGAACACGACGGAGGCCGGGATCGTGACGGCCAGCGCCACCTGCAGCCGCCGCCGCAGCTCCACCGCCATCAGCGAGTCCATGCCCAGGGCGAAGAACCCCGTGCCCGGCTCGACCGACTCGGGCTCGTGTCGTAGCAGCGTGGCGATGATCCCCGTGAGGGTGTCGACCAGGTGCTCGCGACGCAGCGAGGGCTCGAGCTCCCGCAGGTGCGCCAGCAGGCTGCCCTCGTCCACCGACGCCGCGCTCTGCCGGCCCAGCGCCCCCAAGAAGGGGCGACGGCGACGGCTCTCGTATGCGGGACGCAGGCGGCTCCAGTCCACCACCGCCACCGTGACCGGGGAGATCTCACCGGTCACCGCCCGACGGACCGCCGCCAGGGCCAACGCCGGATCGAGCGGCTCGGCCCCCATCAGCGCGCCGCGGTGCAGCGTCTCGCCGTCGACCATGTCGCCGTCGGCCCACGGGGTGCACTCAATTACCGTACACGCTCGCCCGTTCGCCCGACGACAGCGAGCGAGCGCGTCGACGTAGGCGGCCGCCGCCCCCACGTGCCCCATGCCCGTCGAGCCCCAGCTCGCCGCGACCGAGCCCACGAGCACCAGCTGCTCCACCGGGTGCTCGTCGATCGCCACCAACAGGGCCTCCACGGCCGCCGCGTCGTGGGCCATGGCTGCCGCTATCCGATCCGAGTCGAGCTCGGCCATGGCACACGCTTGCCACCCGGCGCCCACGCGGAGCACCGTCCGCAGCGGTCGCCCCGCGCGGGCCTCGGCGGCCAGCGCCTCGGCCAGGCCGGATGTCGTCACCCGCGTGACGCCCTCCGGCTGGTCCGCGCCGCCGCCCGCCCCCTCGTCGAGCCACAGGCGATGACCGTGACCCCACTGCGCCAGCGCGTCGAGCACCTGCCGCAGGGCTCGGCTGTCGGGGCCGACCACCAAGGTGCAGGCGTGCTCGGTCCCCGCGAGCCCCTCGGCGGCCAGTGCCAGCTCGGGCGTCCCTTCGATCCGAGGCACCTGGACCCGACCGTCCTCTCCCAGACGTAGTTGATCCTCGCCGTCTTCGACCAGCAGCGCCTCGACCAACGCCGCTGCGCGCTCGGCCGGGAGCGCGGACGCTCCGTCCAGATCGATCATGCCTCCGAAGCACTCGGGCTGCTCGATCGCGATCGTGCGCCCCAGCCCCCACTGAGCGGCCGCGATCGCATCGGCCTGCTCGTCGTCCCATGCACCAGCCGTCACGACCCAAAGCCGCGGCGATGCGGTGGCCACCTTGTGCAGGTGTCGCAGCACCGTGAGCATGCCCGTCACGGCCTCGGTTGCCGCGGTGGTACCCGTCTTCGGTCCCCGAAGCCCCCGCAGATCCAAGATGTGGGTGGGCGACTGTTCGGTCCACGCCGCATCGGAGGCCGGCGGCAGAGCGCCCCCCTCCAGGCGCCGGAACCCGATCCCTCGAGACTCCAGCACCGACTGCAAGGCAGCCATCCGCTCGCTGGCTTCGCCCAGGACCCACCAGGCCCCCGTCGGTCCCCCCGATGGCCCCCCCGCAGTGGGGCGCCGGTCGACCCAGCGAAGGGTCGAGCACGCCTCGCGCAGGGCATTGCGCGGCCCCGCGTCGGCCTTCTCGGAGCCAACCGCCAGCACCGGCGCCCATCGATCCTCGGTGAACCAGTACGAGCGGTTGGACCATCGATACGAGGGCAAACGAACCACCCGCCCTTTTTCGGGGACCAATGCCAGCGGCTCGATCGAGTGACCGTGGGCCCAAAGCCCCCCCCACGCCGCGCGCATCGTCGTCTGCCCCGGGCGATCCCGAAGCATTGAGGGCAGCACCACCGCACGCTCGGAGGCCTCGGCCGACGAGTGGGCGATCGTCTGCTCGATCGCAGTGGAGAGGATCGCATGGGGGCTCAGCTCCACGAACAGATCGTGCCCCAGCGACAGCGCACGCTCGGTCGCTGGCCCAAAGCGCACCGGCTCTCGCAGGTTGCGTCCCCAGTAGGTCGCGTCGAGGGACGCGCTCTCCTTGAGCTCTAGATCCACCGTGGAGAGCATCGGGATCCGAGGCGTCTGAGGCTGCAGATCGGCCAGCTCCTTGACCAGCTCCTCCCGCAGGGGCTCCATCTGCGGGCTGTGGGCCGCGATGTCGGCCTTGATCCGTCGCACGAACAGATCGGACCCGGAAAGCTTCGCCTCGATCTGCTCGATCGCCTCGCGATCCCCGGAGATCGCGGTGTTCCCCGGCCCGTTGACCACCGCCACCGAAGCCTGGCGGCTCCACGGCTCGATGAGCGCCTCCACCTCGGCCGCGGGCCGGGCGATCAGCATCATCCGACCGCGCCCCACCAGCGGCTCCATCAGGCGACTGCGCAGGCACACCACCCGCGCCGCGTCCTCGAGCGTGAGCGCGCCGCCGATCGCCGCCGCCGCGACCTCGCCGAAGCTGTGGCCGATCAGCAGATCCGGCCGCACGCCCCATGCCTCCCACTGGGCCGCCAAGGCCACCTCGATCGCCCACAGCGTGGGTTGCACCACATCAAAGCGCTTCGAAACCGGCGCGTCGGGGCGCAGCTGGTCGACCAGCGACCAGTCCGTGAACTTCGCGATCGCGGCGTGGCAACGCTCGATCGTCTCGCGGAACGCCGGCTGCGACGTCAGCAGATCGTGGGCCATGCCCGACCACTGCGAGCCATGACCGGAGCACACGAACACCAGACGACGACGGACTCCGAGGGGGGCGAACCCCGAGCAGGCCCCGTCGGGGTCCTGCTGATCGATCACCCCCTGCAGGGTCGTCCGTAGCGCCTCCGGGTCGCGGGCATCGATCACCAGGCGGTGCTCGTGGATCGTGCGACGGCGGCCGCTGGTGAAGGCCACGTCGGCCAGCCCCTCGGCGGACGGCCGCTGCTCGAGCCACTGGGCCAGGGCGGCCGCGTTGGCCCGCAGCCCGGTCTCGCTGCGGGCGGAGACCATCACCAGATGGCCCGTGCTCGGATCCTCACCGGCGCTGAGGCTTGGGTCGGCCTGCTCGGCCGCCGCGGTCGACGACGCCGCCGGTGCGGGCGCTTCTTCGAGCACCACATGGGCATTGGTCCCCCCGGCCCCGAACGAGCTGACCGCCCCCAGCCGCGGACCTTGCGACCATTCGGTCAGCGCGGTGGGGATCATGAAGTGCTCGTGGTCCAGGTCGATGTGCGGGTTGAGCTGCTCGAAGTTGAGGACCGCCGGGATCTGCTGGTGGTGCAGGCTCAGCGCGACCTTGATGAGCCCCGCGATCCCGGCCGCCGACTCCAGGTGGCCGAAGTTGGTCTTGACCGATCCCAGCGCGCAGCGCCGCCCGTCGGTGGGCCCGTAGACTTCTTGGAGGGCCTCGACCTCGATCGGATCGCCCAGCGCGGTGCCCGTGCCGTGCGCCTCGATGAACCCGATCGACGCCGGGTCGACCCCGCCCGAGGCCAGCGCCTGCCGGATCACCTCCTGCTGGGCCAGCCCGCTGGGTGCGGTCAGCCCGTTGGTGCGACCGTCTTGGTTGATCGCCGTGCCGCGGATCGTCGCCCAGATCTCGTCGCCGTCGGCGATCGCGTCGGACAGGCGCTTGAGCACCACCACCCCGCAGCCCTCCCCGCGCACGTAGCCATCAGCCCGGGCGTCGAAGGTCTTGCAGCGCATGTCCCCGGCCATCGGCATCCCCCGGGCGTGGGCCATGGTCGACAGCGGAGAGAGGATCAGGTTGACCGCGCCGGCGATCGCCGTGCGGCACTCTGCGGTCCGTAGGCTCTGGCACGCCAGGTGAACCGCCACCAGCGCGGTCGAGCAGGCCGTGTCGACCGCCATGCTCGGACCTCGTAGATCCAGCAGGTACGACAGACGATTGGCGACGATCGAGCCCGCCCCTCCGGTGATCGTGTAGGTGTCGATGCTCGTGGGATCGAGCGTCTGCAGCTGTAGGTAGTCGTTGCTGTTGACCCCCGCCCAAACCCCGGTCTGGCTGCCGCGCAGGACCTCGGCCGAGATCCCCGCGTCGTCGATCGCCTCCCAGGCCACCTGCAGCAGCATGCGTTGCTGCGGATCCATGTGGGACGCCTCGCGGGGCGAGATCTCGAAGAAGGCCGGATCGAACTTATCGGGCTCGTCGATGAAGCCGGCCTCGCGGAACCGCATCTTGCCCGGTCGGGCGGGGTCGTCGTCGTAGAACTGCTCGTTGGGCCAGCGGTCGCGCGGGACCTCGCGGACCCCCTGGCGCCCCTCGGTCAACAGGCTCCAGTAGGCCTGCGGCGAGTGGGATCCGCCGGGAAAGCGGCAGCTCATCCCGACGATGGCGATCGGCTCGCGCCGGGCGTGCTCGATGCGCTCGAGGCGGGTGCGGGCCTCTTTGAGGGCCATCAGCGCCCGTCGAAGCGTCTCCTGGGTCGCAGCGGGTGTCGTCGTCATGGCGTTCACATCGTGGCTAGCAAGGAGTCGAGACGGGACAGCTCCTCGAGCAGCTCGTCCTCGACCGGGTCATCACTTCCGTGCCGGGGATCGTCGTTGGCGACCTCGGACGGTGGGTTGGGGCTCGTCGACTCGGCGCTCGGTGGCACGACCAACGGTCGTTCAGACGGTCGGGCCGCCGGCCGTGCGGACGAGCCGCGGTGGATCGGCACCGGTTCCGCAGGCGGCCGGGGCGGCGCGAGGATCTCGGCCTCCCCTTCATCCAGCGACAGCGGCAGCTTGCTCTCCAGGTGCGGCAGCAGGGCCTCCAGCGTGGGATAGTTCCAGACCATCGTCGCCGACAGCCGCACGCCCAGCTGTCGACCCAGCCGGTTGCGCAGCTCCACCGCCATCAGCGAGCTCAGGCCCATCGCCTGCAGCGGGCGCCGAGGTTCGATCCGCTCGGGCGACAGCCCGAGCACGTCGCCTACCTGGGCGCGCACCAGCGACTCGAAGCACGCCCGCCGGGGCGCCCCCGGGGCCTCGATCCGCAGGGCCGCCACGATCGGCGGACCGGTAACCTCGGCCGCTGCCGCCTCCGGCTCGGCCGAGCCCACCACCGCCAGGCGCAGGCCCTCCACGCGAGCCACCTGCTCGCCCTCGTCGGTGACGATCGACAGATCCGCCCGCCACCCGTCGCCGTCGGCCTGCACCCGCACGTGGCTCCAGACCGCGTCGCGCGGCGTGGTGGCGGCAACCTCCAGCCGCTCGAGGCCCACGGTGAGCACCATCCGCTCGTCGTCGCCCAATGCGGCCAAGAGCACCTGCAGCGCCCCATCGAGCAGCACCGGGTGGATCCGGAACCGGTCGGCCCCCGACGCGGCCGCGCGGGGCAGCACCACGCGCGCGAGCGCCTCGCCCGAACTTCGCCGCGAACTTCGCCAAAGTCGTTCCACCGGCTGGAACGCCGGCCCGAAGTCCAGCCCCCGACGCGCCAGTCCTTCGTAGAAGTGCGACGCCTCGACCGACTCACCCAGCTTCGCCCGCAGCGCCTCCAAGTCGAGGACCCGCGTGCACGCCGAGCTCCGCTGCACGCTGCCCCGCAGGTGCGGCACCCAACCCGGCTCGGCCCCGCCCTTGGCCTCGTCCTCGGACTGGCTGAACAGGCCGAGCGTGCCCACCGAGCCCGCCGACGCCTCCGCGCTCGCGCTCGACACGGCGACCTGCAGTCGACGATGCCCGCGCTCGGGCAGCACCAGCGGGTGGTCACAGCGCAGCGATCGCAGCGCCACCTGCGACTGCCCCAGCTCGCCCAGCGCGGCCAGCAGCATCTCCACGTAGACCGCGATCGAGACGATCGTCGAGTCTTGCACCCGGTGATCGGCCAGCCACGGCACGGTGGAGGATGACAGATCGAGCAGCCACAGGTGCGAGCGTTCATCGAGCGCATTGGAGACCCGTCGCCCCAGCAGCGGGTGCCCCTGAGCGACGAAGCCCGTGCTGCCCCCCTCGTCCCGGGGCGCCCAGTAGCGCTCGCGATCCCACTGCTCGCCGATCCCCGCGCGCCGGCGACCGGCCGCGTGGGTGGCCGCCCACCGCAGCGGGAGGCCCTGCGCATAGAGGCTCGCCGCCCCGTGCAGCATCACGCTCGATCCCAGCTCCTTGCGGCGCATGGAGGGCATCACCTGGGCCAGCTCCTGGTCCGTCGCCTGGCCCAGCTCTTGATCGGGGTCGTCCTGGGCCGCGTCGATGCACTGCTCCACCGCCGACAACAGGATCGGGTGGGGCGACAGCTCGATGAACAGGTCGTGACCGTCGCTGAGCAGCTGCTCGATCGCGGTCGAGAAGTGGACCGTCTGCCGAAGGTTGCGCACCCAGTACTCGGCGTCGAGCTCGGTCCCGTCGATCCGACCGCGATCGACCGTCGAATAGATCGGCACCGTGGCGGCCCGGGGCGTGAGCGACCCGAGCTGCTCCCGTAGCTCGCCCAGCAGCGGCTCCATTTGCGGGCTGTGCGAGGCGATGTCGACCTTCACGAAGCGACAGAACACCCCGCGCTCGTCCAGCTGGCTGCGCAGCTGCTCGAGGATCTCGCCGTCTCCGGAGAGCACCGTCGACATGGGCCCGTTGCTGACCGCAATCGCCACCTGCTGCTCGTGCCCGGCGATGAGCGCCGTCGCTTCGTCGATGGGCAGCTCGGCGGCGAGCATCGCTCCCTTCCCGCTTTGTCGCCGCATCAGCGCGCTGCGGGTGCAGATCACGCGCACCCCGTCGTGCAGCGGCAGCGCCCCGGCCAGGACGGTGGCCGCCACCTCGCCCATGCTGTGCCCCACCACCGCGTCGGGCTCGATCCCCCAGGCTCGCCACAGCTCGCCCAGGGCGACCTCCACCGCGAACAGCAGCGGCTGCACCACGTCGATCCGGTCGAGGCGCCCGTCGTCATCGAGCAGCTCCTCTTGCAACGATCGCGACAGGTAGGGCCGGGCCAGCCGATCCACCGCCATGAACGCCTCGCGGAACGCGGGCTGGGTCGCCAGCAGATCGCGGGCCATGCCCCGCCACTGCGACCCCTGCCCCGGGCACACGAACACCACCTTGCGCCGGCGCCGGGGCTCCACGATCCCCGCGACTCGATCCTCGGGTTCAGCGTCGTCGGAGGCCGAGTGTTCGGGCCTTTGGGCCGTCGGCTCGGCGGCCAGCTGCTCGATCCGCTTTTCGTCGAGCAACAACGTACAACGATACTCGAACCCGCTGTCGACCTCGTGGGCGGTACGGGCCAGGTCGTGCAGCGACATCGTCGTCCCCTGGGCCTCCCAGTGCGCCACCCGGGCCTGCCGATCGCCGGAGGATCGCCCGCTCACCGGGACGGCCACCAAGGGCGAAGCCACCAGCGCCGCCGGCTCGTCCACCCGGGCTCGATCGCGGCGGGGCGCCCCCGCGAACATCGGCTGCGCCGACGGGTCGTGGCCGGTCACATAGAGCGACGCCAGCCCCTCGAGCATCACTCGCCGCTCGTGCTCCTTGCGACGGGTGGAGGGCACCACCAGCGCCGGGTAGCCGTGGTGGTCCAGCGTCTGGCGGATCGCGGGCGTGACGATCGGGTGCGGGTTGAGCTCGACCATCGCCGTCACCCCGCGCTCGATCGCCTGCGCGATCGCCTGATGAAAGAGCACCGGCTCCCGCAGGTTGCGAGGCCAGTAGTCGGCACCGAGCTCCGGCCCGGCGAGCTCCTGCCCCGTCACCGTCGAGATCATCGGCGTGTGGGCCGGGCGCGGCGTCAGGGCGCTCAGGCACTCGCGCAGCTCGTCCAGGATCGGATCGAACCATGGCGAGTGGGCGGCCACGTTCACGTCGATGAAGCGAGCAAAGCGATCCTCGGCCTGCAGCCCCCCCACGATCGGCTCGAGCGCCTCACGGGGACCCGACAACACCACCGAGTCGGGGCTGTTGTAGCCGGCGATCGCCACCGAACCCAGCGACGCTCCCAGCAGCTCATGCAGCTGGTCCGACGTCAGCCCCACGATGGCCATCGTCCCTACCGCGTCGGTGGTGGCCTGTAGCCGGCTGTAGTGGATCACCAGGCGCGCCGCGTCGTCCACGTCGAGCGCCCCGCACAGGTGAGCCGCCGCGACCTCCCCCAGGCTATGGCCGATGTAGAGGTCCGGCACGATCCCCCACGAGCGCCACAGCGCGGCCAGGCCGGCCTGCACCGCCATGATCATCGGCTGGATCGTGTGCACCCGCTCCCAGGCCCAGTCGGCGTCATCGCGCACCAGCGCGTCGAGCAACGACCAGTCGCCATGGCGGACGAAGGCCGCGTCGAACTGGTGGATCACGTCGCGGAACACGGGCTCCTCGGTCATCAGGCCCCGCGCCATCCCGCGCCACTGGCCTCCCTGCGGCGCGCAAACAAACGCCAGGTAGGGGCGCTCTACCGCCGTCCCGCGCGCGATCTCGGGGCGCGACTGGCCAGCCAGCCCCGCCTGGGCCAAGGCCAGGGCCTCGCCCGGCTCGGTCGTGGTGATCGCCAGGCGCTCGCGCCCGGAGCCGATCCGCGCCGAGGCATCGTCGGGGTCGAAGCCCTCCACCGCCGTGCCCAGCTCGGCCGCCGTCTCGGCGGCCAGCCGCCACTGCAACAGCGGCGGCTGCGACGGGCCCGACTCCAGGACCACGTGGCAGTTGGTGCCGCCCCACCCAAAGGCGCTCACCCCCGCCCGCCGCGGGGCTCCCGGCGCGCGCTCGGGCCACGGCTCCAGCCGGTCCTGCACTCGCAGCCGCAGCTCATCGAAGGGGATGTGAGGGTTGGGGGTCGTAAAGTGCAGGCTCGGCGGGAGGATCCCCCGGTCGATCGACAGCACCGTCTTGATGAAGCCCGCCACGCCGGCCGACCCCTCGAGGTGGCCGATGTTCGTCTTGACCGAGCCCACCCGCAGCGGATGCGCATCTGGCCGGGCCTCGCCGCCGAGCACCTCGCCCAGCGCCTTGGCCTCGATCGGATCGCCCAGCGACGTCCCCGTGCCGTGCGCCTCGATGTAGTCGACCTCGGTGGGATCGATCTCCGAGCGCGCGTAGGCCTGCTCCAGCACCCGGCGCTGGGCCCCGGGGCTGGGGGCGGTCAGCCCGTTGCTCGCTCCGTCGTTGTTGATCGCCGTGCCGCGAACCACCGCATAGATGTGATCGCCGTCGGCCACCGCCGCCGACAGCGGCTTGAGCAGCACCGCGCCGCCGCCCTCTCCCCGCACGAAGCCGTCGGCGCTGGCATCGAAGGCCTTGCAGCGGCTGTCGCGGCTGAGGCCGCCGAACTTGGACAGGCCCACCATCGTCACCGGGTCGAGCAGCAGGTTGATGCCCCCCGCAATGGCCAGCTCCGAGTCGCCCGTGCGCAGGCTCTGGCACGCCAGGTGGATCGCCACCAGCGACGACGAGCACGCGGTGTCCACTGTCACGCTGGGCCCTTCGAAGCCGTAGGTATACGAGACCCGGTTGGACACCATGTTGGTGGCCTTGCCCGTGGCCGTGTGCATGGAGATCTCGGCGGGGTTGCGCTCGTTGAGCTGCCCGTAGTCGCTCCACACCACCCCGGCGAACACCCCCACGTTGGCCCCGGACAGCGAAAACGGCCGCACCCCCGCGTCTAGCAGCGCCTCCCACGAAAGCTCGAGGAAGATCCGCTGTTGCGGATCCATGTCTTCGGCCTCGCGCGGCGAGATGTTGAAGAACAGCGGGTCGAAGCCCTCGACCACCTCCTGGGGCAGCAGGCTCGCCCAGCGGGTGTGGGCTCGACCCGGCACCGCGGGGTCTTCGTCGTGGTAGCGGTCGATCGACCAACGCTCGTCGCCGACCTGCTGCACCACGTGCTTGCCGTCACACAGGGTCTGCCAGAACGCCTCGCGATCGAGCCCACCGGGAAAGCGACACGCCACCCCCACCACCGCGATCGGCTCGTCGGAGCCTCGGGGCGGGCGCACCCGGGTCGAGCGCGCGCGGGTCGTCTCCCCCGGCCCCAGGTGGGCGGCGAGGGCAGCGATGGTCGGGTGCTCCCAGACCAACACCGGCGAGATCTTGCGGCCGAGCCACGCCCCCAGATCGGCCATCAGCTGGGTCGCCCGGCGCGAGTCCAGGCCATGGCGGGTCATCGCCTCGTCGCGGCCGAGGACCTCGGCATCCACGCCCAGCAGCGTCGCGAGGCGGTCACGCAGCCACTGCTCGATCGCGGCGGCATCGATGGATTCAGGGGCAGGAGATTGTTCGTGAGCGTGCATCGGGCAAGGATCTCCATGGACGACGATCGTCACGCCGGGCGTGGCGAAGCGGTGGTGGATCCAAGGGGCGGCGAGATCGATCGAGTCGAACGCGATCCCTCGTTTGGTTGTCGTCGGGCGGGTGTCGTGCGAGTGACCCACTCGACCCGAAGGTCGAGCCGGTCGCCACCATGGGTGGTGAGTGGCGGTCGTGCGTCTCGATGACCAGTAGGTCGCCTACTGGTCCATCACGACTGCCGTCCGTCGCGCCATGTAGTCGTGCTGCGCAACGGTGTTGACCCGCTCGAACGCACCGGGCTCGGCAGCGCCGCTCGAGCCGGTGGTGTCGGACGTGACCGTCGATCCTTCGTCGGTCGCGGGTGGTACGTGCACGTAGGTCATGTTCGGTAGATCAGCGAGCAGGTGCGTGGCTGAGGAAACTCCGCAGCCGAGCGCTCCAGCGCGGACGCAGCGGGAGTCAGCGGAACTCACCGTTTTATTCAGCGAACCGAAGAAAAAACGACGACCCCATCGATCATGCTCTGGAGCAGGATTTGGAGCAGGATCTGCCTGTGGATCCTGCTCCCAAGCTCGATCCCAAGCTTGATCCCAAGCTTGATCCCAAGCTTGATCATGGCCACGTCGGTCGGTGCCAACGCTTCGCGGCACGACGTTCCGTGGTTGCCCGCCGCGTATGCGGTCGGCGCAAGGGCTCGGCGAGACCACGCCCCTCGGTCGTTCACCGAGTAGGCGGTGGTACGCCAGACGGGATCGGTCAGCGAAGACGGACATCAAAGTCTCGTTGGGGCGGTTGCCGGAGGTCGGTCGAGATCGACTGGGGCGGTTGCTCGAGCCGGATCCACGGGCATCCTTTCGATGCCAATGGGGGCTTGGATCCACTCCTCGTGTGACGGGGTCCGTCGGGTCACGTGGGTGGCAACGATGCCGAGCGCCGTACCTCCGGCGGCAGTGGTCACCCTGAATGGAACCCGTGCGGCCTTCAAGCCGGCTTACGAAAAATCGAAGTGGCAACCCCAGTAGTCGGCTGGCATCGAATGTCGTGGTCTGGCTAGCCTCGTGGCGATCCCGCTGGCCGTTGGGCTCTGTCGGTCGCATTGGAGCCCACTCACAGGGCTACAACGGTTGTTGCGCCAAAGAACGGGCAATCTGGCGAGTGACGGGCGAACTTGCGGTTCTTTTGGGCGCTCTGGGGCCTAGCGCAAGGGCCGTCGCGATGCGCAGCAAGCGCTGTACTGGAGCCGCTGCGTATGGGAGGCGAGCGGGTGGGCACGATCCGGCGGGCCCAACGCAATGGTTCTTGGACTTGGAGCCAAGAGGCTGGTCGATCTGCAATGGTTGCTCGATTTTCGCACCAAGATGTGGGTCGACTTGCAATGGTTCGTCGCTTCTTCCGCCCAAGAGGTTCGCCCAACGCAATGGTTCCTCGGCTTGACTAACTATGGAGATCCGACCGGCGCGATCTCCGCAGGACGACCCGAGTTAGGAGTTGCGGTCGAGCATGGAAGTTGTTCTCCGTCAAGGAGGGCGGTCCGACCAGGCCTCACACAGACCGTCCCCAACGGGTCAACGCGCCCCGAAGTCTCCGCGGTCGACCCTTCGGACACGTGGGGTCGAGCCTCGGGAGGACGTCTGGGCTACGGCAACACCGAGGCGACCGACGACGACGAGCCCATCAGCGCCGCTGGCGATGTGCCGGGTCGGGGGTCTGGCCGAGTCGATCTCGGTTTCCGGCCATACGTGTGCAGTGCTCCGCACCGGCGGCGTCCGCTGCTGGGCGTCGATCTCTCCAAGCAACCGCCCAGCGCGGCAGGCGACGTGCCCTACGACTGGCAGATAGGAACGGTCTGTCGAGTTCGACTCTTTCGGCCGCAGTGCAAGATTGAGAATTATTGACCGTCCCGCACTGGCGAGGATCCGGATCCCAACCGGTGTTGCTCTTGGATCCCGGGAGTACTTGTCGCTCCAAGGGCTGCGCGAGATTGCGGTGACGAGTTTCTCCTTGCTGCTGGGGCCGGCCGCGATGAAGTCGTGCAGACAGGGAACGAGTCACCACTTCTCCTCGCGTGATCTGCTGAACATGTCGAACGATCGCGGACTCTCCTATTCATACCTGGCGTTCACTGATGAACGCATGCAGCGTTACGAACATCTGATCTTCCTGCGAGATCCTAGTCCGGCGCAGGGCGCCACGAATCGTCCTATATCGCCCTATATCACGGGCCACCGGTCTAGCTAGCTAGGGACGAGCTTGGCTGAGCAGCCAGGCTTGCCTCCCCTCGCCACGCAGACAGTAGCGCGGCTGCGTCCGCTGCGGCGTTGATCCCCGCGGTGCCCATAGAATAGAAAAACGTCGTAGACGGGCGCAAAACGCAGTTCGGCCTATTGACCTCCGAGTCATATGGACCGGCCTCATCAGTCTTTAGTGATGTCACCGGCGGAAATCGGTCACCTGCTCCGCAAAAATTCTCGTAAAGATCGCAATTGGCCCAAAATAACCACGCCGTCATGACGGCGCGCTACGACGCACCATCGCTCTCGACGCACCGGAGACGAATAGCGGCGAGACGATCGCTCCCCCGCGCAAGTCACCGCGCTCGAGTTGTAGGGTGAAGAACTTGAACCCACAAATGCTCGTTCGCCCTGGGCTATTTGCGGCTTCGCGAACGACAATCCCCTGCTCCATTGATCTTTTTTCAACTTTTTTCTCGAGATCCCCGTCAATCAGCGGTCGCTGTGGCACTCCGAGACTGGAGACTCCACCGATGGACAAGCGACGCTATCTACTGCTAGTTTCTCTATCTGCTACTTCCGGCTGTATAGACCCCCTGGACGGGCATCAACTCGACGATCTCACGGGCACCGAAACTGCGGTTTTGGAAGACGACCTGGCCGAAGGTGACGACGACCTGGCCGAAGGTGACGACGTCCTGGTCAAGAGTTACCCCAACCTCGATGGAGAGGACGGCGAACTCGCGGGACATGATGGTGACCTCGCTGAAGATGACGCTGAACGCATCGGATATGACAGCATCTTCGCCGGCGACGACGGCATCTTCGTCGCTGATGACGATGGCTTCGACCGGGGTGACGACGGCTTCGCCGGATCCACCGAAGATACCGGCGACTTCGTCGAAGGAAGAGGAGAGGAAGCGCCATACAAAGTGACGATGGGCCGCACCTCGCCCACAGAGCCAAGTGTTAATGGTCGCTCCCACAGCAAAGATGACGTACATGGCGAAGACCACATGAACACCCTACTCCCTGGCACCAACCCAGGCGCAGCATCGAGCCAAATTACGACCAAACCAGATCCAGATCCCAGGGTCCCCAATGTAATCGTACAAGGATCAAGCTGGGATGACGGAGAACCCATCAGACCTCCTCAACCTACTGAGGAATTGTGGCTAACCTCCCGAGTCATCGTCGCCTCTCCCACTCAGGCCCCCTAGGAACGTTCTCGTAGCCACTGCATCCGGCAGTCGATCTCATGGATGACCGTACCACGACTCTTATCGCTCCCGGCGGCTTCGCCATCCATCGGCCAACAGAACCTCCTAGCGACGATTTCGCCCGTAGCATCGCATACCAGACGATACGCGACCACCTGTTTGGTACCGAGTGTGGATACACCATAGGACGCTACCTGGTCGAGAAGCTCATCGGCCGTGGCGGCATGGGCGAGGTCTACTCGGCGTACGATCCAAAGCTCGACCGACGGGTCGCGATCAAAAGGGTCAGCGACACCAATGGAAGCATCAGCGACGTTCGCTTGCGTGACGCCTTGATGATGGACGCCCGCAGCACGGCCCGGATCAGCCACGCCAACGTGGTGAAGACCCACGACTGCGGCCTAGACGGCGACGAGCTCTATGTCGTGATGGAGCTAGTAGAAGGCTCGACGCTCGGACAGTGGCTCGAGGCACAACCCCGCTCCTGGAGAGAGATCGTCGAGGTGTTCGTGCAAGCAGGAGAAGGGCTCGCCTGTGCGCACCAGCACGGCATCATCCACCGTGACTTCAAGCCCGCCAACGTACTCATCAGCGATCAAGGCCAGGCTCGCGTTGCTGATTTCGGCCTCGCTCGAATCACCGACGATCTGCGGCGGTCACCCCCTGACGATAGTGCCCCCTCGCTCGCATCGGCAGAGCTCGCCGGAACTCCTCAATATATGGCCCCCGAGCAGTACGAGGGGGCTGAACTCAGTCCACAAACCGACCAGTTTGCGTATTGCAATGCCCTGTACCGCGCCTTATTCCACCATGCCCCATTCGACGGACGCACCATCCACGAACTGTCCGAGAATGTCAAGAAAGGGCTGGTGCGATCGCCTCGCAATCGGCTCGGCGCCCCCCGCGCTCTAGTCCGCGCCGTGTTGCGAGGTCTGGCGCTCGACCCCAGGGATCGCCATCGTTCCATGGACGATCTCGTCCAGCAGATGCGCTCGGCCCTGCTTCGGCGCCGCAAGATACTGTGGACCACACTAGGAGGCACCGTAGCCATCGTCGCCGCCCTCGCCGGTTACCACTGGCCCGGCACGCAACCTTGCGCATCCACGATCGAGCCGTGGACCGCGCATCAACGCGCAATGATCTACGAGTCATTGAAGCAGCGTCCGTCACTAGAGCCTCTAGCCATCAACTCGATCATGGACTCGCTGGACCGATATAAACGTGAGTGGACCGCCGCCCACCAAGACACCTGCGCAGCCACGCGGATCCGAGCAGAGCAATCGGATCAATTAATGGATCAACGCTTCGATTGCCTCGAGAGCCAGCGCGTGTCGTTCTTGGCGTTCTCGGACCAACTGGTCAAAGAAGACGGCCCCGGGGCATGGGACATGCTCACACAGATCGAAGACTTCCCTCCAACGTCTGATTGCAGTGCCGAGCTCGTCCGAGAACGAATGACGAAAGCTCAACGCTATAGGCCCCGAACCAACGCTATCACCAGTCCGAGAAACCGGGCGAAGCAAACCGAGCTCGAGCAACAGCTGAGCATCGCTCGTGCCGACATGAGCGCATCTCGATACGCACGAGCACGTCGACACGCACGGAAAGTCGCGAGCCGCGCCAAAGCGCTCGACCTCCGAGACTTGCTCGCGGACGCCCTGTTCGTACAGGGCACCAGTGGACTCGAGATCGCGCGAACGGACGACGAGCTCGCCGAAGCCGGGGACGCCCTGGATCAGGGACTTGTGGTCGCCATCGAGTCGGGCAACACGCGGCTGATCGCCGAGCTCAATTTGGCGCGAGCGAGCACCTCCGCCTTGCGCTTGTCGCCCGCGGATCGTCAACTGCGACTCAACGCCGCCAGAGCCTATGCCAAGACCCTACCCGAGCTCGGCACCATCCTGGCCCGCGTCGAGCTGGCCCAGGGTCGACTCGCGCTGAGCCAACGCCGGGCAGACGACGCGATCGAACACTTTGAGGAGACCATCGATCTCGCGAGAGGTGGCCCCATCGAATTGCTGGCGATGAGTGAAATTGCCAAGTCTCACCACCAACGCGGCGAGCTCGACCGAGCCGAGCAGATCTGGCAAGAGCTGAGCTCGACCCTCGAACGACTGAGCCCGCTCGATCCCCGCTTGGCTGCGATCAAGCATAACCTCGCCATCGTGGCGATGAATCGTCGCGACTTCGATGACGCCTTGTCGCTCAACCGTGAGGCACAGGACATCTACCGGAGGCGTCCGACCACCGATCGTCGACACCTGGCCAAAGTGCAGATCGGCATCGCTCGGGTGCACCGCTATCAAGACCGGGCACATGAAGCCGAGCCGATCCTCCAGGAGGTGGTCGAGATGCTCGGGGCCATGGGATCATCGGCCAACGAAGTCCTGATGTGGGCTCTGGAGGAGATGGTCGCGACCGAGATCGATCTAGGCCGCCATGAGGAAGCACGCAGGCAGGCTCAGCAATGGCTCGATGTGGCCCGCAGCCTCTATTCGGAAGACGCTCGCGAGGTGATTCGCGCGCGCGTGATGCTCGCCAAGACGGCGCTCACCACCGGTAACCTGAGCCTCGCGCAGTTCCAGCTGGCCACCGTCCACGAACATCGTCACAACATGCCGACGATACTAAAGGCGGAGGCTGCCTTTTACTACGCCCAAACCAACGACGCACTGGACGATCGTGAACAGACCCGAGCGCTCTATGACGAGGCCATCGACATCCTCGAGCGCATGCCCAACGCCGACTTCCGGCTGAGCATGGTGCGCCGCTGGGGCCAAGAGCGAGGGCTCGAGAGTGATTGACGAACGAGTCGATGGCCTCAGTGTGGGCGCGAGCGCGAGCGCGGGCGCGGGCGCGGGCGCGGGCGCGGGCGCGGGCTCGCCCGCAACTATGGGCGCGGCCGATCTCCGACTCTTGCGATCGTGGGAGACTGGCGACCGTCGCGCCGGGGAGCGACTCTACGATCGATACTTCGACATCGTCTATCGATTCTTCCGGTCCAAGGTATCCGAACACACCCAAGATCTGACCCAAGCAACCATGGAGGCCCTGATCAAGAGCAGCGCTCGGTTCAGGGCCACGGGCAGCTTTCGCTCGTTCGTGCTGGGAATTGCCTATAATATACTTCGCCAGCACCTACGGCAGCGTGCTCGCAGCCGACTCGCACTAGGGATTCACGAGAGCTCGTGCGAGGATCTCGGCATCGGTCCCTTCGAGGTGGTGTCCGGGAGCCAAGAACAAAAGCTGCTCGTCAAGGCCCTGCGCCGGATCCCCATCGAGCATCAGATCGTCATCGAGCTCCACTACTGGGAGGAGATGAGCTCGCGGGAGATCGGCGCAGTGCTCGGGCTGTCCGCGTCAACCATTCGCGAGCGACGACAGCGTGCCCGGATGCAGCTACGACACCAGCTCGACGCCCTGGTCAACAGCGACGAGCACGCGGAGAGCACCCTGGTCGGGCTCGAGACGTGGGCGACCGCCATGCGCCGGCGCGCACAAGCATGCGGCACGGCGACCTAGGAGCCCGTCACCTCACCGGCGCGAGCGCAGCCGTCCACAGCCCGTGGCGCTCGCCCCCGTGCACCGAGTAGACGAAGCTGTCATCCGCCGGCAGTGTGTCGATCTGCGACGTAAAGCGATCGGTCCCGTGCCAGCGAGCAAAGTGGAGGTTGACGTTGCGGTCAACGACCTGCTCGGTCCCCTCAGACGGATCGAGGACTCGCAGCTCGCCCACCCCCTCGCGATCCCAACCGCGAACCTGCAGCCAGCGGCCGTCGTCGAGCTCGAGCGGTTGGTACACCTCGTCGATGATGACCTCAGGCACGCGGGAGTCCAGCGGAATACGCACGAGCTGCGTGTTGATCTCCCGGTCGAGCCCGAGCCCTTGCCCGGAGTCATACTCATCCCAGACCAGCACGTCCTGGCCCTCGGTCCGAAACGAGACCACGTGGCTACCGTCGTCACCCGCGCGACCATCGTAGAGCAGCTCGGGCTCCGCCGACCCCACGGTCAAGACATAGAGTCCACCGTCCGCCGCCTTCGACTCGAGCACCAGATCGCCCGCTTCGGTGTCGGTGATCTTCCCCCAGTTTCCCTTGAACGTGGTGGTCTCCATGCTGGGCAGGTGAATGCGGGTGAACCATGAGGTCACCGAGTCGACCTCCACCTCGAAGATCAGCGAGTGCCGGATCAGACGAAGCTCCACGTCGGGCTGCTCGCCCACCGAGACCTCGAACTGCTCTTCTGATTCCCGATCGTAGACCGTCCAGCGACCCGGTATACCAAACTCCTCGGACCCCCAGGCGAGGAAGCGACCGTTGCGAGTAAGCCAGACCTGCGCAGCATCATCGCTGAGCGTCGTGATCTCGATCTCCGGCTCGAGATCTCGCTGGATCAGCTGGTGCTGCTCATTGATGAGCCACAGGTAATCGTCGGCTACGGCGAAGCTGCTGTTGCCGGGGAGCACGTGATCATCCATCGTCGATATTAGGACAGTTTCGGCCACACTGCCGGGCAACGAGGAGAGCTCCATCATGACGATCTGATCGGGCCCGCCGAAGTTGCGCTGGACCCATAGTCGCCCCGGAGATTCCTCGTAGTCGCACAAGCGCACGAACCCCAAGGGACTCGGCTCCCCCTGGCCATTGGGATCGATCATGAACATCTGCTGGGTCTGCTCCGAGCAACCCAACCACAGCAGGCCCTCTTCGGTCGGCTTGGCGATACGGTTGATCCCCTCGGCGATGAGCGTCGGCTCCCCCTCCCCGCACTCGTCGACCGAGACCACCCGACTCGAGCTGACGCTCATCCCATCGTGGGTGTCTACGGCGATCAGCCTCCGGTCTCCGTAGACGACGAAGGCATCCTCTCGGATCGGTACGCGGTCGTCGGCGTCCAGCGCGAGCAGCAGAGCAGGCTCGGGCTCACCGCAGCGATCGTCGAGCAGCGCGTCAGGAGGCGCGAGATCGGGCCCGCAGGCGACCAGAGCCATGAGCGCGGGGAACAAGACCCACCGAGGGAAGCAACGAGTCGATGTCATGGGGACGTCCTGGGTAACGAGGCAACCACCAGCGGACAGCAAGAACGGCGCCAAGCCAACAAAGGCCGTCATCATGGCAGCCGCGACCCGCCCCCAAAGAGTACGTGCGTCAGAGCGGCCCAAACTCTCGCCGTGCATGACATCCTGTCAATGGCATGCCACCGGCTCGGATCCGCGAGCTCGAAGTCTCGATTCCGATCGGTGTTCGACAACAGTGACCATCGCTGGGATCGCTGGGATCGCTGGGCGGTCGTTCGACGCGGACCGAGCGCGTCGTCACCCAGCACGCGAGCCAAGCATCGAGTGGCTCGACGTCGGTGCTCCCGGTGCCTCCGGCGACACGCACCACACTGCGTGAAACGCGCGATATTTTCTTCTTTTTCCGGTTCGAAACGGCAAAGAAAATTCATCGAGTCGGGGCACCAGCGCCCACCTAGGTCATGTGATTCACCGGACGGTCCGAGCAGCACTTGCGGTATTTGCGCTCTTTGGGTGCACGGTCAGCGGCGGAGGGTCCGGGTTCGACGGGATGAGCACCAGCGGGTTGTCCGCGGGATCCAACGGCTTGCCCCCGGCGACGTCGGAAGGATCTGGTAGCTCTGGTGACTCTGGGGTCGTCGACGATGACGGGGACACGGGGACCAAGCTCGACGCGGGAAGCAGCGTCGACAGCTGCGATTCGCTCCTTCCCATGACGCTGCGCGACTTTCGGGGGGGCGGCGAAGCCGATGGCCACTCCGACTTCGAGGTCTCGGCGCGGGGGGTCGTTCACAACGGCGAGGTCTACATGGGCTGGAACGACGTCGGCTGCGGCCTGGTCGAGGCCACGCTGGGCGCCGACCGCAAGCCCGTCTTCTACTCGGGACCACCCGACGTCGCGGAGGGTGGGCCCGAGGTCAGGCTCGGCGTGGGACGACAGCAGCGGGTGGTCTCGGGCTCGGGCTGCTGGCCGGCGACGACCGGCGTGTGCAATGTCGGCACGTGCCAGCCGTGGTCGTTCGACCCTCCCACGTATGAGATCGAGAGCCAGACGACGTTCGACCAGTGGTTCAACAGCGTCTCGGGCGTCAACATGGAGTTCGAGCTCAAGCTGCCGTTCGAGGAAACCGCGCCCGGCTCCGGCGTCTATGTCTACGACAGCGCCGCCTTCTTTCCGCTCGACGACATGGGGTTTGGCAACACCCCCGGTCAGGCCCACAACTACCACTTTACCACCGAGGTCCACGTGCTGTTCGAGTACGAAGCGGGGCAGGTCTTCACATTTCGCGGCGACGACGACCTGTGGGTCTTCGTCAACGGCACGCTGGCCTTGGACGTCGGCGGGCTACACGAGGCACTCGAGGGCACGATCGACTTCGACGCCCAAGCGGCCGCGCTCGGGATCACCCCGGGTCAGAACTATGAGATGGACATCTTCCACGCCGAGCGGCAGACAAGCGAGTCGAACTTCCGCATCGAGACGAATATCCGCTGCTTCGTGCCCAACCCGGTGGGTTGACCACGTCGACACCGTTGGTGTCGCCGCCCCGAGGTAACGAACGCGGCACCCCGCGGGTGAGCGACCCCTCGGCCTCGCTCCCCTGTTCAGACGAACGGCATGCTATGGGCCGGCGACCCTGATAAGAGCAGGAGCGCCACGATGAGCCAAAGCCCGAGGATCCGAACGCTGACACGAGGAAGCATTGGCATCTGCTGTGCGGTGGTTGCCACCGCCTGTACCACTGCACCGAGTACCGACACCGGAAACGTCGCGGACAGCTCGACTACAACGACGGATCCGAGCGGCGAGACCCGGGCAGTCGCGACCGAGACGAGCCTCGGCACCACGCCCATGGACACCGGCCAGACCGATTCGGCCGATTCCACGGCCATGACCACCGCCATGACCACCGCCATGGCCACCACCGATCTCGACACGACCGGTGGCGGCGAGAGCACCAGCGGTGGTGTGCAGGAACCGACCGAGATCGCACATGTCACCGACTTCGATGCGCTTGGTCTCGATCTCCGCGACGACCTGCTCTTCATTGCCGCGGCCACCAGTGGCCTGCAGATCTTCGACATCGCCACGCCTTCGGAGCCGTCGTTGATCACAGAGGTACCACTCGACGCGGTCGCCTATGAGGTCGCCGTACACGGGGATTATGCATTTGTCGCGGATTGGTCGGCCGGGCTTCAAGTCGTCGAGATCAGCAACCCGAATACCGCGAGTGTCGTCGAGACGATCCCGACGCCGACCAACGCCCTGGCCGTTGCCGCCGACTCGACGCGCGTGGTGGTTGGCACCTGGAATGCTGACTTCGAAAATCCGGATCCCGAGCACGGCATCGTGGTGTATCCGAGCACAGGGCCGTGGATGAACCCGGCACAGCTCGCCACACCGGGCTGGGCGGGCGGTCTGGCGCTGGTCGGCGACCTTGCCTTCGTGGCGGATGGACCCGGAGGTCTGCACGTGATCTCGTTGCTCGGTCCGAGTGAAGTCTCCACGACGCCAACCTCGGTTCGCGCCTATGGGGTCGCCGTCGCGAACAACCGAGCCTATGTCGCGGACAATACGGGCGGGCTGTTGATCTTCGACATCCAGGATCCCGGCACACCGGTCGAAATCGGGAACATCGACCTACCGGGCGCCGCCTATGGGGTCGATGTCGACGACAGCGCGGGGGTCGCGTGGGTCGCCTGTGATACGGGCGGCGTGCAGCGCGTTGATGTCTCAGACCCGGACTCGCTGATGGTCTTGGACGATCTCCCCACGACGCGCGCCTGGGGGGTCCACTTGACCGACTCGCTGGCGCTAGTCGCCGATACGATGGGCGGCCTGCGGATCTTCGAGCGACCGAGCTGAACGCCTGCCGCCGGCGCATCACGGCGGCTGGCGAACGGGCGTTGCCAGCGGAGGGTCACCCGGATCGCCCCGCCTGGGGCGCCGCTGCGCGTGGTGAAAGCGCCGCCGACCGAGCGGTTGGGGCACCATAGGGGCACCGCAAGAATGGAGGAGCTGAAAACCGGCTCCCAGGACCTCCTAGGAGCCGTTTTGTGGGTGCGCGCGGCAGGATTCGAAGACGATTCGAGGGGGTACACAACCCCCAAAGGTGACGCGGAGTTCGCCGCTAAACCCCTCGAATTGCTCGGATCCTGCGGCCCGTCGCGGCCCGTTGAGTGCCGTGGCGACCCGTTGAGTTCGGGCGCGTCACGGCACTGTGGCGGCACTGTCGAGGTGAGTATGGAGGCTTGCGATCGCGACCTTGGCGATGTGATGAAACAGGGCCACCGGATGCCGTCGCCGCCACATGGTACGCGTCGGCACTCCCAGCCTGCCTCACAACTCAAGGCCGCACGGCGACGTAGACGTGCTTCCAACGCTTGGCTCGGAGCGCGTGAACCCAGGTCTACGAAGCCTCGTCGCGCAGTCCGAGCGGGATCTCAGAATTGACGCTCTCAAGGTCAAGGTCAAGGTCACCAGCGGTGGGGTCAGGCTCCCGACCGTGGCCAGCGCGTCCAGGGCAGCATGGACCGCCACAGGAGCATCGGCGTTCCGATGCTCCTTGTCGATCTTCAGATCGAGCACGAAGATCGGATCCCCGCTGACCAGCAAGCCAAACTCGTTTTCGAACCAATCGGAAAAGGCTTCGTCGTAGCCGCTGCCGTCGAGCAGCGCACTCGCGAGATAGTCGTGATCCCCGGTCCCCGGTCAACGCGTCCATCGCCATGTCGGCGTCGACCTCACCGAGGAAGGGCCTGGCGATGACGGTCGTCCCGACCTGCACGTAGTGCGCATCCTCATCGCTCTCGTCGTAGTCTTCCGGCAACTCGTCGCGTTCGACCATGCTAGTGCCAACGGCGCTGACCACTGCGAGCTCAAGCTCCCGCCAGGCGTTCCATCGCACCGCGACAGAATAATCGACGTACCAACGAGGATCGCGATGGTCGGGGGGAACAAGACCTCGTCCCGGTCGCTCATCCCGAGGCGATGGTAGCGCAGCTTGGTAGGGCAAGAGCCTGCTGACCAACGTCGACCGGGTGGCCGTGGCGGAACCCCGAGCAACATGAGCTGCCCATCGAGGACTCCATCGGCCCGCGACGAGCCCTTGCGGAGCGCCGACGAATGAACGACGATCATCCGGGTTCGTGCCCGTTGAGCCCGTTGAGCCCGTTGAGCCCGTTGAAAGCACCGTGTAAGTCTTGGAAATCACTCGCAGATGAATCAAATAGCCGGCACGACCCACCGCGAGCGCTGAAACTGGTATCACCGCCATATGAGCAGATACTACCGTAACTGGCTCGTGCCTTGCGTTATGCTCCTGATGCTCGCTGGGAGTGGATGTGTGGGTGAGGCGCCGCCATTGCCGGCAGAGGACTTTGGCACAACGAATACCGTAGTGTCCGAGACCACGACGAACGCGCGGGATCCAGATACAACGGCAACCTCGGCTGAGACGCCTGTCGGCGATGCAGCCTCTTCCGGTGCGTCAACGAGTATTGGTCCTACGAGTGAAAGCTCCTCCGGCGATGGTCTTTCGGCAGACGACTCATCGGGGGGAGCGGCTGCGGTGTGCGGGAATGGCAACGTCGAGGATGGGGAGGCATGCGATGCAACGGATTTGAATGGAGAGAGCTGCTCATCACGAGGGTTCGATGACGGGCGATTGGCATGCGGGGCGGATTGTTCCTTTGATGAATCCGGTTGTATCTTTTTCCAGTGCGGCAACGGTAGCGCCGAAGGCGCCGAAGTATGCGACGGGAGCGATCTGCGGGGGCAAACGTGCGCATTGCTCGGGTATTCGGGAGACGGCCTGGCCTGCGAGGCCAACTGCGGCAGCTTCGATACTTCTGGTTGTTGCGGTGACGGTGTTATCGGGGGCGGAGAGATGTGTGACGAGCCTGACCTGGGTGGCGAAAACTGCATAAACCAGGGGTTCGAGGGGGGTACTCTCGCCTGTAGCGACGCCTGCATGTTCGACACCTCGGATTGCTACGCATGCGGTGATGGTTCAGCCGACCCTGGCGAAGAGTGCGACGGCGCCGATCTCGATGGCCAGACGTGTGTGACTCTCGGCTTCGATGGCGGTCCGCTCACCTGTAACCTATTTTGTTCGTTCAGTACGTCCAGTTGCTTCGTTTGCGGCGATGGAGTCGCAGAACGGGGTGAGGTGTGCGATGGAGCTGATCTGGGTGGGGTCGGATGTGCCGATGTTTCCCCTTTTACTGAAGGCAATCTAAGCTGCTTCCCGAACTGTACCGGTTTTGACACCTCCCAATGCTCCGAATGTGGCAACGGCACTAGAGAGGGAACCGAGGTATGCGATGGTCTTGATTTTGACGGAGTGACATGTATTGACCTTGGCTTCGGCGGAGGCACTCTAATCTGCGAATCAGATTGCAGCAATTTCATCACCGCACTTTGCACTTTCTAGACTACTCTTGGAGCTCAAGTGCGAGATCCAGTTTTAACCGATTCGTACGTACTGCCTTTCGTCTCGGACCGAAGCAATGGACGGATGTTAGGTCCCGACCGAGATACAGAAACGCGGCATTGCGATGGAAGTGATAGCAACCGTGGCGTTCTGAGCATGCTGAATCGTGTGAGTCTCTATGCGAAAGGCAAGGATGAGCGATGAGAAGACGATGGTCGTACTTGGGCGTGGCGTGGCTAGTGGGATGTGCGGGCGAGGCACCACCTCTTCCGGTGATGACTGGGTTGGGGAGTAGCGGCGCACAGAGTACAGGGGGCACTTCCTCTCCAAGCGCATCGACGAAAGGGGAAGGGTCGATGACTCCCACGGCCGGGACCACCCCGGAGCCGATGGCCGAGTGTGGAAACGAGATAGTTGAGGATGGCGAGGAATGCGACGGTCTGGACTGGCAAGGGGCGACGTGCGAGAGCCTAGGGTTTGCGGGCGGTGTGCTGGAATGCAGCAATGAGTGCGAATTCGACACGAGCGGATGTTCTGTCTGCGGCGATGGGGTCGTTGAACCGGGTGAAGAGTGCGACGACTCTAATCGGGTCAACTTTGACGGCTGCGACAACGACTGCACAATATCATCGGGAGCCATGGATATCGTCGCTGGCGACGAGCACGTCTGTGCCTTATTCCATACGGGGCAGATCAAGTGCTGGGGCAATTTCAATTCGGGGCGCCTGGGCTACTTCCAGCAGCAAGAGGACGTTGGCGACACTGAGACCCCCGCCGAGTTGGACTTCGTGAACGTGGGCGCACCGGTGCAGCGGCTGGCCCTGGGCAGTGATTTTACTTGCGCGCTGCTCGTAACCGACGACGTGGTGTGCTGGGGCAACGGGCAAAATGGCCGCCTGGGCCAGGGCTCTCAATCCGATCTGGGCAGTCAGGAGGAGCCGGCCGACATCCCCGCGATCGATCTGGGGGGTACGCCGACCCAAATCGCGGCCGGGGCCGAGCATGCGTGTGCCGTGCTCGACACGGGCGAGGTGCGCTGCTGGGGCCGCAATAACGAGGGGCAATTGGGTCTGCCCGGCGTCGACCAGGTCGGCGACGACGAACTGCCCGCCGAAATGCCGGTGGTCGACGTGGGCAGCAACGTGGAGATGATCGCGGCGGGCCGCGATCACACCTGCGCCCTGCTGAGCACGGGCGGCGTGCTGTGCTGGGGACGAGACAGCGACGGGCAGCTAGGGACGGCCGAGAGCATCCAGAACATCGGGGACGACGAACATCCCTCCTCCTCGACCGAGGTGTTGCTGGCGGAGCAGGCGGTGATGATCGGCGCCCGCTACGATCACAACTGCGTGGTCTACGTTGGGGGCGACGTCCAATGCTGGGGCGGGGGTGGATCAGGACGCCTGGGCTACGGCAATGCTAACGACGTAGGTGACGATGAAAACGTGGCCCGGTTGGCGCCGCTGACCCTAGTCGGGGGTGAGCCCTCCCATCTTGCCACCGGAGCTGGTCATACCTGTGCGCACATGACCGACACGTCGATCGTCTGCTGGGGTGAGGGCGATAACGGCCGGCTAGGCTACAACTCAACCAACGACCTGTTCGAGCCCCCCGGCATGCTGGTCGATCTCAACCTTCCCTCGGGAGCCCGCACGGTTAGTGCTGGTTCCCAGTTCACGTGCAGCGCCACCGAGAGTGGCGACGTCAAGTGCTGGGGCGCAAACAACCGCGGCCAGCTCGGCTATGGGGATCTGTGGACGACCGATCTGGGAGACAACGAGCCCATCGACTCCGTTGGTCCGGTAATGCTCGAGTGAAACTAGACAGTGCTTCATGCCGGCAGTTTGAGCAAGCGCGGTCCGAGTATTCCAAAGCCCAAGAGCAGGCCAAGCAGGGCGTCGCTCGGCTATGACGCGGCCGCGAGAGACCTTCGTGGTCGTGGGGAGCAAACGGAGTGAGGAGGTGAGAAGACAAGGCGTATCGCAGGTCGGCGATTTGGATCTGACCGCGATCAAGTCATGAAGATCGCGTCGACGTTGTCGGCCACGGTGGCGGGCGCGAGCCAAGCGTCGAGCTGATCGACGTCGGTGCACGCGGCGATTCACGCTCGCAGCTCGGCGGAGACCGCGAGTATCCTCCTAAAGGGTAGCGTGAACGGCCTTGGCGAGTTCCTCGGCGGCAACCAGCGCAATGCAGCCTACAGTTGCGCAATGACCCTTTTGAGCCATTAGGCCCGCTTCTCCTTCCTTCCCTTCATAGATGTAAGACAAAAGCATACCCTTCTGCGCTTCCCGCAGCTCCAACAAAGCACGGTCGGGCCACGCACTTGCTAGAGTCATCCGCGCGGCTATGACCACCCCGCAGAACATCCCCGATCTGCCGCCGGCGCTCGCTGAGCTGGCGGGTACCGTGCTTGAGCAGCGCTACCAACTCGGTCGCGTGCTCGGGGCCGGGGGTATGGGGGCGGTGTTCGAGGCGCGACATCTGCGGCTCGATCGGCCCGTCGCGATCAAAGTGCTGCGGCCCTCGTACGCGGGCGAGGGTGAGTACATCGAGCGATTCCTTCGCGAGGCCAAGTCGGCCTCGAAGATCCGGCACCGCAACGTGGTGGAGATCCTCGACTACGGGGAGGCAGCCGGAGGTCTGGTCTACTCGGTGATGGAGTTCTTGGTGGGGCAAGACCTCCAGCAACTACTCGCGGCGCAGCCGGACAAACGCCTGCCGTGGCCGTATGCGTGTGGGCTATTGGTGCAGATCGCCTCTGGACTCAAGGCCGCGCATGGGCAGGGGGTGATCCACCGCGACATCAAGCCGGCGAACTGCTTTTTGACTGACGAGGACGAAGAGCCGGTGGTCAAGCTGGTCGACTTCGGGATCGCCAAGCTCGAAGGCAGCGACCGGGGACACACGCTCACAGGTACCGCGCAGGTGCTGGGGACGCCGAGCTACATCGCGCCAGAGATGGTACGAACGCAGAATCCGGCGAGTCCGCAGTCGGATATCTACGCGCTCGGAGTGGTGGCGTATCGGATGCTCACGGGGCAGGTACCGTTCACGGCGGGTACGGTGTTCGAGATCCTGCGCAAGGCGTGCTTCGATCCGGTGCCGAGCATGCGGGCGCACGTGCCCGAAATTCCGCCCGCGGTGGAGGCGTTCGTGGAGCAGATGCTGGCCAAGGAGCCCGCACAGCGACCGGTGGACATGCGGACGGTACGAGATCAGCTGGTCGCGCTGAGCCGAGAGACGATCGGAGCGCAGGCGGTGGAGATCCCCGGGTCGAGCGCGCTGCCGATGAGCGTGGTCGACAGCGTGCCGCCACCCGGGGCTATGCAGGCTGGGGCACAGGGCGTGGTGAGGACTACGGTACCGGCCTCTGTCGACCCCCCACCCGCGGTCGACCCCCATGAGCCCACCGCCGCGAGCGTGAACCCCGCGGTACGGGCGAGGACCACCGAGCCGGCCTCCGGGTCTCCGCCATCGGCGAGAACGACCACCGCGGTGTTGCACCTACCCGAGAGTATCGACTCGAAGCCGGCTCAAACCGCCGGTACAATGGGCGCGGACGCCGCGAGAGCTCCGAAGGTCCTGGTCGGTGCTCCGCTGGCTCCGGTGCACGATCCGACCTCGGTCCCCTCGTCGTCGCCCTCGCCCTCACGGTCGGGAGAGACGATGCCGGCGGTCGGTGAGTCGACGTTGCGGAGCATAGAGGCTTCGGGGTCGATCGAACGACCGCAACGACGGGGTGGGCTATGGCTTGCGGTCGGGGTCGCCGGGGCGATGGCGGCGATAGGGGCACTGGTGGTACCGGCCATGCTTGGAGATGGCCGCGATGCGTCCACGCCAGCCGCGGCTGAGCTCGCTACCGTGGACGCAGACTCGACGCCGAATGCGCTACCCGTAGCCGAACTCGCCGAGGAAAGCA
>JBCCWC010000071.1:0-59520 GCA_039194325.1 Myxococcota bacterium
CCAAGGGAATGGCCAAGACGCTGGCCAATCTGCTCGGTATGCGCTTTGGTCATCTTCCCGACCGGATGCGGGTGCTGCTTGAGACAGCCACCGTCGAGCAGCTGGGTGTGTGGACCCAGCGCGTACTGACGGCCAAGACGCCCGACGAGGTATTCACGTAATAGCCCGATGGTCCGGTCCCATCCCGCCGAGTGGGTCGGCGGGTGACCCGTCGAGCGAGGAGGCGATACCACGTTGGGAGAAATGCTCGTCTTAGAGCGGCAGTACGAACATCACCAGCAGATCCCACACCAGGTGACTGACGACCACCGGCACCAAGCTCCGTGTGCGGATCGCCAGTGCGCTCCAGATTGTGCCCATGGCCAGCGCGGCCACCCACAATAGCGGCGGCCCGGTGGTGAGGTGAGCCACCGCGAAGGCGGCCCCGGCTAGTACGCACCCCGGGACCGCGCCGAAGCGGGCGGCCAGCGGCAAGGTAAACGCGCCCCGCCATAGCAGATCCTCGCCAAATACGATGGGGCCCAAGAGCGCCAGTCGTAGGCCGAGCGGGGCTGTGTCGCCCCACGCATAGACCGTGTCCACCTGGGCGGCCAGCTCGGGCAGACCGATCCGAAGCCCGGCCATGAACAGATCCGCGGCGACATAAAAGCCAGCGGCGCTGGCCAAACCGATCCCCACCCCCGCGAATGTGGGCCGCAAGAGCTGCGCCCACCGGCGGCCCCCCAACAGCAACAACAGTACCGTCAGGCTCCCATTGATCGCGGCCATGCGCACCCAGACGTCGGGCAGGACCGCGGGCAGCCCCAGCATCAGCACCATCGCAAGGATGGCCATCGAGAACACCGACAGTCCGCCCGGCACTATGCCCGCCCGGTCGGCGAGCCACTGCCGGTGCGCCCGCGAGGTCGTCAGGCGTATGCTGGGCAGCCGGTCGTGCACCCCGGCGGCCAGCTCTCGGATCCGCGTGGCATCGAGGCGACGCGGTCGCAGGCCCAGGTGCTCGGGCGCGTGGCTCGGATCCCCGGGCAGCCCGCGGGTGAGCATGACCAGCTGGCTACGCGACAGCAGCGGGTCGGCCATCAACCGCTCCATCGCGGTCGCCCCTAGCCGCGCCACCAGATCGGGCAGCGACGGGATGAGCGTGGGCAGCTCGAGGGCCTGCGCTACCCGCCGCACCAGCCTGCGGAGATCCAACACCTCGGGCCCGACCAGGTCGATGCACTGGCCGGCGGCCTCGGGGCGCGTGAGCGTGGCGACCACCGCTTGGGCGACGTCGCGCACATCGATCGCCGGCAGCGGCCCGGTCGCGCCTCGGGGCACCACGACCACCGGGGCAAGCCGAACCATCTGCACCAGGTTGCGCAGGGCGTCGTCGCCCGGTCCGTAGACCAGCCCGGGTCGCAGCACAGTCACCGCCAGTCCACTATCGAGCGCATGCTGCTCGCCCACGCGCTTGGTCTGTGCGTAGGGACCGGTCGCGTTCTCGTCCTGGGCCACGCTGATGTGGACGAAACGCTCGATCCCAGCCGCCCGCGCAGCGTCGATCAGGTGCTCGACCACGCGGACGTGGGCGCGTTCGAAATCGTTGTCACCGCGCGGAGCCTTGATGCCCACCAGGTTGACCACCACGTCGCAGTCGGCGAGTCGATCCTCGGGTAGGGGCCCGGCGCCCAGATCGGTCGCCCTGTGCTCGACTCCCGGCCTGTCCTCCCGCGGATCGGCCCCTCGGGCCAGCACCCGCACGGCGTGCCCGGCCTCGCGCAGCGCGTGGACCACGTGACGGCCGATGAAGCCGCTGCCCCCGGCGACGGCCACGCGTACGCTCACGGCCCGCAGCGTAGCAAACAGACCTGTGCGTCGCCCGCTCGGGACGGCGCCGAGACGCGACGTGATGCTCGATGGGGCGCACCACCGTGCACCACCGTAGGGTCCATCGTGCGGTCCACCGTAGGGTCCATCATGTGGTCCACCGTGGGCGGACTCATCCGATCCGCCGGGCGTTCGACACAGCGCTGCACCGGGCGTGAGCTCGTTGGGGTATTCTCCTCGCCGCCTCCGATGAAGCTCCTACCCAGCCGCCCGTTGCGATTGCCGCGCCTGCGGACGTACGTCCCGCACAAGGACGATCCGAAGATCTTCTGGTTCAACAGCGAGCGCGCCGACATCGTCGACGAAGTGGTGCGGCGGATCATGGAGCGCTACGACGACGACGAGTCGACGGAGTTGATGCTCAATGACGCCGCCTACCACGAGATCCGGCGCTACGAGGCGAGCAAGTCCGAGGGACGCAAGCTGGACTACTGGCGGGGACTCCTGCGCAGGGTGGGCCGGATGTCCACCGAGGGCAAGCAAGAGACGTTGCGCGAGCTGGCCTTCGACATGGCCACCGACGTCGCCGGCAATTTCGATCCGCGGGTCTATCGCTTCTCGACCCGCGTGGTGCCCGGATTACTGACCGCGGCGATGAACCCCTCCAAGGTCTTGCGCAACGTGATCGAGGGGCGCCGGCGCCTGGACGATCTGGTGGCCTCCGAGGGGCCGCTGGACAAGATCCGCCACATCGCCCGGCGGGGCACGGTGGTGCTGGTGCCCACTCACTCCTCCAACCTCGACTCGATCGCGATCGGGTGGGCGATCGATCGCGAGGGTCTGTCGCCGATGGTCTATGGGGCGGGCAAGAACCTGTTCACCAACCCGATCATCTCGTTCTTCATGCACAACCTGGGGGCCTATAGGGTCGACCGCCGGATCAGGGCGGCGATCTACAAGGAGATCCTCAAGACCTATTCGTGCGTGGTCATCGAGCGAGGCTACCACTCGCTATTCTTCCCGGGGGGCACGCGCAGCCGCTCGGGGGCGCTCGAGCAGCACCTCAAGCTGGGGCTGGCCGGTACCGCGATCGAGGCCTTTGCTCGCAACTGTGCCCGGGGGATCGACCGGCCCGTGTACTTCGTGCCGGCCACGATCAACTACGCGCTGGTGCTCGAGGCCGAGACCCTCATCGAGGACTACCTCAAGGAAGAGGGGCGGGCGCGGTACATCATCGAGGACGACGAGTTCTCCCAGATCGAGCGCTGGGTCTCGTTCTTCAACAAATTTCGGGGGCTCGAGGCGGTGTGCGTGATCCGCTTCGGGGAGCCGGTCGACCCCTTCGGCAACCCCGTCGACGATCAGGGGCGATCGCTGGCACCCGACGGCCGGATCATCGACACCAGCAGCTATGTCTCGCGACGGGGCACGCGCTCGGTCGACGCCCGGCGCGACGCGGCCTACACCCGGGCGCTGGGTCGGGTGCTGGCCGATGCCTATCGGCGCGAGACGGTGGTCATGGCCACGCAGCTGGTCGCCCACGTGGTGTTCCGCCGGATCGTGCGGACGACCCCCGGGCAGGATCTGTTCGCGCGTATGCGCCTGCGGGGGGCGATCGCGATCCCGCTCGAGGAGCTCGAGGCCGACATCGGGGCCACGCGCGATCGCCTGGTGGCGCTCGAGCTCGAGCAGCGGATCCACGTGAGCAACTTCGTACGGCGTCAGCCGCCGCACAACATCCTCCAGGGGGTGCTCACCACCTGGGGGGGCTATCACTCGCGGCCGATCGTGCGGATCCAGGGGGGCTCGCTCATCGCCGAGGATCCCAACCTGCTGCTCTTCTACCAAAACCGACTACGAGGCTTTGCCCCCGAAATAGCCGGAGAGCACGAGGCCGATCAGGTCGCGGCCCGCGAGATCGCGGCCATGGAGGGGCGCCCATGAGCCTGCCGGTCGGTGTCTTGGGGGGCGGGAGCTTTGGCCAGGCCCTGGCGCGGTCGTCCGCGCGGGCGGGGCAGAAGGTCGTGCTGTGGAGTCGTCGGGAGCTGTCGCTGCCTGAATCCTCGATCACCTGCACCACCGATCTGGGGCGGCTGGCCGAGGCCGAGCTGCTGCTCTTTGCGGTCCCTTCGCCCTACATGAGCGATCTGGCCGACGCGGTCGGTCGTCACCTCGACGGCTCGCACCTGCTGGTCCACGTCAGCCGCGGGCTGGTAGGCGACGAGCTGACCACGGTCAGCGAGGTGCTCGGTGCCCGGACTCCCTGCCGCCGCGTGGGGGCGCTGGGCGGCCCGCTGGTGGCCCGAGGGCTGGACGCGGGGGAGCCGGGAGGGGCGATCATCGGCTCGGCCTTCCCCGAGGTGATCGAGTCGGTCAGCGAGGCGCTGGGCGGGGCCCGGCTGCGGGTCTACGGGACCGACGACATCATGGGGGTGGAGATCGCCTCGGCGCTGGTCGGGATGGTGACCCTGGCGCTGGGGTACGCCCAGTGCCTGGGCCTGGGTCCGGGCACGCTGGCGGTGCTGGGCACGCGAGGGCTGGCCGAGGCCACCCGGGTGGGCGAGGTCCGGGGCGCTCGGGCGCGCACCTTTGCGGGGTTGGCCGGGGCCGGTGACCTGCTGGCCGCGGTCACTGGGGATGGTCGACCCGAGCTCGAGTTCGGCACGGCGCTCGGCGAAGGGCTCGACGTGGAGGCGGCCGCCAAGCGGGCCGGGGCGTACATCGAGGGCACGGATCTGGCGGGTTATGTGTCGGCCTTCGGGCTGCGCTACGGGGTGCAGGTGCCGATCGCCGACGGGCTGGCGCGACTGATCAAGGGTGAGATCTCGGTCGCACAGCTCACCGAGGCGCTGATGACCCGGCCGGCCAAGCGCGAGTAGGTCGTTTCACCGCTGTCGCTTCCCCCGGAATCGAGGGGGGAGGTCTGGGCTCGCCCCGCGGATGGCGGGCGACGTCCGAGGTGGCGTTGGTATTCAGGGCCACCCGGTGCGGAATTTCGCGGCCGGGCCGGAATGTCGCGGCGCGCTGTCACGTGGGATCGGGCGAACCCCACGCCCGGCCGGTCGCCCCCCGATGCGCGCGACGGACGGCGTTGGAGTCGGTTCCCGAGGATCTTGCCATGAATGTCTCGTCCCGTGCCCTGGGCGCGCTCGCCCTCGTCGTGTCCCTCGCTTGTGTGCCGTCCGGCGGTGCTGGAGCGCCCGCGTCCTCCCCCACGCTGGCCACCCCCGCGCCCGCCGAAGGAGTGACCCGGGCGTCGAGGTCATTGACGCTCGAGTCGGCGATGTCCGAGTCGGCGATGTCCGAGTCGGCGATGTCCGAGTCGGCGGTGTCGACCGTGAGCCTCGCACCCGCGGTCGCCTCGTCGCGTCTTGGTCAGGGGGCCGAGTCTGCGCCGGTCGAGCCCTCCCTCGCCTCGGCCAACGCCCAACTGCTCGCCGGCCTGTCGGCGAAGGCGCAGTGGCTCGACGCGACCGAGGCCGCTCGGCTCGAGCGCCACGCCACGCGGGCCGACAAGAACTTCGACCACTTCGGTCGCAAGGTGGGCGAGCCCATGGCGCGCTGGGCCGAGCAGACCCTCGCCCACGAGGACGGCGAGACGATCTTCTACCCCTTCAGCGGCCCCGACTTTGCCACCGTCCATCGGCTCTACCCTCGCGCGGGCCGCTATGTGCTCGTGGCGATGCAGAAGGCCGGGGTGCCTCCGCAGCTGTCCGACATGGCGGCCGAGGATCGGCGCACCACCTTCGAGCTCCACGGGCAGATCATGCACAACTTTGCGCACATGGGGTTCTTCGTGACCAAGAAGATGAACGAGCGCTTCCACCACGAGCTGCCGAACGCGGGGCTGACCGGGACGCTGATGATCTTCGCCGAGCGCGAGGGGTTTGCGATCGATCGCGTCGAGCCGATCACGGTCGACGAGCACGGCGAGGTGGTCGTCCACCCCGGCGACCGGGCGCAGGCGCAGACCTGGCACTCGGTGCGGCTGCACCTGCGGCGGCGCACGAACGGCCAGGCGGTCACGCTGGACTACCTGCGGCTCAACCTCGCCGACTGGAACCTGCGCAAGCACGAGGGGCAGCGACGCTTCGTGCACCTGATGTCCGGCCACCGCACCCTGCTCAAGGCCGCTTCGCACCTGCTTCAGCAGCGCTACGGCTTCGCCGAGATCCGCGACGCGATCCTGGACAACGCACCCTCGGTTCTCCAGGACGAGACCGGGCTTCCGTATGCCAAGCTGGCCCAGGGGCATCAGGTGCGTCTGTTCGGTCAGTATCAGGCGCCGCACATGCTGTTCGATGCCGATCCCCAGGTGCCGCTGGCGCAGGCCTACCAGGCGCAGGCCGACTCGGTCGAGGCGCTGCCCTTCCGGATCGGCTATCGCAAAGTCGCCGGTTCGTGCTTGCAGTATGCGGAGCGGGACGTGAGTGCGGAGCACGACATGAGTGCGGAGCACGACGCGAGCGCGTCGTGAGTCGTGGAATCCTCGACGACCTCGCGCCCGATCGCGCCTTCGGTGGTGGGGCGTGGGGCGTGGGGCGACCGCCCGATTCTAGCGCCGATGCTAGGGCCAATGATTGGCGTGCTCTGGCGCGGGGGTCGGCCAGCCGCTAAAAGAACAAGCGGTCCCGATGCCCGGTCGTGTATACCGACGTTCCTTTGCCAAGCAGGCCGCTGCGGTCCTGGGAGGGGCCGTGGTTGCCCCCGTACTCGGGTCCCCGTGGATCGCCCGGGCAAAGAGCAAGACCAAGGTCTACGGGGTCGAGTCTGGCGCACGCGGGGTGACGATCCGGCTGGGTCTTGCGCACGGGCCCTTCCCGGCCGCGGGGGCGCCCTACGAGGACGACACGTGCCTGGTGTTCGTGCCGCACTACTTTCGGGCCTCGCCCGACGGGCGGATCGACACCCTGGTGCACTTCCACGGGCACGACGCCATCGTGGGCTCGGTGGTGGCGTCGATGAAGATCCGCGAGCAACTGGCGCTCAGCCGGCAAAACGTGATCCTCATCGCTCCGCAGGGCCCGGTGAACGCGTCTGACTCCCGCGGGGGCAAGCTGGAGGACGAGGGCGGCTTCGAGGCGATGCTGGGCGAGGTACGCCGCGCCTTGCAGCGCTCCGAGGTGGTCCGGGCCCTGGGGGCGGCGGCGATCCCCGGCGGGTCGCGGATCGGGGCCACCGCGATCAGTGCCCACTCGGGCGGCTACCGGGTGGCCGGGGCCTGCCTGGAGTGTGGGGGCTTCGACGTGACCGAGGTCTACCTGTTCGATGCCCTCTATGCCGCGCGCGATCGCTACCTGACCTGGGTGCTCGCGCGCCGCAGCGAGAACGCCGCCCGGGCGCGTCACAAGCTGGTCTCGGTGTATCGGCGCGGGCGGGTCGGCAAGCAGTGCGACGCGCTGATGCAGGAGTTCGAGGCCGAGGGGGTCGACTACTTGCAGGCCACGGGTGAAGCGGCGGTCAGCGACAAGGAGGCGACGCGGGCGCGGGTGGTGTTTGTCGAGTCGCAGGTTCGACATCGCGACGTGATGCACCAAAAGGACATGCTGCGGCGTTGCCTCGAGTGGTCGTGTTTTCGCCGGCAGGGGTGAGCGGGGGGCTGGCTCGGCGGGGGAGCGATTAGGGCAGCCGCAGGGTCTGGGCGGCCGAGCCCACGGTGGCGGCGACCACGTCGGCGGCGAAGTCGAAGTCGAGGGCATCGACGGTGTCGTCGCCCTGGGCGCAGTGGTAGGCGGGGTTGCGGAAGTTGGCCGAGTCGGTGAAGAACATCGCCGGGATCTCTGCGTTCCAAAAGGGCGCGTGATCGGAGCGTCGTAGATCAGAAAAGAGCGGGTTGTTCTTCTGCTCAGCGGTCAATACGGCGATCACGGTCGGCAGCCCGAGCATCGCGGCGTGAGCCTCGAAGGCCTGGGTTGGCTCGGCGGCCAGGTCGTCGGCGGCCACGAGGATGAAGTCGCCTCGGAACTCGTTATCTTGCACCTGCTGGTACTGCTCGGGGAAGATCGCATCGAAGCCCAGGGGGGTCTGTTGGGAGTTGGGCTCGTCGGAGGCAAAGCCGATCATGTCGTAGTTGTAGTAGGCAACCACGGACTCGCCCTCGTCGAGGCCCAGGGCGACCCAGGCGCTCGAGCCCAAGAGCCCCCGCTCTTCTTCGTCCCAGCACGCGACGGCTAGGGTGCGCTCGGTCTCGATGGGCGCGAGCACCCGGGCGACCTCCAGCGCACCCGCCACCCCGGTGGCGTTGTCGTCGGCGCCCGTGCAATCGGGGATGTGATCGTAGTGCGCACCCACCAGCACCAGTTGCTCGGGGTTGGTGGTCCCTGGCCGGCGGCCCACCACGTTGATCCCGGTGGAGTACTCGTGGATCTGCACCTCCATGCCCAGCATCTCCATCCGATCCATGCACAGCTCCTGCACCGCGAGCCAGTGGGCGGTCTCGGGGGGGCGGATCTCGGCCACGAAGGTCACATCTTGGACGATCGCGTCTCGGTCCACGCAGTTGAGCAGGCCCTCGGCCGAGTCGGTGGTGCAGGGGGGCCCGCTGCCGGTGCTGGAGTCGGCGCCGGTGGTGGTGGCCGGTCCCGTCGAGGCGGCCCCGGTCGAGCTGTCGCTGCCGGTGTTCAGGTCGATCGTGGGCAGGTCGTCCCCGCACGACAGCGGCGCGATACAGGCAAAAAGAGCGAGGCGGGCGAGGGGGGGCATTGGCTGATCATACGGCGAGGCTCGGTGCTCGTGCGAGGACGCGGTGGTCGGCTCGCATCGCGGCGATGCATCTGACTCGGGCTTGACCCCTGGTGGATCCCACCCCCTACGGCATCGACAGCAGCAGCCTCACGATGCTCTGGTCGCGGACGGCCACCGCGATACTCGAGCCTCACAGTCGGTCGCGCCAGTACCCCGGCTTTCGACGACCGTGTGCGATCGCGACGATCTCAATCGGATCCCGCTGCGATCGGATTGTGCTAGTCGTACCACTCGAAGGCCTCGACCAACTCCTGTCGGGCTTCGAGCCATAGCTCAACGCCGCTCAGCAAGACGCTCACGCAGCGCGGTGAGGGTGTCGCTCAGCTTGACCCTTCGACCATCGTCGTGGTCCAGACGCCGACTCAGCTCCGCGGTCCACTCTTGCTCCCAGTTCTTGGGTTCGAGATCCTCGGACTCTCGGAGGCTCTCGAGCAACCGATCGGCCAGCAAGCCCCGCTGAGCGGGCGACAGGCGCATGGCTTGGTCGAGGAGCGCGTCGAACGTCACATTGGTGAGCGTAGCACCATGCTCCCAGTGCCGTTCGGACGAGGACTTGAAGATCTGCGCAAAGACCGCTGTACCGTCAGTGCCGGTGACTCGTGCTCCAGGAACGCCGAGGTGACCCTGTCGCCACGCCAAGCTCCTCGGCACTCGGTCGCCGGCCTACGGTTCCGACAGCAGCAGCCTCACGATGTTCTGGTCGCGGACGGCCACCGCGACGTCGGGGACGCCGTCGTCGTTGACGTCGCCGGTGGCCAGATCGGTCGCGATCGTGCCGCCGGGCAGCATGACCATCGCGGCCTCCACCGGCGTACCGTCGGCCTGACACGCGACGAACCGCAGGGTGCTCTCGTCGGCGTGGGCCACCACTAGCTCGTCGCGACCGTTGCCGGTCAAGTCATCGGCCACCAGCCGGGCGGGCCCTTGGCCCATTGGCAACACCCGCTCGGGCTCGAAGCCGCCGTCGCCGTCGGCGATCAGCACCCCCAGCATGTTGTCCGTGCGGCTGATGTACGCCAGATCGGGATTGCCGTCGCCGTCGAAATCCCCGGCGGCCAGATCCACCGCGCCCGACATGGCCCCGGGGGTGGTCTGCTGCATGAGCAGGCCGCCCTGGCCATCGCCGGGGCGCAGGGCCACCCCTTCGATCGCGCCGCCCTGGATCGCGAGGGCCACGTCGGTGTTGCCCTCGCCGGTGAAGTCGGCCATGGCCAGCCCGTGCACAGCACCGAAGCCGTTGACCCCCGCAAGGGGCGCGACCTCTCCGTCGCCCGAGCCGAGCACGGGCACGAGCATGGCGGTGGTGCCCGTGCCGATGACGGCGTCGAGGGTGCCGTTGCCGTCCAGATCGCCCAGCGTCATCACCTGCGGATCCGTGCCCACCGGGTCCAGATCGGAGGGAGTAAAGCCGGCACCGGTGCCCAGCAGCACGCGCAGGGGGCCGTCCTCGACCAGCGCGACCAGGTCGAGCTGATCGTCGCCGTCCATGTCGGCCAACTCGAAGGTTCGGCCCATCAGCGACTCATCGAACACGGCCGACCCGAAATTACCGGATCCGTTGCCCGGGCGGATCACCACCTGGTTGGGGATCAGGTAGACCAGATCGGGGTCAGCGGTCCCCGACACGGGGCCGATCCGGACGGCGACCACCGGCGCGTTGGCCATGACCACCGTGATCCCGTCGAGGCAGAGCTCTCCAGGGGTTGCGAGCCCGTCGCCGCAGATCCCCATAGGGAGCTGGCCGGTGCTGGTGTCGACCGTCTCGGTGGGCGCGGTGGTTCCGGTCGAGTCCACCGTGGGATCGGTGTCGGTGGGGCTCGGGCCGGTCTCGCTCGCATGCGTCGAGCCCGAGCCCGACGAGGTGGTCGGGCCATCGTCGTCCATGCCCACGGTGGTGACGCGCGGGCCGCCCTCCTCGAAGCAGGCGAGCGCGAGCGTGATGGCCAGCAATCCGAGCGGGGCCCTCATGTGCATGCCCTCGTTTGCATGACGGACACGGTACCTCGTGGACGGACGCGGGCGTCGTGGGTATTCCCGCGCACGATCGAGTTCGCCTACGCGGGGTCGATCGTGCGCGGGGTCGACCGGGCGCGGGGTCGATCGTGCGCGCTTCGGACCGCGTCGGGGCCCGCCCAACGGTCGTCAACGAGGGGCTTCGATCGTGAGCAGGTGGGCCGGCGGCGGCGAGCCAATCGAGGCGCGATGCGCTATAGTCCGCTGCGGCCTACAGATCGGCGTTTCGACGCCGGCCTTGCCTTGTCATGTCCGAGCACCCCGACCGCCGAGACGACGCCACGATCCTCCAATTGCGGCGGGACGGGGCGGTGGTCGCGGCCAAGACCGGTCGTCGTCGACGGGTCGCGATCTGGATGGGGCGGCGCGGTGACGACGTGGTTCGCCGCCTCCTCAAGGGTTTGTACCTGCGGGGAGGGCTGCCCTATATGTCGCCCCAGGAGCTCGAGCGGGCCATGGCGCTGCTGCGCGTCTACACCGATCCCGCGGTGCTCGCCGAGCCCGATCGCCTACTGGCCCCGCCGAGCCGATTGCCCGCGGTGTATGCCCGCTGGCGACGGCCGGTGCGGGGAGGCATGCATGCCTTGCTGACCTTCGGCACGCCATACCGCCCGGTCCACCGGCTCTACGCGCGAGAGTATCGCCGCTACGATCGCCTGGACACGGTGCACCTGTACGAATGGACCCATACCCGGCCCGCCCCGGCCTCGATCGTGCTGATCCATGGTTGGGCGGTGGGGGGCAAGCGGATCCACGCGCAGGAATTTGGGGTGGACTATCTGTTCCGCCAGCTGGGCCTGGACGTCTACTTCTATGTGCTGCCCTTCCACGGGGTTCGCCGGCCCAGCCAGGCCCGATTCTCCGGAGAGCTCTACCCCTCGCCCAACCTGATGCGCACCAACGAGGGCTTCATCCAGACCGTGCAGGAGTTGCGCTGGGCCATGCGGTGGATCAAGGCCCGCAACCCGGCGCCGCTGGGCGCGATGGGTAGCAGCCTGGGGGGGTACACCACGGCGTTGCTCGCCTCGCTCGAGGACACCATGGACTTCGCTGTGCCCGTGCTGCCGCCGGCTTCACTGGCCGATCTGTTCTGGGAGCAGGGCACGGGAGACTCGGCTCTTCGCGAGGCCCAGGGGATGGGCATGACCCAGCAGCGCTTCGTCTCGGCGTGGGCGCTGCACAGCCCAATGAGCTATCAGCCCAAGATCCCTTGGCGGGCGCGTTTCATCGTCACCGCGGCGGGGGACACCCTGGTGCCCAACGGGCACACCGATCCGCTGTGGGAGCACTGGGGTCGGCCCCGTCGCTATGCCTTCGCCGGCGGGCACATCCTCCAGATCTATCGCGCGGACTACCATCGCGAGGTCGGCCGCTTCCTGGCCGAGCTGGGGCTGGTGCCCGCTGATCGCGTCGCGTCGCGCGGACGCGCGCGCTGACGAGAGCCGACGCCGATCGCGCGTATCGCGGCGAGTCGGCCGTCGTGAAGGCTGGTGGTCTTGCCGGTGCTGGAGTCGACCGCGGCACCGGACCCGCTGCCGATGACAGGTTGTCACGGCGAGCTCGACACGGTGACATTCGGGCGGGCCAACCCCCGTGCCTGGGCGGACAACCGCTCGACAACAGGAGATTTCGGGAGGCGGCACGCTTGTTGCTCAATAGTTCGGCAGCCATGACTTCCGCCGTATCGTCCAAGTCCGCTTCGCCCACCGTCCTCGTCGTGGACGACGAGGCCTCGATCGTCGAGGCCCTCGGCAAGGTCCTCAAGAAGGAGGGCCTGACGGTCATCACCGCCGGCCACGGACGCGCGGCCCTCGAGGTGGTGCGCCGCCAGCCGGTCGACGTGATGATCACCGATCTGCGCATGCCGGGCATGGGGGGCGACGACCTGCTCAAGGCGGTCAAGGCGATCACCCCCGAGATCGAGGTCATCGTGATGACCGCCTACGGCACGGTGGAGACCGCGGTCGAGGCGATGAAGCGCGGCGCCTACGACTTCATCAGCAAGCCCCTCAAGCGGGCCTCGGTGGTGGCCACCGTGCGCAAGGCGCTCGACAAGGCGGCCCTGATGGTCGAAAACCGCCACCTGCGAGAGCGGCTGGCCGCGGCCACTACCCGCGACATGGTGGGCAACAGCCAGGTCATGCGGGCGACCCTCGAGATCGCCCGGCAGGCGGCCAACAGCACCGCGACCGTGCTGCTCTTGGGCGAGAGCGGCACCGGCAAGGAATTGCTGGCTCGCTACATCCACCGCCACAACCCTCGCGACCAGCAGTCCTTCGTGCCGGTCAACTGCGCGGCCTTGCCCGAGACGATCCTCGAGTCGGAGCTGTTCGGCCACGAAAAGGGCGCGTTCACCGGGGCGATCCGCCCGCGGGAAGGTCGCTTCCTCGAGGCGGACAAGGGCACCCTGTTCCTGGACGAGATCGCCGAAATCACCCCTACCGTGCAGGTCAAGCTGCTGCGCGCGCTGCAAGAGGGTGAGATCGAGCCGGTGGGTGGACGTACCACCAAGGTCGATTTCCGCCTGGTGTGTGCGACCAATCGCGATCTCACCGAGGAGGTCAAGGCCGGCAACTTCCGCGAAGATCTCTTCTATCGTATCAACGTCATCCCGATCCGGATCCCGCCGCTGCGCGATCGGATCGAGGACGTCCCCCTGCTCGGCGATCACTTCCTTCGCATGTACGCGGCCAAGCACGGCAAGGAGGCCCAGGGCTTCACCGACGAGGCCGTCCATCTGATGGGCAACTACGGGTGGCCGGGCAACGTGCGCGAGCTCGAGAACGCGGTCGAGCGCGCGGTGGTGCTGTGTCGGGGCTCGCACGTGGGGGTCGACGATCTGCCGCCCGAGCTGCGCGATCCTCAGGCCGGCCACGGTCGGCAAGTCACCTTCTCGGTGGGGACACCGCTCGAGGAGATCGAGCGGCGGATGATCCTCGAGACCCTCAAGTTCACCCGCGGCGACAAGCGCCTGGCCGCCGACCTGCTGGGCATCGCTACCCGCACGATCTACCGCAAGCTGGAGTCCGGGTTCATCTCGGAGGAATCGTTCCGCCCCTCGCCGTCGCGTCCGGCCGAGGCGCCCGCCGACAAGGACGGCGACGGTGTGCTCCACTAGCGCTCCGTCTTCGTCCACTCGCTTCGCCTCTCGCTCCGCCGTCTCGTCCCGCCGCCTCGCCCTACCGTCTCGCTTCGCCCCGCCGTCCTGCCCTCTTTGCTTTCCCCCGTCGTCGCCATGGAAGCGCTCTTCAAGAAGTACTTCTGGGTCATCAAGACCCTCGGGATCGCCACCGCCTGCGGGCTGGCGGCCAGCGCGGTGACCACCCAGCTGGGCGCCCGCGTGCTCTTCGATCCCGCCGGTGCGTCCGAGGAGGAGGGCGACGGCGAGTCCGAAGACGAGGCCGGAGACGAGGACGAGGACGGCAAGAGCAAGAGCAAGCGCAAGGGCTTTTCCTTCGACGAATCGGCCCTCACCGGCGGTCGGTCCGGCACCAAGGCCCGCGCCAAGGAGCGGACCGGCGAGCAGATCCGCAAGCACAATATCTTCTGTCCCACCTGCGTGCCGGTGGTCGAGCCCCCGCCCGAGTCGGCGGGGGGCGTGCCGGGGGGCACGCCGCTGGGGTCGCTCATCCAGCCCGGTGAGACCAGGTCCAAGCTCCCGCTGCGGCTGATGGCCACCATGGAGGCGGTCGACCCCGACAACTCCTTCGCCACGATCCTCGACACCGAGGTCGGAGTGGCGGGGTTGTTCGGACGCGGCGACGAGATCCGCAAGGGGGTGCTGGTGATGGGGGTGGCCCAGGGCCTGGTGCACCTCAAGAACAACGCCGCGCTCGAGTATATCGAGCTGGGCGGGGACGTGCCCCCGCCTCGAAGCACCTCCAAGCCCAAGAAGGACGACAAGAAGAGTACCTCGTCTACCAGCAAGAACAGCCGGGAGATCCCCGGCGCGGCCGAGGCCATCAACTGCCCCAACGAGAACACCTGCACCGTCGAGCGGGCGTTCGTGGAGAAGCTGATGGCCAACCCGGCCCTGCTGGCCAAGCAGGCGCGGATCGTGCCCAAGCAAAAAGACGGCGAGGTCCTCGGCTACAAGCTCTACGGGATCCGACGTGGATCGCTCCCCAAGCTCCTCGGCCTCAAGAACGGTGACATGGTCACCGCGGTCAACGGCGAGGACCTCAAGTCCATGGACAAGGCCATGGCGCTCTACACCAAGCTACGGCGCGCGTCGAACCTGTCGGTCTCGATCGAGCGCAAGGGCAAGACCGTCAACAAGGAGATCCAGATCCAATGACCTCGCGAACGCCTCGCGTCCTTCGCTGGTCCCACCTCGCTGTCAGCGGGTTGGCTTCGATCGCGCTGCACCTGGCCAGCGTCCCGGTGGCACCTGCCGCCCAGGCCGCCCCGCCGTCACGCGGCAGCCGGGCTCGCCCGAGCACCGCGGCGCCCGCTCGCCCGTCGACCCCGGCCCCCGCCCGCCCGTCCACGGCGCCCGGGGCCGGGGCTCGGGGACCCACCGCGCCCGGCGGCGGGACCGGTGGCGGTGCCGGCGGTGAGCTCTCCGGTGACGAGGGCGGGCTCGGTCACAACAGCTGCCGCAAGCAGCCACGCGGGTCCAAGTTCCGGATCACCCTGCCCAAGGAGGCCGAGCTCCAGGATCTGGTCAACTGGATGATGAGCATCTCGTGCCAGAAGTTCATCCTCGATCTCAAGGCGCGGGCGGGCAAGGTGACGATCCTGTCGCCCGAGCCGGTGACCATCGACGAGGCCTACGCGGCCTTCTACGCCGCGCTTCAAACGATGGGCCTGACCGTCGAGCCCTCGGGCAAGTACTTCAAGATCGTCGAGACCTCCGACGTCAAGGGGCGCACCCTGCCGGTGTACGGCCCGGGCAGCCGCGCGCCCAACAACGATCGCTACGTCACCCAGCTGTATCGCACCAAGGGCGATCCCAAGGACGTCGTCGACGTCCTCAACAAGCTCAAGACCAAGCAGGGCAGCGTGGACTCGGTGGGCGACCTGGTGATCTTCACCGACACCGGGGCCAGCGTGCGGCGCCTGCTCAAGATCGTGCGGCAGATCGACGAGTCGAGCACGCGCCTGGAGAAGATCTTCTTCTTCCAGCTGCAGTACGCCGACCCCGAGGAGACCGCAGAGATGATCCGCGAGATCTTCGGCGAAGGCGAGGCCAAGAAGAGCAGCAGCAAGAAGAGCAGCAGGAGCACGGGCAGCAGCGACCCCGGCTTTTCGCGGGTGATCGTCGACGACCGTACGGGCACGCTTATCATCGTGGCTCCCGAGGCGGACTACGAGGTGATCCGGCGTCTGGTCGAGCGTCTCGACGTACCCCTGGCCGGGGGTGGCGGTCGGATCCATGTGGTCAAGCTGCGCAACGCCGATCCCGACGAGGTGGCCAACGTACTGACCCAGCTGGGTCAGGGCGGGGGTGCCAACCGGAGCGGCGGGGGCGGCGGTCGGAGCAAGGGCCAGGGCAACTCGGCGCCGGCGGCCCAGTCGGCCCAGCTGTTCTCGGGGGAGATCAAGGTTACCTCCGATCCGGCCACCCGCTCGCTGGTGATCCTCGCCTCGCAGAACGACTTCAAGGCGCTGCGCACGGTGATCGACGCCCTCGACGCCGAGCGCAAGCAGGTCTACATCGAGGTCTATCTGCTGGAGCTGTCGATCAACAAGCGGCTCTCGGGGGGAGCCTCGGGCCACTTCGGGTCGACCTTCGACGTGGAAGCGGCCGGCACCTCGGGCAGCGCGCTGGGCTTTGCCGCCTCGTCACCCAACGGGCAGAACTCGGTGCTGCTGGATACTTCGATCCTCAACGGGCTGGCTGCCGGCGTGCTGGGCCCGCAGGTGCAGGGCTCGGGGCAGTTTCTGGGCTTGGGCCAGGACATCCCCGCCTTCGGCGTGGTCATCCAGGCCGCGCAGGAGAATAACGACGTCAACCTGGTGGCCGAGCCGCACCTCTACACCGCCGATAACCAAGAGGCGAGCATCGAGGTGGGTCGCAACGTGCCCACCCAGGGCGCGCTGGCCTTCCCGGGCGGCGGCCAGGGGGGCGGCTTGGTGCCGGTGCAATCGGTGCAGCGCCAGGACGTGACCCTCAAGGTCAAGGTCACGCCGCACGTCAACGACGGCAGCATGGTCACCCTCGACATCGAGATGGAGAACAATGACATCGAGAGCGAGAGCCCCACGCTGGGGGTGACCACCACCAAGCGCCGGCTCAAGCTCGACAAGGTGCTCGGCCGCGACGGGCAGCCGATCGTGCTCGGCGGTCTGGTGCAGGAGGTCGAGCGCGATAGCACCGCGCAGGTGCCCGGCCTGGGGGGGATCCCGCTGCTGGGCTGGCTGTTCAAGCGCAAGTCCAAGACCAAGGAGAAGATCAACCTTCTGATGGTGCTGGTGCCCCACATCCTGGAGACGCCGGACGACGCCCGGCGGATCCACACGCGGCGCATGGAGGAGCGGCTGGAGTTCCTCGAGCGCGAGACGGCGTTTCGGCGCCGGGACCTGGCCACCAGCGTCAACTACCGCAAGAAGAGCGGCCTGCTCGCCACGATCAATCGTGAGGCGGAGCGCATGGTCGTGGAGGAGCAGCTGACCCGCGAGGCGGAGCTCGAGCTCATGCAAGAAGAGATCACCGGTGAACTGGGGCTGTCGCCGCAGCTGTACGAAGAGGAGGACGACGCCGACGAGTCCTCGACCGGCCGGCCCGCCTCGACCAGCAAGTCCAAGAATAAGTCGCGCAGCAGCAGCCGGCCGCGCGCCAAGTAGACCCGAACAGACTCCCGCACCGACTCGGAATAAAGAGCGCCATGGACGACGCCGTTACCATCGTGGGACCCGCTCCCGCTCCGCCGGTCCCGACCCCTTCGATCCCGAACCCTTCGGTGACCGACTCGGTAGCCAGCTCGGTAGCCAGCTCGGTCACCAGCTCGGTGTCGGGGGGAGATCCGCGGCTGGCCCCCGAAGGGCTGCGGCCCGACTCGCGCCCGCTGGGCGAGATCCTCATCGAGCGGGGCTTTACCACCCCCGACGGACTGGCCGAGGCCCTGTCGGTCCAGCACCTGGAGGACGAGCGGGTGGGCGAGACGCTGGTGCGGCTCAAGCACTGCACCGACTGGCAGATCTGCCAGTCCCTGGCCCAGCAGTTCGGCCTGCCTTGCCTCGAGTCGCTGCCCGCGGCCGACGTGGAGGACGAGCTGGTCGAGCAGCTGCCTATTGGGTACGCGCGCTCCAACATGTGCCTGCCGCTACGGCTCGACACCGAGCAGTCGAGCCTGGAGGTGCTCGCCTCCGATCCCACCAAGCTGCTCGACCTGGACGATCTATCGCAGGTCTACGACGCGGAGATCGAGATCACCCTGATGCCCTCGGGGGCGGTGGGGGAGCTCATCAACACGATCTACTCCAAGCGGGCCAAGGACGTCGACCTGGAGAAGAAGGACGAGGCCTTCGACGAGGAAGACGAGGACATCCTGCACGCCTCGGCCGAAGACGCGCCGATCATCCGGTTCGTCAACAGCCTGATCTTCAACGCGAGCAAGGAGAAAGCCTCCGACATCCACATCGAGCCGGGAGACCGCGAGATCATCGTGCGCAACCGGGTCGACGGGGTGCTCCACGAGACCAAGCGGGCGCCCAAGGCCCACATGCAGAGCATCGTGGCTCGCGTCAAGATCATGGCCGGGCTCAATATCGCCGAGAAGCGCTTGCCCCAAGACGGCCGGATCCGTCGCAAGATCGCGGGCAAGGAGGTCGACATGCGCGTGGCCACCGTGCCCACCGCCCACGGCGAGCGGATCACGATCCGCCTGCTGGACAAGTCGGCCATGGCGCTGTCGCTCGACGCGATCGGCATGGCGGCCGACCACCTGCGGATCGTGGGCGATGTGATCCATCGTCCGCACGGGATCTTCCTGGTCACCGGCCCCACCGGCTCGGGCAAGACGACCACGCTCTACTCGTGCCTGGCCACGATCAATCAGCCCAACCTCAACATCCTCACCGTCGAGGATCCGGTCGAGTATCAGCTGCAGGGGATCTCGCAGGTCCAGGTGCAGCCCAAGATCGATCTCACCTTCGCCAGCGGCTTGCGCTCGTTTTTGCGTCACGACCCCGACGTCATCATGGTCGGCGAGATCCGCGACCTGGAGACGGCCGAAATCGCGATCCAGGCGTCGCTCACCGGCCACCTGGTGCTGTCGACCATTCACACCAACGATGCGGCCACCGGGATCACCCGCCTGGTCGACATGGGGGTGCAGCCTTTCTTGGTGGCGTCGTCGCTCGTGGCGCTGCAGGCCCAGCGCCTGCTTCGCAAGGTCTGCCCGTTCTGCTGCAAGCCGCACACGCCGCTGGCGGCCGAGCTCGACGACCTGGGGATCGATCCCGAGCGCTTCTTCGCGGGCCAGCCCTCGCTGCGGCAGCCCTTGCGCGACGGCAACGGCGAGGCGATTCCCATTACCGCGCCCGAGGGGCGAAAGCTCCCGCCGCCGGGGACGGTGTGGGAGGCCAGCGCGCACGGCTGCGACCGCTGCGGCGGCACCGGCTACACGGGACGAACCGGCGTGTACGAGCTACTTTCGATCTCCGAGGAAGTGCGGCGCCTGGCGATCCGCAACGCCGACGCGGGACAGATCAAGCAGGCAGCCATCGAGGGCGGCATGCGAACCCTACGCGATGACGGAGCGTCCAAAGTGCTGCAAGGGATCACCTCGATCGAGGAAGTCATGCGGGTGACCGCGGAGGAGGCCTGAGGCTCGTGCCGGCGTACGCATATACGGGCCTGTCGGCCAAGGGCAAGAACGTCAAGGGGGTCGCCACCGCCGACAACGTGGCCGCGCTCAAGGCGTCGCTGCGGCGCGAGGGGATCTACCTCACCGGGGTCAACGAGACGACCGCGACCGCCGGCGCGGACACCAGCGGGGGCGGGAGCGACCGCGAGGTCGACCTGTCCCGGCTGTTCGATCGCGTCACCCCCAAGATGGTCCAGGGCATGACCCAGCTGTTGGGCACGCTGTTGCAGGCGGGGGTGACCTTGCCCGAGGCCCTGGCCGCGCTGACCGATCAGGTGGAGAGCCAGCGCTTCAAGGGGATCCTCACCGACATCGCCGATCAGGTCAATCAGGGCTCATCGCTGGCCGACGCGATGGGGGCCTATCCCAAGGTCTTCGTCCCGCTCTACGTCAACATGATCCGGGCCGGCGAGGCATCGGGCGCCCTCGAGACGGTGCTCTTCCGACTCGCCGAGTTCTTGGAGAAGCAGCTCGAGATCAAGGGCAAGGTCAACTCGGCCATGGTCTACCCCATCGTGCTCAGCGTGCTGGGTGGGGTGATCATCACCGTGTTGATGGTGGGCATCGTCCCCAAGATCACGGGGATGTTCGCCGACATGAACGCGGAGCTGCCCTGGAACACCACGCTGCTGATCTTCTTGTCGGAGCTGATTGCGGGCTACTGGTGGGCGCTGATCCTGGTCGCCTCGGGGCTGGTGTGGGCGTTCCGGCGCTGGCGTCGAACCGAGGCGGGCCAGCTGACTGGGGACACGATCATCCTCAAGCTGCCCGTAATAGGCGAGCTGGTCCGCAAGATCGCAATCTCGCGTTTCGCCCGGACCCTGTCCACGCTGCTTTCCAGCGGGGTGCAGCTTCTGCAGGCGCTCGACATCGTGCGGTCGCTTTTGGGCAACGTGGTGCTCGAGAAGGTCATCACCGAGGCCCGCGACGCGATCCGCGAGGGCGAGAACATCGCCCCGGCGCTCAAGCGCAGCGGCCAGTTCCCCCCGCTGGTCACCCACATGATAGCGGTCGGCGAGCGCTCGGGTCAGCTCGAGCAGATGCTCGGCGACGTGGCCTCGGCCTACGACCGCGAGACCAATACCTCCATCCAGCGCCTCACCAGCCTGCTCGAGCCTCTCATGATCGTCGTGATGGGGGTGGCGGTGGGCTTTGTGGTGTTCTCCATCATGCAGCCCATCATGCAGCTTACCGAGATGGCGGGTAGCTAGCGGCCCGTCGGGCCAACCGCGATCCTGCCAACGAGACTTCGTTCGCCGAGCTCACCGAGTTTACCGAATCTACCGAGTCGCCGAGTTCACCGAGCCTTTCGCTCACCGAGTTCACCGAGCCTTTCGCTCACCGAGTGCTTTCGTTCACCGAGTTTTTCGATCATCGAGCCCCCGCTCAGGAAGGTCAAACCAATGCAGACCCTCACCAACCTTCGACCCTCGCCGCGCCGGGTGGGCCTTGCCGCCCGGGCTCAGCGCGGCATGACGCTCATCGAGATCATGGTCGTGGTGGCCATCATCAGCCTCATCATGGGCGGGGTGGGCATCATGGCGTTCAATCGCTTTCAGGACGCCCAAAAGAGCGACGCCAAGAACCAGACGATCCAGATCCAGCAGGCGATCGAGCAGTATCGGCTGACCAAGAAGAAGTGCCCCAAGACCCTCCAGGATCTCAAGGCCGCGGGGTTCATCGCGCGCGTCAGCAAGGATCCCTGGGACGGCGACTACCAGTTCAAGTGCCCCGGCGAGAAGGCGGGGGTCGACGTGATCTCCGCGGGCGAGGATAAGGAGTTCGGCACGCCCGACGACATCACCAACTACGACGTGGACGAGGGAGACGACGGCGGCAATTAGTCGCCCCGTCCTTACCGTCCTGTCCGGCCCCGATCTGCATCTTGCGCCCTGGACCGAGCCATGCTCACTGCACCTGAGACCCATCGCCGCCGCCTGCGGACCCGACACCGCGCAAGCCTCGGCATGACGCTCATCGAGATCATGATCGTCGTGGGGGTGCTCGCGCTGATGGTGGGCATGGTGGTCATCGGCTTCGGCGCGGGGCGCAACGCCGAGGTCTCTCGCACCACCACCCAGATCGCCAACCTCGTGCGCTACGGCTACGACAAGTCGCGGGTGACCGGCGACTACTACCGGCTCCACTTCAATCTCGACGACAACACCATCATGCTGCAGGAGGGTAGTGACAAGATGTACCTGCCCGCCACCGATCGCGACGGCAAGATCGCCGAGATCGACCTGGACAAGCTCGAGGAGCAGGCCGAGCGGGACAAGCGGGCCGAGGAGTCCTACAACCGCTCGCTGCAGTCCGAGGTCTTCGGCCAGGGCTCCGGAGATGGAGGTGGAGGGGGCCGTGATGATGCCGGCTTCGATCCCTACGCGGTCCAGAACCGCAAGGTCCCGCGGCGACGCCCGCCCCTGTTCGAGAGCTTCGACGACGAGAATTCGCTGTCCGAGCTCAAAAAGCCGATCCGCTTGCCCGAGGGGGTCAAGATCTCCTACGTGCGCACGGCCGACGACTTCGAGCCCATCACCAAGGGGGAGGCGAGCCTCTTCTTCTTCCCCCGGGGGCGCACCCAGCAGGCACACATCCAGATCGAGGCCGAGGAGGTCGAGGCCAAGTACACCATCAAGGTCCAGCCCCTGACCGGTCGAGTGACGATCGTCGACGGGCACGAGGATCTGGTGCTCATCGACGACCCCGGCGACGAAGAGGACGACCTGGGCTCGCGCCTCGAGCGGAGGACCTTCTGATGGCGCAGCGTACCCGCTCGCATGCACCGAGTGTCGAGCCGAGTCCCGGGGATCCCGTGGTCGGCCCGCGATCCCCTTCGCCGCCGGTGGAGCGCCGGCGGGGCCGCAACGCGGGCTTTACCTTGCTCGAGGTGCTGGTGGCGGTGGCGATCCTCTCCATCACCCTGGCCTCGTTGCTCAGCTCGCAGATGGCGAGCATGCGGGCCACCGCTCACGCCCGGCAGCTGTCGTCGGTGGCCTTCTTGGCCGAGGGGCAGCTGGTCGAGATCGAGTGGACCCTCAAGCAGGACGGTTGGGGCCAGGACGATCAGGTCTTCGAGGGCGACTTCGCCGAGGAGGGCTGGCCCGACGTGGAGTACCTGTGCATCGTCGATCTCATCGAGATGCCCGACTACAACGAGCTGGTCGCGGCCAAGGACGCCGCCGACACCGATGGCGACGACGACTTCATCCAGGACGCGGGCGAGCAGGCCTTTGGGATGCTGGGGATGGTGTGGCCGATCATCAGTGAGGCCATCGAGCAGTCGATCCGCAAGTCGTGGTGCACGGTCCGCTGGGCTCGCGATGGCAATCGCAAGAAGTTGAGCGACGAGTGGCTCTGCGGCGACGACGAGATCGATTGCCTCACCATTGCCACGTTTTGGACCGACCCGGAGAAGCTCAAGCAGCTGCCCGCGCTCGGCGGCGGCGAGGTGACCGAGGACGACGTCGACGGCGGCGACGAGGGCGGCCAGCCCGGCGGCGAGGGCGGCGGCCGGGACGGCGGCGGTGGGACCAGTCGTCCGAGCACCGGTCGAGGCGGTGGCGGCGGCGGCGGCGGTGGGATCGGGCTGGGAGGAGGTCGAGGTTGATGAGCGGCATCCGACATCGGCGAAGCTCGTGGCCCGCTCGTGGCTGTGGCCGCTGCCATCATGGCTGCCATCGGTCTAGGGGCCTGACCCTCATCGAGGTGATGATCTCGCTGGCCGTACTCTCGATGATGGTGGTCTCGGTCTGGAGCAGCTTCAACGGCACGCTCCGGGCGATGGAGTCCTCCGAGGAGATCCAAAACCGCTACTCGATCGTGCGCAACGGCCTTCTGCGGCTCGAGACCGAGCTGTCGATGACCTACCTGTCGTTCAACCGGCCGATCGACGAGGTCCGCCACTTCACGGTGCTCGACGGTCGCGACAGCTTCGAGTCGGACTCGATCACCTTCTCGGCCTTTGCCCACCTACGGGTGCGCAAGGACGCCAACGAGAGCGATCAGTCGGTGATCCAGTACTTCCTCGACCAGGATCCCGAGGATAGTAGCCGCACCCACCTATTCCGTCGCGAGTCGCGGCGGCTGACCGGGGACATCCCCGAGGATCTCGAGCGCTTCTATCCCGCCTACGTGCTCATCGAAGACGTGGTGACCTTCGACCTGAAGTACTGGGATCCCAAGGCCCTCGAGTGGCAGGACGAGTGGCGTACCAACGCGGTCGACTACCAGCCCGATCGCTTGCCCGAGCGGATCAAGATCAACATCGGCGTGCAGGACGGGGACGAGGTGGTCTACTTCACGACCCAGGTCATCCTGATGATGCAGGAGAAGATCGACCTGTCGAAGGGAGCGGGCCAGTGAGCGGGCCGCGAAATCCACGGCGTCTGCGCAGGGGAAGGGCGGCCCAGGGTCAGCACGGGGTCGCGGTGCTGATGGTGCTGGCCTGCCTGGCGATCCTGGCGCCGTTCACCGCCTCCTTCAATTTCCAGGCGCGGGTCGACTGGCAGTCGGCGATCAATGTGCGCGACGAGGTCACCGCCCGGCAGATCCAGCGCGGGTCGATGCAGCTGTCGCTGCTGCTGTTCGAGGTCCAGCGCATGGTCTTCAACCAAAAGCAGTTCCAGCAGTTCGCGGGCAGCATGGACATCACCCAGGTGGCGCCCTACTTGATGTCGGCCTTTGGCACCGAAGAGGGGGCCGCCGGTCTCGGGGCGTTCGTGGGCCTGGACACCTCGTCGTTGTCCGATCTGGCGATCTCCGGGGGTACGTTCGAGTACCGGGTGACGGCCGAGAGCGGCAAGATCAACATCAACTGCCTGGCGCAGCAGGGCGATCTGAGCAAGGAAGACACCGACAACCCCGCCGGTCGGGTCACCGAGACGGTCGAGGCGCTGATGCTGCCCACCCTCTACGACCCTTATTTCGAGGAACAGAAGGCCGACGGGCAGTACTACACCCGCAGCGACATCCTGCGGGCGATGGCCGACTACATCGACGACGACCCCTACGTGTTCGACCTGGTGCGGTTACGATCGTCGAGCTCGCGGCCCGAGAACTACCGCTACACCCAGCTGTTCGATCCCTACCAGGAGCGCAACGCCCGGCTCGACAGCGTGGAAGAACTGCACCTGGTCGAGGGGATCGACGACGACTGGATGGCCGCGTTCGGCCACGAGCTGACCGTGTACGGGGGCTGCAAGGTCAACCTCAACTTCGCCAGCGCCGAGCAGATCGCCCTGGTGCTGCGGCACGCGGTCTCGGCTGACGACAAGTACAAGACCGAGGGCGAGAATTTCCTGCTCAAGACCATGCCCCTGGCCAACTACATCGTGGAGAGCCGCGAGTTCTCGCTGTTCAAGGACATGAACGCGTTCAAGGAGCTGGCGGCCCAGCCCGACGGGTTCATCTCGCCCCTGGCCGCGCTGGGCGGCGAGGCCGATCAGCCGCAGAACCTGCCGCAGATCCCCGAGGGGATGGAGGTGCGGGTCAACTCGGGCGAAAAAGACGGCGAGACCTGGGGCGGGCTGAAGGACGTGGCCACGGTCGCGCCCGAGCACATCTACCGGATCGAGGTCATCACCGAGGTCGGCGCGGTCAAGAAGCGGCTGACCGCGGTGTACGACATGAAGTACGCGCGCGCGCAGAGCCAAGGCCAAGGGGCCTGGCTGTACATGCGGGAGGAGTGAGCGAGCCATGGCGCAGAAATTCGTCGGCGTCGACTTGGGATCGCACCACGTCAAGGTGGTGGTGGCCTCGGCCGGCCTTCGCGGGGTGCAGATCACCGACGCCTTTGCCGAGCCGGTGGGCCAGGTGGAGGCGGATCCGGAGGCGGATCCTCTGGGGGCGGTACTCGCCGTGGCCCTGGGCATGCTCAAGCAGCGTCGCCTGCTGTCGCAGCCGGTGGGGCTGGTGCTGCCACCCAGCCTTTGTAGCTACCGGATCCTGAACTTCCCCTTCTCCGACGAGCGGCGGATCGCTCAGGCGGTGGGCTTTGAGGCGGAGGGGCAGTTCCCGGTGCCGATCGACGAGCTGTTCCACGGCCACGTGGTGGTACCAGGTACCGGCTCGGGCGGGCGGGCGCTGGTGGCCGCGGCCCGGCGCGACAAGGTGGAGCCTATCTACGACATCTTCAAGCGGGCGGGGGTCGACTTCAAGGCGATCACCTCGGGGGCGGTGGCCATGGCCCAGGTGGCAGCCCGACCGGCGGCGACCCCGGTGTCGCCCGAGCTGTCCGAGCGGGGGCTCGAGCCGGTGACCCTGCTGGTCGATCTGGGGCACGTGAGCACCCAGCTGGTGGCGCTGGGGCCCAAGGGGCCGCGGGCGATCCGGTCGGTGCGTCGTGGTGGCCGGCACATCACCGCGGCGATCGCCAAGGCCTACCAGCTGCCCGAGGCGGAGGCCGAGGTGGCCAAGCACCGTGACGCGTTCTTGCCCCACCACGGTCTGGAGCAGATGAGCGACGACCAGGTCGACGCGGGGCGGATCGTCGCTCGCGCGATCGAGCCGGTGCTGCGGGAGATCGGCCATACCCGCATGTGGCTGCGGTCCGCCTACAAGCTGGAGGTCACCAAGATCATGCTCTGCGGCGGGGGGGCGGCGCTGCAGGGGCTCGTGCCGTACTTGAAGGAACAGTCGGGGCTCGACGTGCAGCGCTTCATGCCCCAGGCCACGCTGGTCAAGGGCACCCAGGGGCGCGACTGGGCCCACTACGCGGGGGCGCTGGGGGCCGCCTTCGGGGCTTCCCGTCGTCCGCTGCTCCAATTGCACGACGCCAGCGCCAGCGAGGGTGAGGGTGGCTGGCTACAGGAGCGGATGTCCTCGCTGGTGGCGATCGGGGTCGCGATTATGGCCTTTGGGGCGCTGGACACGATCGCCCAGGTCAAGGCGCTCGAGGCCGAGCAGGCAGCCTACGAGGACGAGCTGGCGGGGGCCACCGAGCAGACCTTCGGCGAGGTGCTCGGGCCCTCGAAGATCGAGGCCAAGCTGGCCGAAGTCGAGGGGCAGGATCTGACCAGCCTGGTGCCCGAGAAGGGGGCGCTCGAGGTGCTGGCCACGCTGGTCGAGGCGGCCACGCCCAGCGATCTGGGGCAGGCACCGCTGCCCGGGGCGATCGACCCGGCCACTGGTCAGCCGCTCGATGGGCAGAGCCCCGGGGCGATCGATCCCGCGACGGGCCTGCCGCTGGCGCCTGGCGCTCCGATGCCCGAGGGGGTCGAGACCCCGGAGGGGGAGGCGGACAAGAAGCCCAAGGAGGTGATCGAGCTGTCGCGGGGGATCGTGATGTCCGACGAGCTGACCTTCGCGATGGTCGACATTCGCCCCCTGAAGATCGAGCTGAAGGTCGAGGCCAACGACTCGACGGCGCAGGATCGGCTCAACCGCAAGCTCGACCAGGCCTCGTGCATCACCAAGATCCAAAACGGCAAGGTGCGCGGCGGCGACCGCAAGAGCTTCGAGATGTCGATGGAGAACGGCTGCTACTTTGCCCAGGCCGATGACGAGGCCGAGGCCGGGTCCGGCAGCGCAGAAGGGGCCAAGGGCTAAAACGATGGCGAAAAACCCCGGTGGTGGCTTCATGAGTCGTCTGACGCCGCGCGAGCGCACCTACGTGATGTTCTTGGTGCTCACCGTGTTCGTGATGCTCATGCTCACGCTGCTCTACCTGCGCGACAAGGCCCTGACCGGCACCGAGAACGACATCGCCGCGACGCGGCGGGCGCTCGATCTGGTGTACACGCGGGGCGCGGTCTACAAGGAGCTGCTCGAGCAGAAGAAGGAGCGGGAGAAGAAGATCTCCGACCAGACCCTCTTGTTCTCCACCTTGTTGGCTGAGGCGGGGGCGGCGGTCGAGGAAGTCCAGCCCTCCAACGAGGAAGAGCTACCCTCCCAGGAGGTCAGCGACGGGCTCATCAAGCGTAGCTTCAAGTTCAACGTGCGCAGCGTGACCCTGGAGAACCTGGTCAAGTTCCTCACCAAGATCGAGAGCAAGCCCGGCCACGTCGTGATCGTGGAGAACCTGCTCATTCGCTCGCCGAGCAACGCCGAGGATCGGCTCAACGTGGACATCACGATCGCCACCTGGGAGCGTCGTGTCCCGGAGTCCGAGGCGGCCGAGGGTGAGGATGGCAAGGAGGGGGCCTCGTGAAGCTGACGGTCAAGCTGCCCAATTTCACGATGACCCGGGGCAAGGTCCCGGGCAAGGGTGGGGGCGGCGGAGCGCTGCGCAACCTTCGTCGCAACTTCCGCAGGTACCTGCTGTGGGGCCTTTTGGGCCTCGTGTCCTTCGTGTTCTTCGCGTGGCTGAGCCTGCCCACGCGGGCGATCGCCTGGCGGATCAGCCACGAGGCCAAGGCTCAGGGCTACGTGATCGACATCGAGGACGTGTCGATCTCACCCTTTGGGGGGGTGACGCTCGAGAACGTGCAGTGGACCTTTGCGCCCTCGCGGCCGGGGCAGATCCCCACCAAATTCATCCTCGACGAGGTCGACGTCGACATCAGCATCCTCTCGCTGCTGGTCGGTAACCTCGACGTAGAGCTCGAGGCGGTGCTCGACGAGGGCAGCGTGACCGGGCGCTACTACCGGGGCGGGGACGAGTCGCAGATCGAGCTGGAGGTGGCCGACCTGCCGCTCTATGGCGTACCCAAGGCGGCCCAGGCCCTCAACGCGCCCCTGCGCGGGCTGTTGGTCATCAAGGTCGATCTGACCATGCCCGAGCACAAGTTCGCGGACGCCACCGGGGTCATCGAGCTGACCTGCGCCGCGTGTACGGTGGGCGACGGCGAAGAGAAGCTCTATGTTCCCGGCTCCAAGTCGCTCAGCAGTGGGGTGGTGATCCCCGAGATCGACATGGGCACGCTGTCGGGGCGCATGACGGTGGAGGAGGGCGTGGCCACCACCGACGGGCCGATCGAGACCAAGAGCGACGACGTGTGGATCGAGATCTCGGGGTCGATGACCTTCAAGGATCCCTTCGGCAAGTCGCGCTTTGCCATGGTGCTCAAGTTCAACCTCAGCGAACAGCTGCAGGACAAGAGCGAGCCCATGCGCTTCATGATCCAGACCGCCAACCCCAAGACCAAGCTCGATGCTCCGGAGAAGGGGCTGGGCTTCAAGCTCGAGGGGCCGGTGGCCAAGCCGCGCTTCATCGGCATCAAGTCCAAGTCGCGACGGCAGTCCCGGCTCGACAAGCGGGCCCAGCAGCGGGCTCGAGACGAGCGGCGGCGCAAGAAGCGGCGCCCCACGACCCGAGAGACGAAGAAGGACGACAAGAAGGACGATAAGGTCAAGGACGACAAGGACGATAAGGACGACAAGAAGGATGACGCCGCGGGTCGGGATCCGAGCGCGGCGGATGGGCCCAAGGTCGGAGAGCCGATCGACGTGCGGCCCATCGAGCCCTCCGATGACGACCGGTACGAGCCACGCGAGCCGCGTGAGCCGCGTGAACCCGGGTCTGAGGAGCCCTCCGGGACCGAGGAGCCGCGAGGCGAAGAGCGCCCCGGGACCGAAGAGCCTGCCGCCGAGGGGCAAGACGATGGCAACGACGCCGAGCAGACGGCCGAGGGCAACGACGCCGAGCAACCGGCCGAGGGCAATGACGCCGAGCAACCCGCCCAGGATGGCGGTGAGCAGGCCGAGGGCGGAGGCGAAGGCGACGGGCGCTGATGGACACGAACACGCTGCTCGAGCGGATACGCCGCTCGCTCTTCGGGCGGGAGGACATTCGCGTCGCGCTACTGTTCGGCTCGCGAGCGCGAAGGACGGAGCGTCCCGACTCTGATGTCGACCTCGCTGTCGCGGGCAGGTCGCGCGGCGAGGACTGAGCCTTGGTTGATCGCCAACTGGCCGGGGCCAAGCTCTCCGAGCTGGCCGATCGGGTCTTGCGAGTACGCGAGCATTGTCCGAGCTCGCTCGACGCGCTTCGGGAGGATCGTGACGCTCTCGATCTGGTGAGCTTCAACCTGATGTTGGCGGTCCAGAGCTGCTCCGATATCGCCAGCCACCTCATTGCCGATGAAGGGTGGGTCTCCGCGTCTAGCCTGGCTGCGGCATTCAATCGCATTCGTGATGAGGGGGTCATCAGCGACGCCACGGCTCGTGCGCTCTGCCGCGCGGTCGGGCTGAGGAACGTCGTGGCTTGCGGGGATTCGGGCATCAACCCGGCCATGGTGTTCGCGGCGGCGACCGAGGGCCTCGGCGATCTCGACCGCTTCGCACGAGAGGTCGCCAGGTGGATCGCCGCACGAGATCGATTACCACCTGTGGATTGAACGAGCACGACGACGATCCTCTTGGTCTCCACGAACCCGGCGGTCTCTCGCTATCGGGCGCTCACCGCCGCGGCCAGTCGCGAGGGCTGGTCCCACCGCAGGCGCCGAATCTCGGCCCGGGTGCGCTGCGGATCCAGCTGCGAGTCTGGCCGGCGGGGCTCGGCGGGCATCATTGCCGGCGTGGGGTGCCCCACGAACACCCGCGTGCGCACGTACTGTAGCGAGCCGTCGTCGCCCCGGATCCCGGTCAGCGACAGGCCGGTCCCCTGGATCGTGAAGATGAAGTTATCTCGGGCGTAGAGATCGAGCGCGGGCTCGTAGGGGATCGCCAGGGCGTCGAGCTCGGGGAAGCTCACCTCCAGGCCGGTGGGCGTGCTGGAGATCGAGAAGTCGCCCACGATGAACGCGGGATCGCTGTAGTCACCCACGTAGTCGTCGAGCACGGTCAGCTCCGCCTGGTTGTCGGGTGGGACCGGGTCGAGCTCGAAGTCGGGCAAGTCGTCGAGGGCCGCGGCCACGCAGGGGTAGAGGTTGAGCGTGTCCCCGTTGGCCACCAAGGCCACGCCCAGGTCGAGCTCGGGGGTCACGTGGACGAGGGTGGTGTAGCCGGGCAGGTTGCCGCCGTGGTCGATGTTGTCGATCTCCAGGAAGCCGTCTGGGGTCGGGATGAAATCGGCGTGGAATAGGCCCAGGCCGTAGTGCATGCGATCGAGCAACAGCTGCGTGTCGATCTGGGGGGTCATGAGCTGCTGGTAGGACGCCTCAGACAGGACCGCCGGGTCTCCTTGCAGTAGGAGGCGCGCCAGCTGGCCGAGATCCTCAGCGGTCGACCAGGCATACCCGGCGGGGCGGGCCCAGCCGTTGTCATAGTCGACGGCCCCGAAGAGATCCTGGCCATAGATCCCCCACGCGTAGTTGCCGTCGGCGTCTACCGCGTCCACGTCGAAGGTGCTGCGATCCATCCCGAGGGGGTCGAATACCCGCTGCTGCACCACGCTTCGGTAGGGCATGCTCGCCGCCTGCTCCACCGCCATGCCGGCCACCGAGTAGTTGGCGTTGGAGTAGTTCCACATTACGCCCGGCTCGACCAAGAAGGGCACCTGGGTGAACAGCGGGCCGAGCACGGCGTTGGCGAGGGCATCGTCCCCGCGGGGGCCGTCTAGAGTGAGGTAGTCCAACAGGCCCGCCTGGTGGCTCACCAGCTGGCGGGTGGTCATCCCCGCGATCCACTCGGGGTGGGTGGGATCGCCGAAGGGCGGCAGCACGTCGCCCATGGGCGCGTCGAGGTCGAGGTTACCGTTGTCGGCCTGAGCCAAGGCGGCCATGGCCGTCATCATCTTGGTGACCGAGGCCACGCGGAAGCGCGTGTGCTCGTCGACCGTGCCGCCCATGTCGGGGTGGCGGCTGCCGAAGCCCGCGGACCACACGATCTGGTCGCCTTGCACCACAGACGCGGCGACAGCCGAGAGCTGCGGGTCGTCGACCAGCTGCTCCATGCACGCTTGCAGGCCCGGGAAGCTCGGGGGCTCGGTGCCGGTCGAGCTGCTGTCGTCCGACGAGTCGGACGAACTCGGCGAACCCGACGAGCTCGATCCATCGGCCGCGAAGTCATCGGTGGTGGAGTCTCCCGTCTGGGGGGGAGCGCCCGAGGTGGCGGGGGTGGGCGACTCGGTCGTGCCTTCGCTGGTCTCCGTATCGGCCTCGGGCGATGAGTCGGGCGGAACGCAGGCGCCCAGCAGCAGGCCGGAGGCGAGGGTCAGGGCGGTGAAAGGGGCGAAGGGGGTGATGGGGCTATGGTGTGCTCGGGGCATCTAGACGTCTCCTGTGGCCTCGGATCGGCCGCATGGGATTGCAGGGGATCGCATGGGATTGCATGGGATCGATCGGTCGGCGCAGCGATCCGTCACGGTTGAGACGACCGCAGCGGAGGGCTCGTCGAGCCAGGCCCATCAAGGCCCAGCACAGCCAAGAGCGGGCGAGCTCGCGCCGAGAGGCTCGCCAGCAGGGAATGTTCGGCCCGCGGGGCGAGCGGGTCAGGTGGGGCTCAGGTCGCCTCGGGCTCGGTGGGATAGAACGCCACCGCGAGGGCGTAGCCCTGTCGTGCATCCTCGTCGGCAGTCCCGTCGGCCACGTCGACCGCCAGCTGGGCGAGGGTGCGGTAGTAGTGATCGGCCTGGGCCGAATCCAGGTGCAGCAAGCAGCGTCGGGCGAGCAGCGAGCGGGGTTGCGGCGCACGACGGCCGAGATCGATCGTGCCGTCTCGGACCCGCGCTCGGATGTCCGCACGCGTGGTGTCGAACACGAACGAGAGCACCTCGCCCAGCGACGGCTCGTCGTCGTGGAAGATCGAGGTGTCGAGCACGAATGAGCGCGCGGTCGCCCGGTAGCAGCGCTGCTCCGGTCCACCCTCGGTCCGGGTGCGTACGACCTCGATGAAGCCGTGATGGGCCATCTGCTCGATGTGGCGGTAGAGCTTGGTCTGGCCCTCGCCCAGCTGCGCCGCGAGCTCCTTGACGCTCGACGCCCGGTCGGCGAGCAGCTGCAGCAGTCGGACCCGCAGCGGGTTGGCCATGACCTTCAGCGCGGCCAGATCGGTGATCACCCGCTGCTCGGGGAGTCGCGCTCGATCGTCGTCCATGATCGTGGGGAGGTGGCATGGGCAGCGTTGTCGGTCGCTGCCTACCTGCACGCCCGCATGAATATTCACGGAAATGTGAATATTATCGAATATGGAGAATTTACGTTTGATATCCGATAGATTCGTGGAGGATGCGCTGATCCCGCCACGATCGCAAGCGTCGTTGGGACGACTTCGCTTGAGCTGAATCGGACAATCGGCGGCGATGACGCGACGTGAGGCGCCCAGTGGGGCACCGTTCACAGGGGGGCGGCCACGTAGCTGCTGATCGTGTTGAAGGGGGCGCTGCTGGGGAGTTCGCCGGCCTTGCAGTCTACGGCGGTCGGCGAGAGGAGCGAGCCGGTGAACGCACAGCGCGTGGGCAATAGCTCGCACCCGAGGTACGTGGTGAAGTCACACCAGCCACCGACCAGGTTGGAGCAGGTACGGCCTTCGAGCTGGGCGAAGACCGGACCCGTCAACAAGCCAGGGCATAGGTATGCCTGCTCGGGATCGGCGAAGACATCGCCGAAGAAAGAAGCCTCGTAGTGCGGGTAGTCGGGATCGGGGTCCGTACCGAGGGCGGGATGGTCGGCCTGTAGCCACAACATCACCGTTTGACCGCTGACATTGGTTCGGGCGAGGACGCATGCGGAGACCCACTGCCGACAGTCTTGGTCGCAGGCGCTGTCCCGCCATTGAGGGGCGAGCCCCAGCGCGCCCTCGAACTCTACGAGGCTTCCGTCGACCTCCTTGGTGACTCTTTGTTCGGCCGAGAGCGCGCACTCCACCACGTATCGCGCCGTCAACAGGCGGTCGGGATCCCCTAGAGCGGCGCCGTCGAGCCCCGCCGTCGTGTCCAGAGCGTAGTCGGGGTCGAAGCCTCCGATGTCTGGGTCGTTCAGTCCATTGTTGATGAAGCCGCCAGGAGGACGGCCTCCGGCGGGCCGCTCGCTGCCGCGCAGGACCAGCGCGTGCGGTTCATCCGAGGCATCGACTTGGCAGGCCCCTTCAAAGGCGAGCACGGTCAGCGATGAGAATATCCAATGTCGTCTCCATCTCGTCATTCCGCATGGGATACCACGCTGGCGTTCGACGTCAACGCTGGTGTTCGTTCAACCACCGCTCGATGGTCTGAACTTGTCCGGGATCCTCTGGCTCGATCACTCGTGCTGCGCTACGGGCCATGTGGCGAGCTTCCGAGTCTCGGTGCAGATCCCATAGTGCGGCCGCCATCGCGAACCGGACCCGGAATTCCCACATGGGGGCCACCGGCGAGGCCTCGATGCGGGCGAGGGCCCGAGCGCATGTCTCGAGCGCGGCACGGCTGTTGCCGCGCCCTTGCTCGAGGTTACAAAGTCCCGCGATCGCATAGGTGGTCAAGGAGTGATGACGTCCTACGTTGGCCTCGAAGATCGCCTTGGCTTGCGAGATGGCGTCGTGGGCCCGGGTCGAAGTGCCCGCGTTCGAGAGCGTCATGCCCAGGTTGAACCAGGCAATACCCACGTCGACATGCTGATCACCGAGCTGGCGCGACTTGAGCTGCAGGGCCTGCTCGAGATCGTGCTCGGCTTGCTCGAAGTGGCCGTTCTCCGACTCCAGGATTCCGGTGACGTTGAACAACCACGCACGCAACAGCTCGTCGTTGGCCCGCTCGACCGCGGCGGTGGCTCCCAGCCGTTGCCGCTCCGCGTCGTCGAGGGTTCCTTGCATGGTGGTCGCGTAGAGCAACGACAACCAGGCCCGAGCCTCGAGTTGATCGTCTCCGACCCGGCTCGCCATGACGACGGCGCGCTCGAGGACGGGCCCGGCGCCCTGCATCGGTCCCCCCTCGGCCATGATGCGGCCAATACACTCGAGCGCTTCGGCGTGCAGGAGCGGAGAATCGAGCGCACTTGCCTGGTCTCGTGCGGCCCGAGCTAGGGTTAGTGCGTCCTCGAAGTGCCCCATCTCTCGCATGGAGTGGGCATCGTCGAGCTGCCGGCGGACCCGCGCGTCGTCGTCGTGCACCGGAGCATCACGCAAAGTGTGCCGACCGAGCAACCTGTCGAGGTCGGCACACCGCTCCAGCCCCGGCAGCTTGAAGGGCAAGATCGAGCTCTCCACGAGTGACTCGGTGTCTTCGGACGTCGACAGTGCATGGACCGCGGAGCTGAAGCGATTGAAGCGTCGCTCCAGACAGCGCGCGCGGCGATCGAACATTGCATCGGATTGCTCGTGCGTGACCATGGTGGCCTGGCACGAGGCATGGGTCATGTCGCTCCATTGTTGTGCATAGGCGTCGAGGTGCTCGATGATCCGCGTATCTAGGTCATCACCGTCGTCCGGCCCACGGAGGGTGAACACATCCTCGACTCTCTGACGCGCGTCGGCATCCCACGTGCCCCTCATCGTAGGCTCGGGATCGGCGCACGGACTTTGCTGCGTGCCGGTGAAGACCAAGCCTCCACCGAGCGCCACCCCCAACCCCAGGGCCACGGTGGCGGACCACCACCGGCGGCGACGGCCGATGGCCTCGAGCTCGGCAATGAGGGCCTCCATCGACGGCCAGCGTTCCTCTCGATCGAGCGAGAGTCCGCGCGAGAGTGCTCGAGCGAGTCGGGCGGGGAGCTGCACCGTCGGTGTCGCACGCTGCCCAAGCGTCATCGCGGAGATGAGTTCGGTGGGGGACACGGCTTCGTAGGGGACGACCCCGAAGAGTGCTTCGTGGAGAGATGCGCAGAATGCGTACTGGTCGGTTCGAGCGTCGGCTGGTTCGCCATGCAACTGCTCGAGCGACATGTAGAGAAGGGTCCCCAGCAGTGCTCCCTCTCGCGTGAGCCGCTCGCTGAGCCCGGGCGGAGACCCGAGTGCATCGTTGGTAGGGGAGCGTGAATCGATGCCAAGATTCGTTGCAGTGGATGTGTCGGGTACTTCGGTCGAGTTGGTCAACTCCACCTCGCGCGCCAAGCCAAAGTCGAGGACGCGAACCCTCCCATCGTCGCCGACGATGCAGTTGTCCGGCTTGAAATCTCGATGGATCACGCCCTTGGCATGAGCCGCCGCGAGGCCGCGCGCTGCTTGAAGGTAGTGGGTGACCGTCGCTCTCCAAGGACGAGGCTCACGTTGCCATCGAGCGAGCGTGCGTCCGCGCACGAGCTCCATGGCGATGAACATTTGGTCGCCAATAGTGCCGACATCGTAGATCTGCACCACATTGGGGTGCGAGATCCGTGCGAGCGCCTGGGCTTCTCGTAGTAGCCGAGTACGTCGCCGGCGAGTCGCCAACGGATACAGCAGTTTGATCGCGACTGTTCGGTCGAGCTGCTCGTCGTGGGCCTCGACAACTATGCCCATACCGCCCCGTCCCACTTGGCCGAGCACGAGGAATCGCCCCAATCGCTGGCCACGCTCGATCTTGGATATGGGCCGACGAAGATCGATGATGTCTCCGTCGATGGCGGTGGGCTGCTCGGCTTGCGGCGGATCGACGTATTTCGTCGATGAGAGTCGGCCCTCCACCCTCCATCGGTTAGCACCTGGGTAGAGTGACGACAAGGTCGAGCGAGCGAGGCATCCTGCCTCAGGATGCCGCATTGTGCCCCGAATGCCGTCGTCGTGCGGTCGATGGCACACTCAGGCTCGGTAGCGGACTTCGCCGCCCACCAGGGTGGCGGCGACGTTCGCCTCTCGGATCTCCGAAGGAGGCAGCGAGCGGAGGTCGTCGCGAAAGCAGGTCAGATCTGCCTGGTACCCCGCCTTGATCATCCCCAAGAACCCCTCGCAGAAGCTGGCGAACGCGGCCTCGTAGCAGAAGGCCGCGATCGTCTCGGACAGCGTCAGCCGCTGGTCGGGCCGCCATCCGCCCGCCGGCTGCCCCTGCGCGTCCTGGCGGGTGACGGCGGCATGGAGCCCATGGGTGACGTCGACGCGCTCCACTGGGAAGTCGCTGCCGAAGCATAGTCGCACCCCGGCATCGAGGAATCGCCGCCAGGCGTAGGCCCCCGCGAGGCGATCGGGGCCGAGGCGGTCGGGGGCCCACGGCATGTCGCTGGTGGCGTGGGTGGGCTGCATGCTGGCGATCACCCCGTGCTCGGCGAAGCGGGGGATGTCGGTGGGATCGACGACCTGGGCGTGCTCGATGCGGAGCCTCGCGTCGGTCAGGCCATGGTGGCGGATCACCGCCGCGTAGGTGTCGAGCACGAGCCGGTTGGCGGCGTCGCCGATCGCATGCGTGGCGATCTGCCAGCCACCGCCCGCCGCTTGCTCGCAGGCGGCCCGCAGCGTCGACGGATCTTGCTGCATCAACCCCCGGTGGTTGGGTCGATCGTGGTAGGGCGCCAGCAGGGCTGCGCCTCGGCTACCCAGCGCCCCGTCGGCGTAGAGCTTGACGCCCAGTAGGGTGTAGCGATCTTCGGCCGTCGGGCGCTCGGCCGTGCGCTCGGCCGCCAGCACGGGCAGCCAGTCGGCATCGGCGTAGCCGAACACGCGCAGGCCCAGACGCCGCGCTGGATCTCGGGCCGTCGCGCGCTCGCGGTAGAGCGCATCGACGGCCGCGCTCACCCCCATGTCGTGGACTCCCGTCAGCCCCCGTGCGAGCACGTGTGACTGGGCGGTGTCGAGCTGGCGCTGCCGGTCCTTGGGACCGGGCGGGGGGGGTTGCACCAATGCGGTCGCGGCGTCGACCAACACGCCGGTGGGGTGCCCGTCGGGAGTGCGGAGGATCTCGCCGCCGTCGGGCGTCCGGGTATCGGCCCCGATCCCCGCGGCGTTCAGTGTGGCCTGGTTGGCCCATCCCGCATGGCCGTCGACTCGACGGATCCATACCGGGCGATCGGGAAACGCTTCGGTCAGCGGCTCGTGGGTGGGCATGGTCTTGCCGGGCCACAGGTTTTGGTCCCAGCCTCGCCCCAACAGCCAAGGCTGCCCGCGATCCATCGCTCGGATGCGCCGGATGACTTCGGCGATCGAGCGAGCACCCCGCACGTCGATCTGCTCGAGCGTGGCGCCCAGGCCCATCAAGTGGGCATGGGCGTCGACCAGCCCCGGGGTCACCAGGCCGGCGCCCACGTCGAGGATCTCGGTGGCGGGCCCGCGTTGGTCCATCACCGCGTCGCGTTCGCCCACCGCGATGATCTGGCTGCCCGCGATCGCGACCGCGGTCGCCTCGGGATGGGTTGAGTCGAAGGTGAGCACTCGGCCCAGCACGATCTGGTCGGCCGGGCCGGCGGGGCTGGTCGCGGAGACGGGAGTGGATGAGGTGGACGATTTAGTGCCACCGCGAACACAGGCGGTGGTCAGGGCACCCAGGCCCATCCCGAGGAATCGTCGTCGAGCCAGCCGATCCAGTCTCCGATCCAGCCTCCGATCCAGTCTCCGATCCATGCGCGGCGCCAATCGCGTCACGCTATCATGGACAAGACATGAGCAGCGTGGCCGCCCCCAACTCCTCCCTCATGACCGAGGACGAGTACCTCGCCATGGAGCGGGCCTCGTCCGCCAAGCACGAGTACTGGAACGGCGAGGTGTTTGCCATGACGGGCGGCACGTTGGCCCACGCGATGCTCGCCATGAACACGGGCGGTGCGCTACTCAACGCCCTTCGCGGTCAGCGCTGCCAGGTACTCAGCTCGGACGCCAAGATCTACGTTCCCCGAACCCGAGGCTTTGTCTACCCGGATCTCAGCGTAGTTTGCGGCAAGCCTCTCATCTACAACGACGCCCCCGACATCCTGGTCAATCCCTCGCTCGTGGTCGAGGTGCTCAGCAAGAGCACGGAGGGCTTCGATCGGGGCGAGAAGTTCATGGGCTATCGCTCGATCATCTCGCTCGACCACTACATGCTCGTATCCCAGACGGACCGACGGGTCGAGGTCTACTCCCGCCAAAACGACGCCAGCTGGCTGCTTCGCGTCTACGACGACGAGCGGCCTTCGATCCTGCTCACCGACATGCTCGGCGTCGCGATCCAGGTACCCGACATCTACCGAGGCGTGCTCGACGACGCCGCGGGCTGAGCGTTTCATCCATCGTGGACCGAGCGCGTGATCGGCTCGTCGACCGCGTGAATACGGGCGGCTGGCGTTGAGTCCCGGGGCACGGGCTCGACGTCGACTGCATCGAAGCACAGCATGAGCACCGGATCGACGACCTTGCGTCGCGACGACACCTGGTGTTCGAAGCACACTCGGCCCACCTCTTTGCGGGCGGGCTCATCGTAGCGCAGGATCTCGCGCCGAGTGGAGCCCGCCAGCTCGCCGTTGGCCCAGTAGATCGGGGCCTCGGCCGCGATCCGATGGCGCGGGCCCGTGGGCGGCTCGGTGCCCAGCGTGCCGAAGCCGAAGGCCTGGGGTTCGATCAGCGCCGACGCCGGCACACGCAGCTCGTAGCGTGCGCACAGGTGGGCCAGGGTCACGATCGCGTCGTCGCCCGCGTCCCGGCGATCGAAGACCTGCCAGCGCAGGTAGTCCGGCAGGGTGATCCCATCGAGGATCGTCAGCGTGTGCCGGTCTAGGGTGGCGATCACCGGGTGCTGGTCGTAGTGCCGAGGCTCGGCGTAGTCGCGGCCGATCGCGGCGGCGGGGATCGGCAGCGGGAGCGCGGGCTTGGTATGGACGATCGCGGGTGCTCCCTCGCGCGTCGGCGGCGTGACCCGCAGTCCCGGGCCCAAGGTGATCCGCTGCCCGTCGGGCAGGGGCACTTGCACCTCGCGGCGGAGCACGGAGGCCGCGTCCGCGGCCCGGACCATCAGTCGGAGGCGGAGATCATCGAGCGTCGAGCGGGCGATGTGGCAGTGGCGAAAGTCCGCAGCCGAGGAGTCGAGGGTCTCCACCTCCAGCCAGTCGCCGTGGGTTGCCCGTAGCCGCATGATCCACAGCACCTGGTACCGGGGCGGCGCGTCGCGGGGAGCGGAGGCTTGCGCCGTGTCGGCGGTGGGATCGAAGCCCGACGCTAGCGTGGCGTCCTCGCGGAGCAGCACGTAGCGGGTTGGCTCGTGCCGAGAGTCGGTGGTGTCGGTGGTGTCGGCGGGGCCAGTGGGATCTTCGGAACCAGAGCGGCCAGAGGTCGGTGGCGCCGCCGGGGCCTCGGGGCTCGTCCGAGCGCACCCGAGGGTGACCAGCCCGGTGACCAGCAGCCGCGGCAGGAGCCTCTTCACCGCCATCGACGGTAGCATGGGGCGGCGCGTGCTAGCGTCAAAGGGCGTCGTGCCCGAGCTGCCCGACATCACGGTCTACGTCGAGTGCCTCGAGCGCCGGATCGTGGGGAGCACGCTTCGGCGGATCGAGCTGCGCTCGCCCTTCGTGTTACGCACCGCGCTGCCGCCCTGGCGGCAGGCTCAGGAGCGTCGCGTGGTCGGGGTGGAGCGGCTGGCCAAGCGGATCGTGATCGAGCTCGAGGACGATCTGCTCATGGTCTTCCACCTCATGCGCCTGGGTCGGTTTCGCTGGTTGCCCGCCGAGGGCAAGGCCAAGGGTCCGGGGGGCAAGGCCCTGCTGGCGCGCTTTCACTTTGATCCGGGCACCCTGGTGATGACCGAGCAGGGCAGCAAGAAGCGGGCCTCGCTTCACCTACTCGAGGGTCGGGCGGGCCTGACCGAGCACGATCGCGGGGGCGTGGAGGTGACCGATTGCACCCTTGAGGCCTTCGTCGAGGTGCTCACCCGACGCAATCACACCCTCAAGCGAGCGCTGACCGATCCCCGGCTGCTCAGCGGGATCGGCAACGCGTACTCCGACGAGATCCTCCATGCGGCTCGGCTGTCGCCGGTCAAGCTCACCCAGTCGTTGACCGAGGAGCACTGGCAGCGACTGTGGGTGTCCACCCGCGAGGTCCTGTCCGCCTTCACCCAGCGGATCCGCGACGAGGTGGGCGAGGGCTTTCCCACCACGGTCACCGCCTTTCGCGACGACATGGCCGTGCATGGGCGCTACGGCCAGCCCTGCCCCGTGTGCCAAGCCCCCGTGCAGCGGATCGTCTATGCGGATCGCGAGACCAACTACTGCGCGCGCTGCCAAAACGGAGGACGTCGGCTGGCCGACCGTGGGCTCTCGCGGTTGCTGGGCAAGGACTGGCCCCGCAACCTCGACGACCTCGAGGAGGGGCGCGCATGAGGGAGCACATCAGCGGGCGCAGGATCTGGTTTGGGCTGCTGCTGTGGTCGCTGGGCGCCTGCGGTGGTTCGGGGCGTGCGGCCGACGATCCCCAGGTGCGAGCCGAAGCGCGGCGGATCTGGTCCGAGCGCTGCGCCAACTGCCACGGTCCCCGCGGCGACGGTGATGGTCCGCAGGCGCGTCACCTGCCGGTCAAGCCCCGTCGGCTCTCCGATCGCGCCTGGAAGTCCAGCGTGACCGACGAGCACCTGCGTACCGTGATCCTCGAGGGCGGCGCGGCTGTGGGGCTGGACCTGGCCATGGCACCCAACCCCGACCTGCGCCAAAAACCCGCCGTGCTCGACGCGCTGGTGCAGCACGTGCGGCGGCTGTAGCGGACCCGAGCGTGCGGTCGTCTGGCGCGGTCATCCGTGCCTTTCCCCCTCGGGCGACCTGCCGCATGCTTGCCCCGTGCGCGCACGCCTGACCTCGCTGGGCTTTTGGCCGTTGGCGGCGCTCAGTACCACCGGCTCCCTGCTGATGGCTCTGGGGGCGCCCCCCGACGGTCTCAATACGCTCATCTGGCTGGGGTTCGTGCCGCTTGCCCTCGTCGCTCGCCTTGGCGCGACGCGACGGCCCCGGAGCATCTTCGCCTTGGGCTGGTTTGGGGGCCTGTGCACCGGCCTGGTGGGCTTTCCCTGGATCGCCGAGACCCTGGAGCGCTTTGCGGGCTTGCCCGTCCCGGTGGCGTGGTTGGGTCTGGGGATCTTCTCCGCCTGGACCGCGATCCCCTTTGGTCTGTGGACCTGGGGGGTCAGCCGGGGCCCGCACCGGGGCTGGGCCGCGGTGGCGTGGCCGGTGCTCTTGTGGGTGGGGCTGTCGACCGCCTGGCCCTCGCTGTTCCCGTATACGGTGGCGATCGGCTTTGCCGAGGTGCCCGCGTGGATCCAGCTGGCCGAGCTGGGGGGGGTGCCGCTGGTGGTGGCCCAGGTGGTGGTGCTTGGCGTGCTGCTGGCCGATGCGATCTTGGGGGGCACCCGGCGGGCACGCGTGGTTCGGGTGGTGGTGGCGGTCGCGCTGCCCATCCTCTCTACTACTTGGGGGCACGCGCGGCTGCGACAGATCGATGCCGAACGCGAGGGGGCCCGGCGGGTGCGGGTGGGCGTGGTGCAGCCCAACACCCCGCTGGGATCGATCGACACCCGCGATCGCATGGAGCGCCTGCGAGGCATGTCCCGGCGGGCTCGCGACGCCGGTGCGCAGCTGCTCGTGTGGCCCGAGGCCGGCGCCTTTCCCTTCCGCACCCGCCGGCCGTTTCGCCGCGACTTCGTCGACCGCCGGCGCAGCGTCCTGCGCGGGCACGGCCTTCCCACGATCTTCGGGGCGGGCAGCTACAGCCGTGACGTGGCCTGGGAGCACAACACCGTCCACGCCATGGCGGCCGACGGCACCGTGGTTGGCAGCTTCGACAAGGTGATCCTCGTGCCCTTTGGCGAGTACGTCCCGCTGGTCGATCCCGACTGGGCGATCGACCAGGTGCCCTCGATGTCCCACAACCTCGCCGGGGACGGCCCCGCCCGCTTCGTGCTCACCCCGGCGCCCGCTCCTGGGCAGCCTACGCCCGCCCCGGTCGTGCTGGGGCCCCTCATCTGCTACGAGGACATCTTCCCCGGCTTTGCCCACGACGTCGCCACCCAGCCCGGGGGGATCGAGGTCTTCGTCAACGTCACGATCGACACCTGGTTCGGACAGACCGCCGAGCCCTGGGAACACCTGGCGCTGGCCCAGTTTCGTAGCGTCGAGCACCGGATCCCCATGGTGCGCAGCGTGGCCGCGGGGGTAAGCACGGTGGTCGACGCGGGCGGTCGAGTCGTCGCCTCCCTGCCTGTGCGGGGGCCTACCCCCACGCGGTCGGTGCCGCCCGAGTTCCTTGTGCACGACGTCGTGCTGGCCCGCGACACCGCCCGCCACCCGACCCCCTACGCTCGCTGGGGATGGCTGCTGCCCTGGCTGTGCCAGCTCGGGGCGGCTGCGGTGGTGCTTGCCGCGGTGGGGCGGGCTCTTTATAGTCGTCGACGCGCAACGGTCGACGGGGCCGATCCCCCCGCCCAGGACTCGGGCCGGGCGCCCTCCTCTTGACCGGCCGGGGCCAGGAGGACGACGTGAGCGCACCCTCGGCATCCAGCGGACAGTTTGGCTCTCGCCTGGGTTTCATTCTCGCCGCCGCTGGCTCGGCGATCGGCTTGGGCAACATCTGGCGCTTTCCCTACAGCGCCGGCGAGAACGGGGGGGCGGCCTTCGTGCTCGTCTACCTCGGCTTCGTGGTGCTCATCGGGCTTCCCGTGCTGCTCGCCGAGCTGTCGATCGGCCGGGCCTCGGGCAAGAACCCGGTGGGAGCGTTTCGCGAGCTCGACCCCGTCAAGAGCGGAGCCTGGTCACGGGTGGGCCTCTTGGGGGTGGTCACCGGGTTCGGGATCCTCTCGTTCTACAGCGTCATCGCCGGGTGGACTCTATCGTACCTCGCGCGGGTGCTCGCGGGCGACTTTAGCGGTGCCATGAGCCCACAGACGAGCAAGGCGATCTTCATGGGGATCATCGCCAACCCCTTCGAGGTCGTGGCCATGAGCGGGGTGTTCTTGCTGCTCACCGGGGCGGTCGTCCGGGGCGGTGTCAGCGGGGGGATCGAGCGGGCGGCCAAGGTGCTCATGCCGCTGTTCTTCGTGATCTTGGTGGTGCTGGCCGGGCGCGCGGTTACCCTGCCCAACGCCGAGAAGGGGCTGGCGTTCCTGTTTTCGCCCGATTTTTCCAAGCTCAGCGGGGGGGCGGTGATGTCCGCGCTGGGTCAGGCCTTGTTCTCGCTCAGCCTGGGCATGGGGGCCATGATCACCTACGGGTCGTACCTCCAAAAGAAGGAAGCCCTCGGAGCGGCGGGGATCTCGGTGGCGGCCTTCGACACCATGATCGCCTTGCTGGCCGGGCTCATCATCTTTCCCGCCATGTTCTCGGTGGGGGCCGAGCCCTCCGGGGCTGGTCCGGGCCTCGTGTTCGTGGCCATGCCCGCTATTTTCGATAAGCTCCCCGCCGGGCAGGCCTTTGGCGTCGCCTTCTTTGCCCTTTTGGCCGTTGCCGCCCTCACCTCCACAATCTCGCTGCTCGAGGTGGTGGTGGCCTACCTGGTGGGTGAGCGCGGCTGGACGCGGGAGCGAGCGGTCTGGTTGGCGACCGCGGTCTGCTTTGCGCTGGCCGTGCCCTCGGCCCTGTCGCAGGGGGCTGTCCCGGGGCTCGGCAGCGACGCGCTCGGGGAGAGCTTCTTGGACTGGATGAACATCCTGTTCGGCAACATCACCCTGGCGGTGGGGGCGTTGTTCATCGCGCTGTTTGCCGGGTGGCGCTGGGGCGCCGACAAGGCGCGGCAGGAGATGCAGGGCCTGCCCCTGGCCGGGGCGTGGTCGTTCGCGATCCGCTTTTTGTGTCCGATCGCGATCGTGGTGATCATGGTCTACATGCTCGCCACCGGCAGCTTCATGTAGATCGTCCCTGCGATCGTCTTTTTGGGGGCATCGGATGAACCTCTTGCTGGTCGAGCCCCACGAGGTGGTCGAGCCCGGTCTCGCTCGGGTGGGCGGGCGCAAGGCCCGACACCTGCGGGCGGTGCTGGGCAAGGGCCAGGGCGACGCGCTGCGCGTGGGAGAGCTGGGAGGCCGGGTCGGATCCGGGTTGATCGAGCAAGTGACGGGCGGCGAAGCCTGGGTTCGCTACCAGGCCGAGCAAGCCCCGCCGCTGGCCTGCCCGGTGCAGCTGGTGCTGGCCCTGCCGCGGCCGCCCATGCTGCGGCGGATCTTGGGGCACGTGACCGCGCTAGGGGTCAAGCGGCTGGTGCTGCTGCATACCGCGCGGGTGGAGAAGAGCTTTTGGGACTCGCGCGCGGTGGGTCCCGACGCGATCCGGGCGCAGCTGTTGCTCGGCCTCGAGCAGGCCCGGGACACGGTGCTGCCCGAGGTGACGCTCGCCCCCCGGTTTCGGCCGTTCGTGGAGGATCAGCTAGGGGCGTGGGCGGGTCCGGGGCGGCGGTTGGTCGCCGACCCGGCGGGGGGGGCGGCGACCGGATCGGTCGAGCGGACGACGGCGGTCGTCGGGCCCGAGGGCGGGCTAATTCCGTTCGAGCTTGGGCTGCTCGCCAAGGAAGGGTTCGGCGTGGTGAGTCTGGGGCCTCGGATCCTGCGGGTGGAGACGGCGGTGGTCGCCCTTACGGCTCGGCTTGCCGGCGGGGAAGCGGATCGCTAGCCTGCCGGTCGATGAGCGGGCCAGTGATCGGGCCAGTGATCGGGTCCAAGATCGGGCCCAAGATCGGGCCAATGATCGAGCGTAGGCTCAGCCTGCTGGTGTTGGCGCAGGCGCTGGCGAGCGGGGGCTGCTTTTCCGGGGACAGCACCCTGGGCTCGATCTGTGACGACGATCGGGACTGCGGCGACGGACAGGGCTGCACCAACGCGGTCTGCGGTCGCTGTGGCGATGGGATCCCGCAGCGTGGCGAGCTGTGCATGGTGGCCGCCGCCGATCTGGACAGTGTGCCTCCGGCCGCGCCAGGTGACCTGCGGGCGGCCGATCTGGACGCGGATGGCCGCTTGGATCTCTTCGGTCGGGGGCAGGACGGTCGGCCGCAGATCTGGGGCGGGGACGGAGCCGGAGGGTGGGCCGTGCGGGCATCGCTCGACGTGGGAGGGACCCGAGGGCCGCTGCATCTGGCCGAGCTCGACGAGGACGGCACGATCGATCTGGTCGTCGTGGACGCGGATTCTCCGGCGATCTATCTGGGTTATGGAAGTGATGATGGTGGCTGGAGCTTCGAGCCCGCTGTCGAGCGGGCTCGCCCTCCGCTCGACCTGGCTGTAGCCGGCGCTCCGTGGGGAGGGCCGGCGTGGATCGCCTGGGTCGACGACGAGGGCCTGTGGCAAGCGGTGGTGGATCCGAGTACCCGGACGATGGCCGAGCCAGTCTCGGTGACCGCGTTCCGCGGGCAGTGGCTCGGCGAGCCGGCAACCTTCGACGACGACGAGGCGCTCGACCTGGCGGTGGCTGTGGTCGAGGCTCGCGAGCTCGAGCTGTGGCGGGGGGATGGAGACGGAGGTCTGACCCTGTCGGTGACCCTCGAGCTCGAGGGGCGGCCCACCGAGGTCGACGTCTTCGATGTCGACGGCGATGGCGATGCCGATCTGCTGGTCCCTGATGAAGACGGCGGGGTCACTGTGATCCTCAGCGATCGTGGCGGTCGGCTGGATGTCCTCGAGCGGGTGACGGTGCCTGGTCCCGCTCGCGAGGTGAAGGTGGCCGATCTCGATCGCAACACCGATCGTGATCTGATCGTGCGGGTCGACGGGGACGAGCCCGTGTGGTTGTTCTTGGCGCGGGGGCTGCGGCATCCCGACGGCGTTGCGCTCCCTGTGGATGGCTCGGATGGCTCGGATGGCTCGGATGGCTCGGATGGCTCAGTGGGGTCGATGCTGGCGATCGACGGCGATCGTGACGGGCTCACCGAGCTGCTGCTCGGCCCTGCCGACACGGAGACGCCCTTGTCCCTGAGGCCCTTGAGAATCGTGGAGGTCGATCCGTGAGCCGCTCGGTGCTCGCCGGGGTCGTGGTCGCGGCCCTGCTGGTAGGCATTCGCCCGGTGATGGCTGCGGCCCCGTCCGAGGCTTCGTCGGGAGCCTCGCCGGACACTTCGCCGGACGCTTCGTCGGACGCTTCGTCCGAGACTTCGTCCGAAGCCTCGCCGGATACTGCGCCGCGGTCCGAGCGGCAGCCGGGCGATCGCATGGTGCAAGCCGGCGTGGGGTTCGTAGTGGCGAGCTTGGTCGGCTATGGCCTGATGGCTGCCGGGCTCGGCATCGGCAACCGAGCCGAGAATGATCTGCGGCCGCTTTGGGGTCGTGAGGACATCGAGAGGCGGCGGGAGGTGATCGCGCGGGGACAAATGGGCAATCGGCTCGCGATCGGCGGGGCGATTGCGGCGACCGCTGCGATGGCGGTCGGGATCCCGCTCATTATCATTGGCCGCCGTCGCCACCAGGCCCACGCGTCGTCAGCGACGCTGACGCTACGGGTCGGTGGGGCCGGTGGGGCTGGCGGAAGCTTTGGACTGCACATGCGTGGGCGGTTCTGAGGGCGAGCGGCGCTACTGCGCGGCCGCTTTGCCCACCTCGACCCGGCGTTCCAGCCAGCCCACTCGGCAACTGCCCACCCGCACCGTGACCGTCCCCGTGCCGCGCACTACCCACTGGATCCGCCGACTGCTCACGGTGCCGTCGCTGCGGGAGAACCCCGGCGAGCCGAACCATGTATGTCGCCCGCGGCCCCAGCCCTCCAGGTGCCCCAGCTCGCGCTGCCCGTCGTGCTCGTCGAGCAGCTCGGCGCCGCCCTTGGTCTGGACCCACGCCTTGGGCGGCTCGTTCCAGTCGTGGACCCGCGATGAGGGCACCACGTGGGTGGCCAGGTAGCCGCGGTTCTCCACCGTCAGCGTCAGCTGCCACAGATCCGGGCCGAGGGCGCTGACCTCGAGATCCGATGCCCACAGCCGGGGCGCCATTGCGGCTACGCGCAGGAACGCCGCCGCTTGGGCGCGACAGATCCCGGGCAATTGTTCATAGGGCGGGTTGCGGATCCCCACCCGGATGTCCAGCCCGCCCACCTCTACCGGCCCCAGCTGTGGGTGCTCCACCGGCACCCACGGCCGGACGATCCGCCCTGCGTTGTGCTCGGCGTCCCAGCGGGCTAGCCGGTGGAGCATGGCGCGGTCGAAGCGGGTGTAGTGATCCACGAAGCGGGGCGGGCGGGGCATGTCCAGCTGCCGGAACAGATCCCACAGCTCGCACACGTAGGCCAGCGCGCCGCGGCAGTGATACGCGAACTCGGTCAGGTCACCGCATAGCGGCTTGTCGGGTTCATAGGTGAACTCGGTGAATCCGCTGACCATCGGGTAGCCGGTCAGTCGTTCGGTGAACGCCTCGATCTCGTGCCAGATCCCCAGGTCGCCCGGATCCATCGTGTTGTCGGGTGCGGTCCCTAGCGGGCGGATGAACACCCCGCCGTAGGTGTGCAGGTTGAGCCACGCAAAGATGTTGGGGTGCGCCGTGGCGAAGTCGGCCACCGCCCGTGACTCCGGCTCGGAGAGCGCCGAGGGTCCGCCGCCCGGCTGGATGTGCTCGGGCGCCCAGTCGTAGGGGAAGTTGCGGTTGAGATCGGGGTTGTTGTCGCCCGTCTTGGTGGGCGTGGGCACCGTATAGCCGTCGAAGTCCTCGATGCTGCCCTCCGGCCAGACCTTGTAAAACGGGCCCGCGTCTTCGAGCTGGCGGGGGAGCATCAGGTCCGAGATCTCGGTCGACTCCACGAACTCGCCGGTGGGATCGCGCCGGCGCATCAGCAGGCTCAGGCCGTCGCCGTCCAGATCGTGGCAGCGCCACCGGGCCGTGCGCTGCGGTCGGGCGTCGCGAGGTACCGAGCGGATCCACCGGCCCGTGTCGAGCACCGCCTGCGCGCCGTCGGGGGAGATCCGGGGCATAATCCACACGTGGATCTCTCGCAGCACCTCGTGAAGGTGCGGCGGCAGGTCGTGGCCGGGGTCGTCGGGCTGAAGGTGCAGGCGCAGCACGTCCTCGGCGATCGCCAGCGCCACCGAGCTGCCTGCCAGCTCCGAGGCGTGCATGTTCGCGTCGACCCACGCCGCCGGTCGCACGCGGTCGGGCTCGGGACCGAGCTGCAACAGCCACAGCTCGCGGCCCTGCGGGGTGCGGCCCAGCGAGCGCAGACGCACCAGGGCGGGGAAGGCCTCGGCCCAGGCTTTCAGCTGAGCGGTCACCTCGTCGTAGCCGAGGTAGCGGCGGCGGAAGCCCTGGTCGAGCGCGGCGAGGGACGGGAGGTTGGGGGTCATCAGGCCGCCCATGGTAAGCGCGATCGGCGAGGGCGTCGCGGGGGAACCCGGGCGGTCAAAACGATGCTCTCGCAGGTCGTGTCGGGCACGGCCCAGGCTTGTTGGTGTCGGTGACGAGTCGTCATCGATCGATGCAGAATATTGGGGCTCCTACTTGCCAAAAATACCGAGGGCAATCGGACGGGGTATCACCCAGGCGCTGTTTGTGGCCGATGATCGATGTGGCGAAGACGTCTTGTGAGCCAGGGGGTTGAGGACGGAGCGTTGAACGACTGAACCTGGGGGTTTTGATCGCTATTCGATGCGTTCCAACCAGTATCCGGGTTGGCGATGCTGATGAGCGATCGCGTAGACCATTGGTTCTCCATCGGGGTTCGCAACGATGATGGAGTAGCGGAATGTCATCATGCGGTAAGCCCGCACGTTTAGGTCTTCGGGATAGTTCGGTAGTCGTGAGCCACTGTCGGGAAATTGTTCGATCCGCTTGAGCAGTTTGTCGAGCTCTCGCTCGAACTTCGCACCGTAGCCCTCCCGCTGTGACTCAAGGTAGAGGCTGGCGGAGAGAGCTTCGGTCTTTGCGGAAGGGTGAAAAGGAAGCGCACTCATCAGCGCTGGAGGGCGCGACGCATCTGAGCGCGGACCTCGGACCATGGCTCGGCTTGTACTTCGTTGCGCTGGACCTGCTCGATACGGCGTATGATCTCGTCGCGCCAGGCGGGATGGATCTCCTGATCTGACACTTCAGTAACGCTATGCAGAAGTGCCTCGGCGACGATACGACGGTCCTCCTGCGGCAGATCCATGGCATCGTCGAAGATCTTGCGTGCGGCGGACGTCACGCTCAAAAGAGTATCGTAGGGCGAGGGAGATGGCCAGTCGGCCCAATGAGGGCGAACTAGACATCGCCCATCCTGAGGGTCTACGGTCCGGGGTCGGTCGCGGTGCGTCATCGTCGCCGGGCCGCAGCTGAGCCGGCCTCCGCACCTACGCCTACTGGGCCGCGTCGGAGTCGTTCGGCGCCTCGTGGTAGATCTCTCCGCCTGCCTCGCGGAACTCTTCGGCCTTCTTCTGCATCCCCTCTTGGGCGGCTTGTACCGCCTGGTCGTCCATCTCGCGGACATCTTGGGTCAGCTTCATCGAGCAGAAGTGGGGGCCGCACATCGAGCAGAAGTGGGCCGTCTTGGCCGGCTCCGCGGGGAGGGTTTGGTCGTGGAACTGCCGGGCGGTGACCGGGTCGAGCGACAGGTTGAACTGGTCGTGCCAGCGGAACTCGAAGCGGGCCTTCGAAAGGGCGTCGTCGCGGGCTTGGGCGCCGGGGTGGCCCTTGGCCACGTCGGCGGCGTGAGCGGCGATCTTGTACGCGATCACCCCGTCCTTGACGTCTTGCTTGTCGGGCAGTCCCAGGTGCTCCTTGGGGGTCACGTAGCAGAGCATGGCGCAGCCGTACCAGCCGATCATCGCCGCTCCGATCGCCGAGGTGATGTGGTCGTAGCCCGGAGCGATGTCGGTGGTCAGCGGGCCCAGGGTGTAAAACGGCGCCTCGTGGCAGTGCTCGAGCTGGAGATCCATGTTCTCCTTGATCTTGTCCATGGCCACGTGGCCCGGGCCCTCGATCATCACCTGCACGTCGTGCTTCCAGGCGATCTTCGTCAGCTCGCCCAGGGTGCGCAGCTCGGCGAACTGGGCCTGGTCGTTGGCGTCGGCCAGGCAGCCCGGGCGTAGGCCGTCGCCCAGCGAGAACGACACGTCGTACTTCTTCATCACCTCACAGATCTGCTCGAACTGCGTGTAGAGGAAGCTCTCGCGGTGGTGGTGCAGGCACCACTTGGCCATGATCGAGCCGCCGCGCGAGACGATCCCGGTGACGCGATCCTTGGTCATCGGGATGTAGGGCAGGCGCACCCCGGCGTGGATCGTGAAGTAGTCGACCCCTTGCTCGGCCTGCTCGACCAGGGTGTCCATGAACACCTTCATGTCGAGCTTCTCGGGGCGGCCGCCTACCTTCTCGAGGGCCTGGTAGATCGGCACCGTGCCCACGGGCACCGGCGAGTTGCGGATGATCCACTCGCGGGTCTCGTGGATGTTCTTGCCCGTGGACAGATCCATCACCGTGTCGGCGCCCCAGCGGGTGGCCCACTGGAGCTTCTCGACCTCCTCTTCGATCGACGACGACACGGCCGAGTTGCCGATGTTGGCGTTGATCTTCACCAGGAAGTTGCGGCCGATGATCATCGGCTCGGTCTCCGGGTGCTTGACGTTGGCGGGGATGATCGCGCGGCCCCGGGCGACCTCGTCGCGCACGAACTCGGGGCTGACCTGCTCTCGCAGGGCGCAGTAGCGCATCTCCTCGGTGATCGTGCCCTGGCGGGCGTAGTGCATCTGGCTGTGGTTGCCGTCGCTCGTGGCGGCGCGGGCATCGATCCACGGCTGCCGCAGCTTGGGCAGGCCTTGTCGCGGGTCGCAGCCCTCGGGGCCGGTGGTGTCGTAGACCCGCACCGGGGGCTCGCCGCCGCTCAGCTCGATCTGGCGGAAGGGGACCCGCAGATCCGACTCGTACACGCGCTGCGAGCTTGGGAAGTGCTCGGACAGCGGGGGTAGGATTGCAACGGACTGGGTGTCGGGGCTCGCGACCGTAAGGCGCGCGCCGGGGCGCTCGGGCGTTTGTTCACTCATGACGCTTTCCTCCGCCGGTATGACCCGGATCAGGTTCGAGGGGACTCTCTCAGGCGACCGGTGATCGGCCGCCACCCCCAGCGTGCTGCGGACCATACCCCAGCCCGGTGGCGGTTGCACGAGCTGGGCGCATGGGGGCGGCTGGGGGCTGGTGGGTGGCGGGGTCGGGGCGGGCCTGGGCGGGCCCGAGCGGGCTCGCTTGGGGTAGGGGCGTGGGTTCGCTGCTAGACTGCTCGTCCACCGTGCCCGTCTACGCGCTGACGGACGAGCTGAGCTTCCCTCACCCGTCGCTGGCCACCGCCGACGGGCTCTTGGCCGTGGGCGGCGATCTTTCGCCCGAGCGGCTGGTGCTCGCCTACTCCAATGGAATCTTTCCCTGGTATAGCGACGATCGGCCGATCTTGTGGTGGTCGCCGTCGCCGCGCCTGATCCTGCTGCCCGACGAGTTGCACGTGGGTCGGAGCCTGCGTAAGGCGCAGCGGCGGGTGCCCTACCGGCTGGCGTTCGACGAGGCCTTCGACCAGGTGATCGCCGCGTGTGCGACCGTGCCGCGACCCGGGCAGAACGGGACCTGGATCACGGCTGAGATGCAAGACGCGTACATCGAGCTGCATCGCCTGGGGATCGCCCACTCGGCCGAGGCCTGGGAGGGCGATACGCTGGTGGGGGGGGTTTACGGGGTGGCCCTGGGCGGGGTGTTCTTTGGGGAGAGCATGTTCGCCCGGCGGCCCGATGCGTCCAAGCTCGCCTTCGTGACCCTGGTGGAGCAGCTGCGCGCATGGGGATTTACGCTCGTCGATTGCCAGGTGGTCACCGAGCACCTGCTGCGTTTCGGCGCGCGGGAGGTCGAGCTCGACGAGTTTCTCGATCGGCTGCGGCTGGGGCTGAAGGTGCCCCACCGGCCGGGCCCGTGGCGGTTTTCGGCCGAGGGCGAGAGCGAGTGAGGCTCGGTTGGCGTTCGGTGGCCTTCGGGGTAGCGCCAGATTGACCTGGGAGTTGCGCCCGGTTGGACTCGAATATGTCGTTGGGCTGGCCTCGCAGTGGGGCCCGATTGATCCGGGTTGACCGCGGAGTGGACAAAACCGTACAGTCGTACGGTTTTCATGCCCCGCACCACCGCCAAGGGCGAGCGCGCCCGCCAGCAGATCCTCGACGCGGCCGAGCGGCTCTTCGCCCAGCGAGGGGTGCACGGCACCAGCGTGCGCGACGTGGCGGGAGATCTCGGGATCCCCACCGCCTCGCTGCTGCATCATTTTCCCCGCAAGGAGGGGCTTTACGGGGCCGTGTTGGAGCGGATCGCCGAGCAGCTGACCGAAGTGCTCGCGCGGGGGACTGGAGGCACCGGGGACCACGTGACCAAGTTGCGGCGACTGACGCGGCGGTTTTGGCGGTGGAGCCAGGAGCGGCCGGATCATTGTGTGCTGCTGTTGCGAGACATGCTCGACCGGGGCGCGCGGATCGAAGAGGCGGGGCGGTTGCCGCTTGCGCCGGTTGTTGAGCGATTCGCGGCGTTCATCCGGCAGGGGCAGGCCGCCGGGGTGTTTCGGCCGATCGATCCGGTGGCGTTCGTGATCCACTTGGCTGGATCGGTGAGCTACTTCGCGGTGGCCCTGCCCGTGCTGTCGCGTACGGTGGGGCGGGCTCCGCATACGATCGTGCGGGACTATCGGCGAGACTTGAAGGAAGTGGTCGAGCGGTTGGTGCTGGTGGACGGAGTGGAGGTGGGCAAGGGGTAGGCAGAGGATGGGTACGGAGGACGGGGCGGGGTGAGCAAGGGCTCGCCGTGTCCACCCGGGGGCGGAGCAGGGCACGCTGACGTGTGGTATCTCCGGGAAGGGTCGAGACCGTCATGCTCAGGTCGCTTCACATCGCCGGATTTCGTGCGTTCTCCGATCTTGTGGTCCCGCGGGTGGGGCGGGTGACGCTGGTGGTGGGGCGCAACAACGTGGGCAAGACTACGCTGCTCGAGGCGGTACACGTTCATGCCTCGGGGCCAGCCGCGCTGGCGGCGGCGCATCGCATGCTTGAACGGCGCGACGAGTATGTCGAGGACGAGCGCGGCGCGGTTGGGCTCGAGCAGCTTTTCTTTCGGCACAATGGGGCGTTGGCCTCTACGTTCTCGATCGCCAATTCCGACGACAGCGATGCGCTGGAGGTCGGGACGACCTGGGCGTGGTGGGATAGTGGAGGTCGTCGTATGGGTGACGAGCCTCCAGACGGTGTCGACGCTCATCGACGGCTCGTCGCTCGTCGAAGCGGGCGGAACGAGCAGCTCTCTTTGCCGCTCACGATTCCACGGACCGGGCCGGCCGTCAGCGACATCCGGAAGGCCGAGGCATCGCGATCGTCGAGTCTGCTCTTGCCCTGTGCCGGCTACCAGGCCGAGAAGGTCGACGTGGGACGGCTGTGGGATGCGGTCGTGCTCACCGAGCGAGAGCAGCAGGTCGTCGAGGCGCTTCGAGTCATCGAGCCCGATCTGGAGCGGATCGTCATGGTCGACACCCAACGATCGCATCGGACCGCGATCGCCAAGATCGGGTCGCGGTCTCCCCTCCCGCTGCGGAGCTTGGGGGACGGGATGAACCGGCTGTTCGAGCTGGCGCTGGGGCTCGTATCGGTCGGCAGTCCCGGTACGTTTCTTGTCGACGAGGTCGACTCCGGTCTGCACTTCACTGCACTGGCCGATGTGTGGCGCCTCGTCTTCGAGGCCGCTGCCCGCCTCGACGTGCAGGTCTTCGCCACCACGCACAGCTGGGACTGTATCGAGGCCTTTCAGCAGGCGGCCGCCGTTCATCCCGCCGAAGGGGTGCTCGTGCGGCTCCAGCGGGTGACAGGGGCGATCAGCGCCGAGGTGTTCACCGAGGAGGAGCTGTCGATCATCACCCGAGAGTCGATCGAGGTGCGATGATGCGCTCACCGATCGACAAGATCTTGCTGGTCGAAGGACGTGATGATCGGGAGGTCATCTATCAGTTCTGCAACTATCACGGGATCGACAATCGATCCTGGTTTAGGGTCGATGCCAAAGATGGGATCGAGTCGCTACTCCAGGATCTGCGGATCCGTCCGCGAGCCGAAGTCACGGCGCTCGGGGCAGTGGTCGATGCGGATGCCGACCCCGCGGCGCGTTGGCAACAGCTCATCGAGGTGCTCAGCCCGCTCGGCTACGCCTTGCCCGCCGAGCCGCAGGAAGGGGGCACCATACTGCCTGCGCCTAGTCCGGTGCGCCCTCGCCTTGGGCTGTGGCTGATGCCCGACAACCGAGCCGCGGGGATGCTCGAGGACTTCCTGCTCCGTCTTGCGGACGAAGGCGACGCGCTGATCGAGCGAGCGCAGGCGGTGGTGGACGGGATCCCGGCCTCGGAGCGGCGGTTCGTCGATCCGCATCGATCCAAGGCCGTCGTTCATACGTGGCTGGTCTGGCAGGAGCAGCCAGGTACATCGCTGGGGTTGGCCATGACGCGACGATACCTCGAGCCGTCCCGGGAACCGGCGCTGGCGTTTCGGACATGGTTGCTTGAGCTGTTCGGGTAGAGGACGCGGATGCGCTATCCTCAAGACATGGACCCCAAGACCCCGTCGGATCGAATCGCGCTTGCACCGCCAGCAGACGGTGGGGCGGTCTCGATGCGGCTGCCCAGCAGGGAACCGTCGTGGCCGCGGGTCGACGAGCACTTGGTGGAACCGGAGACCCGCGAAGAGATGGTGAGGGGGCACCGAGTGGTTGCCCTACCGGCCAACGCGCCGCACGGCGAGCAGCATTTTCGGCTCGACTATGTACTCGGGGCTCAGGTAGCCGATGGCTACGTGGGGGCGACCGATCTGCTGACCCGGGCCGGTTCAGGATCCAACTTCGCGACCGACACCTGTATTCGTCGGGAAGGGATCGACCCGAGCACCGGGGTTCGTTGGCTCGAAGAGCTCGCGTTCGAGGTCGTCGCCGAGCAATCGATGCGGAACATCACCGAGCGCGCCGAGGATCTGGCGGCTCGTGGTGTGCGGCGGATCGTGGCGATCTTCGTCAACACCGGCGAGGTCCGGGAGTGGTCGCGGGAGGAAGGGCGGTGGCGGGTGCTCGACCTCGATGAAGACTTCGTCGATCCGACCCTGCAACGACCGCTGAAGGTCCGGGTGTTGCTCGACAATGCAGCCGCCGACGACGCGGTGGTGGATGCCCTCAAGGACAAGGGCAACCGGAGGATCGCCGAGCTGGAGGCGCAGAGCGAAGCGATGGGAAAAGCGGAGGGATTTCGGCAGAGCATCGAGCAGGTGTGTGTCACGCAAGGGATCCCGTTTGGGGCGGAGCAGCGAGCTCAGCTCGAGTCGCTCGATGTCTCGGCGCTCGAGGCGATGCTCCAGCGGGTGCTGACCGAGCGCCGCTGGCCGTAGGGGTGAAGCGGGAGTGGCACAGCTGCACAGAGGTGGCGATTGGGACGGAGTGAGTGAGTCGTTGGTGGCACGATCGAGAAACTGGCAGAGATCTTTGGCGAGTGAGCGCTGGGTTGTTGCGGTTATAGAGAGTGAAGAGAATGTGGATCGAATGGGTCGGGGTGTAGCCAAGGTCGAAGTGTCGATAATTACTCGTTGAGAACGCAGACCTGCGGTGTCGGTCGATAGAAACTAACTAGAGACTATTTAGAAACTAACTAATCAGAAGCTATGGCTCGAAGGTGGCAGATGCCGACAACTATGCCGTGTGGTCGATTGACGCGGGGCGTCGTTTGGTAGATTCCCTGACGTCTGCGTATGACGACCTTTGTCGGTGAATCCGAAACGGCGGCCGCGCTCGCGCAGCTGAGCGGCACCGTGCTCGACGGGCGCTACGCGCTTGGGCGGGTGCTCGGGGCCGGGGGCATGGGCGCGGTGTTCGAGGGCAAGGACGAGCGCCTGGGCCGGCCGGTGGCGGTGAAGGTCATGCGGCCTGGGCTCGCCGGGCAAGGCGCGTACATCAAGCGGTTCTTGCGAGAGGCCCAGTCGGCCTCGAAGATCCGCCACCGCAACGTGGTGGTGCTGCTCGACTATGGTGAGGCCGGGGGCGAGGCCGAGGGCGGGCTGGTGTACTCGGTGATGGAGTTTCTGGTGGGCGAGGATCTGGAGGGGATCCTGTCCGACGGGGGGCAGCCCCGGCGGCTGCCGTGGGCCGAGGCGTGCGGGCTGCTGTTCCAAGTCGCCAGCGGGCTGCGAGCGGTGCACGAGCAGGGGGTGATCCACCGGGACATCAAGCCGGCGAACTGCTTCGTGATCCAAGAAGACGAGCAGCTGGTGGTCAAGCTGGTCGACTTTGGGATCGCCAAGTTCGACGACCCGGGGCAAGGGCAGCAGCTGACCGGTACGGCGCAGGTGCTGGGGACGCCCAGCTATATCGCACCCGAGCTTTTGCGGACCACGCAGCCCGCCAGCGCGCAGTCGGATGTGTACTCGCTGGGGGTGCTGGCGTACCGCATGGTCTCGGGGCGGCTGCCCTTCGAGGGCGAGACCGCGTTCGAGGTGCTGCGCAAGGCCTGCATGGATCCGGTGCCGCCGCTGCGGCCGGATCTGCCGGAGCTGCCCGAGGCCGCCGAGGCCCTGGTGATGGAGATGCTCGCCAAGGAGCCCGAGCAGCGGCCGGCCGACATGCTGGAGGTGCGTCAGCGGCTGCGGCGGCTGAGTCGGCCCACGCTGGGGATGCAGGCGGTGGAGTTCGACGGGTCCAGCGCGATCGCGCTGGGTGACCCGGGGGCGCAGACGTCGGAGTCCGGGGCGCAGGCGCGGCTGGGCCCTGGCCGGCAGGGCTCCGGCACCGAGGTGACGCCGGGGCCCGTGTCGCGGCCGGTGGGGATCGGCGCGCGCGACAAGACGCTGCCGTCGGGGACGGTGAGGCTCGATGGCTCGACGGCGCGGGGGATCGCGGTGCCGGTCACAGGGCAAGAGGGGGCCTCGGGCGCAGCGATGCCTACGCCGTTGCCGATGGCGGCGCAATCGGGGCACACCGTGCTGGTGTCCGATGAGTCTACGCTGAGCATGGGGGACTCGGTGGCGATCGACCGGCCGCATAGGCGGCGGGGCATGGGTCTTGCGCTCGGGGGTGGGGTGCTGGTGGCGGTGCTGAGTGGCGTGACGACTGCGACGTTGCTGTGGGGGGACGACGATGCGCGAGATGCAGAGGGGGGAGGGCAGCACGCGCGGGTGAGCGCTGAGGTCGAAGAGCCGAAGCCCGCGCAGGAGCCCGAAGCGACGACGCGCGTGGAGCCGGAGGCCGAGAGTCCGCCAACATCACCGGCCACTCCGGTGTTGGCCGCCGACACTGCTCCGGCGTCACCTGCCGAAGCTGTGCCGGTCTCGAGCTCGTCGGGGGGCGATGCGACGCCGGCTGATCCTGCGTCCACAGTCCCCGAGCCTGCCAAGCCTGCGAAGACCGCCCAAAAGCCCAAGAAGCCCGCCGGTCCGCCCTCGGATGGAGCCCTGCGCAAGAAGCTCGCGCGCCGGATCAAGAGCAAGTGTAGCGGGTCGATGGCCGGCAAGCCCGTGAACGTCTCGTTCTTGGTGAACAAGAAGGGGGAGATCCGCTTGCTCAGCGCGACCCCGAGGAATGCGGCGGGGCAGTGCGCCAAGCAGCAGGTGCAGGGCACGAAGTTTCGGACCCGGAGTGCCGACACGCCCTTCAAGATCGTCGTGGAGTAGGTGACCGATGCGTGATGTTGGAATTGGTCCGCGTTTGCGGGCCTCGTTCGTAGTGTTGCTCGCCCTTGGGGTGATGGTGGTGGGCATGACGCCGTTGCCAGCCCACGCGCGCGGAGGCATGACAGTGTCATGGAACGGCGCCGCGCAGGCGAAGCCGACCAGCTTCGACGAGTGGATCGAGCAGGCCACGGCGCAGCGAGAGCGGGAGTCCTTTGCCGAGTCGGCGCGCTCGTTCGTTGCTGCGGTCGAGGTGCTCCCCGAGGACGAGCAGGTGAGGTTGATGGCCGAGATCGCCATCAATAGTGCGGTCGACGACTATCGCCTGGCTCAGCAGCGGGAGCCGGGCAACATGGCGCTGCTTGAGGAAGAGCTCGCGTTCTTGGAGCGGCTCGACCGGGCGTATGCGAAGGCGGGTGCAGGCGGGATGCCGCCGGCGTTAGTCGACGAGCTCTCGCGCGTGCGCACGGGGCTCGCCGAGTTACGGAAGGGGCGGCAGGAGCAGGACAAGGAGGCCGCGACGAACGCAGAAGCGGCCAAGCGGGCGGAAGCGGCCCGGAAGGCCGAGGCGGCCAAAGCGGCCGAGGCTGCCCGAGAAGCGGACGCCCTGAGATCGGCCGAGGCGGCGAGCAAGGGGGACCAAGACGCGAAGCGACGGCGGGTGGCCGACCGTGCGATCTTGGGATCTGGCGTCGTCTCGTTCGTGGGCGGCACGGCGCTCCTTGCCAATGGCGCCTGGAACCTCGGGAACATCCGGCGGCGCGGTGACGAGCTCTTGGCGGAGGTCGAGATCAGCACCGCAAGAACGGCCGATGATCGCGCTGCGGTGCGCGAGGGGGTCGAGGATTGGCAGGCGCGTTGGCGGGGGATCGGCACCGGGTTGGTGGTGGGTGGAGCCATAGCGATGGCCGCTGGGGTCGGCTTGACGGCCTGGGGCGCGGTGCGGATGAGGAAGCGGCAAACCGGGAGCCGCCGGGCGAGCGTTGTGAGCCCGATCGTCTCGCGGGAGCGAGTGGGTATGCAGGTGATGGTGAGGTTTTGAAGATGAGCGGATGCGGTTCTTGCGGTTCTTGCGGTTCTTGCGGTTGTTCGAAGTTGGTCGCTGGGTGGGTGCTCGGAACGGTGGTGCTTTGTGGCGGCTGCTCAGGGAACGGGCCGACGCTGCCGGCGTGGTTGTCGGAAACGGAGGGAACGACGGGGTCGGTAGTGGTGGATGACAGCGACAGTAATGATGGCAGTATTTCGTGCGAGGATCAGTCAGAGTCAGGTGGTAGTGGTTCTTTGGAGGGAATGGTGGAGATTCCTGCCGGAATGTTCGAGATGGGGTCGGAGATAGTACTAAATGAGAGCCCAATACGACAAGTTTACGTAGATTCATTTTTGATAGACAGGACAGAAGTGACAGTGGAGCAATATTCGAAATGTGTAGATGATGGCATTTGTGGGGTGCCGAGGATTGGCGGAAATTGTAATTGGATGGTCATGGGGCGTGATAATCATCCTGTGAACTGTGTGATGTGGTTTGATGCGAAAGATTACTGTGGCTGGGCGGGCAAGCATTTGCCTACTGAGGCTGAGTGGGAAAAAGCGGCACGAGGTGTGGATTCACGGAGTTATCCATGGGGTGACGCGCCGGAGCCAAGTTGCACGCATGTGGCGATGTCTGAAGATGGTGGTGGTTGCAATTTGCAGTCGACGATGCCGGTAGGTTGCAAGCCGTTGGGATCGTCACCATATGGAGTGCTAGATATGGCAGGAAATGTATGGGAATGGGTAATGGATAATTATGCGTCTTCTTATGATCCTCTTGAAACTGAGAATCCCGTGGGCTCGACCATGGGCGATTTGCGAGTATTGCGAGGGGGGGAATATAGGGAGTACCCCCCCCCCCCCGGGGTAAGAATCGGCAACCTGCACAGCAAAC
>JBCCWC010000072.1:0-58916 GCA_039194325.1 Myxococcota bacterium
ACTCCCGAGCTGCCCCAGACGATGTACCCCGACGCGATCATCAGCCGACCGTGGGACTTCATCCCGCTGGTGCTCTTCATCGCGATCAGCACGCTGCTGCTCCCCCGCTTTCACCGGCGCTACCCCTCGCCCTTCGCCACCGCCCTGTGGCTGTCGACCGTGCCCGACATCGTCACCGAGTTCCACATGGCCTTCGGGTCCGAGACCCTCTTCGACAACTCGTTTCACATCGCTCACTTCACCAAGATCGTGGCCTACGCGGTCCCGATGAGCGGGCTGCTGATGGACTATGCGCTCACCCACCGCAAGCTCTCGCAGAGCAATCAGCGCGCCGCCACGCTCAACGCCGAGCTGACTCGTCACGCCGCCGAGCTCGGGCGGACCAACGAGGCACTCGCCCGCACCAACGACGACCTGGAGCGCTTCGCCTACGCCGCCTCACACGATCTGCGGGCTCCGCTGCGGGCCATCGACAACCTCTCGCAGTGGCTCGAGGAAGACATCGGCGAGCAGCTCGAGGGCGAGAACCGCGAGCACTTCCAGCTCCTGCGCCGGCGCGTCAAGCGGATGGACGAGCTGCTCAACGCCCTGCTGCTCTATTCCCGCGTCGGCCGCATCGAGCATCAGGTGACCGAGGTCGACGTCCGCGGGATGCTCCTCGACATCGCCGAGGCTCACGGTCTGCCCGCAGCCGCTGAGCTCGAGCTACCCGACGCGCTGCCCACGCTGCACACCGACCGGGCCGCTCTGCATCAGGTCTTCGCCAACCTCGTGTCCAACGCGATCAAGCACCACGATCGCGACCGGGTGCACATCACCATCAGCCACGAGCGCCGGGGCGACGACCACCACTTCACGGTGCAAGACGACGGCCCCGGGATCCCGCCACAATTCCACCAGAAGGTCTTCGAGATGTTCCAAACGCTACGCCCCCGGGACGAGCTGGAGGCCAGCGGGATGGGGCTGGCGCTGGTCAAGAAGCAGGTCGAGCTGAGCGGAGGCACGCTGACCCTCTCGTGCCCAGGCAAGCGCGGGACCACCTTTGCCTTTAGCTGGCCCGACCGCTGGCCCGACCACCACCCGACCACCACTACGCCGAGTCACCAATCGATGTAAGCCATGGAGCCCAACAATATTCACATCCTGCTCATCGAGGACGACATCGTCGACGTACGGGCGATCCAGCGCTCGTTCAAGCGAGAGAAGCTCCCCAACCCCATGTCGGTGGCGCGGGACGGCCTGGAGGGCCTGGCGCTGCTGCGCGGCTCCCCCCCGGCCCCCACGATCCCCCGGCCTTTCCTGATCTTGCTCGATCTGTGCATGCCCCGCATGAACGGCATCGAATTCCTCGCCGAGCTGCGTGCGGATCCGAAGCTCAAGGACGCAATCGTCTTCGTGCTGACAACCTCACGGGCCGAGCGAGACAAGTCGGCCGCCTACGACAAGAACGTCGCGGGCTACATCGTCAAGGGTGACATCGGGCAGGGGTTCAGCTCGCTGGCCACCATGCTCGACCACTACTGGGCCCTGGTGGAGCTACCCACATGAGCACCCGTGACCTCGGCCCCAGCGCTTCGTCCCCGGGCCCGTCTTCCGCTCCACCTATGGCTGCGGATCTTGGTCCGTCTTCCGCTCCAGATCTTGGTCCGTCTTCGGGCCGCACCTCGGACGGCCAGGGCGAGCGCGGTCCGTGCCGCCTGCTCATCGTCGACGACGACCAGTTCGACCGAGCGAAGATCCGCCGGCTCCTGCGTCGGCGGCGAGACGCGTTCGAGCTTCGCGAGGTCACGACCATCCAGGAGGCCCTGGCCCTGGTTGACTCCCGGGCCTTCGACTGCGCACTGGTCGACTTCCGCCTCCCGGACGGCACCGCACTGGATCTGATGGCCAAGCTGGACCAGGACGCTCCCAGTCGCCTGCCCATCATCGTGCTCACCGGCCTCGACGACGAGGCGATCGCCCTGCAGACCCTCCAGCGAGGAGCCCAGGACTACATCATCAAGGACGAGCTCGACGAGCGTCTGCTGTGCCGGGCGATCCGATACTCGGTCGAGCGACTGCACGTGGCCGACATGCAACGGCGACTCTCCCACGCCGATCGCCTGATCTCCGTGGGTCAGCTCGCCGCCGGGATCGCCCACGAGATCAACAACCCCGCCTCCTACGTCCTTTGCAACCTCGAGCTGCTCGAGGGCCAGCAACGCCAAAGCCGCGAGCTCGTGGCCGAGCTGCGTCGCATCGTGCGGCAATCGGGCGAAGACACGCTCGCGGCCGAGGTCGAGGGCCAGCTGCAGGCCCTCGAGCAGACCTTCGGCGAGGACGCCGAGATGCTCCGAGACAGCCTGCACGGCATCGAGCAGATCGGCAGCATCGTCGGCGAGCTCAAGAGCTTCTCCCGCGTCAGCTCCGACTCGGTCGCCCCCACCGATCTCGACGCGGTGGTGCGCTCCGCCTGCAAGATCGCCCATCACGAGATCCGGCGCCGCGCCCGACTCACCCTCGAGCGGGGGCACCCTCCGACGATCGCGGCCGATCACGCGAAGCTGGTGCAGGTGTTCACCAACCTCCTCATCAACGCCGCCCAGTCGATCGAGCCCGGCGCGACCGAGCACAACGAGATCCGCGTCTCGACCCGCACCCACGGGGACTTCATCCGGGTCACGATCGAGGACACGGGCGCGGGGATCCCCCCGTCCGTGCTCCCTCGCGTGTTCGATCCCTTCTTTACCACCAAGCCCCGCTCCGACGGGGCCGGGCTGGGGCTGCCGCTGTGCCTGGACCTGGTACGCAAGCACGGGGGGCAGATCGAGCTGCACAGCACGGTCGGCGTGGGCACCCGCGTCGAGGTCGTGATCCCCACCGACACCGGGCTGGCCCCTCACACGCCCACGCACTCGAAGACGGACGCTCCCCCCGCGGCCCAGCGCGCCCGAGTGCTGATCATCGACGACGAGTCGCAGATCTGCCGGGTCTACCAGCGGATCCTCGCCCCGCACCACGACGTGCAGATCGCCAACGGCGGCCGGCTGGGGCTCGAGCTCTTGCGTAGCGAGGCCCGATTCGACATCGTCCTGTGCGACATCATGATGCCGGATCTGGACGGCATTACCCTCTACGCGCGGCTGCGCGAGGAAGACCCCGATCTGGTGCAGCGCTTCGTGTTCTGCACCGGAGGCGCTATATCCGAGCAACAACAGGGCATGCTGGATACGCTGACGGTTCCCATGCTCGACAAGCCCGTCAACGGTCGGGAACTACTGCGCACCGTGGCCCGCGTGGCTGGCACGCCGGCGGGCGTCGACAGCTGAACACGAGCCCGGTGCCCGAACAAAGCGGGCGAACCGACGAGATCCAACGCCGGCCCTCAGGGCCGCATGGCGTAGGCGCCGTCGAGAGGCTCCACGTGCTGCGTCCACATGCGCTCGTAGCGGGCGGGATCACGCACGGGCTTGCGTAGCAGCTCGCGGCAGCGGGACTGCTGCGCTTCGCTGCTGGCGGGCTGCGTCATCAGGTCCAGCGCGTGCTTGGACACGTCGCGCACCATGAACTCGAAGATCTGGTCGAGGACGTCGTCGCCCACGCCATAGATCGGCGCGTTCTCGAGGATCAGCTGGGCATAGACCACCAAGGCGAAGATCTCGCCGGCGGCCACCAAGAAGTCCACGTCCTTCATCTGCTCGGGCCCAGGCGGCGTGGCCTGGAGCATCTGGCGGAAGGCCTCGGCCTGCTCGGCAAAGATCCGCACGTTGGCGATGTCGACCCCTTCGAAGGCCTGGCGATAGTCGTGGAAGCGGATCTTGCCCAGCCCCTTGGCGCTCCCCTGGTTGAACAGGAAGTCGTCGTTGTTGCCGTGGTCCTGCCGGGTGATCGTGGGCAGCTCGGTCGTGGGGTTGAAGAAGTAGTTGGGCATGAACTTCGCGATGAGCGCGATGTTCACGTGCACCGTGCCCTCGAGCTTGGGGAGCGCGCGGATGTCGATCGCGGCCTGGCCGAAGTACACGTCCTTCTCGAAGCCCTTGGCCGCAATAGCGTCCCACAACGCATCGATCACCGCCTCGCCCTGGGTGGTGACCTTCATCTTCACCATGGGGTTGTAGAGCAAGTAGCGGCGGTCGTCGGCCGAGGCGGTGCGCATGTAGTCGGCGGCGCGCAGGGCAAACAGCTTCATGGCCACCAGCCGCGCGTAGGCCTCCACGAACATGCGGCGCACGTGCGGCATCTGCGTGACGGGCTTGCCGTAGAGTACGCGGTTGTTCGAGTGGGTGATCGCCTCGTAGTAGGCGTGGGTGCAGATCCCGATCGTGGCCCAGCCGAGGTTGTACTTGCCGATGTTCACCGTGTTGAGCGCAGCGTCCCAGGCACCGCGACCACGATGCAGCAGATCCTCCTCGCGCACCGGGTAGTCGCGCAGCTCGAACTCGGAGACGTAGTTCTGGCTGGACACCACGTTCTGAATGAGGTGGTAATTGGCGTGGCCCGAGTCGACGGCGAAGAATACGTACTCGTCACCCTCGGCAAAGCGCCCAAAGGTGCTGACGATTGCCGCCTTGTTGCCGTTGCCGATGTAATACTTGCGGCCGTTGGCGAGCCAACCCTTCCCGTCGGGCGCCGGCGTGAGCACCATGTCGGTCGAGTAGATGTCGGCGCCGTGGGTCTTCTCGGACAGGCCGAAGGCGAAGATCGCCCCGTCCTCGAGCGCAGCGGCGGCCCGCTGGCGCAGCGCCGCATTCTCGCTCATCCAGATGGGCCCCAGGCCCAGCACCGAGACCTGCCACGTGTACCAGTACGGGAGCCCATAAAAGCCGAGGATCTCCGCAAACTCGCAGATCCGCCAGGTATCCCAGCGCGCGTCGGCCTGGCCCTCGCCGGCGGGCGTGCACATGCTGGCAAAGATCCGCTCCTTGTGGACGAACTCGAGGAAGTCCGAGTACCAAGGCCGCGTGTAGTAGTCCTCGAGCAACCGCTGCTTGCCCTTGGACTCGAAGAACTCCACCGTCTTGCGCATGATCTCGGCAGAGCGCGGGTCAGGGTACGGGCGGTCGAGTCGGTTGGGGTGCAGGAGGATCATGGTGGTGCTCCGTCGATTGAGTGCGGCCCATCGTATCACCCGGCCATCACCCTCCCGGCGCGATCGCACGCCCAACCCCGCACGAAACCTCGACTCGAGCCGCGCGGCGCGTCCCCGGCTCGCACCGGTGTTCCGGTGCACCCGCGCCTCCCCCGCTAACGGCCACTGGCGGCCCGGTCCATTGCTCGCGATCCCGGCCGATCACGCGGCGGCGACCAGCGGCATGGCTATGGCATCATGTCCGCTGAAGCAGGCTCGCTCTTGAGCAGCCCTTCCTTCTCGAACATGGCGATCGTGCTCGACCAACCCGCTTGGTCTTGTCGGCCAATACCATCGAGGGGCTCGAGCTGCTCGCAGGTCACCGCCCAGCCCTTGGCGATGTACTCCCGGTCCTTTTGTGGAAACAGCTCCATGAACTGAGCAACGGCCTCGCCCTGGTTGGCACAGCCATTCTTGTACCCGCTGACGATCGCCTTGGTGACCGCGTTCACGAGCTTGGGAGATTCTCGGAGCGCAGCCCTACTGGATATTACGTTCAGCCCATAACCATCGACTCCATGCTGGTTGAGCATCATGTAGTTCATGCGCTTACCGGCGACCTCGGGCGCGGTCTGGTCCAAGGACAACCGCGTGGGGCTGAGCTCACGATAGTTCAGCGCGACGTCTATCGAGCCGGCCTTGAGCGGCGCCAGATCGTTGCCGCTGATGACCGTCTGCGTGATCTTGGCGCGGTCCAGACCGTTGGCGTGTATGAACGCCTCGAACTCGTTGACGTTGATCGAGCCCGCGTACATTCCCACCGTCTTCCCGTAGAGATCCGTAGGCTCGTCGAGCTTGGTGGTCGCGAGACCATAGATCACCGTAGAGATCTTGCGGTTGATGACCGCGGTGGACACGATAGGCGCCCCTTTGTCGACGGCCAAGACCGATGCCCCGCCGCTAGCCGTCCCGACCTTGTAGCGACCACTCGCGACCGCAGCCGACGCCCGGTTTGCTCCCCACGACTCGACGATCGTGACATCGTAGCCTTCGTCGGAGAAGAGCCCGCTCGTCTTCGCATAGTAGACCCCGACATAGGTAGGCTCGGCTTGCCAGTCGATCAAGACCTCGACACTCCGAGCACCGCCGCTCTCACCGTCCGACTTCTTACACGAACTCGAGAGCACCACCGACAAGGAAGACACGAGCATGAACGTGACCGAAAGAAACTTACTTGTCATTGACCTACCCCGGCTTGCTCGGCTTGCTCGACTCGCTCGGCTTGCCCGACTCGCTCGACTCGCTCGACTCGCTCGACTCGCTCGACTCGCTCGGCTCGCTCGACTTACGCGGCTTTGCGACTCGACTTCGTAGTCTCACGAAAATGCATCAAGTAGCGACCGAAGACAAGCCTCTCGACCAGAGCGATGAGCCCGAGCAAGAGTGCCCCGAAGAACGCGAGGATGATCAGCGCAGCAAAGGTCCGAGGCGTGTCGAAGGCCGCGCTACTGGTCGCGATCACGTATCCAAGGCCGCCCGATCCCCCCATGAACTCACCGATGACCGCGCCCACCACGCTGAGCGGCAAGGCAACCTTCACGCCCGAGATCATCTCGGGGATGGCGCTCGGGACTCGCACATACCGAAAGATCTGGTACTTCGTGGCCCCCTGCGACTCCAGCATCTTCACATAGGTGGACGGGGTATGTAAGAGCGAGCTGAGCGAGGCTATCGCCATGGGAAAGAAGCTGATCATGGCGGCCATCACCACCCTCGGCAGCAAGCCCATGCCCAGCCACACGATGAACAAGGGCGCGAGCGCCTCGCGAGGAAAGGACTGTAGCGCCACGAGGTAGGGCTCGCCGAGCCACCGCGCCACCCTCGACCACGCCAAGGCGCCGCCGACCAGCAGACCGCCCCCAATCCCCCAAAGCCCCCCCAGGATGACTTCGACGAAGGTGATCCGGGCATGCTCGGCGAGGTAGGCTCGATCGTCGAACAGCGCGGTGAAGACCTGCGAGGGGGGTGGAAGCACGTAGAGCGGAGGCGCGAACAACCAGATCAGCAACTGCCAAAGCAGCAGACCCGCCAGCAAGCTGACGAGTGACCGCACCGCGATCCTGGTCACGGCCGGCAAGCCAAGACCTCCTTCTCGAGGGCAGAGACCGTCATCGAGCGCTCGTTGCCTTGGTGCAGGCTTCGGACAACCGACGTTGGAGACCCGCCGAGGATCAAGATGTTGTCGGATATCGCACTTGCGTCCGCAAGCTCATGAGTCACGACAATCATCCCGATCCCTTCTTCATGGGCAATTTCACGCAGCCTCTCCACGATCGAGGACCGAATCCAGTAGTCCAGCCCGTTGAACGGTTCGTCCAAGAGCAGGAGGTTGGCGTTGCCGGCGAGCCCCAGGGCAATCGCACAACGTGCTCGCTCGCCTCCGCTCAGCGTCATGGGAAATCGCCGAGCCAAGTGTTCGACACCTAGACGCGCGAGCGATTCTCGCGCGTCGATTCGAGCACCGATGATCTTCGCTCGCTGGACGAAGTGCTCCTCGACCCGAAGCCATGGCAACATGGGAAAGTGCTGGAACGTCCTTCCCATCCTGTGGAATGGAGGGTGGAACGAAGGGTGGAACGATGAGCTCGTCCCATCACCATGCCATCGGAGCGTGCCGCCCAGCGGCTCCTTGAGCCCATTGATCGCATCCAGCAAAGTGCTCTTCCCGCACCCACTGGGTCCGAGAAGAGTGGTGACGGTCCCGCGAGCGATATCGAGCTCGTCCACCACGATCGTCGTCTTGCCACTATAGCCCAACGCGAGATCGCGAACGGATACGAGAATATCGCTCATGGCCGAGCTCCTGACGCGGGCACTCACCCCGAGAACGCCAGCTCGCCACGCCACGCTCGGAGAAACACCGCCTCCAGCTCCGCCTCGGTGGCTGGCTTGGGGTTGGTGCCTTGGGAAGGATCGGCTGCGGCCAGGGGCGCGAGCCGACGGGCCATCGCCGCATCGAAGCCCTCGGCCGCCGTCAGCGTATGGGGCAGCCGAAGCGAGGACCGCAGCTCCAGCATCCACGCCAGCACCCCGCAAAAGCCCGGCCGCGGCAGGTCGAGCGCCCGGGCCAGGTACCCCATGCGCTCCTCGATCGCGTCGCGATTGAACTCCATCACGTAGGGCAAGAAGATCGCGTTGGCCAGGCCATGGTGGATCCCCGTGGCCCCGCCCAGCGGGTGCGAGAGGCTGTGCACCATGCCCAGGCCCTTCTGGAACGCGGTGGCCCCCATCGAGGCGGCCATCATCATGTGGGTCCGCGCCTGCGCATCCTGACCGTCGGCGAACGCCCGAGGTAAGTGCTCACGAATGAGCCGCATCCCCTCCACCGCGATCCCGTCGGCCATCGGGTGATAGCCCGGCGCGCAGAAGGCCTCGAAGCAGTGGGCCAAGGCGTCCATCCCCGTGGCCGCGGTGACGAAGGGCGGCAGGCCGAAGGTCAGCTCGGGGTCGGCGATCACCAGGCCTGGCTGCATCTTGGGGTGGAAGATGATCTTCTTGTTGTGATCGCGCTCGTCGACGATCACGCTGGCCCGCCCCACCTCCGAGCCGGTGCCCGCGGTGGTAGGCACCGCGACGATCGGCGCGATCTTGGCGGGATCGGCCCGGGTCCAGTTGTCGCCCACATCCTCGTAGTCGAAGACAGTGCCGGGGTTGTCGGCCAGCAATGCCACGCACTTGCCCGCGTCCATGGGCGAGCCGCCACCCAGCAGCACCACGCCGTCGCACTTGCCCTCACGATAGGCGGCGACCCCGGCCTCCACCGCGGCGCCATCCGGGTTGGCGGCAACCCCGTCGAAGATCACCCGGTCGGGCAGCGAGCCCGTAAGCTCCGCAAACCACGGCAGCCCGGCGATCCCGCGATCGGTGACGACCAGCGGCCGGCGGATCCCGAGCGAGGCGCACCCCTGCGGCAGCTCGGCCCGGCGTCCGCAACCTATCCGATACGTGGTGGGGTAGTTGAAGTTCCCGCGGGGCGAGGTGGCGTCGGTCATGTCGGGGCTCTTCGATGCGTGCGGGCGGCATGATACCCGCTCGTCGCCCCGCCGCCCCCGGCCGCTCACTTCGTCTTCGAGCGTAGCGAGAGCCATGCGTATGCCTCGGCAAGCACGAGCACGAGCGCGATCCCGACGCCGTGCTCAGGAGCACGAGCGCCGGGAGAGTGCTCGTCGATGGCCACGCGAAGGGTCAAGTGCGGCGGCGACCGCCTAGTATCGACCTCCTCGGCCTCCTCCTCGACCTCCTCGGCCGCCACCGCCACCGCCACCGCCGCCACGCCGATCCTGAGCCTCGTTGACCTTGATGGTGCGCCCATCGAGCGTGGATCCATCCATCTCGCGAATCGCGTTGTCCGCGGCTGAGGCGTCGACGAAGCTCACGAACCCGAACCCGCGAGACCGATTGGTCTCTCGATCGGTGATGACCTTGGCTTCGGTCACCTCACCAAAACGTTCGAATGCGGCGCGCATGCTCGAATCGTCCGTATCCCAGCTGAGGCCGCCTACGAATAGTTTCTTACCCATACTGTCTGTTCTCCGTGAACGCGAGCCGCTGCCGCGCCCGTCGACTTTCGTCTTGTTCTTCGTGGCTGGCTCGTGCCTAGCGTCCCAGTTTTCAGAATGAAGCCCGGCAGACGTCACGAGCTCGCGCCCGAAGCTGAAGCCGGGGGTATACCATGACTGGAATCGTGGATATCCCAAGGTCTGACACGCCCCCGGCGTGTGCTTCCACACCGAGGGTCGAGGAGCCTCGTGAAGGGCAGGACCTAGCCGCAGCACGCGCTCCAGCAGCAGCTGCCGTCGTCCCCGCCGCAGTTGGCTCCGCCGTTGGTCCAGCCGCAGTCGCAACCACCGGGGCACTCGACCCCGCCACCGCCACCATCGCCAGGCCCACCACCGTCACCGCCACCGTCACCGCCAGGCCCACCACCGTCACCACAGCACGCGCTCCAGCAGACGCTGCCGTCGTCCCAGCCGCAGTTGGCTCCGCCGTTGGTCCAGCTACAGTCGCAATCTCCGGCACCGCCACCGTCGCCGCCGCCACCACCACCGTCACCACCACCACCGCCACCGCCACCGCCACACGAAAGCGTGTCACCCAGCGGCGAGCGATCCATACCCGTGGCCCCGATGAGTTCCGCCGGACACTCCACCTCGGTGTACGTCAACGAGGGGTTGTCGGCCGCCTCGTACCAGTCGATGAACCACTGGCAACCGGCAGCGAGGTCCGAGAACTGTCCGCCCGCGAACAGCTCGTTGCAACGATTGACCACGCAGCTCTTGGCCGCCTCGTAGCTCCCTCCCGTCTCGTTCTGACATGCCGTCAACAAGCCGCCATAGGTGGCCCCCAGCTCGCTGGTATCCACGCCCCACTGGTGGCTACAGGCGTCGAACAACCCGACACCACCCCCCGGGATCATGATGTCGAACTGTCCCCCGTTGACGTCGTGCCCGATGTTGATGGCCTGCACGACCATCGTCTTGCCCGCCAGGGCGGCCGAGCCGGGATCCGCCCCCCCGTTGTGCGAGCTGCCGGTGAACTCGAGGCTGTAGCAACGACCACAGCTATCCCCTGCGGCGGGGACCGCGGCGAACCCATAGGCCAGATTGTCATTCACCGCCCAGGGTGTGAGGCTATAGCAAGCATACGCGCTGCCCGCTCCGAGCTGGCTGCAACTGCTGACGATGTTCGGATCTCCCTGCGGAGCGTTCGCCTGGTTGCAGGTCCCCAGCGGCTCCATGGCAGGGTCGACGTTGCCCGACCAGCTACAGTGGGGCTTGCAGCAGTCCCAAAAGCGCGTGGCATATCCCTGGCAGGGTCCCTGGGCCGCCGACGCCGGGATTCCACGGTCGGCGTCGTCGGTGTATGCGTCGGTATCAGCACTTCCTTCGCTCTCCGCAGCGAAGGGTTCAGCCTCGACCTGACAGCCGAACATCGATGGTGCGCATACGAGCCCGATGCAGATAATGAGATCGGGTATCTGGATGTGTCTCATGAATTCAACCGTGATCTCATTCCAGATCATCGACAAAACTGATCGATCGCTTCCGATTTCGACCGCGAGAAAAAATCGACAGATCTGCCGCTCGAGAGGCAATAGAGCACGGCGGAACAGTTCATGCCGCCGTCGGGACACTCGACCACACGGTTCGGCGACGAACCGCCGCAGTTCGCGACCTCCGAGCGAATGCAACCGTAGCGCCCTGGATTACGCGTCGAAGCGGCGTCCGTCGTGACCGGATCGAACTTCGACGGACCCGCAGTATGCCGACAACGTGCCGACAAGCACTCGCTGTTCAGACTAGATAATCTCGAAGTACCGCGCCAGATCCCAGTCGCTGACGTGCTTGCGATGCTCGCGGTCCTCCCAATCGCGCGTGGCCGCGAAGTGATCCACGAAGGTATCGCCAAAGAGCTCGCGGGCCACGGTCGAGGCGCGGAAGACCGCGGCGGCCTCGCGAAGCGTCCCCGGCAGCGGCACCGCGTCGGGCCCCGGGTGTTCGTAGGCGTTGCCCTCGGCGGCGGGCGGCGGGGCGAGCTTTTGTTCGATCCCCCGCAGGCCAGAGCCCAGCGCAGCCGCGAGCGCGAGGTAGGGGTTGGCGTCGGCCGGCCCCACCCGGTACTCGCTGCGCGTCCCCGTGGGCCCGGCGGGGATCACCCGAACGGCGGTGGTGCGATTGTCCACCCCCCAGTTGGCGTGGGTGGGCGCCCACATCCCGGGCACCAGCCGCCGGTAGGCGTTGACGGTGCTGCACACCATGGGCAATAGCTCGGGCAAGTAACGCACCTGCCCGGCCACGAAGTGGCGCAGAGTCTCGCTGAGCTGGTGCTCCCCCTTGGGGTCGTAGAACCGGTTATCGCCCGAGTCCGCGTCACACAGCGACACGTGAATATGGCCGCTCTGCCCCGGGTAGTCGTTGCTCCACTTGGCCATGAAGGTGGCCATGAGCCCGCGGCGCTCGAAGAGCACCTTGGTGAAGGTCTTGAACAGCGCCCCCTTGTCCCCGGCCCGCATCGCCTGGTCGACCGCGATCGCGGCCTCGATCACCCCGGGCCCCGTCTCGGTGTGCAGCCCCTCGATCCGGCAGTCCATCGCGGCCATCGAGTCGAGCAGCTCGTGGTAGATCTCGTGGTGCACGGTGCTGCGCAGCGCGGAGTAGCCGAACATCCCCGGCGTCAGCGGTCGCAGGTTACGGTAGCCCTTGTCCCGCACGCTGTGCGGCGTCTCGTCGAACACGAACATCTCGTACTCGAGCGCGGCATACGGCACGAATCCCATGCGGGCCGCCTTGTCCACCATCCGGCGCAGCACCCCGCGGGGACACACCGCCTCGTAGTCGCCAGCAAAGCCGCCCAGCATCAGGATCGTGTCGGGCTCGAAGGGGAGCACGCGCGTGGTGGCCAGATCCAGGCGCACCGGAGCGTCGCGGTAGCCGGTGTGCCAGCCCGAGGCGATGCCATTGTCGTAGAGCGTGTCGGCGCTGTCCCAGCCCAGCACCACGTCGCAGAAGCCAAAGCCCTTGTCGACCGCCGAGAGCAACTTGTCGCGATTGACATACTTGCCCCGCAGCACCCCATCGGTATCGAAGATCCCGATCTTGTGGTGGCGTATCCCCCGCTGGTCGAGCAGCGCCTGCAGCTCGGCGATGGTGGTGGGGGCCGCCCCCAACGCGGAGCCAGATCGGGAAGCCAGCCGGGAGCCAGGTTCAGAGTTGGTGTCGCTCATCACGTCGCCGTGCGTAGGTGGTAGCTCTTGGGTCGGGTCACCGACAAAAATCCCAGGGTAGAGAGCGAGGCGCCGTGGCCGGAGTCCTTGACCCCCGTCCAGGCCAGGCCCGGGTCGAGGTAGTCGCAGCGGTTGAGGTAGACAGTGCCCGCCTCCAGCCGCTCCATCAGCGCCAGGCCCCGGTCGACGTCCTGGGTCCAGACCGAGGCGGTGAGGCCATAGGACGAGTCGTTGGCCAGGTGCACCCCCTGCTCGACGTCGGCGACCTTCATGATCCCCACCACGGGGCCGAAGGTCTCCTCGCGCATCACGAGCATGTCGTGGTCGACGTTCACCAAAACGTGCGGCGCGACGTAGCACGACCCCAGATCGGGCACCGCAAAGTCACGGTCAGAGGTCAGCGCCTGAGCCCCGCGGCTGAGCGCTTGCTCGATGTGACCGCGGATCCGCTCGGCGGCGGCCGGGTTGACCACCGGCCCCAGCGTGGTCGTGGCTTCCAGGGGATTGCCCACCACGTACTGCCGGGTCTTGGCCACGTAGGACTCCACGAAGCGCTCATAGATCTCCTCGTGCACGTAGATCCGCTCGATCCCGCAGCACGACTGGCCCGCGTTGAAGAACGCGCCGTCGACCAGGCTCTCGATGGTGTGGTCCAGATCGCAATCGGGCAGCACCAGGGCCGGATCCTTGCCGCCCAGCTCCAGCCCCACGCCTACGAAGTTCTCGCGGGCGACGGTGCGGTAGACCTCGTGCCCCCCCCGCACCGAGCCGGTGAAGGCCACGAAGCCAAAGCGGCGCCGGGCGATGAGCTCGGCCACCACCACGTGATCGACGGGCAGCGCCTGCACCAGGCCCCGGGGGGCACCGGCCGCGCCGAACGCATGCTCGAGCTGATCGGCCACCAGCGCCGTCTGCGGAGCATGCTTGATCACCACCGCGTTGCCCCCGAGCACCGCGGGCACGACAACGTTGATGGGAATGAGCAGCGGATAGTTCCACGCGGCGATGTCGAGCACGGTGCCCACCGGCTCACGGCGGATGAAGCGGCGAAAGTCGGGCCGGTCGGGGAGCACGTGGTCGGCCAGGGCCTGCGCCGCCATGTCGCACAGCGCCAGGGTTCGCTCGCGCATAGGCCCGCGGAACTCACCCCGCGCGTGGGCCAGGGGCTTGCCCATCATCCGGGTGAGCTGCTCGGCATACTGCTCCTCGAACTCGGCGTAGCGCGTGAGCATCTCGCGGCAGACCTCGATGCGACGCTCGAGCGGAACCTGGGACCACTGCCGCTGCACGTCGCTGGCCTGATCGAGCCGGGTCAGCGCCTCGGCCTCGGAGAGCTCGCTGAACGTATAGGCGACCTGGTCATCGATCGGGCTGACGATGTCGGGCATGGCGCCCCGGATGGTACTTGGGCCGGCCGGCGGGGAACATGGGGCAGACCCTTCGGATCGAGCACGACCCGCCCTCGCCGCCCGCGCGGCGACAAGAGCGAGCCCGCGGAGCGCTGGTGGGTAGCTCGAGGACCGCTCGCAAGCTCGTCGCCGGCCGGCGGATAGGGTGCCCCCACCAGGAGCGCAGAACCCACGGATGGACGACATCGAGCGACGGACGTTGCTACCCTGAGCTCCGCCCGCCCATGCGTCGCTTCAGCCTCTCCGACGTCGCGCTCGCCCGCCCGGTGACCGTGGGCATGCTGCTCGTCGCGGTGCTGGTGCTCGGGGTGATCGGCGCGACCCAGATGCCCCTGGCCTTCCTGCCCCGACGCGCCGCGGCCAATGCCTGGATCCGGGTCGTGATCTCCCGCACCAGCCCCGAGGTGCTCGAGCGCGACGTGGTGCGCCCCCTCGAGGAGCAGGTCGCGGGGATCCGCGATCTCCAGCGGATCCAGGTAGGCGCCGGCACCTGGGGCGTACGCATGAACCTCGATTTTCGGCCGGGCACCGATCTCGACGCCCGCAAGCTGGAACTGCGCGACCGGATCGAGCGCGTGAGGCCCGAGCTGCCCGAGTTCGTCCAGGCGGTAGAGATGGGCACCCGGGGCGACGCCAACGACGACCCGATCATGGAGATGCGGGTCTCCAGCGGGACCGATCTATCGCAGGACTACTACCTCATCGAGCACAAGGTGGTCCGCGCGATCGAGCGGATCCCCGGGGTCGCGCGCGTCGAGCTGCAGGGGGTCAAGCCGCACGAGCTGGAGATCGCGGTGGACATCGAGCAAGTGGGGCGCACGGGCGTCTCGTTGCAGGAGCTGTCCGACTCGGTGAGGCAGGCGCGGCAGGGCCGTAGCCTCGGCGTGCTGCGGCCCGGCGACGTCGACACCGGGATCCGTAGCCCGGCCCGCCCCGCCGATCCCGAGGCGTTCGCCCAGCTGCCGCTGCGGCGCCGCGCCGACGCCCCGCCGACCGACGCCTCGGGCTCGATCGCGACCGACTCGGGCGCCGCGCTGCTGTCCCCCGCTCCTCCCGACCGTGGCTTTGCCCCCCTCGGTGAGGTCGCCGAGGTCTCCGTGCACCCCGAGGAAAACCGCGGGGGCAAGACCCTCAACGGGCGTACGGCGATCAACCTGGAGATCTTCGCCGCGGCCGGGGCGAGCACCGTCGAGGTCACCCAGCGAGTCCGGGCCGAGGTGAAGCGGCTAGGCCAGGATCCCGCGCTCGACGGGATCGAGCTGCTGGTGTTCCACGACCAGGGCGCGATCATCCTCCAGACCCTCGAAGATCTGCGCGACACGGGGCTGTGGGGGGGGCTCTTGGCCTTCATCGTGCTGCTGATGTTTCTGCACCGGCTGTCGACCACCGTCTCCGCCGCCGTCTCGATCCCCCTGAGCGTCACCGCCGCCTGCGCCGTGCTCTTCGTGCAGGGCAGCGACCTCAACTGCATCGTGATGCTGGGCCTGGTGCTCGCGGTGGGCATGCTGATCGACAACGCGGTGGTCATCGTCGAGGCGATCGCCAGCCACAGCCGCCGTGGCGAGCCCCCGCTGCGCGCGGCCCGGCTCGGGGCCCGCGAGGTGGGCTTTGCCACGATCGCCTCGACCCTCTCGACGGTCATCGTGTTCATCCCTCTGCAGCTGGGGGAGCCCACCGATCGCGCGGGGGCCGTGCTGCGACCGCTGGGCAGCACCTTCACGATCGGGCTGGTCGCCAGCCTGGTGATCTCGCAGACCGCGGTCCCGCTGCTGATGGGCCGGATCCTACGCCCGCGACCCAAGCCGCTGCGCCACCCCGTGCTCGACCGGGTCGCGTCCGGGTACGCGTGGGTGATCCAGCGGACGCTGCGGTGGCCCCGGCTGAGCGTGTTGCTGGGGCTGATGCTCGCCGCGTCGGTCTACGTGCCGGGGGCGCCGCTGCTCGACGGCATGAAGCTCGGCGACGCGGACCAGCAAGACGACAATGTCCCGATCCGGCTGCAGTTCGCGGGCAGTCGGGGGCACGAGCGGATCGGAGGCTACATCGAGGTCATGGAGTCGGCGCTGCGATCGTCGGGCGAGGCGACCGGCGTGAAGTCGGTCTCGTGCTCGTGGGGCGACTTTTGGGGCACGTGTCGCGCCTACCCGGCCGAGCCCTTTCAGAGCGAGAAGGACGCCGAGCGCTTCAAGGCCCGCCTACGCCAGGCCCTGCCCTCGCAGCCCGGGGTCAAGTACCGCATGGGCGAGCGGCGCTTCAGCTGGCGCGAGAACACCGATCGTCGCGTGGTGGAGTTTGCGATCCGGGGCGAGGACATGGGCGAGCTGATGGAGCAGTCGCGCAAGGTCGCCGAGCACCTCGAGCGGCGACTCGCGCGGGGCGACCTCGAGACCCGAGCCGAGGGCACCTACGACTTCATCACCACCCCCTACGAAGACGGAGCCACCGAGCTGCACGTGGTGCTCGACCGGGCCCGCCTGCTCCGCCAGGGGCTGGCCGCCGACGACGTGGCGCGGCGGATCTCGCTGGCCTTCCAAGGCGTGCCCCTGGGCAGCGTACGAGGCCCGCGCGGGGAGATCCGGCTGCGGCTGAGCGCCACGACGGGCGAGTCTCGGGAGGCGGGGCTGGCCGAGCTCCGCGACCTGCGGATCCCGGTGGGGGACGGCCAAGAGGTGCCGCTGGGGGGGCTGGCGACGATCGAGCTGGCCAAGCGCCCGTTTTGGATCCAGCGGGTCGACCGACAGACCGAGGTCAAGATCCAGGTGCATTTCTTCCACGCCGATCCCCGGGGCAACTGGGAGCTCGTGTCGGCGGCCATGGCCAACTACGAGTTCTCGCCCGGGTATAGCTGGGGTCGCAGCACGCGGTGGCGCCGCCAGACGGAAGCGGGCAACGAGATGCTCATCAACCTCGGGCTGTGCCTGCTGCTGGTCTACGCGGTGATGGCCTCGCTGTTCGAGAGCTTCCTGCAGCCGCTGGGGATCCTGGTGACCTGCCTCTTGGGGTGCTTCGGGGCCCCGTGGGCGCTGTGGCTGACCGACACCACGCTCGACACGACCGCGATCGTCGGGTTCTTCATCTTGATCGGGATCGTGGTCAACAACGGGATCATGCTGATCGACCGCGCGACGCAATTGCGCGGGCAGGGCATGGCCCGCGACGAGGCGCTACGGACCGCGGGGCGGGATCGGATCCGGCCGATCATGATGACCATGGTCACCACGATCCTGGGGCTGGTGCCGATGTTGATCCACCACCCCACGCTGGCGGGGGTCTACTACCACGCGATCGCTATCGTGATCGCCGGGGGGTTGGCGACCAGCACGGTGCTGACGCTGCTGTTCCTGCCCGCGGCCTACGCCAGCCTCGAAGACCTGGCCAGCTCGGCCCGGCGGGGCTGGCGGGCGCTGGCGCCCCGGGCTCGGCCGACGTCGAAGCGCTAGACCATTTGGAGTGACCGGCCTGCTTGGAGTGACCGGCCCGCGGTCGCCCCACTGGGGTTCTTACCGCGATGACGGTCGTGTCCGAGCTCCACGATTGCCGCAGACCAAGTGCATCTCATGGACAATGGCCTTTGCTTCGAGTTCCTCGACCCGGTGGAGCTAGGGGCCTTCACGCCGATGGGTGCGCCCGGTGCTCCTGCCAGTTTCGAGCTGGGCGGGATGCTAATGAGACCCTTGGCCTGTGGGCATTTCGCTGAGCGGAGTCGACTCAGTTCGTCGGCCGAGCCTCGAGCCGTGCTACGCTCGCGCGTTCTGCAAGGTCAAGATGTATCGATTGCTCCTCGCGCCGCAGCTCACCGCTCTCACCTCAATCCTCGTACTGGCCAGCTGCGGCGACGGAACGGGCAGCGCCAGCGACTCGATGTCCGACAGCAACTCAGGCGCCGAGCCAGGCGCGACGAGCGGGAGTGACTCGGGCGACGACGCTCAGACCGGCGCGGAGTTGGCGGACACGAGCGTCGGCTCGACGACGGACTCTGCGACCAGCGCCACCGCGACCGCTGGAGGCTCGTGTGCCGACGAGTTCGGCGTGTTCACCGATCCCCACGGCGACGGATCGCTGCGGCTCGCGGGCGACGACGTGTTCGTGCTGGGCCCTGGCCCCTATGAGTTCTCGTGGATCTGTGTGACCGACGAGGCAAGGCTGCTGGTCTGCGAAGAGACGACGATCAGCCTCACGGGCGGCGCAATCACGGTGATCGGCGGCGGCGGCCTCGGACCCTATGGCGACACGCCGATCCAGGTCAATGTGAACCTGCCTCAGGGCATCGAGGATTTCTACGTGTTCTTCGACGCGACCACGGCACCCATCAACATGTGGCTCGAGGCCATCGACGCGAACATCACCTTCGCGCTGACGGGCACTTCTGGCGTCATGATCGACGGCTCCGGCTCCGTGGACAGCGCGACGTATCAAGGGGGCGGGCCGGACTTTCCGCCCTGCCCCTAGCGACCGACGACGATCCCCGACTGCTCTTCGCCGGCCGATACGAGCTCACCCACGTCAAGAACGGTTCGCCGGCGACTGTGGTCTTGCTCGTCGCTCATGATCACGTCAGCTTGAGTTTGGGTCCTAGCAGCTTGCCAAAAGTCGGGGGTTGTGGCCGCCCCCGAGCGGCCCCCGCCTCTACGTGTATGAGCGAACCGGCCGCACCTGAGCCTTGAGACTTCGATCCGGCCCATTCCGACCCGCCTGATACAACGTACTACGTCGACCGACCCTCTGGCCGACGACCGGGGACCGAACAGGTGGGCCGAGGGCGCGTGGTGTTCACTCAGGCCACGCCGTGAAACGAGTGGGCCGGGGAGAGGTCCGAAGGCGTGGGTTCGGGCAGCAGGGGCTCGGCGGTGACCCGCTCGTAGATGGTGACGTAGTCGGGGTGGATCGTGCCCAGGAGACGATCCCACCAGGTGAAGTACGGGGCGTAGTTGCAGCGCGAGCGCTGGTGGTGGAGGTTGTGGTACGTCGACGTGGTCAACCATCGCGTCACCGGGTGGCGAGCGAAGCCCTGCGGGAGCAGCTCGTAGCCGAGGTGGAGGTAGGTGTTCATCAGCATCATGAACATCAGGAACACGGCTACCGCCCACAGGTGCAGGGGCAGGCACAGCGCCATCAGGGGCAGGTACGCGCCGTGGATCATGCCCTCGAGCCAGTTGACCGAGTACGACGTGAACGGGTTGGGGCTGCTCGAGCGGTGGTGGACCGCGTGCACCCGCCGAAACACGGCCTTGTGGTGGATCCAGCGGTGGGTCCAGTAGATGTAGGCATCCTGGCCGACGATGAGCAGGGCGATGCTGAACACGAAGTACCCCCAGCCGTACGTGGAGGGGTCGTCGTAGAGCTTCATCAGCCCCAGGGGCTGTAGCGCCGAGGCCAGGGTGGTGATGGACGCCACGGCGAGCAGACCGATGATCGAGCGGCGGACGTCGAAGATGATCTTCTTGCGCTGGGAGGCCCGGGCCTGGATCCGGCGGTGGGCGATCCGATCCCGCAAGAGCACCCAGAACAGCAAGAACGCGCCGCCGGTTACCAGGAAGTAGCGCGGAAACGAGGTCAGGAGGATGTCGAGCCCATAGAGGGCCATGTCGACGAGGATCGATGTGTCCATAATGGTTTCAGCTCCAGCGAGCGACGTGTCGCGAGTCGACGAGGAGATCGAGAAGGCCGGGTCGCGTGGCGTCGCGTATTCGAATCCAGCGAGCACGATCGAGACGGCGTGGCGCCTGGGTCTCGACTACTCACCAGCGCTCATGGAGTTTCGACACCCGCGAGTTTTATTCAGCAGGAGAAAAACTGGCCCTAGATGCTCCTGGTCGGCCCGTAGGTAGGCGCGCTCGATCGACCGGCGACGGGTGCAGCTCCCACGGCCAGTACGCCAGAAACTATCGTAGCCATCGGGGTTTCCATTGGTATTCAGCGGTCACACGATGGCGGAGGCCTGGTCGATCGGATCAGAGCGAAGGATGGTCGGCGGCGAGGACTGAACCGGGCCCAAACCGGATCCACGGCTACGGGCCAGTCACTCCATATGGTCTAGCTCGGCGGCACTCAGCCGCCCATCTCGACACGGGTCAGGCAGACCTTGGCCAGCTTCTTGCTGCTCGCACTTTGGGCCTGCCGCGCCAGCTTTGCGCACGGGGCCCACCGCTTGGTCTCGAACAGGGCCTTGATCTTCATCTCAGCGTACTCGCCACGGTACTTGCCCTTCCAGCAGGTCGTGGAGGCAACGTTGCGGAGCACCTCCGACCACAAGCGGCGAGCAAACGCATCCCGGGCAGCCTGTCGCATCGCTTTGCAGCGAGCACTCTGGCTCGGGTCGGAGGCACCGGCCACCACCGATCCACTCTCGCCATCGGCCGCCGAGTCGCTGTCACCACCGCTGGTCGAGTGCACTCCCTCGGTCGGGTCTTCGGCGGGGTCTTCGACCGGTCGCTCGGTTGTTCGCTCGGCGGGCTCCTCCGCAGGCGGCTCGATCTCGGGTACCGCCGCCGGCGGCTCGACCTTGGAGCTCAGCGTCCGCTGCTCGGTCTTCGAGGACCCGGGTGCAGCGGCCTGGCGAGCCGCTTGGACCGGCTCGTCTTCGCCCGGGAGCATCCCAATCGCGATCGCCGTGCCGCCCAGCGCAAGCAACAACACCGCGACCGCGACCACTGCGACGCTCTTGAGCCGGGCGCCGGTGCGGGCCCGCGCGAGCCGATCGAGCGAATAGCTCACCTCCGAGGCCAGGTTGCCACCGGCCGGGATGATGTCGGCCTCACGGAGGTTCGCGGGGATCTCCGACATTGGCGTGCGCTCGGCCATCACCGGAACCACCCGCTGCCCGAACGAGTCCCACTCGTGCTCGGCGATCCGCAGCTCGGTCCGCGCCAGGCTGCCCTCCTCGACCGACGTGGAGTCGATCAAGAACACCATGGCATGCGCTCGCCGAACTTCTTGCCGGATCTTCGCATGAAACGCCTCGCCCACCTCGACCGAGTCGCGGTCGAAGAACACGGTGTGCCCCTCCGAGCGCAGGGCCACCGTGAGCTGCTCCGCCATCGCGCGCTGCCGCGAAGAGTGCGAGATGAACACCCTCATGTCGCGACGATAGTACACGGCGCGCTCCTACGGCGCCGGGACCCTGCTGAGCGCGCTCGGCCACGTGACCGCCCAAGTGGGGTAGAGTCACCACGTGGACCTCCCCAAGCCGCGCCTGCCGCTGGGCCAGTCGGACTTCCGTGCGCTGCGGGAGCAGGGGTACGCCTACGTAGACAAGACCACACTCGTCACCGAGGTGCTCGAGGCCAACGCCCAGGTGCTGCTACTGGCCCGCCCGCGTCGCTTCGGCAAGACGCTCAATCTGTCGATGCTGCGCTACTTTCTCGAGAAGCGCTCCGAGGATCTCACGCCATTGTTCGCGGGGCTGCACGTCGAGACTTCGTCCTCCGCCCAACCCCACTTCCAACGCTACCCGGTCCTGTTTCTCACCCTCAAGGACGTCAAGGAAACGACCTGGGCAGAGTGCCGGGAAGGACTGGCGATGGTACTCGCTGGGCTCTATCGAGAGCACCAGTACCTGCTCGACGCCGGCACGTTGCGCCCACACGAGCAAGAGGCGTTCACCGCAATCTTGCACGGCACCGCGTCGGCGGCTCAGTCGGCGGGCGCGCTGCGCGAGTTGTCGCGGCTCGTCGCGCTCCACCACGGGAAACCGGTGGTGATCCTCATCGACGAGTACGACACCCCGCTGCACGCCGCCTACCACGGCCGCTACTACGACCAGGCGATCGGCCACCTCCGCAACCTGCTGTCGGGCGGGCTCAAGGACAACCCCCACCTGTTCAAGGGCGTGCTCACGGGGATCCTGCGCGTGGCCAAGGAGAGCATCTTCTCCGGGCTCAACAACCTCGCGGCCTACTCGATCCTCCGGCCAGAGTTCTCCACTGCCTTCGGATTCACCGAGGCGGAGGTCGAGGCCCTGGCTCAGCTCAGCGAGCCCCCGGCCGCGATCCACGAGCTGCGTGAGTGGTACAACGGCTATCGGTTCGGCGATCACACGCTCTACAATCCCTGGTCGGTCATCAACTTCCTCGACAGTGCCGACCGCAAGTTTCGCCCCTACTGGATCGCCACGAGCTCCAACGACCTGGTGCGGCAGCTCTTGTCGACCGGCCCGCTGGGGCTGCGGACCGAGCTCGAGACCCTCCTACGCGGAGACACGGTGGACAAGCCCGTCGAGGAGCACATCGTGCTGCGCGATCTGGACACCAAGCCCGACGCCGTCTGGAGCTTCTTGCTGCTGTCGGGCTACCTGCGAGCCCGCGAGCTCTACACCGACGACCGCGACCTTCAGTGGGGACGCCTGGATCTGCCCAACCGAGAGGTACGGGCCGAGCTGAGCGCAATGGTGCACAGCTGGATGAGCGCGCGGGTCGGCGGCGCCACCGAGGTCGAGGCGCTCCTGCAGGCGCTCCTGCGCGGCGACGCCACCACGGTAGAGCGCTACCTCTCGCGCATGCTCAAGGTGAGCCTGTCGTATCACGACACCGGAGGTCCCGAGCCGGAACGAGTGATCCATGGCTTCATGATGGGCCTGCTGGTGAGTCTGGGGCGCGAGTACGAGGTCCGCAGCAACCGCGAGTCGGGGTTTGGTCGCTACGACGTCATGATCCTCCCCTGCACCCCCGGGCACCCCGGCGTGGTGCTGGAGCTCAAAACGATCGAAACGAACGCCAACACGCGCCCCACCGCGGCGCTGGCGAAGGCGCTCGACCAGATCCGCGAGCGCGAGTACGCCACCGAGCTCATCGAGCGCGGCGCGAGCCCCTGCATCGAGATGGCGGCGGTCTTCGACGGCAAGCGAGCCTGGGTCGCCAAGGCGGAAGGCTCGGCCCCACCGAGCGGCTCAGACCCCGGCCCGAACCCGTAGCGTCCCCCGCTCTTTGTCCGATACGAGGTAGGGCTCCGCGATCGGCTTGCCTTGCGCGTCGAAGAAGGGCGACGGCCGCGAGGCCCGGCGAATGACCCCGCCCAAGAGCTGACGCACCGCCCGCACGATGAGCCCCAAGGGAGCCTTGGGATGCGCGTCGGCGGGAGGATCACCCGGGCAGTAGCGAGCATGGATCTTCGCCCGCACGGGACCGAGCGCCTCGTCTCGCGAGCGACCATCGCCCTGGTGATCCATGAAGGTATGGACCACCCCCGCAAACGGTACCTTGGCCGACGCGAGGGTGTTGGCGATGGGGGTGCGACAGCACTCTGTATACCACCGCATGACTCCCTTTTCGGTCAGGCGCATGCAAGCGATCTGCTCCACCCCCGCCGTGATCTGCAGCTGCGCCGGAGCGAGCTGAAAGATGTCGGTGCCCCCGTATTCGTCGAGCACCCGCTCGGCACTCCCGAGCCAGTGCGCATAGAGCTGGCAGTCGTCGCACATGCACACCACCCGAGTGCCCCGCCGAGGCGAAACGTCGATCGCGGCTCCGCGTACCGAGCCGCAGGCGCACTCCAGGGGCACTTGTGTGGACACAGCGGTAGCGTACGTGGATCGAAGGACCGAGACGAGCATACGAGCACGACCGCGCGATCGCCTCCGCCCAACCTGAGGGACGAGCACGCAGCGAGACGAGCGAAGCACCAAAACGAACCAACGAGCGCTGCTATGCTCGGCCCATGCCCGAGCGCACCGAGGTCCGGATCGACAAGTGGCTGTGGGCCGCGCGCTGCTTCAAGACCCGCTCGCTGGCCTCGGCCGCCTGTGGCGCGGGCCATGTCAAGATCGACGGAACGTCGGTCAAGGCGGCCAAGTCCGTCCGCGTGGGTGACCGGCTCGAGGTCCGCACGCCGGGAGGACTACGGATCCTGGAGGTCGCCGCCCTTGGTGATCGCCGGGGACCCGCCTCGGTGGCCCGTACGCTCTATATCGACCACACCCCGCCACCCCCGCCCAAAGAAGCGCAGGTCGACCTGGTCACCCGCGACCGCGGAGCCGGCCGCCCGAGCAAGCGCGACCTGCGAGAGCTGCGAAAGCTCCGCGGGTACTGACCCGCGCCCGAAATCCCTGCGCTGTCACCCGGACCGGTTCCTCTCGCGCCCCGGCCCCGATCCAGGGTAGCGTCCGCGAACGATGCGATACTTCGTCACCGGAGCCACCGGGTTCATCGGCGGCCGCGTAGTCCGACAGCTTCGCGAGGTGGGGCACGAGGTCCGCGCCCTGGTCCGCGACCCAGAGCACGCCAAGGATCTCGCACAGCTCGGGGTCGAGCTCTACCCGGGCGACATCCGCGATCCAACGACCATGCGCGAGCCCATGAAGGACGTCGACGGCGTCTTCCACCTGGCCGCCTGGTACAAGGTGGGCAGCGACGAGCAGGCCTACGCGCACTCGATCAACGTGGCCGGCACCCGCAACGTGCTGCGGCTGATGAAGACCCTGGGGATCTCCAAGGGGGTCTATACCAGCACCGTGGCGGTGTTCTCCGACACCCAGGGGCAGATGGTCGACGAGCAGTATCGCTACGACGGACCGATGCTCAGCGAGTACGAGCGCACCAAGCACGAGGCCCACTACAAGGTGGCGCTACCGATGATCGAGCAGGGCCTGCCGCTGGTGATCGTGATGCCCGGCGTAGTCTACGGCCCGGGCGACCACAGCCCGATCCACGACGCCTTCGTGCAGTACCTCCGGCGCCGACTGCCGGTGGCCCCCAAGGGCACGCGCTACTGCTGGGCCCACGTCGACGACGTGGCGCGCGGGCACGTGCTGGCCATGGACAAGGGCCATACGGGGCACAGCTACATCCTCGCGGGAGAGCCCTATGGGTTGGTCGAGCTCCTCAAGCTGGCCGAGGGGATCACCGGGATCAAGGCTCCCCGGCTCCAGGTGCCCGCCGCTCCCCTACGGGCGGTGGCGTCGCTGGTGGAGCGGCTCGAGCGCTACGTGCCCGTCCCGGCGACCTATCGCTCCGACGCGCTGCGCAGCGCGGCCGGGGTCACGTATACGGCCCGGGCCGACAAGGCCCGCCGCGAGCTGGGCTGGCACGCGCGACCGCTCGAAGACGGCCTGCGTGAGACCCTCACCCATCAGATGACCGAGCTGGGGTTGACTCCGCCCTCGTGACCACGCCGGGCCCTGCGGTCGGGATCGGCTCGTAGCGTGGACGAGCGTCGGCCACTTCTGCCATGGTGCGCCGCATGGGAGCTCCGCGACCTCGTTGGCCCGCGCTCGTCCTGCTGCTGACCCTCGGCCCGCTCACCACGGTCGGCTGCGATCGGCTGACCGGCAGCCCACAGGTAAGCGAGCAAGACGCAGGCGAGCACGATCCGCGTACGCCTGCCCCTCCGGCCGAGGCCGAGGGTACCCCCGCCCCCAAGACGGTCGCCGATCCGGTCGCCGATCTGGTCGCCGATCCGGTCGTGGATCCGGTCGCCGATCCGGTCGCCGAGACCAAGGCCAAGGAGGCGGCCGCGATGGCCAAGCGTACGGCCCAACAAGCCGCCGCGCAGGCCGAAGCCAAGCAGGCCGCCACCGACAAAGCCGCCAAGGCCGAGGCCGAAGCCCAAAGCCGCCCGGTCAACCTCTCGAACGTCGCGGTCAACTCCACGGGGGGCCTGTTCGGCCGCTCGGGCGCGATCGAGGTCACCGCCCGCGCCAAGGTCAACCATGCCCTGGGCAACTCGACCTACGTACACGTCAAGTCGCTGTGCAAGAAGGACGACAAGCTCGTGGCCGACGTGGGCTACCTCAACGCGCACTACTCCAAGCCCCTCGAGCAATACGCGGCCGGCGAAGAGGCCGACGTCAAGGGCACGCTCTACAGCCAGGGCCTCGAGTCGTCGCTGTCGCCCTGCCAGCTCGAGTTCCGTGTGGGAGGAATAAGCGGCGGGCTCTCGGTGCCGGTGGGCCACGCCTGCTGGAGCGGCTCCGAGGTGGCCCACGGTGAGTGCGAGCCCCCGCTGGTCCCGGTGGCGATGTCGGGCGCCGCCCTGCCGGTGGAGGTGCACGACCTGACGATCACGCCGAGCGGAGGCCTGGGCACGTCCAAGGGCCTCAACCTCTCCTACCTCCTACAGATCAACACGGCCCAGGACAGCAACGCGAGGCTGACCTTCAAGAGCGCGTGCCGGATCGACGGCAAGGCGTTCGTGGACATGGGTCAAGCCAACCTCATGGCCGGGCCCTTCAAGTACGAGTCGGGCGAGGCGGTGGCCCGGGCGGCCAACCTCTACTGGAGCTCGTCCTTCGAGCTGGCCGCGGCCCCCGACGACTGCGATCTGACCGCATCGCTGTGGAAGACCAAGGCCGGGACCTTCGGGGAGTACGAGGAGATCCGGATCAACGACTCGTGCTTCCAGGGCGGCAAGCTCCGCGACGGTCGCTGCGATCCCAGCGCGCCCGCCCCGGCCCCGGCCAGCCCGCTGGCGGCCGAGTCCGTCAAGGTGGACGGCGTGCAGCTCGAGCTGCACGAGCCCCACGGCGTGGCCGGAAAGTTCCAGCTCAAGATCCAGGCCGACGTGACCGTACTCAGCCCCGTCAACCAAAACGACGGGGCCACCGCCAAGGTCAGCTGCAAGGCGGGCAAGGACACTCGGGTGGAGTCCGCCTATCTGTTCGGCCCGGAGCTCTACTACCTCCAGGCCGGCGAGACGGCGCGCATGACCGCCAACGCGTTTGGCAGCCACCCCCTGGAGGTCAAGCCCCGCCGCTGCACGGTGGAGTTCTTCGGCGGGCCACGCTTCTCCCCCTCGGGGGCTGATGGGGTCGATCTGGGCAAGTTCTGCCTCAACAAGGACAAGGTCAAAAAGGGCACGAAGTGCTGAGGATCATCCCCGGCGCCCCCGGCGTCCCACGCCGCTTGGGCCCCCGGCAAGCCTTGTGGTACGAGAGCCGGGTCCGTGTCGCCTCGCGTGCTCCCATTGCTCGGCCTGCTCGCCCTGACCGCGTGTCCAACGTTCGCAGTGGGGCCCGAGGCCTATGAGCTGCTGGAGCGCGACCCTGCGCTGTGCGAGGCGGCCGAGCTCGGCCCAGGTCCGTGCTCGCTGTTCGACCTCGACAACGGCACGATCTTCGACAACGCACAGCCGCAGCCGCTGCGGCTACGCTTTGGCTTCGAATCGCCCGAGCGTAACCTCGCGCAGCTGGGCCTCTCATACGAGCGACCGAGTCAGGCACCGACCGAGCTGACCTGGAGCTTCGAGGTCGAAGGTCAGCCCCTCCCCGGCAATGAGGCGCTGCGCCTGCGCCGGGTCGTGCTCTCGGGCACGGGCGACAACGAGGCCCAGCCCGTACAGACCACCGCCCAGGGCGTGCTCGAGGTCGACCTCGACATCGTCGCCAACGAGCCCGGCGACTACGCGATCTCGATGTGGCTGACCGACGACAACGAGTTCGAGTCCCCGACGGTCCGCTGGTCATTCTCAGTGAACGAGCCAGCCCGCGAATGAGCCCAACGGGCGAGTGACCCGGCCCACCCCCCGCGGACGCCTGGCCCGGCGTTCGCTCGCAAGCACCTCGCAAACATTGGGATGCCCCCCTGACTCCAGGCACAGAGTCCGAGGGGCATCCCACGTGGAGGTACTCGTGGACCTCGGGGTGCCGATCCCCTTGGTCCGCCCGTTTGTCATGGTGGGAGACGCCAGGGCCCGGGCCGGGTCGCAGGGGGGGCGAGGATCCGCGTGCATTTTTTGGCCGGCCGTCCAGCGATCCCGGGTTGCGAGCGAAAAAATCGAGTGAACGACTACGGGGATCACCCCAGACGACCCTCAGGCCCGCGAGTATCATCTGCGGCCATGAGCGAGCTACGAGTCGTCGACGGAATCGAAGGCCTCCGCACGTTGATCGGCGTCGAGCTGGGACCGACCGATCCCCTGCCGGTCGACCAGGCGATGGTCGATGCCTTCGCCGATGTCACCCGAGATCATCAATTCATCCACGTCGACCCGGAGCGAGCGGCCCGCGAGGGCCCCTTCGGCGGCACGGTCGCCCACGGCTTCCTCGTGCTCAGCCTCGTGCCCCCGCTCTTGCTCGGATCGCTGCTGCGCGTAGATGGCGTCACCACCATCGTCAACTATGGCGTCGAGCGGGTGCGCTTCCCCGCCCCGACCCGGGTGGGCGCGGGCCTGACCCTGCAGGCGACGCTGACCGAGCTAGGCCCCAAGGGCGACGGCCACCTCGGACGCTTCGGGCTGGTCTTCCACGCGACCGGCTCACCCAAGCCCTGCTGCGTGGGCGAACTGCTGCTGCTATTCGTGTAACAGGATTAGAACCGGCCGCGGAGCAAGACCCCCGCCTGCCCCGGACCCGCGGAGGGCGACAGCGTGACCCGACGCGGCGCCTCCCGACGCTGCAGGCCCACGCCCAGCAGCACGAATCCCGCCACGAGGCTGGTCACGCTCGCGGCCCCGGTGATGACCGCCATAGTCGTCATCGTGCGCTGATATCGCTGGACCTCGGCGCGGGCATCCGCCTCCGAGGGAGTGTCGAGACGGTCGAGCACCCGGCGAGCGTAGGCCCGCTGGTGCAGGCCGACCACCGCGGGCACCAGCGCCAAGCCAGCCACCCCGAACGCGAGCGCACTCGCCCGCATGATGATCCGCTGGTCGGAGAAGCGCCGCCGCGGATCGACCACGACCTCGGACGCGGGCGTGGTGCCCGTCGATCCACCCTCGGGAGACCAAGAAGTGACCGGCCCCGCCCGCACGGTGACGATCCCTGACGCCTCACCACCCGGTGTCGTGTCGGTACCGGCCGGCACCTCGGCGCCAGCCCCCGCTCCCACGTTGGACCCCGGCGCGGCGCCGGGTGTCGCGTCTGCCCCCGACTCCGACTCCGCGCTCGCCGTACCCTCCGCGCTCGCCGTACCCTTTTCGTCTGGGTCGGCCTCCGCTCCCGGTACGGCGTCGTCCGATCCAGTCTCGCCCGACCCGGAGCCCCCCACCGGCTCCGCTCCAGCGTCGCCGTCACCCGCCCCCGCCCCCGCCGCGGCCTCGTCCGTCGGGGCTCGCGCGCTGGTCTCGTCGGGGGTCGGCGCCCCCTCGGGTGCCTCGGCGGACGGAGGCTCGAATGCCCACCCGGACGCCACCGGCCCGAGCACGAGCCCGAGAGTCAGCATCGGAACGACGAGCCACTGCGCGTGAAGCGGAGCCTTCATGCCGCGCGCAGAGTAGCCCGAGCGCGTCACGAGCCGAAAGCACGGTGCCACGTATCGTGTGTCTGGGTGTCGTGTGTCCTGGCTCTCGGGGCGTCCTCACCGCACGTCCCGCCGGCTGTCCCGGACATTCGCGACCCTGGTGGTGTCCGAATGCGACCGAGACCCCCATATCGCCGGATCCCGTCGCCGGATCCCGTCGCCGGATCCCTGTTGCCCGACCTGGAGCTTGACCCATGACCCGAAGATCCCGCCCCGATCGCCTGCCGTCCCTGCTGCTGCTCGCCGTACCGCTCGCCACCAGTTGCTCGGACGACGGCGGCCGCATCGACGATCCCACCGGCATCATCACCGCCGGACCGACCAGCGGCAGCGGAGACACGACCGCGGGCCCCGACACAGAGGGGCTCGACTCGGGCACGGCGGACACCGGTCCCACGTGCGAAGATCCCTGCGAGGGCGAGTGCATCGACGACGTATGCTGCCCCGCCCAGCAGGCCTGCAACGACGTGTGCTGCGGGCAGACCGAGGTGTGCTCGTTCCAGCAGTGCGTGGTGCCGGGCGAAGAGTGCGTGGACGCCAGCGAGTGCCCCGACGATCACTACTGCGAGTACTCGCTGGGCGAGCCCGGCGAGGGCGGCGGCGAAGGCATGTGCCAGGGCGGCGCGTCGCTGGCCACCGGCAAGTGCCTGCCCGCCCCGCCCGAGTGCCCGCCGGGAACCGTGCCCACCGAGGGGGAGCAGATCGACTGCTTGCCCCAGTGCGAGGTGATCCCCAAGACCAGCTTCGAACCGGCGCTCAAGTACCACTGGAACCAGGGCGACTCGATGATGGCCCCTATCGTGGTGCAGCTCGACGACGACAACTGCGACGACGTGGTCGACGAGCGAGACATCCCCGAGATCGTGTTCGCCACCTTCGTGGGCAACGACTACAACAACAACGGCACGCTGCACGCGATCTCCATCGTCGAGGGCGCCATCGAGGACAAGTGGTCGGTCAACCCGGCCGCCAACCAGATCCAGCCGGGCCGCTCGATCGCCGGCGGCAACATCGACGGGCTCCCCGGCAACGAGATCGTGGTCTGCACCAACACCAATCGGGTCAGAGCGTTCGACGCGCTGGGCGGCGAGCGCTGGGTCTCCGAGTACGCCGGCGGCTGCTTCATGCCCAGCATCGCCGACCTCGACCAGGACGGCACCCCCGAGATCATCGTGCAGGGGGCCGTGCTCGATGGAGCGACGGGGATGACCGAAGCCACGCTCACGGCCCAAGCCTCCGTGTTCGCGTCGGACGTGGACGGCGACGGCCGCCTCGAGGTGGTGGGCCCCCGCTACGTCTTTGAGGCCGACGGCACCCTGGTGGCCGACGTGGGCCTTGCCGGCACCCACGCCGCCGCCGCGGATTTCGACGGCGACGGCGGGGCCGAGATCGCGGTCATCAACAACGGCAACCACACCCTCAACCTGTGGCGAGTCAACCCGGCGATGGCCGGCGGCGCCGAGATCATCCGCCAGGGGATCAACATCAACGGCGCCCTGGGAGCCTGCTCGGGCGGCACGGGCGGCGGCCCCCCCACGATCGCCGACTTCAACGGCGACGGCACCCCCGACGTGGGCGTGGCCGCCGGCGTAGGCTACGCCGTCCTCGACGGCACCGCGCTGATGAACCCCGCGATCGCCAACCCGGACACGATCCTGTGGATTACCCCTGCGCAGGATTGCTCATCGCGGAGCACGGGCTCCTCGGTGTTCGACTTCGACGGCAACGGCAGCGCCGAGGTGGTCTACGGCGACGAGCAATACCTGCGGATCTACGACGGGGCCACCGGGGCCATCCTCTTGCAAGAATGTAACACTACGGGCACTCTGTACGAGTACCCGCTGGTCGCCGACGTCGACAACGACGGCCACGCGGACATCGTGGTGATCAGCAACGACTACCACAGCATCCTGTGCCCCGACGACAACTCCCAGCAGCAGGGCCTGCGGATCTTCGGCGACGACCAGTGGGTCCGCACCCGCCCGGTGTGGAATCAACATACGTACCACGTGACCAACGTGGAGGAGGACGGCACGATCCCAGCCGTCGAGCCGCCCAATTGGTCGGTGGAGGGGCTCAACAACTTCCGCCAGAACGTGCAGCCCCAGGGCGAGTTCTCGGCGCCCGACTTGGTCGCCAGCGTGCTGGGGATCTGCACCCCATCGGACTTTGGGGTGATCGCCCGGGTCCGCAACCTCGGGCGTGCGGCGGTGCCCCAAGGCGTCCCGATCGGGTTCTATGAGGGCGAGCCGGCCGCGGGCCTTTTGCTGGGCACCGCGGTGACCAGCAAGATCCTCTACCCCGCCGAGGCCGAAGACGTGGTGCTGATGCTCCCCGACGCCAGCGACGATCTAAAGAACGGCGACACGGAGCTGTGGGTGGTAGTCGATGATGGGATGCCTCCCCACCCCTGGGAGGAGTGCCGCACCGACAACAACACCACCCACGCGCCGGTGAACTGCAACGTCGCGGGGTAACCGGACCGCGGCGGGCCACCCCACTGCGGCATTTCCGGCTTTTCGGTGAGTTTACGAATGCTCACGAGGATGGCGCGTCCATCCTCTCGTGCCCCGTCTCGCCCTCGGCCTGCTCGCCGCCGTCACGACCCTCGCCGCCGTCGGCGTCACCACCGGCGCGGTCGCTCGCGAGCGAGGCTGGTCGTTGCCGATGCTGCGGCTCGGCGAGCGTGAGCCCGGGCCGGTGACCGTGGTGCTGCATCGCCACGGCGGCGAGGTGGTCGCCAGCGACGACGATGCACCCTCGCTGCATCTGTCGGGGATCTTGCAACGCCAGGGGATCGAGCGGGCCACGATCCCTGCCTTTCGGGGCAGCGACGCCCAGTGGGATCGCTTCGTGCAGTGCGTGCAAGATCGCTTCGACGGCTACGGCGTCGACGTGGTCGACGAGGTGCCGACCGAGGGACACTACTCGCTGGCCTTCATCGGAGGCACGCCCGACCGGCTCGGCTACGCCGAGACCGTCGGCGGGATCGCCCCCCACGCCGACCGGGTGCTCGAGGACTCGGTGCTCTTTGTGTTCCAGCCCGATGGCATCCCCGAGCGCGCGCTGTGTGAGACCACCGCCCACGAGATCGGCCACACCCTGGGCCTGGATCACTCGCGGGACTGCGCCGATCTGATGAGCTACGAGTCGTGCGGCGAGAAGGAATTCCGCAGCGAGCCCGCCCGCTGCGGAGAGTGGGAAGACCGCGACTGCGAGAGCGGGCATCGCCACCAGAACGCCCATGCGATCTTGGCCGCCGGGGTGGGCACCCGAACGCGTCAGGTAGTACCGAGAGAGCCGGCCCCGCCGAAGCTAGCCGCCCGACCGACGATCGAGGTGCGACGCTCGGCCCGAGCGGTGGCGGGAGAGCCGTTTACGGTCACCGTCGATCTGGGGAGAGCCGCCGCGGATGAGGTCGACCTGTTCTGGTACGGGCGTCGCCGGTACCGGCTACGCTGCGGGCAAGCCCACGAGGCGATCGAGTTCAGCTGCCACCGCTATGGATCGACCTATACCTTCACGATCCACCCCAGCCGCGGCGGCGCCCGCAAGTACAACGTGCGGGTGACCGAGGACAATGGGCGGATGACCAAGACCCCGACCTACCGGGTGCGGTTCGAGCGGGGGGATTGAGAAGCCCACGCGACTCCTCAGCCCCCTCGTCCCGAGCGAGCCGGGATAGAACGCTCGTCGCCGCGTGAGAGCACACGGGTCGAAACCACGAAGAAGACCAGCCAGCACAGGTTGAAGTGAGCCACGAAGATCGGGCCACCCACCGGCGCCGGAATCCACCCCGCGAGAGGTCGGGTCACGATCAGGAGCATGGGGGTGAGAGCGACCATCCAGTAGGGATACATCGTGTCGCGTCGGACCACCGCGAAGGCGAAGCCGATGGAGCCGAGCAGGAGCGGGATGCCACTGGTCGCCGAGATCGCGTCGAGGACATCGCCCAGGTACTCCCAGACCTCGGGGCCGGTCGCCCCCGCCTGTTCGGCGAGCAGGCCCACTGGAAGGAAGGCGAACGCAACGTGGAAACCGCCTCCACCCACCATCAGGCCGAGGACGAACGCACCGCACACGAAACCCGCCAGCCCTCGGCCGGCCGGCCGAAGCGCGCACCACATCTGGATCGTGCCTACGGCGTAGAGGATCGCGGCGATCGGTCCAAGTAGAGCGCCGACGAGGTGTGCAAGTCGGTGGCCCGCCGAGTCGACTCTGTACGTCGCCCGCATGAGCCCTTCGAGGTCGAGATCCACCAGGACGCCGCCGCTGACGGGCCTCCATCCGCCGATCAAGAGATCGCCGAGGATCAGGAGCCCAGCACCTGCAATCCCACTCCAGCCCGCGATACGGATCCACTCGTCACGACTCATGTTCACTCCCTTCGGAATTCAGCGAACGACCCCAGTCCGTTCCATCGGCAACGCTCGACTCGTGGGCTGAACAGCACGGCTCGCGAGACCCATCGAGATCAGGCGAGCCGCCGCGGCTTGCTCCCGGGGACGAAACGAAGCATCTGCGTCGTCTCGTCTCGCCGGACCTCCACCGACCACCGTGACGGCGCTCAAGAGCACCGCGAGAGCACCTCCAGGGGACATGGGCGGAGGATACTCGAACGGGAACCCGGAGCGGGAACCCGGAGCACGAACCCGGAGCACGAACCCGGAGCACGAGCCCGGGCGACCACCCCGGTCGTGAGCCGCCTCTGATCTGAGCCTGACGCCAACCGTTCGAAACACACCGAGTGACGTCGCTCGCCCTGACTTGCAATGCAATTGCATTTGAAGGCACCATGTAAGATGTAGACCCATGCTTCACGCCTCATCCGTGACCCGGCGTCTCGGGCGATTCATCGTCGGAGCCATGGCGCTATCGCTGGCTGGTTGTGGGTCCACAGGGTTGCCGAGACGCGCGATGGGGCCCCGACTACGCCCGGCTGTTCGTGCGGGCGACCGACGATACCGACAACGAGCGCGTGTTCGCGGTACAGGTGGCGACCGGCGCTGAATTTCACGAGCACGCCTATCCGGGCGTGGTCGACGACTACGAAGCCGACCCGGACGCTGCTTTGCGCGCCGTGTCGGCGACCTTCTGGCCGCAGAACCTTCTGCCGAGACAAGCGTGCTGCTCATCCACGGTGCGGACGACCGCCGCGTCCCAGTGGTCGAATCCATCCAGATGGCGAGGCACCTGACCCAGCTCGGACGACCGTTCAGGCTGCGCGTGCCCACGGCCAGCTCTCATGCCCTCATCGAGCATCAGGTCCAGGTGCGCAGACAACTCGACGACCGGTTCGACCAACACCTCAAGGCCGCTCGCTGGGGCTCTTGATCACCTTGATGAATACCCGTTGATCGAACCAGGCCGATGACCCTCGGTCAAGGCCGAATTCGCGCAACGGGGCCCTCCAGGTCCGCGCGGGAGGACGCTCCGGGGCTAGTGCCTCGTGCTAGTCGACGGTGGCGAGCGCGTAGGACCCCAGGTACACCGCGGAGGCGGTCAGGACCTGGTCTCGTGTATCGACCTCACGATCGGCGAGTGCGTTCCACCCGCGCTCGTTCTCGGTCAGCACGGTGAGTCGCTCGACATCGAGGCCATCGCGTAGTCCCCAGTCGAGGTCGACCGTGACCGTGCCCGGGGTCAGCAACGGCAACCCCACGGGTTCGACCACATAGCAGGGCCCGACCGACTCGGCCGGCTCGCACTCCATCTGGTCGATGACGATGTCGATGTCCTGCTCGAGCGCCCCCTTGGGGATCTCCACCGTGAAGCGACCATCGTCGGACATCACCATCCCGCCCCGTGGGCCGACCTCGACTCCCTGTGGCGCGGCGCAGCCCGCCAACAGGACCGTCCCGACCAGCATGCACTCGATGATGTGGGCCATCGTGCTCCGTGCTCCTGATTCCTTCTGGGGGCTAAGTCACCCAGTGCCCGTGGATCTATTCGCAACGCCTCGAGAAAACCGCCGGCCGCGACCCGACCTATGGGTCGCTGGCAATCAACGCGCATTGAGCCGAGCCCAGAACGGAGAATCTGTCAGGGTCGGGGCATTGACTGGAGTCCATGGTCTAGAGTTTAGACCATGGACTCCAGACTCCTGGCCAGAGCGATTCGCACTTGAACATCGTTCTAAGACCAATGAAGGCACAATTCTGGTAGCACGGGGGAGTTGCCCCCTCAGCGGCGAGAAAAACGACCGATCAACCACAAGAGACCGGAAAAGCAACCTATTGGGTGGTCCAACCCCCACGAGAGGCTTGTTCGATGAAGCCCACAACAGTGGAAGATCGCCAGCCGTACCCATGCCGTCGTCCAGGCGCAATGGCACCGCACCGTGAACGCCCAGCCGAGCAAACGTGTGGGCATGGCCTCGTCGGGCGAACCATCGAGGCCAAGATCCGCCAGCAACTGTTCGGGACGAGGGCCACCACCCGCATCGGCCACTTCGTCATCCGCGAGAACCTCGCGCACGGGGGGATGGGCTCGGTCTACGCAGCCCACGACGAGCAGCTCGGTCGCGACGTGGCGATCAAGGTCCTGCGCGATGACGCCCGGCCCAGCGAGGCAGACCGGCTGCGGTTCCGTCGCGAGGCACGGGCGCTGGCTCGTGTGTCCCACCCCAACGTCGTCACCATGCACGAGGTCGGAGACGTCGATGGTGAGCTCTATCTGACCATGGAGCTCATTCGTGGCCAGAGCGTCGACGCATGGCTCGAGACCAAGCCCGGGTGGCGCGACGTGCTGGAGCTGTTCGTCGAGGTTGGCCGAGGGCTCGCCGCGATGCACCGAGCCGGCCTGGTCCATCGCGATCTCAAGCCTCAGAACATCATGAGGGGTGACGACGGCCAGGTCAGGATCGTCGACTTCGGTGTCGTGCGGGTGGTCGGCGAGGACGACGGATCCATCGTCGAACACGGGGACGAGTCATGGGGCGAAGCCTCGCACGAGGGCCTCCAGACGGGGCTTACCCAACGAGGTATGCTCGTCGGTACGCCAGAGTACATGTCGCCCGAGCAACTCCGCGCAGAGATCTGCGACGCACACAGTGACCAGTACAGCTTCTGTCTGTCGCTGTTCGAGGCGCTCTATGGTGAACGACCGAGGGTCGGCTGCTCGAGATCCGAGCTGACCGAGTCGATGCGGCACCTAGGCGAGGCCGCGTCATCCGAGGTCCCAAGATGGTTGGGCCGGGTGCTGCTACGCGGACTCGAGAGCAAGCCAGGCGCACGCTGGCCCTCGATTATGGCGTTGCTGGAGGCATTGCAACGGCCTCGCCGACGCGGCGGTCAGCCCTGGCTGACCAGACCGATGAGCGCGGGTGTGCTCGCCACTCGGGGCTCGCTATACCCGCCGGGTCGCTCGTGGGGTCGCTGCGGTGCGGCTCGGAACGGGGGCCATCCCCAGCCTCGACCACATCGTCATACTCGAGGACCTCGCGCACGGAGAAATGGGCTCGGTCTACGTAGCCCACGACGAGCACTTCGCTCGCAACGCAGCGCTCGAGATCCTGCGCGATGACGCTCTGCCGAGCGCGGCGGACCACCTGCGGTTCCGTCGCGAGGCGCTGACACTGCCTCGTGGGTCCCACCCCAACGTCGTCACCGCCGTCACCGCGCACGAGGTCGAAGATGTCGACGGTGAGCTCGACTCGGCCATGGAGCTCATTCGCGGCCAGAGCAGGCCACCCACTCGCACGATTTCGCGCGTTTGCGAGCGCCCCGCAAGTCTCGTCGATCCGCAACGCATCACGATAGACCCCGCGCATGTAACGACATCTCGCACCTCGAGCGCGGCGAGTGCCCCCCGTGAACCGCCCTCAACCTCGTATTGGGCGATCATCCAGAATTTTTTCGAATCTCACCAACACTTGGGTTGCTCGCTGCACTTAGTGGTGAACCGCTGCTCAACGGTGCCGAATGGGGACCATGCAGATAAGTTCGTAAGGAAACCTACAACGCTCGCTTATCCATGCGTCGAGACTTTGCGACATGCGCAACTGCTCACTGGCAGACGTCACCATAGGAGCGTGTCTCGCTCCATGGCCGGCTCCCCGTTGCTCGACAGACACCGACATGGGCACCTACGCAGACCCTTTCTCCTTGATGGGGGTCCGCTTCGAACAATCGCACGCTCACGAATACTTCCCACCGACACCACAAGACACCACAAGAAAGCTGTACATGTCAAAGATCAAGAACATCGCCCTTTGCCTCACTGTTGCCGCACTCGCGACTGTAGGAGTAAGCCAAACCGCCCACGCCGACTCCGGCTACGCTGCAGGCCTCCAGCACGGACACATTTGGTTTCAACTCCTCCTGCCTGGCAGAACTCCGATTCAAGCACTCGGCATGTGTAACCAGGTTGCGTCACAGCAGTCTGGAGAGAATTACAAAAATGGATTCTACCAAGGGTGCTATGCCGAGTACGTATACCAGACCTCCTGATCTCCTAGTAGAGACCGACGGATCGGACTTTGCATCCGAGAGCAGTCCGTCCTTATAACGCCCGCGAAGAGCGAATACAGGAGCCTCGGGGTAACGCAATCCCGTGGCCGCCGAGTTCGCGACATCGCGGGCGTGAGTCGACCGCGGGGCGTACGGCACCCAGATGCCCGCCACGCGGTCGAATCTCCGCCTCGAGATTCCGAGGGGGCGCCTGCGGGTGTGATCGAGCCACTCGCCGCTCGCACAGCCGGAGCGAATAGCCGAACTCGAGGCGGACGTGCCCGTCTGCGTGCCCATCTCGCCGCTCGCTCGCATTGCGCGCACCGGCGATTGGAGACGCGAACCCAACCCATGGTGTCATGACCCACTCATTCCCCACAGACCATGACCGACGGATCACGAACGAAGCTCATGGGCCTGCTGGCCCTCATCGCCCTCGCGCTGGGCCTTGGATGGTGGCTCACCCGCTCCGACGACGGGTCTGCCGATCCTTCGTCCTCGGCCGCCGCGGCCGCTGCGGCCTCCGGAGCCGACGCGTCACCCGCCCGGGCGCCTCGCACCGTACGCCGCAGCGACATCGACCCGATCGCGGCCCCCCGCGCCGCGGTCACCGGCACCGTGCGTGACGAGCGAGGCCAGCCGATCGCGGGCGCCCAGGTCTGCGCGATCCTCGAAGACGACGATCTCGACCGTGGTCACCATCTGCCCCCGCACTGCGCGACCACCCGAAGCGACGGCACCTATCGGATCGACACTCTGCTCGGCGCCCAGCACCACCTCCACGCCTCGGCCCCAGGCTACCTGCCCGCCCGCTACGAGTCCCGCTACGGGATCCAGAACACCCTGGGCCCTCGCGTTGATCTGCGCGCCGGGGCCACCCGCGAAGGCATCGACTTCGTGCTCGCGGAAGGCGGAGTGGAGGTCCGCGGCGTGATCAAGGACATCGCGGGCGGAGTGATCGAGGGCGCCTACGTCACGGCCAGCGGCAGCCGATGGAACCGCGGCGCGCTCACCTTCACCCGCAGCGATGCCGACGGCCAGTTCACCCTGTGGACCGATCCCCCATCGATCGTCATCACCGCCCACGCCGAGGGCTACGCCAAGGGCTCCCGCGACGCCGCGATCCCCGGGACCGTCGTCGAGCTGTTCCTCACCCCCGAGTCGGTGGTGGTGGGCACGGTCGTGTGGGCCGGGACCGACACGCCGGTGCAAAACGCACTGGTGGCCACCGGGGGCTGGCGCTTTAACAACCGCCGCGCCGTGCGGACCGACGCCCAGGGGCACTTTCGCCTCGAGGGCCTCGAGCCGGGCGACTACAAGCTGGAGGTCTCGGGCGAGGAGCTGATGGGCCTGGCCGAATCCAAGGTGCACGTGGGCCTGGGGCAGACCTCCGACCCGGTGGTGCTCGAGGCCCACCCCGCGTTCTCGGTGCGCGGCACGGTGCTCGTGGATGATGAGAGCCCCTGCTCGTACGGTACGGTGAGCCTCCAGGACACTACGCGCAAGGACGAGCAACTGTGGGGCAGCAAGGAGCAACCCGACGGCTCGATCCTGGTCGAGGGCCTGCTGCCCGGCACCTACGAGGTCAGCGTCTCGTGCAAGGATCACGTGCCCCAGCCCGAGTATCCGCAGGTCGTGGTCACCGACGCTTCCATCGACGGCCTGCGGTGGTCGGTCTCCACCGGCCAGTCGATCCGGGGCCACGTGGTCGATGCCGAGGGCCAGCCGGTGGCCGATGCCCGGGTCTCGGCGCGCGCCAAGACCAACAACAAGGATCCCCGCGCCCAGCGGAGCAACAGCTGGGGCGGTCGCAGCGAAGCCGACGGGAGCTTCGCCCTTTGGGGGCTACTGCCCGGCGAGTACGAGCTCAATGCCTTCCACGAGGACCTGCCACGACCGGCCAAGGGCGTCGACGTGGAGCTACCGGAGGGGCGCAACGTCGACGAGATCACGATCACCATGCCCGCCCACGGCACCATCGAGGGGATCGTGCGAGACGAGAAGGCCGAGCCGGTGGCCGGGGTCTCGGTGTCGGTCAACGGGCGCCGCTGGAACAACAACGCCCGCACCAACGACGAGGGGCGCTTCGTGATCACGTCCGTCGAGGTGGGGGAGTACCGGGTCCGAGCCCAGCGCAGCTGGTCCGACACCATGCGGGCTCCCGGGGCCACCGACGACGACGAGGCCGGTGAGCGCGTGCAGGTGCGGGCCGGCGAGTCCACCCAGGTAGAGCTGCTGGTGGAGTCGCAGAGCGGGCGGATCACGGGGGTGGTGCGCGGCGAAGGCGGGGAGCCCATCGCCGACGCCTTCGTCGAGGCGATACGGCAAAGCGACAGCGCGGCCGCCTCCGAGGGTCGCAACCGACAGCGAGCCCGCTGGGGCTCGTGGATGCGGCAGCCGGTGCTCACCGACGAAGATGGCCGCTTCGAGCTGACGGATCTGGCCGAGCAGGGCGTGTACACGGTCTACGCCAACCGCAAGGGCGGCGGCGAGGCGATCGCCGAGAACGTCGCCGCCGGCAGCGACGTGGAGCTGTCGATCGCCCAGACCGGAGTGCTGGCCGGCGTGGTCACGCTGTCGGGCGGGGGCTTCCCCGAGCGCTTCCAGATCGCCGCGCGAAACGTGGAGGCCGGGCTCTGGGAAAGCGACCAATTCCTGCGCACCGAGGGCCAGTGGGAGCTGACCAACCTCCCCGCAGGGATCTACGAGGTGTCCGTGTCGGCCAGCGAGGGCAACGCCAAGATGCCGGTCGAGCTGCCCGAGGGCGGCGAGAAGACGGACATCGAGCTGACCCTGGTCGCGCGGATCACCGTCAAGGGCACGCTGGTCGACGGCCAGACGGGCAAGCCGATCCCCGGCTTGATCGTGACGATAAGTGACGGCACCGGTGTCATACGCATGTGGGGCAACGACCAGGCCAACGCGCCCAACATCTCGGATACCGAGGGCAGGTTCATGGTGGAAGACGCCCCCGCGGGCAAGGTCATCATTATGGTGCGGGACCCCGGGCGCACCAACAACAGCTACGGCTGGACCCGGCTGCAGCGCCGCTTCCCGACCGAGCCGAGCGTGCAGGACATCGGCACCCTCGAGCTGCTATCGCGCCGGCTCGACGGCGGTAAAGAGCCGGGCGACCTGGGGTTCAAGCTCAAGGAGCACGCTCCGGGCACCGAGCCCGAGGACGTACAGTCGGTGGTCGCGTTCGTGCGGCCCGGCGGCCCCGCCGCCAAGGCCGGCCTGAAGGTAGGAGAGCAGATCGTCCAGATCGATGGTCAGCCGATCGGCGGGCTCGACTCCTATCGCTATCACAAGCTGTCCCGGGTCCCCGCCGGCACCACGCTGTCGGTCGAGGTCTCGTCGGACGAAGGCTCCCGCACGCTCGAGATCACGGCCGGCCCTCCGGTGTAATCGCGTCACACGTCCAAAGCTCGCGCCTAACACGAGTGACTCAGGAGCCCTCGGGCAAGACCTCCCTCTCACCAGTGTGCTGTAGCGCACTCCCCCCCACGGTTGCCCGATTGACCGCGATCGGCACGCTTCCGTACCGTCGTCGCCATGACCTGGACTCGTCCCGCATGGCCTTTGGCCCTGATTGCGATCGCCTGCCTGTCCGCCTGCCCCGCCAGCGACGACACCGCCGATTCCGGCGCAGAGTCGGGCTCCACGCCGACCCCCACGTCCGATGGCACGGCCGACGGCAGCGACGACAGCGACGGCAGCGCGGGGGAGCCCTCGGTCTGCCCGGGGATGGAGATCGTCGGAGAGACGACCGATGGCGCCACCGACCCGCTGATGGAGACCTGGGGAGCCGCCTGCACCACCGACCAGGATTGCATCGATCTCATCGGTGACCCCGAAGCGATCTGCGACACGACGGCGGTCGTGTACGAGCTTCCGGGAGGCTACTGCACCAAGCCCTGCACCTTGCCCGACGCCCAGACGCGCTTCGTAGAGAACGACCCCAACTGTGATCCGAACGGCGGCGTGGGGTGCTTCGGGGTCATGGGGATGTTCGAGCGCTGCGGCCTGTTCTGCACCGACGACGCCCAGTGCAATCGCAACGGCTACATCTGCCGGCAGATGCCGCTGATCGGCCAAGCCGAAGATCCCCGCTCGTGCCTGATGCCCGACTGCTGCCAAAACAGCTGCGGGGGCTGAAAGCCCGGGACTTCATCTGGCGGCTTGCGCTTTTTGCGCACATGCGTAGGCGCCGCGCGAACCCGCGCCGAGTGGCGATCGGGCGCCCGCACTCGGCCGTGGGCCTGCGGGGCCGGATCCCCTTGCTGGGCACGATCATCAAGAACGCGAACTACGCGCAAACGTGCATACCTCCTTGTATCCACATACCTTGGTGTCAGATCACGTAGTCAAGGGGTCTACCTCGCCTCTCGGCTGACGCAGGGATCCGATCGGAGCGTTCGTCTTGCCCTTACTCGCCACCCTGGCCCTCCTCGCGTACTCGTCCGCCCCCGCCCCCGCCCCCACCGAGTTCGCGCCCGAAGATCGCTCGCCCCATCTGGTCGTGGGCGGACAACCGGCGCCCGAGTGCGGCTGGCCATCGACGGTACAGATGGCGACTTCGGCGGGCGAGCCCTTTTGCACGGGCACCCTCATCGACGCACGCACGGTCCTGACCGCGGCCCACTGCCTCGACCCCTCGATGTCGGCCTGGACGGCGGGCCAGATCTTCTTGGGCGAGAGCGCCTTTGCCCCGCAGGCCGCCGTGCCGGTGCAAGAGTGTGCGATCCATCCCGGCTGGGACGTGGGCACGGGTCAGCCAGGCCAGTCCTTCTTCTACGACCTGGCCGTGTGCACCCTGGCCGAGGATGCCCCCGACGTGCCGATCGTGCCCCCGCTGATGGGCTGCGAGGCCGACATCCTGGCGCCGGGCCAAGAGATGATGATCGTGGGCTTTGGCTACGACAACGAGGCGCAGTCCAGCGGGCTGGGCACCAAGCGATGGACCGCGCAGACAGTGCAGACCGTCGACCTGGTCACCAACGATCTCACCTTGCTGGGCGTCAACGGGGGTAGCGCGTGCTTCGGCGACTCGGGGGGCCCGATCTTCGTGCAGCTGGCCGACGGCAGCTGGCGCGTGGCCGGGGTGACCTCGACCGCCCACCCGGACGTGTGGGACCAGCCCCTTTTGTGCGGCTACGGGGTGGTCTACGACCTGATCCACACCGAGATGGCTTGGTTCGAGGACCAGACCGGTCGCGACCTGACCCCGTGTCACGATGCCGACGGCACGTGGAATCCGGACGAGCGCTGTGATGCGCTGCCCATGCAGCTGACCCCGCCCGGCACCGCCTGGGCCAACCTGTGCCAAGGGGGGATGATCTCCGGGCCGGGCGCGAGCTGTGGCGATCCCATCGGGGAGCCGCCGCCCGACACCGACGGGAGCGAGGGCAGCACCGGGGAGCCGCCCGACGGCGGCACCGGCGAGGGGACCGACTCGGGCGGACGCCCCGAGCCGACCAGCGGTACGCTCGGGGCCACGGACGGCGAGCCGCCCGATGCGGAGTCGGGCGATCTGCCCGGCGGTACGGGCCAGAGCCTGCCCGACTGGCCGCCATCCGACGGCGACGACGGGGGCGGCTGTGGGTGCCGCCACCGGTCCTCCGATGACGGCACCCCGTGGGCCTGGCTGGCGCTGGGCCTGGGCCTGGGCCTGAGACGAGTCAGGCGGCGTCGCCGGTCGACCAGCTCGGGCTGACCTCGGCCGATCCGGCGACTGACCCGGCCGTAGGCACCGGCTCGAGCGCGGCGTCGAGCACCTCGTGCATGTCGCTGGCGAAGATGAGCTCGACGGCCTCGCGGGTGTCCTCGGGGATGTCGTCCACGTCCCGCCGGTTGTGGGCCGGCAGGATCACCCGCTCGATCCCCGCGCGGTGGGCCGCCATCACCTTCTCCTTGATGCCCCCCACCGGCAGCACCCGGCCCCGTAGCGAGCACTCGCCGGTCATTGCGGTGTCGGGGCGCACCCTTCGACCGCTCAGCAGCGAGGTCAACGCGGTGAACATGGTGACCCCCGCCGAGGGCCCGTCCTTGGGCACCGCCCCCGCCGGCACGTGAATGTGCACGTCGTGGGTCTCGAGCTGCTCGGCGTCGATCCCCAGCCGCTGCGCGTGGCTACGCACGTAGGACAGCGCGGCCTTGGCCGACTCTTGCATCACGTCGCCGAGCTGGCCGGTGATCTGCAGGCCGCCCTTGCCCTTCATCGACGAGGTCTCGATGAACAAGATGTCGCCGCCCACCGGGGTGTAGGCCAGGCCGGTGGCCACCCCGGGCACCGAGCTACGCTCGGCGACCTCGTTGAAGAACCGCGGCTTGCCCAGCGACTTGCGCAGCACGTCGAGATCCACCGCGAGGGTGGGCTCCTTGTTCCCCGACGATCGCACCACCTCGAGGGCCAGGCTGCGGCACAGCTTGGTGATCTCGCGACCCAGCTGCCGCACCCCCGCCTCGCGCGTGTAGTCGCGGATCATCGCGTCGAGGATCTCGTCGTCGATGGTCAGCGCGTCGGACTCAAGGGCGTGCTCGCCCAGGTGCTTGGGCACCAGGTGCCGCCGGGCGATCTCTCGCTTCTCCTGCGGCGTGTAGCCCGACAGGGTGATGATCTCCATGCGGTCGCGCAGCGGGGCCGACAGCGGCTCGAGGCTGTTGGCAGTGGCGATGAACATCACCTCGGACAGATCGAAGGGCAGCTCCAGGTAGTGGTCGGTGAACGTGCCGTTCTGCTCCGGGTCGAGCACTTCGAGCAACGCCGCCTCCGGCGAGCCCTGCCAGCCCTGCCCCAGCTTGTCGATCTCGTCGAGCAAGATCACCGGGTTCTTGGCCTTGACCTTGCGCAGCGCGTTGACCAAGCGCCCCGGGCGAGCGCCCACGTAGGTGCGCCGGTGACCGCGGATCTCCGCCTCGTCCCGCACCCCGCCCAGGCTGACCCGGATGAAGGGTCGCCCGGTGGCATCGGCGATCGACTGACCCAGGGAGGTCTTGCCCACTCCGGGCGGGCCGGCCAGGCAGAGGATCGGCCCCTTGTTGCTCCCCGAAAGCTCCAGCACCGCCAGGTGCTCCAGGATCCGCTGCTTGACCTTCTCGAGCCCAAAGTGATCCTCGTCGAGCTTCTTGGCCACCGCCTCGATGTCGCCGGTGAGCTCGGCCCGCTGCTCCCAGGGCAGGTCGGCCAGCCACTCGAGGTAGTTGCGGATCACGTGCGACTCGGGGGACTGACCGCCGATGCTGCGCAGGCGCGACAGCTCGCGGTCGACCACCTCGCGCGCTTCTTCGGGCAGCCCGGCCTCATCGAGCTGCTGCTCGAGCTTGGCCAGCGCGTCCTCGCCCTCGCCGTCCTCGCCCAGCTCCTTTTGGATCGCGCGCAGCTGCTGGCGCAGCAGGTGCTTGCGCTGATCCTTCTCGAGCTCGCGCCGCACCTCGGAGCCCACCTTGTGCTTGAGCTCCCAGCGAGCCTTGGCGACCGCGATGATCTCGGCGGTCAGCCGCAGGCGCTTGGCCACGTCGAGGGTGAGCATGACCTCGATCTCGTCGTCTCGCTCCACGTCGAGGGCCGAGACCACGCGATCGGCCAGCCGCCCCGGCTCGCGGGTAGACTCGACGATCTCGCTGAGCGCGGGGTAGTTGTTGCCCACCACGCGACGCAGGTGCGAGCGGATCTCGTCGGCCAGGATCTCGGCTTCGTCGGTGGGCGCCCCGTCGGGGGCCGGATCTCCCCGCCCGAACCAGTAGGGATCGCTCTGCTCGATCTCCCGCAGCTCGAAGCGCTCGAGGCCCTCGAGCATCAGGCGATAGGTTCTTCCGTCGCGCGAGCGGCCGATCTTCTCCACGCGCGCGTAGGTGCCCACCCGGTGGACGTCGGCCAGCACAGGCTCCTCGGTGGCGGGCTCGCGCTGCACGACCACGCCGATGATGTCGCCCGCGGTGAGGCTCTCGACCAGGGCGACCGATCGCTTGCGACCGATCGGGACGCTGAGCGTGGTGCCGGGCAACAGCACGCCACGGCGCAGGGGAAGCAGGGCAAAGGTGGAGGGAAGATCTTGGATCTCGGACATGGTCTTGTTCTCTGCGAAGGGTGACGCGGGCTTCAGTCGATCGACCGTCGGCCCGCAGGGTGAGAGTTACCGGCGCTCGCCGGCGGTCACTTGAAGCTCGGTGGTCTCGCCGCCGCGCAGCAGCCGAAGCGACACCGCCTCGCCCGCCCGATCGGCCAGCTGCGCGCGCAGCCCCGAGGGCGAGCGCACCGCCCGGCCCTCGATGGCGAGGATCACGTCGCCGAGCAGCACCCCGGCCCGAGCGGCCGGGCCGTCCTCGGCGATGCCGACCACCGCCAGCGCCCGGGGCTGCCCCAACCGCTCGCGCAGCCGCCCGGGAAGCCGGGCGGGCGAGACTCCGACCCCCAGGTAGCCCTGCGGGACGCCGCCGTGGGCCACGATCGCCTCCACGCTCGACCGCACCGTCTGGGCACCGAGCACGACGGTGGCATCGGGCACCAACCCCGCCGTGGCCAAGCCCAGCACTTGCCCCTGTCCGTCGAGCACCGGCGCCACCGAGAACCCTCGCGGCAGCGCGCGATCGAGCTCGATATAGGGCGCCAGGATGCGACCGCCGGGGGTCGGCAGGCCCTCGCCAACCACCGCGACCAGGCCGAGCCCCGCCCGCACGGATCGACCGGGCCGGGCCAAGGCCAGGGCCAGCTCGCCGACCCGTAGAGTGCTGGGGTCACGCCACGTGGGCACCGGAGGCAGCGGAGGCAGCTCGCTGGGGCTCGGCTCCGATGGTGCGGGCTCCGACGATTCTGGCTGGGATCGCTCGAGCCGAAGCACCGCCAGATCGGTGGCAGGATCGCGCCCCAGCAGGCGAGCGTCGCGGGGCTCGTGCTCACCGAGGGCGACACGGATCGGCGCGTCGCGTCGCAGCGCGTGGTGAGCGGTAATGACGAGCCCATCATCGGCCCAAAGAAGGCCGGTCGCGCTCGCCTGCCGGGGCGCCTCGATACGAGCGATCGCGGGACCTGCGGAGTCGACCAGGGATACGAAGGATGCAGAGACGTCGAGCAGTTTCATGGCGGGGTGGCCTCGATGCCTCCCAAGCTAGGCTCGCGCCTTTCGCTCGCCATCGGCCGAACGGGTGGCCCCACCCGCCGAACACGGCCCCCCGCCCGTGTAGGTCGACCCGACCGATCGGACGGGGGCCACCGACCCGGCCCCTCGGCCCTTGACCGCGAGGCGCGCCGACTCACGATGAAACGACGCGACCGAAGGGGGCTCTACGATCGCCGTGCCTACGGCCCGACCGTACTCCACGCTACGATCTCCGGGTCCTGGCCGCGCTCGCTCCTCGCTCACCCGCCCGCTCACCCGCCCAAACGACCACTAGTGGAGCCACCTTCGCATGCAGACCCACTCCTTGCCCGATCCGCTCGTCGAGCTCCAACCCGATGTCCGCGCGCTCGTGGTGGGCGACGATCCCCTGGTCCGGCAGGGCTTCGTCGCGCGCCTCGCCGACAACGCCGCCGGGCAAGCCTCGACCCACGAAGACATTCCCGACGCGCTCGATGACGTCGAGGCCAACCTGGTGCTGTGGGATCTGGGCCCACGGCCGGTTACCCCAACGGCCGGCGCGCTAGACTTCACCGTGCCGGTCGTTGCGCTCGCGCCTCACGGCAGCTCGGCCCGAGATCTCCTCGCCGCCGGGGCAAACGGCGTCCTGCGCCGCGACGTCTCCACCGAGCGTCTGGTCCATGCGCTCGGCACGGTGCTCCACGGGCTCGCGGTCATCGACCCGGTGCTGCTCGACGAGCGCAACCCCGGACCGGCCGCGACCGGTCACCTCGCCCCAAAGATCGAATTCGAGGCACTGACCGCGCGGGAGACTCAAGTGCTGGAATTGGTCGCGGCCGGGCTGTCGAACAAGCAGATCGCCGAAGAGCTCGGGATCAGCGCCCACACGGTCAAGTTCCATGTCAATGCAATTCTCGGTAAGCTCGACGTACACAGCCGAACCGAAGCTGTAGTCAAAGCCATGCAATTAGGCGTGGTGCTCGTGTAAGTTACTGTACTCAGCCTCCAGTCGGAGGTGCCCGCGACCGCCCTCGGGGCAGATTGGGGCAGGATGTCCCAGAGAGATGCAATCATTTGTGTCGACGATGAGCCACTCGTGCTCAAGGCCTTGCTCCGCGCCCTACGCCGGGGTCTAGGGCGCGCCTTCGCCATAGAGACCGCTTCCAACGGGGCCGAGGCACTCGCGCTCATCGAGCAGCTCGGCCGCGACGACACCACCACCCGCATGGTGGTCTCCGACGCCAAGATGCCGGTGATGGACGGCTACGAGCTCATCGAGCAGCTGCACCACGCGCGGCCCCACGTGCACAAGATCCTGCTGACCGGCCAGGGAGACAAGTGCCGGATCGAGCGCCTGTTCTCGAGTCGGGCCTGCTCGCCGTATTCGACAAACCGTGGAACTCCAGGGAACTCTGCTCGGTGATCCAGCAAACGCTCTCGGAGACCTCGTCGTAGTATTCCGTGCCACTGCGTTCGGGCCTCGTCCCCGCATCGACCCTCGAAGGTGAGACTCGCCTGACTCGCCCTGTGATTTGGCGGGCCTTCTTTCGATGTGCTAGAACGGCGCTCGGCGAGGGGTCGATCCATGGGGGTTCGGATCCTCCTCGTCGAGGAACCACCCGAGGTGCCACATGGATGTGGAAGGTAGGGCGACGTGGTTTGGCAGGCGCCTGCATGGCAGTGCGATTGCACTGACCATTGTCCTGCTGTGCGGCATCACCGTGCTGGTCATCTATGTGACCCGCCTGCAGCAAGAGCTTCTGCGCTCGTCGGCGCTAGAGAGCGCCCGACTGTATAGCGAAGCCATTACGGAGTTTCGCACCGTGTACTCCTCGGAGGTCGTCGAGCGACTGCGCGATCAGCCGATCGAGGTCACCCACGACTACACGACCAAGGAGCACGCGATTCCGCTCCCGGCCACCTTGAGCATGATGCTCGGTGAGCGGATCGGCGAGCACCGAAGAGGAGCCGCGACCCGCCTCTACAGCGCGTACCCCTTTCCGTGGCGAGAGGAACGCAACACCCAGCTGTCCACCGAGCCGTTCCTGTACGAGGCGTGGGAACACCTGGTTCAGTCTCCCAACGAGCCGTTCTACCGCTTCGAGACCTACGACGGCCGCCCCGTCCTGCGCTACGCGACCGCGGATCGGATGCGACCCAGCTGCATCGCCTGCCACAACAATCACCCCCAAACCCCCAAGAATGACTGGCAAGTCGGCGACGTTCGCGGGGTCTTGGAGGTGATCCACCCGATGGACGTGGTGATGAGCCAGAACGCCGACAGCACCCGCGGCATCGTGCTGATGGCCACCACCGTCGGGCTACTGGCGATCGCGTGTTGGCTGCTCATCATCGTGCGACATCGGCGGGTGACCGCCGCGCTCGAACGGCGGGTTCGGGAGCGCACCGCGGACCTCCAAGAGGCCAAGCACGCCGCCGAGCAGGCCAACGAGGCCAAGGGCCACTTCATGGCCAACGTCAGCCACGAGATCCGCACCCCCATGAACGGGATCATCGGAATGACCGGGATCCTGGCCGAGACGGAGCTCGACGAAGGCCAGCAAGACTGCGTGCAGATCATCCAAAGCTCGGCCGAGGCGTTGATGGTCCTCATCAACAACATCCTCGACTTCGCGAGCATGGAGGCCAGCCGAATCGAGCTGGAGCCGGTGACCTTCGATCTGCACGCGACGATGCAACACCTGGTCAACCAGCAATCGCTCGCCGCCGCGAAGAAGGGGCTTGAGCTCGTCCTGCGGATCGCCCCGGGCACCCCCTCGCACATCGTCGGGGACGAAGGCCGGATCCGGCAGCTGTTGACCAACTTCGTCGGGAACGCGATCAAATTCACCACCCACGGGCATGTGTTCGTCCAGCTCGAGTACGAGCCCGAGCATCCGCACCACGCCGAGCACCACGCCGAGCACCACGCCAAGCACCGAGGCCGCTTCACCTTCAGCGTGGAGGACACCGGGATCGGGATCCCGGGCCACATGCAAAAGATGATCTTCGACCGCTTCAGCCAGGTCGACGCCACCTCGACGCGACGGTTCGACGGCGCCGGGCTCGGCCTGGCGATCTGCCGGGAGCTCGCGGATCTGATGAACGCCGAGATCCGAGTCACCAGCGCCAAGAGCCGCGGCTCGGTGTTCCAGTTCGTGGGTACCTTTCCCGTCGTCCCCGAGCCCTCGCCCCTGCGCTCCCCGAGCCCAGGGCTTGCGGGCACGCGGATCTTGCTCGTCGACGACAACGCGATCAACCGGCGCGTGCTCAGCGAGCAACTGACGCACTGGAAGATCCGTAGCAGCGCCTGCACCAGCGGCTCCGAAGCGCTGGTGGTGCTCAAGCGCGCCCGACAGGCCGACGATCCCTTTCACATCGCGCTGCTCGACTACCAGATGCCCAAGATGGACGGCGAGGAGCTGGCCCGGCGGATCAAGGCCAACCCGAAGCTCCAAGACACCCTGCTGGTGATGCTCGGCTCCGTCGAGAGCATCGAACACCGCAGGACCATCAAGAGCGCGGGGTTCAGCGGCTGGCTGGTCAAGCCGATCGTCGCCTCCGAGCTGATGGAGCTGCTCGTCAAGGTCTGGAACACCGCCCAGCGGAGTGCCCAACTCGCTCCTCAACCCGATCCCCGATCGGATGCCCAGCGGGGCGCGGGCCGGCGCGAGTCGACACCACAAGGAGCGGACGCGCCCACGGAGCCCACCCCCGAGCACCTGGCCCGCCTTCACGGACGGCGGATCCTGGTGGTCGAGGACAACGTGTTCAACCAGAAGATCCCGGTGCACATCCTCTCACGCCTGGGCTGCCGGGCCGACATCGCGGCCAACGGCATCGAGGCGGTGGAGATGTTCGAGTCGCTGGACTACGACCTCATCTTCATGGACGTGCAGATGCCCGAGATGGACGGGCTGGAGGCCACCCGGATCATCCGCGAGCGAGAGCGTCGCCGGGGAGGCCACATCCCCATCGTGGCCATGACCGGGCGCGCGATGGACGGGGCGCGCGAGGAGTGCCTGGCCGCGGGGATGGACGAATACCTCACCAAGCCGGTGCGACGCGGCGACATCGTGCGATCGCTGCTCGAGTACCTGCCGTCCACCGAGGCCGATGCCGAGCCCAACGCCAGCTCCGACACCGCCGGGCGCCCGCCCCCGATTCCCCGCACGTCTCTGGCTCGTCCCGCGATCGACCGACAGGCGCTGCTCGCCTCTGCCGACGGCGACGACGCCCAGGCTCGCGCGCTGCTCGGGGAGTTCTGGGACGACGCCCACGAGCTCACCAAGCAGCTGATCGCCGCTCTGCGGGCCCAGGATGCCAAGCAGCTGGCGGTCGTCGCCCACACGCTCAAGGGCTCGAGCCTCTACGTCGGCGCCGGCACGCTCGCCGCGGTAGCCCTGCGGCTAGAGCACGCGGCCCGCTCTCGCAGCTGGGGCATGTGCGAGGCCACGCTGCTGCAGATCGAGCAGGAGCTCGGACGGATCGAATCGCTCGTCGACCCCTCCACCGACAAGTGAGCCCCAAGAGGCCCGAAAGCCTCGCGCGGAGGCCTCGTGCGCAGCGTTGGCCTCGATACATGCGCAAGACCGAGGCCGGGTGCGACAGCCGTCGAGCATTACCTCAGCAAACCTGCTCGATCGGCAGCATCACGCGAAAGGACGCCCCCCGACCCGGGAGCGAATTGGCTTCGATCCGCCCCCCGTGGGCCTCGACGATCCGTAGTGAGATCGCGAGCCCGAGGCCGGTCCCCCGACCGACCTCCTTGGTGGTGAAGAAGGGGTCGAAGATCCTTCGAAGCGTATCGCTGTCGATGCCTGGCCCGTCATCGGCGACCTCGATCTCCACGTGATCCGCGTCGGCACGACGCAGCCCCACCAGGATCGTCCCCTGGGTGGCGATGGCGTCGCGGGCGTTGAACATAAGGTTGAGCAGGACTCGCTCCAGCTTCGAGGGCAAGCACTCGACGGCGGGCACGTCGGACCGCAGCCGCGGCACGATCGCGACCTGTGGGGGTAGCTCGCGCTGCACGAGCCCGATGGCGCGCTGCACGAGCGCCTCGAGCTCGACCTGCTGCCACTTCACGTCGCTGACGTGGGAGAAGACCTTGATGTCGGCGACGATCGCCTTCATCCGCTCTAGCCCCTCGGCGTTGTCGCGCAGGATCGACAGGACATCCTCACGCAGATCGTCGAGCACGACCTCGGAGCGAAGCCTCGACAGCTCCGCGGTCGTATCGGCCGTCGCCTGTGGGGGCAACTCGAGGCGCTCGTAGGCCGCCAGTAGCTCCAGCAGCCCCTCGAGCTCGTGAGCGAGCTCGACCTCGTTGGACTGCACATAGCCCAGCGGCGTGCTGAGCTCGTGGGCCACCCCGGCCGCCAGCTGCCCCAGGGACGCCATCTTCTCCGATGCCAGCAGCTGGAGCTCGGCCCGCTCACGCTCCACCATCTCGTGGGCGAGCTTGACGTTGCTTTGCTCGAGGTTGCGGTTGAGCCGTACGACGTAGGAGATCCCCAGCAGGAGCAAGAGCGTGGTCGAGGCGACCCCAAGGATCACCCACCAGTACTGGGAGAGCACGTCCCCCACGGTGATCCGACCGATGTCTTCATACGGAGGCTCGCGAAGCTCGCGCAGCAGCTGATGCACCGCCGCGTAGTCCAGCGGCACCGTCCAGCCCAAGTTGCGGGCCGCGACTGACGCGGGGTGACCCTCGGGCAGGTTCAGCAGGGCGATCGCGACCTGCTGCGCCAGCCGTGGATCGGTAGAGCGGGCCACCGCAAAGGCCCACTCGGGGTAGAGCGGGGTGCTGAGCCGATAGGGGAAATCGCCCTCGGTGCGCGCCGCCAGCACCCGATAGTCGCGAAGCTCGATCTCGCCCGCCTCCGCCATCCGCTCGAGGATGTGGGTGCGAACCATGCCCACGTCGACCTCGCCGTCACGCACCGCTCGGACGACCTGGTCCTGGGGGAAGCCACAGAACTCGAGCTGCATGTCTTGTTCGGGATCGATCCCGTGGTCGAGCAGGACCTTCTTGGCCATCAGGTAGCCGCCCAAGCCTCGCGGACCGATCGACATGAGCGAGCGACCCGGCAGATCGTCGAGCGTCTGGATCTCTTCGCGATCGGCCCGCACGAAGATCACCCCACCAAAGCGGGCCTGCGCCCCCGCGGGCGTTCGATTGCGCATGGTGACGATCCGCGTCAGGCCGTACCGGGTCTCCAGCATGGCGTAGTTGGCGGGCTGGGTCAGCACGAACTCCATGCGCCCGCTCTCCACCATCACCGCGCTGTTGTCGAGGGTCATCGGCACGACCTCGAACTCGTAGCCCTCGATCTGTTCACCGAGGTACTGCGCCGTCGCGTCGAAGCGCTCGTGGACCCACTGATCTCCGCGGTTGGCGAGCACCGCGAGCTCGACCCGCTCGGGCGGCTGCGCCCCAGAGACCGCCGGAGCAAACAGGGCGAGCACCGCGACGAGTACCGCGAGCGCATGGATGAATAGACCGCGACCGGTGAGCATGCGATTGCCCCCGAACAAACCGAGCAAGCCCGCCCACACAGTACCAGCTCAGGCCAGTATACGGGATAGCGTAGAGTCGCCGGGTGTCCACCAAAAGGGCACGACACCCGAGCGACCCACGTTTTGTCGGTGAGGGCTCGGTGCTTCGCGCAGAGCCCCACCACCCAGGGTCGAGGGGCGAGGTAATTTGCCACGTCGGCTCATAGCGGACACCCAACCGCGGACACCCATCGACCCCGAACACCGTACAAGCCGCCAGGCGAGCACGAGCACGCTGGTGCACGCCGTTGTGCTCTTCTCGAACATCGACGCGTAGCGTTGCGCCGGTGCACCAGGTCTTGCCCTAACGCCCGTGCGGGCGGGCCCGCTTGGCTCGCGCTGGCGGGACCGCTCGGCCCGCGCGGCGGCACACCAGGGCTCACGCCCCGACCTTTTCGCCTCGATCCCCACCCGATACTCTTCGCGGGTGAGCGATCGATCCCGCGATTTCGCCGAGCTGAGCGTCGAGCTCGAGGCCAAGCTCCTCGCGCGCTTGGTCGTCGAGTGGGAGGCTATCAACTATACCCACTTCTCCAACGTGCTGCGCAAGCCCGTCTTCTCGCTGGCCGACACTCGGGCGCGCCTGGGGCAGTGGAACGGTGAGCTACGTAGCCTGGAGATCTCGCGCCCGTTGGTGCTCGAGCGCCCCTGGGTCGAGGTAATCGAGGTGCTCAAGCACGAGGTCGCCCACCAGTTCGTCGACGAGTGCCTCGCGGTCGACGAGACGGCCCACGGACCGACCTTTCGCCGGATCTGCGAGCGCCTGGGGATCGACGCCCGGGCGACCGGGGAGCCCCGAGCAATCATGGCCGGCACGCCCGACGATGATCCCGCCAGCCGCACCGTAGACCGGATCCGCAAGCTCTTGGCGCTGGCCCAGAGCCCCAACCAGCACGAGGCCGAGGCGGCCGCCACCGCGGCGCGGCGGCTGATGCTCAAGTTCAACATCGAGATCGAGCAGGCCAGCCCCCGAGCGAACGATCACCAACACTATGGTTTTCGCCACCTGGGACAGCCCTCGGGGCGGATCTTGGAGCACGACCGGCGCCTGGCCAACATCCTGGTCCGCTACTTCTTCGTCGAAGGGCTGTGGATCCGCGTGTATCGCCCGCTCGACGGCAAGCGGGGCAGCGTGCTCGAGATCTGCGGACTCGAGGCCAACCTGGTGATGGCCGAGCACGTCCACGCCTTCCTCTCGGCCACCGCCACCCGTCTGTGGTCGGACTACAAGCGCACCAACCAGCGCAGCTCCAACCGTGACCGCCAGGCCTTCCTCGCCGGGGTCATGCGGGGCTTCGAAGCCAAGCTCGAGGCCCAGAGCGAGCAGTTTCAGCAAGAGGGGCTGGTGTGGGTACCCGCCGCGCAAACCAGCGAGTTCTTCCGCCGGCGTCACCCCAAGACCCAGACCGTCCGTCGTAGCGGCGCGCGGCGCAACGACGCCTACTCCGAGGGGCAACGAGCCGGACGCGAGATCGTGCTGTCCAAGCCGGTCGAGTCCGGGCCGAGCCGAGGGCAACCCAAGGCGCTCCGCGGTTCGTCGAGCGGCTCGGACTAGGCAGACGTAATCGAGCGGCCTGACTCACTCGTGCCTCGGATCGATCGAGGTGGATCGATCGAGGTGGATCGATCGAGGTGGATCGATCGAGGTGGTTCGCCCGGCTGGGGCAATGGTCCTCGCTTGCCAGTGCCATCGCCTTGGCACCATGCAGACGCATCGCCCACTCGAAGGACCGATCGGCACGACGATGGACCCCGAACGTCCGACGAGCGCGGTGGCACGGCTCGTGCACACCGAACCGATCCGACGGCACGCGACCATGCTCATGACCAACCCTCCGCACCAAACCTTCGACGATCCGAAGGATCCCCCGTCACGCCCCGCCGACGAGCTCCCGACGAACGTCTTGGATGGGCGGTACCACCTGTATGAAACGATCGGCCACGGAGGCATGGGCCGAGTCTTCCGTGCCCACGATTCCCGTCTCAATCGGGAGGTCGCGATCAAGCAGCTGCACGCCCGCGACACGGTCCACGAACGTGCCCGGACCATGTTCCGACAAGAGACCGAGATCATGGCCCGCCTCCGTCACCCCAACGTAGTCGCGGTCTACGACAGCGGTGGCTGGGATGCACATCCCTACCTGGTGATGCCTTTTCATCGGAGCATGCACCTGGAGCACTGGGCCGATCAACGCGGCGGACCTCCGCTGTCTTCGGACGTAACCATGGGAATCATCGGCCAGCTGTGCGCGGGCCTGATGGCCATGCACGACGCCGGAGTGATCCACGGAGATCTGAAGCCCCGGAACGTCCTGGTCTCCGACGACCTCGAGGTCATCCTCGTGGATCTGGGGCTCTCTCGCCCCATGACCGCCAACGACGACCGGCAGCCGCTGCTGGGCACCCCCGGATATCTAGCTCCCGAGCAGATCCGCGACGATACGGTGGATCCTCGGTTCGCGTATGCAATCGACGTCTACGCGCTCGGCGTGACCACGTACTGGCTACTGACCGGTCAGATCCCCTGGGGCCACGGACGCCCGCTGGACATCTGCATCCGACAGCTCGAGCGCGAGATCCTCCCTCCGAGCCAAGCACGCCCCGGGTTGTCCCCGACCTTCGACGAGCCACTGCTCGATGCACTCCATCCGCAACCCGCACGACGCCCTCGGGTGGGAGAGCTCCGCGACCAGCTCTTCCACGCCACCCGAGCGTCCGGTCCGCGGATCTCTCCGTTCATCGTCGTGGTCGACGACGATCCCGATCTCTTGCTGTTCGAGACAGAGGTCACCCGAACCGCCGTGCCCCACGCCGAAGTGGTGGGCGTACGCGATCCCCGGGCCGCGCTGTCCATCATCGACAATCGCCCGCCCGACCTCGTGATGACCGATCTAAAGATGCCGGGGATCAATGGGATCGAGCTGACCGCCATGCTCCGGGGCAAAGCGGCCACCGCGTCGATCCCCGTCATCGCGCTCACGGGAGTCGGCGGCGCCCCGGACTGGAGCGTGCTCGACCAGCTCGGCGCACAGTGCCTGCTCGTCAAGCCCCTGCGGCCGCAGATCCTGGGCGACACGATCCGTCGCGCCCTCGATCTCCAGCCCCAGTAGTGACCACCCCGCATCGCGACCCAGCATCGGCGACCGGCTCGGGATCCCCTTCCCGAGCCGATCGCCGAGCGACTCAAAAGCGCACCGTGGCGCTGATGCCCACATCGGTCAGGCTGGCGGTCGGCGTGATGCGAACCCGCCGCTCCAGCTTCGGACGATGGACCAACAAGGAGATCCCGGTCGCGAGAAACACGGGCGAGGCCGCCAGGACCATCAACCCGATGCGGGCCGTCTTGACGTGGTCCAGCGTTTCGTTGATCCGCGCGACCTGTTCGGGATCGGTCACGTCGGTGGTCGAGTCGAAGGTCGACGCGAGCCGCAGGCTGCGACGGGTCCCTAGAGCCATCACCGAGGAACCGACCGCGATGCCCGTCAGCCCGGCGACGACGGCGCTCGAGCCGATCCCGACCGCGATCCGGCGCCGCTGCTCCAAGGGCCGCCGGGTGCCCTGGTCGATCAGCTGCCCCAGCTCGCGGCCACCGAACGCCCCGAAGGCCGCCGCCCCCACGGTGAAGCCGATCGTGCCCACGAGCCGACCCGAGCGCAGGCCGATCTCCGCCTCGTTGGGGATCGCGCAGGTGGTCAGATCGCTCTGGTCCTCGCAATCGGGGAGCAGGGTCAGCCGGGCCGTGATGGCGCTGGCCACAGCGAACCCCGCCCCGAGCCCAAGCAAGATCGCCGCGTCGCGAGGACGTGCGCGGCGGATCTGGTCGGGGAAGGGATCCTCGATCCCCTCCGGGCTCATGTAGCGCTGCGTCAGCGGAGGATCCCAAGTCACCGCGTTGGCGCCGGTCTGCGCGATGATCTCGGACGCAGTAGGAACCGTGGCCAGCTCCGGCGACGCCACGCCTGGCGCCGCCGCGTCATCGGAGGGCGCGGCGTCCGAGGTCGCCGCCTCCAGGAGCGCCGCGTCTGGCGCCGCGCCCTCCGCCGCCGCCGCACGGTTGGTGCTCACCTCATCCGCGTTCGAGGATCCGTCCTGATCGGTCGGTGCGACATCATCCGCCGGTTGCGGGTGCGACTTTGCTGGTGCTGCATGTTCGTGACTCCCCTTGCCGGGGTGGGCCGCTGCGAGGTTGGAGCCGAGCCACAAAAGGGCTCCCGCTCCCCACACCAGCAGCCGTAGACGATGGGACTGACGACGATTGACCATACTCAATGACGGATTCCGGGTTCTCAGTGACACCCCATAGAACTGTTGCCCCCAGCCGACGGATCATTACGCACTATTTTTGTCGGACCGATCGTCGAAGAATTCGTGAAACCCGGGGTCCTGGTGCGGTTACCTGCTTTGCAGGGCCTGCTGGTCCTCGGCTCGACTCGCCGGGCCCGTGTCCGACTGGTGTCACTTCCCGGTGACCTGGTGAGCGTCGCTTACCGGTGGCGTTGGTGATGGCCGCTGTCACATCAACGACTCCAGCGCCGCAGAGTTCGAGCATGCCGATCGCCCTCGAGGATCGATTCCCACAGCGCCTGCCCGTGGTCGTGGCCCGCGATCGCGAGCCGCCCGCGCGTGAAAGCGATGGACCGCGATGCGCGTTCGAAGATCGGGCGGGCCGAGCGCCCACCACCGACCCGCCGATGCCCTCCTGGAGCCCCGCTAGAGTGGGGCCACGTCGAGCTAGGACGAGCGGGCGGACCGGAGCAACACCGTGATTTCGACCAGAGTATCGAAGCGTTCATACAGGCCATCGAACTATTGCCGCCCAACGAGCGGGAAACCCCACTGCTTGAAGACGCGCAGCACGGGCTCATCGAAGCCTACTGCTGGGCGGGTGACCCCCATCGCGCCTGGGCCATCTTCGAGCGCGCCGTTCACGGTGAGACCGGTCGGCTCCGCTCGACCATCGACATGCTAGCCCACGCCTACTTTCGCGAGCATCGATACCGGGAATCGATGCTCGTGCTCCGAGACCCTGACCTGACTCCGGCACGCCTGGGACACGCGCGGATCGAGCTAGCCCAACTTCGATGATTGTCCGAGGGTTGTTGCCCAGACCTGCACGCTGCGGTGTGTTCCATCATCGCTGGATGGCTGGCCTTGTACCCTCCAAAGCCTCCGGCTACCCTTACCTGCCGACGAACAATGGGAAAAAACGTCTATGCCAATGGGATGGCCATCGCCGCTAAAGCCGGCGACGGCAAGGTCGTGGCGTCCTTCCCCAGCGTGTGCATGAGTCCCCCTTCACCTCCGGCGGGGCCGGTTCCCGTCCCCTATCCCTCCAACTCGTTCTCACGCGACCTCAAAAGGGCTCCAAGAAGGTCAAGATCGGGGGCAAGCCCGCCGCCCTCAAGGGCCAGAGCTTCTACAA
>JBCCWC010000073.1:0-58616 GCA_039194325.1 Myxococcota bacterium
GCGCCCGAGGTCCTTGCCAACAAGCCGGCGACGGTGCAAAGCGACCAGTTCAGCTTTTGCGTGGCCCTCTACGAGGCCCTCTATGGCCACCGGCCCTTCCCGGGGAAGACCCCCGAGGCGTTGTTCATGGCGATGCACGACGGCCGGCTCCGGTCTCCGCCCGCCGATCGGCCCGCGATCCCCCGGTGGCTGTTTCGTGTGCTGCAACAGGGGCTGAGCTTGTGGCCTCAGGATCGCTTCCCGTCGATGACGGCACTGCTGACCGCGCTGGAGCGCGATCGCCGGTTTCGCTGGTCGCCGGTGCTCGGGGGCCTCGGCCTCGCCGCCGGGGTCGTGGGGCTGGTCCTCGGTATGAGTTGGTGGCTCCCACGGCTCGACGGGGGGCAGGGGTTGCCCGAGGACGAGTCGGCGTTCGTCATCGACCCGGAGCAGCGCTGTACCCTGCCGGCCCGGGGATTGCGTGAGCACTGGAATACGGTGCGCGATGATCGACTGCGTTGGTATGCCGATAGTGAAGATCCAGCGCTCGGGCGCTGGCGGGACACCGAGATGGACGCTTTTGTGGAGCGCTGGCAGTCGTCCTGTGAAGACGATCCCCAGGGACGGCTCGATTCCTGTCGCCGGCGGGCGGCGGCGGATCTGGTGCAGCTGCTCGACCTGGCCCGGAGCCATTCCCCGCCCACGGCAATGTTCTCCGCGCTTCGCGAGGATCTCGAGCTTTGCCTGGAGTCGCGCCCGGCGAGCTCTTGCCAGGGGCCGAGTCCCGATTCCGAAGCGCCGAGGTTGCTCGCCGAGGCGCGTGGGTGGTTTCGGTATGGAAAGCTCGACGAGGCGCGAGCAAGGGCCGAACGGAGTCTGAAGCTCGCCGCACAGGGCGAAGACGAGCTGACGCAGATCCGGGCGCTGGTGCTGCTGGGCGGGATCGAAGAGCAGTCGGGGGCCATCGAGACGGCGCGGACTCGGCTCGACGAGGCGGCGGCTCGGGCGGTGGCGTGTCATGACGACGTCCTGATCATCGATGCCGAGCTTAGGCGAGCCGAGGTCGAAGTGCGGAACAGTGGGCGGCCCGAGGACGCCCGGCGCTCGCTAAGGAGGGCCCGGCAGATGCTCGAGCGGCCCGTGATGCGGGACATGACCCTGCGCCGGGCGAGGCTACTGGAAAAGCAGGGAGGTGTCGCACTCTACCTCGAGCGTCGATGCGAGCAAGCACGGGTGGATTTCGAGGCTGTCTTGGAGCTTCGAGAAGCGCAAGTCAGCAAGCGATCCGCGGATGGGGAGTCTGTCGAGTTTCTCTCGCGGCTGGTGGCGGCCGCTCGTCTCAATCTAGCCAGTGCACTGGCCACATGTGGGACGCGAGCACCCGATGAGGTCATCGCTGCGTTCGAGCTCGCGAGGGCGGAATTCCTCGACACGGTCGGCAATGGCGATCATCCTGCGAGCGCCGAATACGAGTTCAATCTCGGTGTGGCTCTGTCCATGTTTGGTCGGTACGAGCGCGCGATCGACCACTACGAGAAGGCACACCAGATTCTCAGCCTACACCACGGTCCGGACAACCCGCGAATCGGAGCAACTCATCGGGCGATGGCCGAGTCCCTGCGCAAGCTGGACCGGTTCACCAAGGCTCGTGAGCACGCATTGGCCAACCTGGAGATCCGCCTCCGAGCGGAACGCCGTGAAGGCACGCCGCTGGCGATCGCTGAGGCCTACGACCTGCTGGGTGTAGTCGAAACCGATCTAGAACGATTGGCTGAGGCCGTGGAGCTGCATCAGCATGCCATCGATGAGCTTGCGTTTGCATCGAGGACACGACCGCACACGGCCATCGAGGCGCGGCAATTGGTGGCGAGCTACACCAATCTCGCCCTCGCCTGGTGGGGCTTGATGCTCCGGGGAGACCCGCATGCGGCCGAGGAAGCGAGGCAGGCCACCGAAGGTGCGCAAAGCTGGCTCGCCATCCTCCCCGACGAGCCCCCGTTGGTCCTCTTGGTCTTGATGGAAGCACGCTTGCTCGACCGGCAGGGCGATTCGCGACGGGCTTGCGGGTACGCCAAGTCCTTCCTCGATGTTGGTGGAAGGATCCGTGAGACGGAGGTCGATCAACCCCTTCGGCGCTGGGTCGAGGCACACTGTTCACGGTGAATCCGATTGCGATTGATAGATACGGAATGATCGGTAGATAGACGAACACGAAAGTACGAAGAACAATGAGCACCCATCACATTCAATGTAAGGTCGTCGAGGTCGGCGGTAATAGATCCCTTCACTTGTCCATGAACGAGGTGAGTCTCTCGTCGGGCGACGGCGCCGAGTTGGTGCTCGGGGAAGATACGCTCGATGCAGCAGTCTTCGAACTCCCCGAGTATATCGAATATGAAGGGAGGACTTATTCCCTCCAGGTCAACGAGCTCCGCCGATTGCCCGATGAGACGGTGGTCGACGGCGAGACTTGGGTCAACGAGCAGAATCTGCTTCGCTCCTCGGAATGCACATCTTTGGTAGATCTCATCATCGAGGTGGTCGCCACCGACTCCAATGGAGATTCCGTCAGCGGAGAAGGAGTGGTGCTCATCCGATTCATGGGCAAGCCCCAGCGGGTCGACATGACCGAGCCGGACCCTGACACAGACATAGGCGTCGCGAGCTGAGCCCTTCTTGCTCACGCTCGTCTTGCTGAACCCTTCTTTGGCCGAACCTAATGCGAAGCCAGCCCAAGCCCATGACTCATCGCGCGCTCATCATCGGTTGTCGCAACGATCTCGCGGCAGTTCCCCATGACGTGGAGCGGGTGAGGGCCTGGCTCGCCACCGTGGGCTTTGCGCAAGACACCACGGTCTTGCTGCAAGATGCCACGCGTGACGCCATCCTCGCCGCGCTCGGTTCGCTCGTCGACCGCACCGAGCCTGGCGATGCGGTGGTCATCTATTACTCGGGTCACGGGGGTCGTATTTATCTCCCCGACACCGAGCCTTGGGCACTCGGTCGCCTGGTCGCGCCGCGCTTCGACCAATTCCTGGTGCCCATCGACCACGACCAGGGGGATCTGTTTCGTGGGATCTATCGGATCGAGCTGACGCTATGGATCGCTCGGCTGACCGCGAAGACCGACAACGTGACGGTCATCCTCGATTGCTGCTTTTCCTCGGGCATGGTGCGGAGCCTCGGGCCGGAGCCTTGGGAGCACGGGGCTCTTTTGTCATCTCGGGGATCCGACTGTCGCCCCAAGCGAAGGGTGGAGACCTGGAGCCGCCGGGTCAGTGCCAGCATGCAGAGGCTGGTCGAGTGGCTTCGCGCCGAGGGCTACGACGTCGACCGGCAGCACGAGCTTCGCAACCCCGATGTCGTGCTCGTCGCGGCGAGCGAGCCCGACGAGGAATCCTATGTCTATCGGGGCAAGGACGGCCGCCCCGCCAGCGTGTTCACCGATGCCCTGCTCGAGATCGTAGAGCGAGAGGGGATCGAGGGGATGACCTGGGACGCGCTCATTCGCACCGTCGTCGCCGCGATCCCTCCCCGCTACGGGTTTCAGCGCCCGCAGGTCAGCGGGCCCCGACATCGGCTGGTCTTCCAGGTCGAGGAGCGGCCACGACCGGGGGCGTTGACCCTACGACGACGCGGACCAGCGTTTTGGCTCGACGGTGGGCTCGGGGTGGGGGTTCGCGGCGGGGATCGCTATCGGATCCTCGGGCTTGTTCCCGACGACCAGGAGCACGAGGCGACGATCCTCCGAGTCATTCGAGTCCGCGAGCACGAGTCCGAGCTCAGACTCGAGCAGGGCCGGACCGAGGGCCTGCGCTCGGGCCTGCTGGCCGTGCCGATCGCGGGGGGTCCCGCCCATGTGCGCTGTCGCCTGGGAGGTAGCCCGTGGGCGGCTGAGCTGTCCGAGCGCCTGCAGGCGGTTCCCGGCCTCGCCGTGCTCGATGCCGGCGAGCGCGGTGTCGTGGACTTCGAGATCGCGACCGAAGGCCGAGGGCTGACGCTCGTCGACCCTGCGCAGGGCGTGGCGCTGCGCGAGGCGTGGGTGCTCGAAGCCGACGGCCCTCCCCCCTGGGCCGAGATCGCCGATGCGGTCCAGCGGGTAGCGCGAGGCTCGGCCCTGCGGGCCCTCGCCATCGAAGGCGGTGGCGAGCATCGGCTCGATCCCTCGTCCTATGAGATCGAGTGGGGGGTCGTCCGCGAGGGCGAGCGCCGGCCGCTCGAGCGCCGCGGAGTGCACCTTCAAGCGGGCGATCGCGTCTACCTGCGGTTGACCAGCAAGGTCGGCACGATCCATGCGTCGGTGCTGCTGGTAGGGGTCGATCGATCCGTGACCCTGTGGAGCGCTCATGATCCCGAGGGCCTCGAGCTGGCCGAGGGGGCGACCACCATAGTGGGGAGCCCCGCGCTGGCGGCACTACGGGGCACGGCGTTGGACTGGCCCGGTGACGTTGTGGCCGATGGACCCCGCCAGGCCTCCTTTGCGGTCATCATGTCCAATCGGCGCGTGCCCGTCACCGCCTGGGCCACGGGCGAGTCCGAGCGGTCGTCCGAGCGCGTACGGGGGGCCTACCAGGCGGCGATGGCCAGTCGGGTCGCGCGGCTTTCGATCGAGCACATCCCGTTTCATCTTCATCCTCCGGCCCGGACCGTGTCCTCGACCGGAGCGTCGGGCGATGTAGGAGCGTTGGACGACGCCAGGACCACCGCCGTCATCGGTGCTCCGTCCTTACGCCATGCTCCGTCCGTCACGCGTTCGCGACGCGGACCGGGGCCGTATCGTCGGGTGGAGCGTGTACGGTCAGCGACCCTCGAGCCGTCGACCCGCCCTTGCGGTGTGGGCTCCGACACGATCAAGCGAGCCCTCATCGTCGGCATCGACGACTATCCCGACCCGGTGCGACCACTCTACGGCAGCGTGCACGACGCCCAGCAGGTTCACGCGCGCTTGTCCAAGCACGAAGATGGATCCCCGAACTTCCACTGCGACACCATGACCTCGGATCGCGATCGAGTCACCCATGCGACCCTGATGAACCGCATCGACGAGCTGCTCGCCCCGGGCGCGGATCGGGCGGTGTTCTATTTCGCAGGCCATGGCTCGGTGAGCGATCTGGGGGGCTTGCTGCTCACCCAGGACTACACCGGCCCTCACAGCTGCGTACGCATGAGCGAGATCCTCCGTCGTGCCAACGACTCGGAGGTCGACGACGTGCTCATCGTGCTCGATTGCTGCGGCTCGGGAGCCTTCGGGCAGCACGGAGAGGACGAGGCGGTCCTGGCCGAGGGCGTCTCGGTACTCACCGCCAGCCGCCCCGAGCAGGAGGCCACCGAAGGCGAGCGGGGGGGCCTTTTCACCTCCCTGCTGTGTGAGGCGCTCGACGGAGGGGCGGCCGACGTGCGAGGGCTCGTGACGGTCGCCAGTGCCTATGCCTACATCGCCGAGTCCCTGGGCGCCTGGGATCAGCGGCCCCAGCTCAAGGTTCACCTCTCCCACCTCGCTCCGTTGCGTTGCTGTGCGCCGGCGGTCCCCATGGAGATCCTACGCGCGCTCGTTCGGTGGTTTCCTCGCCCGAGCGACGAGCTCGCGCTCGATCCGTCCTACGAGCCCAAGGCGATGCCCCGGCATGCCGAGCACGAGGCGATCTTCGCCAAGCTCCAGACCTGTCGAGGCGCCAAGCTGGTCGAGCCCGTGGGAACTCGGCACATGTACTTTGCGGCCATGGAGGGCAAGTCGTGCCGCCTGACCTCGCTGGGGCGCCACTACTGGCACATGGTGACCGAAAACCTCTTGTAGATCTTCGAGCGAGCACATCGCGCACGGCGGGCCTCTCGTCCGACGGTGAGTCGATCGCGGTTGCGGGAACTGGTCCGCATCGGGACGCCAGTCCTCGTGACTTCTCGCGCTGAAGGAAGTCGATGACCACTCGGTCATTGGCCTGGAGGATGCAGATCAGATCGGATCAGGGACCGTGTCGAAGAGATCCACGTCGACCCTCGCCATGTCGAGGGTGGTGTCGAGGGTGGTGCCGATGGCCCCCATCCGCGGCCGTCCTCGTCGGATCGATCGAGGCCTCGGCTGCACTCGGTCGTGTCCGATGGACCACGGTCGCCGGTCGTCGAGGAGGTGACCGGTTGGTCGAAACCATCGTTTCGGCCCGGCCATCGCCGTGGGCATGGAGCGTGGTCAGGCTGAGCCCGAGGAGCGAGGGGACCCGGTTCGATCGGACCATGACCCCGACCAGAGCTGTTTCGTCCGTGCGGTAGGCCGTTCGATGTCGTGGGTGCGAGGGCAAGCGATGTGCATCGGGGATCGAGTCGTCGCTCGGACGAGCACGCTTCGGTTTTTCTCGGCGGGGTCGCAAAAAAAACAACCCCACCTTCGGGTGTTTGCCGTACAATGGAAAAAGCTGTCGCATGGCGGAGTAGGAAGGAATCTTCACCACGGTCGTTCGGAACCAATACGAGACCCCTCATGGCGGGAACTCTCGTAGTCAGAGCTTTGGGCACGAGACTCCTTGATTGGTCGGTTGGTGGGCTCGCAGGTTGGACGTCGCGTCGCGGTGTGACCGACTCGGTCACTCATCCATGTTTTCGGAAAGAGACAGGGAAAGTTGACATCGTAGGAGACGCAAATGGAGACGCAAGTCGTAGGTGAGGCGCCATTGCCCAGTATCAGCGCGCAGGAGCGACGCCGCTATCCGCGGACGCTCCGTCGTGTCGATGCCGTCGTTCGGACCCGCAATGGATGCGGTCGTTACGAGGTTCGCAATCTCTCGGTGTGCGGGGCTCTGCTGACCCAGGGGGTCCAGCTTCCGCTGGAGACCCTCGTCGAGGTCGACCTGCAGATCGCCGAGCACCCGAAGATCCGCGTCATGGCTCGCGTGGCGCGTCGGGGGGTCCACGATGACGGCGAGCTCTACCTGGGGGTCGAGTTCTTGCACCGCTCCGATGAGACGGAGGACATGATCCAGGCCGTGCTCCTCGACGACATCGAGCGATCGCAGACCCACGGGATCATTGCCGCGCTCGACTGACCGCCGCGGCTCGGCGCACAGCCGGCAGGTGACTTGGCGCTCGGCGTGATCGGCGTAGGCCAACGTCTCGCGGGCCGCGGGGTGCTCGACGTAGAGCGGAGCTGTAGGTATTGGTCGGCATTGGTCGGCGCGTGGAGTGGAGCGTCTTGCTCCGTGTAGACTGCGCGCTGCTATGCGCCCCTCGCAGCGCGCGGCCGAGGTGCTCGCCCATCCACGCTGGCCGTGGGTGGCCGCCGTGCTGGGGGTGCTGTTGGCGTCGACGGCTCTGGGCTCGGGGCTCGTGCTCGACGATCACCTGCATCGCTTCGTGGTGCAGGAGCACTTGGCGGGCGGGGGCTCGGGGGCATGGTGGGATCTGTACGTCGCCGCCGAGGGTGACGAGGCGCTCACGCGAGCGCGGATGAACCATGGCTTCGCGCCCTGGTGGACCGCACCTGATCTGCGGGTCCGCTTCTTTCGACCGCTCTCGGCCGCGACCCACTACCTCGACTACGTGCTGTGGCCCGATGTGCCCGCGTTGATGCATGCGCACAGCCTGGCCTGGTATGCCGCGCTGGTGCTGGCCGTGGGCGCTGTGATGCGGCGCTGGTTGGGTCCTTGCTGGGTGGCCGGGTTGGCCACGCTGGTGTTTGCGGTCGACGATGCTCACGGAACGCCGGTTGGTTGGATCGCCCAGCGCAACGCGCTTATTGGGGCGACGCTCGTGGTCTGCACCTTGTGGGTGCACGACAGGGCTCGGCGCGACGATTGGCGACCCGGCGTCTGGTTGGGGCCGGCGCTTTGGGGGTTGGCGCTGCTGGCCGGCGAGGCCTCGGTGGCGGGGCTAGGCTATCTGTTGGCCCACGCCCTGCTGCTCGAGCCCGGGGACGAGCCGTGGCGTCGTCGGACGGCGCGAGGACTGGGGGCGCTTTGGCCCTATCTGCTCGTCATGCTGCTGTGGCGCGTCCTTTACGACGCGCTCGGGTATGGGGCCGAGGGCTCGGGGGTCTATCTCGATCCGGTGCGGGAGCCGGGGGTCTTTTGGGCTGCATTGCCCGAGCGGGCGGTCGCGCTGCTCCTCGCGCAGCTGGGGGGGCCGCCCGCCGAGACATGGTCGGAGGAGTCCGTGCTTGGGGGCATGCGATGGTGGTGGTGGGTGGCGTTGAGCGGGCTAGGGCTCGTGCTGGCCTTTGGACTGCGTCGTGACCGAGGGCTCGGGGTCTGCCTACTCGGGGGGTTGTTGGCTCTTGTGCCGGCGACCACCGCCGTTCCTGGCGATCGCCTCCTATTGCTCGTTGGAGTGGGAGGTAGCGCGATCGTGGCGGGGGTCGTCGCCGTCGCCGCCGGTGCCGGCGCGGCGTCTTCGGGGGAGCCGCGGTGGTCCCGGGGGTTCGCCGTGCTGCTGAGCATTCCGCTGGTCGGGTGGCACCTGGGGCGGGCTGCGTGGTTGCTGCCCGGGCGTGTCGCCAGCCTCGACGAACGGATCGAGCGACCGCAGCGAGAGGCAGTCCGCAGCCTGCCCGATGATCCGGCCCTCACGACGCAGGAGCTGGTCATCGTCAACTCGCCGCCCACCTTTGTCAGCTCTACGCTATGGCTTTGGCGATGGGGCTCCGAGCACGCGCTACCCCGGCGCCTGCGGGTGCTCGGCTCGACCTTCGGGCCGGTGGTCGTGCAGCGACCCGACGCCCACACCCTCGTGCTGCAGCCGGTGGGGGGATACCTGAGCGATCCCTTCACCACGATTGCGCGCGGACGGGGTCGGCCCTTGGCGGTCGGGAACGCGGTGGCGCTAGACGGCTGGCGGGTGGGGATCGCGGGGGTGGCCCAGGGTCGACCGACCGTGGTGCGGATCGCCTTCGATGAACCTCTGGACGACCCGCTGTTTCGCTGGGTGACATGGAGGGGCGGTCGGTTCGAGCCCTTCGTGCTGCCGCCGATCGGGGGCGTGGTCGCGATTCCAGGGTCGTGATCCGGCCATGGCGCTTGAGGCCGCGGGCGCGGTCGAGCTCGCGGTCGGTTGCCGTGGAGTGGATTCTCGTCGGGTGCCTTGACAGGGTCGGCGCATCGTGACGCAATCGGCGGGTGGGGAGCCCGAGTCTTCCGCTGATCGTCGTCGGAGGACTTGCTCTTGGGTTTGTCGATGACGGATGTACTCCGCCGAGCCGGAGAGGGGCGGATACGACGGTGCCGCCCTCCGCTCCATCGACCAAGTCCGCGCAGACGGACCCAAAGCCGATTCCACCCTGGATGCCACGTGGGGAGCTCGAGGAGATCTCGACCGACTGTCTGATCTGCCAGGCTCAGTTGACGATCACTACGCCCGAAGATCAGCGGCGGGTCCGGTGTGCATGCGGACTCTGTGACGAACCCCCCCTTGATTGTGGCGAGTGCTTCATCTTCGTCGAAGTCTGTGGCGGGTCCGACTATACCCTCGAGCATCTCGAGCCGGGCTCCACCGCATGGTGGGAGCGTCGAGCCGAACTGCTGCTTGCGGACATCCTGGAGAGGGGGTCCAACACCCGCCAAGAGTACCTGGCGTACGAACGTCGACTCCAGGGCCGGATGTCCGGGAAGAAGCTCTATCGGTATCGATGGCGAGTCCTTCGGAACCTACGGGCTCGAGAATGAGGATGCGACGAACAACCGGAATTGGTCTATTGCTCTGCTGTCTGCAATTGGCCTGCCGTTCTCCATCTCCCGAGCCGGATTCTTTGTGTCGTCTCGACAAGATCCGCGATGACGCGAAGAACCGGCCCCCGGTCGACGAGCCCCTCGACGATCCGGTGCTCGACGCCGGTTTGGATCCTGCATTGCTCCAGGCCATGCAAGAGGCCGCGGGCCCCCCGGCGCGGCTCGATACTTTCGATCTCGCCGAAGAATACTGGTCGTGTCGATTGCTCGAGGCCGAAGCGCAGTATCAGGTCGCGGCGCTGCAACGCCGCAGCATTGCCTTCCAGTGGCACCACACGGCTTCGGTCTTGATCTTCATCATGGTCGTGAGCATCGTGTGCTTGGGCTTCATATTCGCCGGCATTCAGTTCCGTCGGTCGTTGGGGAGCGAGGTGCTCCGCGCGGTGGGGAGCCCAGCGCGGCGAGGAGAGCGCGCTGGGGCCGAAGCCCAGGCACTCCCCGAGGGGCCTGGAGATGGCCTCAAGCCGAAGCACGAAGCCGACTTGGACGTCGAGGGGGAGGAGACCTCGGGCGCTCGTGACGAAGCCCGGGCCCCGTCGCGTTCGGACGCTCGGGACCCGGGCGCGGACCTTGGCGGCGACGATGAACCGTCTCTTCACCGCGCGCATGAGATCGAGCTGTCGCTGCAGTCGATTCGGCTTCGCTCCAGTGCCCTAGGCCTGGTGATCTGGGTCGTTTCGATCGCGTTCTTGTACCTCTACCTGGTCCACGTCTATCCGCTCCACGAGGGCATCTCCGAGGAAGACCCCAATCCTGCGCTGGATGGGCTCTCGCACGATTGATCCGGCCGGTGGACGACTCGACGACGTGAGCCTTCGACCCGGCGCTAGACCCCGACCGCCTCGACGATGCTGAGCACCGCGGGGGTCTGCACGACCCGCTCGAGCTTCAGGTCGGCGGTGGCGAGCAGCTGCTCGAACTGCGGCTCGGTGCGTTCGCGACCGGGCAGGGAGACCATCATCAGCACGTCGAGCTCCTTGCCCACGTGCGGCTCGTTGCCGGGGGGGATGACCGCGTCGATCACGAGCACGCGGCCCCCGGGCCTCAGGGCGCGACGACAGACGCGGAGGATCTCGGTGGCCGTCTCGTCGGTCCAGTCGTGCAGGATCCGCTTGAGCACCAGACAGTCCCCCTCGGGGACCGACTCGAAGAAGTCGCCGGCCACCCGCTCACAGCGAGCCGACAGCCCGGCCGCGTCGACCCGGGCCTCGGACAGCACGTGCTCGGCATCGAAGAGCACGCCGTGGGCCGACGGGGTCGCGCCGAGTACCTCGATGAGGAAGCCGCCGTGCCCTCCGCCGACGTCGACGATCCGCTCGAAGCGGCTGAAGTCGTAGGCGCTGGCGATCGGTGCATTCTCGGTGTCGGAGAAGCTCGCCATGCCTCGGTGGAAGATCGGCCCGAGCTCGGGGTTTTGGGCGAAGTAGTCGAAGAAGGAGGCGCCAAAGATCTCCGCGAAGGGGGTCTGCCCGCGGCGGATCGTCGTGGAGAGCTGGCCGGCCGGCGCCCAGAACGACGTGTGGGTGAGCATCCGTACGGCATCGCGCATGGAGCCGGGCGCGTCGGTGCGCAGCAGATCGGCGGCGGGGGTGAGGCTGAAGCGACCCTCGGCGTCCTCGGCGAAGATGCCGGCGGTCGCGAGCAAGCGGAGCGCGCGGTAGAGCGGTTGGGCACTCACCCCCAGCCGCTCGGCAAGGGCGGTGACGTTCGCCGGACCGTGCTCGAGGTGGTCGGCGACCCCGAGTTCGGCGACCGAGCCGAGTGCCGCGGAGTATAGGTATCCCCAGGCGATCTTGATGAGGTGGCCGGCCGTCTCGCTTGCCATGGCGACGAGCATGCTAGGGGATGGATCGCACACCGGTCAAAGGAGCGTACGGGTCCGAGTGGCCCGAACGATCCATGCGCAGACGATCCATGCGCAGACGATCCACACTTTGGATACGAGCAGTGGCGTGCTCGGTCAGCGGTGAGGCGCTCGCGGCAGCTGGATCCGACACGTCGTTCCTTTGCCGGCTTCGCTCTCGAGGTCGATCGTGCCTCCGTACAGGGACAGGAGCTTGGAGACCAGGCTCAGCCCCAGGCCCGTGCCGGTGGTCGGCTTGGTGGTGAAAAAAGGCTGGAACAGCCGGGGGTGGTGCTCGCTCGAGATCCCGCTGCCGTTGTCGCGGAGCATGATCTCCAGGTGCTCGTCCACCGGGGCGACCGAGATCTCCAGTGTTCGCGGAGCGTCGTCGACCGGGCGATCGAGCAGAGCGTCGCGCGCGTTGTCTACCGTATTCTTCAGGATCGAGTGCAGGTGTGAAGGGAGGGCAATGACCTCCGCGTCGGCGGGGCAGTGCAGCCCGACCGTGATGGCGTGCTCGGAGAAGTCTTCGGTGAGTTCGTCGAGGATCTCGTCGAGCACGGCGCGCAACGAGACCAGGCTGTCGCCCGGCTCTTGCCGGCCGAGGTGCGAGTACTCGAGGATCTGTCGGGTCACGTCGAGCGCTCGGTTAGTGGCGCCCGATGCGATCTGGAGCGCACGCTCGAGCTTGCCCGTCTCGATCTGGGCGCGCGCGAGGTGATCGTCGAGCAGCGTACGCGTGGCCTCCGACAGCTCCGGGGCCAGCGCGTCTGCGACCCGCTCGAGCCGGCGCAGCGATCGGGTCGCGATGCTCTCGCCGCCGACGTGCATCGACGCGAGGACGGCGTCGGCCGCCGAGATCGCGTTGCGCATCTCGTGAGCAAAGCCCCCCGCCATCTGCTGCTCTACCGCTTGCTTCTCCAGCGTGACGATCGTCTGGTGGGCGCGCTCGAGCTGCTCGGTCCGCTGCCTCACCTTTTGTTCGAGATGGTCGTACAGATCGGCGTTCTCCAGCGAGATCGCGATCTGCGAGGACAACATGTTCAGCACGTCGAGCCGCTGTGGCGTGAACGCGTCGGTGCCGAGGTGGTTCTCGAGGTAGAGGATGCAGTGGGGTGCGCCGTGGCGCAGCACCGGAAAGCACAGCACCGACAGGGGCCGAGCTGCCACCAGGTAGGGATCCCGTCCGTAGACGCCGTCGGACAGGGCGTCGTTGAGCACCAGCGGCTCGCCGGTCCGCGCCACATAGTTGATGACCGTGACGGGGACCTTGCCTTGCTCGATTGGAATCGGCTCGTGGTTCGTGGACTCGCTTTGCCGCTGGTCACGAAGCGCACGCACGACCAAGCGCTCGTCGACCGATTGCACCAAGGCCACCCGATCGGCGCCGGCGTTCTGGCCCACGATCCGCAGCATCTTGTCGAGCAGCGAGGCGAGCTGTACCTCCTGCGACATCGCCTGAACCGCCTTCATGATCGAGGAGATGTCCAGCAGCGTGTTGGTCGAGCGGTCGCTGGTCACCGAGTCGGACGACAAGGCAGCCCACGTGGTGACCCCGTCGTCGGCCAGGTGTCCGTAGCGCTGCTCGAGTTGCTCCAGCTTGTGTTTTGCCCCCCACCGAGCATAAAGCGTGTGGGCGCGTGCAAGGTGGATGCGGGCGAACGCGGCTTTGGCCTTGCCGCGCCAGTAGCGAGCGGCCAGCTCGTTGGCCAGCGCTTGCTCGTGCACGAACCCGTGCTTGCCGGCCCGCTCGATAGCTTGGTCATAGAGCGACATGGCGTCGCCGCCCGCGACTCGGACTCGCTCCGCTTCGACCAGCAGGTATTTGTGGAGGAAGTTGGTCTCGCTGTGGTCGGCCCAGATCTTCATCTGGGTCTGATTCTCGGCGACGCGGGCCAGCCGCTCGGTTCGCGCCCGGTCGTCACAGTGGTCGCCAGGCTGGTCGTCAGGCTGGTCGCCAGGCTGGTCGTCAGGCTGGTCGTCAGGCTGGTCGCACAGGGCCAGGAGGTTTAGCGAGTCGTAGAAGTTCAGGTACGCGTTCGCTAGCTTGGCCGTGATGAACGGGACATATTCTCGGGCTTGTTGGGCGTGTCGCCGTCCCGCCTCGGCGTCGCCATAAAGGAACATGATCTGCGACTTGATGATCTGGTACGGGCACAGGCAGTAGAAGTTCTTGTGCTCGAGCTGCTCGGCGAGGTACGATGCCTCGTCTTTGTCGGGGAGATCGAACGACTCGCGGCGCTCGGTGAGGCCGAGCAAGTTGTGCAACAGGTGACACAAGCCTTCGATCGATCGAGTCGCTGTTTGGTGGTGGGTCTTTCGGGCGATGTGTAGTGAGCGCTCGAGCTCGTCGGCGATCGCCTCGAGCGGATCGCCGGCAAAGATCCGAAACAGCAGCTTATTGTACAAGATGTGCCCGATGTAGGGGAGCTCTCCCGCGTCGAGCCCGGCTTGGTGGCTACGATCGAGGATCGGGTAGACTGCTCGGATGGGCTCGTGCCACGACAGCAGGTTCGTGGCGACCATGTACCCGGCGACGCACCGCTGAGCCTCCTCCGCGGTCTCGGTACACTTCAGGCCCAGCCGTCCGAACTCGTACCCTGCTTCGTAGTTTCCCCATGCGCCCAACAACAAGGTGCCGTAGATCCCACAGCCCACCGCGGTGTACTTGGCGCGCCCGTGGCGTAGCGAGAGGTTGATCATCCGTACGCCCACCCAGGCAATGAGCTTCTTGTCGACCAAGTAGGCCGTGGAGCTGCCATTGGCCAGCAACTCCATGCTCACCAGGTGTACGGGATCGGTCATCTCGTGGTCGTCGAAGAGGCTCGAGATCGGACGGTCGGCGATGGTCGCCTCGATCTCGGCCCGTTCGTGCTGGATCGCCGGTCCCAGTTCGTCCCGCCTCGGGGACCCGATGAGCAGATCGAGCCCGGTGAACATGCTGACCATCGCCTCCTCGTGGGCCCCTTCCATGTTGCGCTGGAGCAGCAGGCGGTTGTGGATCCGGGCCCGATCGACGTTGGTGCGGGCTCGCTCGAGCATCAACTCGGACAGCGCGCGGGCCCGCGTGAAATCGCCGAGCAGGTACTCGACCTCGAGCCGTTGCTCGTGGAGCGCATAGGCGAGCGCGTAGTGCTCGCCCCACGCGTCGTCGGGCAGCAGGCTCGTCCCCGCGACGAGGTAGCGCCGTGCGGACTGGTAGGCGGTGGAGCGCTTGGCTCGTGTGCCGGCCTGCAGGTCGAGGCGAGCCAACGCCAGGCGTTCTTGGGGGTCCTCCACCAGCTCTGCGGCCCGGTCCAGGTGGTCGGCGATCTCGAAGATCCGTCCGTCGGTCGCGAGATCCTCGACGTCGTGCAGCAGCTGACGACCGATCCTCAGGTGCACCTGCTTGCGTCGATCTTCGACAACGAGCGAGTAGCAGGCCTGCTCCACTCGATCGTGCAGGAACTTGAAGGTCGTCTCCTCGTTGGGTCGAGCGCGCGGGGGAGCGGCCTGGGCCTTCGGGCCCGTGGTCGTGGACACCAGGCGGTAGTTCTCGTCGAGCGGGAGGATCAGCCCCTCGACGACGCCGAGCCACAGGTGCTGGAGTAGCTCGCTCTGGTCGCGCCCGTCGATGATCGACAGCGCTCGCAAGTCGAAGCGGCTGCCCACGCACGCGGCCAGCTCCAGCAGTTCGCGGGTCTGCGCAGGCAGGTGACGCACCTTTTCGGCCATCAGCTCGACCACGTTCTCGGTGATGTTCTCGGCCCGGACTTGCGCGATGTCCCACGTCCACGCGCGCGCGTCGAAATCGAAGGTGAGCCAGCGCTGGTCGTGCAGCGAGCGCACGAACTGGCCCACGAAGAACGCGTTGCCCAGGGTCTTTTCGTGGACGAGCGTGGCGAGCTCGGTGGCCCGCTCGGCGGTGCATTGCAACGTCTCGGAGACCAGGGTCGTGACGCTTTTGAGCGTGAGGTTGGACAGCGTCAGCGTGCGGGGTGCGGCTCCGGCTCGGCATATCCGGTCGAGCATGGTCACCAGGGGGTGAGACGGGTCCACCTCGTTGTCGCGATAGGTACCGACGATCAGAAGGTGCTCGTTGTCTTCGTCGAGCAGCAGCAGCCCGAGCAGGTCGAGCAGCGCCGAGTCGGCCCACTGTAGATCGTCGATGAAGAGGACGATGGGGTGGTCGGGACGGCAGATCGAGCGGACGAAGCGGGCAAGGACATAGTTGAAGCGGTTTTGCGTCTCGCTGGCCCCCAGCGGGGGCACCGGCGGCTGCGGACCGATGACCAGCTCGAGCGCCGGGGTAAGCTCGAGCAGGACCTGGCCGTTGATTCCGACCGCCGCGACGATGTCGGCCTTCCACCGCAATAGCTCGCCGGCGCTCAGCGTGAGCAAGGCGTCCACCAGCTCGCCGAACGCTTGGCTGAGGCCGCGGTAGGGGATGCTGCGCTGGAGCTGATCGCACTTGCCCGACAGCAACAGGCCGCGCCTGTCGACGACCGGCCCGTAGAGCTCGTGGACCAGCGACGACTTGCCGACCCCCGGGGCGCCGGCGATCAGCGCGAGCTCGACCCGGCCCTCGCAGGCGTCCCCGAGGGCGTCGAGCAGCGCGGTGACCTCGGCCTCGCGACCGTAGAGCTTGGCGGGGATCTGCAGCCGCGACGAGAAGTCGTGCTGGCCCAGCTCGAAGGCTTCTATCTGGGTCGAGTCCTGGATCGAGGTACCCCGCTCCAGTCGGTGCAGGCACTCTTCGAGATCGCGCCGTAGGCCATGGGCCGACCGATAGCGGTGCTCGGCGTTCTTGGCCAGCAGCCGCTGCACGATGTCCGAGAGCACCCGCGGTACGTTCGGGGCCTGCTCGTGCACCGCAGGGGGCGGCATCGCGATGTGACAGTGCACGAGCTCCATGGGATCGTCGGCCTCGAACGGCAGGCGCCCAGTCAGTAGCTCGTGGAAGGTCACCCCCAGCGAGTAGAAGTCCGTTGCGCGGTCGATGACCCGGTTCGTGCGCCCGGTCTGCTCCGGGGAGATGTAGGGCAGGGTCCCCTGGAATCCGTCGAGGTGGCCGTGATGGGGCGCTCGTAGCTCGACTCGGGTCGAGATCCCAAAGTCGATGATCTTGACCGTGAGGGTCTGATCGTCGACGAGGATGTTGCTGCTGTTGAGATCCTTGTGGATGATGCCTTGCTGGTGGATCGTCTCGAGTGCGGCCGTGATGGCGATCGCCACGCGGAGCAGATCGGCCAGCGGTCGGGTCCCCGGGCCGAACACCCGATTGGCCGGCTGGCCGTCGAAGAACTCGAGCAAGAGCGCCGGGCGGCCGGCGATCTGCCGGCAGGCATAGGCCCGGCGTAGCCCGGGGTCCGCGAAGTCCCGGGTTAGCTCGTACTCATTGTCGAATTGAGCGATCTGCTCGGGGCTGGGGTACGGGGCCTCGAGCACCTTGACCACGACGGGAGTCTCGAACAGCCCGGCATCCTGGTAGTAGATGGACGAGTTTCGGCCCTTGCAGAGCAACTCCAGAGCGTCGAGATCTATCGTCATGTCCATGCCCGTCGGCGCCTCGTCGGTAATCGACCCGCTACTTCAGAATCGCGGGTTTCGAGGCTCGGTACAAGTTGTTCCGGCAGTGTGGAAAAATGACCCACCGCTTCCTTGGCTCGGTGCGAAAATGCGCAATCGATCCCTGAAATTGGCGATGGTGACTCATGCGAGGACACATGGCAGAGGACGAGGTTCGTACGGCGTTCCCTCAACTGTTCGGAGCTTAGCCCGAGTGCTCGACAGTCGATATCGACCCGAGTATGATGGCGAAGCATGAGAGTAAAAGCGCCGGTGGGGTCCGTCGCCGCGTCGAGCGTTCGCTCTGCCCGTCGACCGCCGACCGTCCTGCTCGTCGACGACGATCCGTCGGTCAGAAGCGCTCTTGGCCTGGTATTCGAGGATGACTACGACTTCGTGACTTGTGCGTCGGGTGCCGAGGGGCTCGCGAAGATGAGCGCATCGGTGCACGCCGTATTGCTCGACATCAAGCTACACGGTGAGGACGGGTTTGCCGTCTACGAACGGATCCGAGCGCGATTTTCCTATACTCCCATCATCTTCTATTCTGCCTATCAGAACTTGAAGGATCCGCACCAGATCATCAATGAATATCGTCCTTTTGGATATGTTCGAAAGGGTGACGACATTGCGCAACTGGTGCGGATGGTGGGGCGGGCCGTTGCCGAATATGCGTACCATCTCCAGCGGGAAGCACAGCTTCGCATTGCCGACCGGCTGGCAGTGGCCGGTACGCTCGCTGCGGGGGCGGCCCACGAGATCAACAACCCGCTCGGCTACATCGTGGGCAACCTCGAGCTCGCCCTCGAGCAGGTCGGAGAGCTGAAGGAATTGTTGTTGCGTCACGACGCCGAGGCTCAGGCCGAGCTCGAGCTGGCGTTGACCTCGTCGCTCGAAGGAGCCCACCGGATCGCCGCGATCGTCAACGACCTCCGGTCGTTCGGGAAGCCCCCCGAGCCCAACGACAAGGACGATGCCGACCTCCACCATGCGCTCGATGTCGCGGCCCGGATGGCGGGCAATCAGATCCGACACCGTGCTCGTCTGGTCACCGAGTATGGGGAGGTGCCCCGGGTTCGAGCCGATCAGCAGCGGCTGGTACAGATCTTCCTCAACCTCTTGGTCAACGCCACGCAGGCGCTGCGTCCCGAGCAGGCCGAGCGCAACGTGATCGGCGTTCGCACCTTCGCTCGCGGTCAGCACGGCATCGTCGAGATCCGGGACACGGGCAGCGGGATCCCCCAAGAGGTGAGGAGTCGGATCTTCGATCCCTTCTTCACGACCAAGCCGGTCAACATCGGGACGGGCCTGGGCCTGTTCGTCACCCACAACCTGGTGGAGGCGCTCGGAGGGACGATCGAGCTGGTCGAGTCGAGCCCTGCGGGGACGACCTTTCACGTCGCCCTGCCGCTGAGCACGGTCGCGCCTTCGCTCGAATCGCCGAGTTCGGCCGCGCACGTCTCCACGGAGCGTGGGTCGCAAAGACGGCAGCGGGTGCTCGTGGTCGATGACGATCCCATGATCCGCGCGGTGATACGCCGACAGCTACGCGCCCGGCACGACGTCGTCCTCGCCGAAGGGGGCCGGGCGGCCACCGATCTGTGTCAGCGAGAATCTTTCGACGTGATTCTGTGCGATCTACTGATGCCCGAGGTCAGCGGGGTGCGGGTCTATCAGGCGATCCGCGAGCACAGCCCCGGCCTCGAGCGGCGGATCGTGTTCATGACCGGCGGCGTGTTCGATCCCGATGTCGCCGAGTTCCTCGACGGTGTCGAGAACGTGTGCCTCGACAAGCCCATTCGCCGCGAGGTGTTGTTGTCGCTGCTCGACGACGTCGCGAGCACCTCGTCGGCGGGCTCGATGCACACGGCCCGCTGAGCAGAGCATGCCGGCGTGCACCAGACGCTCGGCGAGCCGCACGGACGATCCGCTACACCCGCGAAACGAACAGACCATTGGCAACCGATCTACACATTCGACCCGTAGAGCGACAGGACGTACCTGCTCTAAAGGCCATCGCAGAAGCGACGGAGCTGTTCCCGGCCTCCATGCTCGACGACATGATCGCCGGCTACTTCGATCGCTCCAAGGCCGACCTTTGGTTCACCGCCGTGCGCGACGGCGTGCCGCTCTGCTTGGGGTTTTGCGAGCCCGAGCGCATGACCGAAGGCACCTGGAACCTGCTGGCGCTCGGCGTGCGCCCCGAGCATCAAGGCACGGGCATCGGCACGGCGATGCTGCGCTACCTCGAGGAGCGGCTCGCTGCGCGAGGTGAGCGCGTCCTGCTCATCGAGACCATGGGCACCGAGCAGTTCGAGCGCACCCGGAGCTTCTATCGCAACAACGGATACACCGAAGAAGCGCGGATCCGGGAGTTCTACGCCGCCGGGGCCGACAAGGTCGTCTTCTGGAAGCATCTGTAGCTTCAGCCCGTCGAGGGGTGCCCCCCCCTTTTGCGTTTTTTGCGCGCCGTCGCGCGGTGGTGAGTCCCGCAGCGAGCTCGAGCACGGGCTCGACCTCGAATGGGGATTGAGAACCCTGTTCTCGGAGGATCCCCTGGCAGATCTCCGATCTTTCCCGCGACGCGATGGAGTCGCACACCATGAGCATGACGCATGGGCCCGCCGGTGTCCTTTGGAGCCGCGACCGCGTTTAAATGGCATACGGGCGTGATCGACGGAGAGTGGGCCCATGGGCTCGGGCTCGCACGCGGTCATCGCAACAATGCGAGCGTCAATTTTCCGTGACGGTTTTGGTTGTCAGCCTTGCTTGACAGTCAAATAGGCCACCGATAGGATGCGAGGAGGCCCCTCCTCAAGGGCTTCATTGGGCGGCGAATGCGCTCAGTGCGGAGGCAGAGGGCCACCATCGGCCCATTCAAGGAGACAAACCATGCCAGAACTCGACGACCCGGACCGCGTGTGGCCAACCGGCCTCACGATAAGAGAGTCCGAGGAACTCCACAAACACGTCATCGATGGTGCACGAGTATTCTTTTTGATCTCGTGTGTCGCTCACCTGCTGGTGTACTTCTATACACCGTGGCTCAAATAAAGGAGTAGATCATGAACCAGGGAAGAATCTGGTGTGTCGTCAAGCCAACGGTCGGACTTCCGTTGTTCTTGGGAGGAGTGCTGGTCACTTCCTTCGTTGTGCACTTTTCGGTGCTCAGCAACACGAACTGGTTCCCCGCTTTCTTCGGCGGTGGCTGAGCCCACGACCGTCTAAACGGTCTTGCGGGCTCCGGCCCAGCCAGCTGGGGCCCCTTCCTCTTTTTTTTCGATCGAAGTGCTGAGCTTCATCATCGGCGGATCTTTCTCGGGAGAACGACAATGGCATCGGACGCGCGAATGTTTGAGTCGGAGCAGAATGCACGGGATGCCGTGAGCGAGCTCCACAAGATGGGTTTTCACGACACCGTTCTCCTTCTCGAGCCTGCCGAGGGCAAGGAGGCCGAGGTGGTGAAAGCGGCGATCCGGGGCGGGTTCATCCCGGGCAGCTACGTCAACGCCATTATCAAGGGCCTTCAGGAGGGTCACTGGATCGTCGGGGTCCAGCCCCCGTTGGGCACGGCCATGATCGCGATCCAGATCATGGAGCGCTGCGGAGGCATCGGCGCCGAGCTGCTCCCTGCGCAGAAGCTTCGAGACCCGTCGCCGCTCTCGGACGCGCTCGGGATCCCGGTGCTCACCAGCGTACGCCCCAATCCGCAGCTGGCCCGCTCCGACTGGTCGCTCTCTTCGTTCTTGGGCCTGGGCCTGCTGAGCCGCAAGGGGACGCCGCTGTCGTCGCTGCTGGGGCTCAAGACGCTCACGAAGGAGAAGAAGAAGACGTCGAGCTTCGGGCTGCCGCTGCTGTCGAACAAGGCGGCGCCGCTGTCGTCGATGTTTGGCCTCAAGACGCTCACGAAGGCGAAGAAGAAGACGTCGAGCTTTGGGCTGCCGCTGCTGTCGCGCAATCCGGCGCCGCTGTCGTCGCTATTCGGCCTGCGTATCCTCAGCAAGCGTAAGAACGACGACGACTCGGCGAACTGAGGCTCGATTCCCATGGCTCGACTGGGGAACAAGCTGATCACGGCCTGGGTCCGCCTCGGCCCACGCTTCATGCCCTTTGCCGACGTCGCCACCCCGGATCTGCCGCTCCGTCGCCTGCTTCGGCTCTCGCTGTTCCAGGTCTCCGTCGGCATGGCGATGGTGCTGCTGGTGGGGACGCTCAACCGCGTCCTCATCGTCGAGCTGGGGGTCTCGGCAACCCTCGTGGGCGTCATGCTCGCGCTCCCGCTCGTGTTCGCCCCGTTTCGTGCGCTGGTCGGCTTCAACTCCGACACCCATCGCTGTGCGCTGGGGTGGCGCCGAGTGCCCTTCATCTGGAAGGGGACGCTGGCGCAGTTCGGGGGGTTCGCCATCATGCCCTTTGCGCTGCTCGTGCTCGCGGGCAAGGGGGAGTCTCATTCGCTTCCCCTGTGGGTTGGTCACAGCTCTGCCGCGCTATGCTTCTTGCTCGTCGGAATCGGTGTCCATACCGTGCAGACGGCCGGCCTGGCTCTCGCCACCGATCTCACGCCCCCCGAGTCCCACCCCCGGGTGGTGGGTCTGATGTACGTGATGCTGCTGGTCGGCACGATCGCCAGCGCGTTGATCTTTGGGGTGGCGCTGGAGAACTTCTCCCCGGCTCGGCTCGTGCAGGTCATCCAGGGGGCGGCGGTGCTGACCGTCGCGCTGAACGCCGTGGCGATATGGAAGCAGGAGATGCGGCGACCGCTACGAGGCCAGGCGGCCCCCGTCGCAGATCCCACCTTTGGTGAGTCCTGGGCGAGCTTCTGCGAAGGTTCGCACACCGTGCGCCGGCTGCTGATCGTCGGCGTCGGCACGATGGCATTCGGGATGGCCGACGTCTTGCTCGAGCCCTTCGGCGGCCAGGTGTTGCTGCTGACCGTAGCCACCACGACCAAGCTGACCGCGCTGCTCGCCTTCGGAGGTCTTGTCGGCTTCGGGTACGCGTCCTTCGTCCTCGGTCGTGGCGACGATGTCTATCGCGTCACCCGTACCGGTGCGCTCATCGGAATCCCTGCGTTTGCGCTGGTCATGGTGGCCGCCCCTGTGGGGCAGTCCTGGCTGTTCTTGGTGGGTAATTTCTTGATCGGCTTCGGCGGCGCGTTGTTTGGTCACGCTACGCTGACCGCGACGATGAACCGGGCGCCCAAGGCGATGGCCGGCCTCGCCATCGGCGCCTGGGGGGCCGTGCAAGCGACCGCGGCGGGCGTGGCCATGGCGCTCAGCGGGACGCTGCGCGACATCGCCGACGCGATGATGGGCGCAGGTCACGTGGCCTCGGGCTACTTCGCCGTGTACTCCCTCGAGATCGCCCTGCTACTGGCGACGATCGCGATCACCGTGCCCCTCGTCGGCAAGGTGTCGATCCGGCGGGGTCTCCGAAGGCTCGAGAGCACCTCCCCGCGCGCGGCGGCGCTCGGCGTCGGGCCGATGTCGGTGGACGCCCGGAGCGAGGTCGCGTGACGGAGCGGTCGGATCACGGGGAGTGCTGTGCGTGTCGGGAGCACGAACGCGTGACAGGAACAGATCGCACGAGGAGAAGCTGATGGCGCAACTGGAGATTCTCGAGTACCCCGACACCCGGCTGCGGTTGCCTGCGCGGCCCGTGACCCGGTTCGACGAGGGCCTCGATCGCCTCATCGATGATCTGGTCCAGACCCTTCACGCCAAGGCCGCCATCGGCCTTTGTGCTCCACAGGTGGGCGTGCCGCTAGAGATCCTGGTGATGGACCTGTCGGGGAATGCGTCGGCGCCGCAGGTCTATGTGAACCCAGAGATCATCGCCGATGCGGACCCCGGTTTGGTAGAGGAGAGCTGCCTGTCCGTGCCCGGTGTCGTGACCAACGTATGGCGGGCCACTCGGGTGCGAGTTCGAGCCCAGGACCGGCGGGGCCATATCTTCCAAAGCGACCTCGAGGGGATGAATGCCGTCTGCCTCCAGCACGAGATGGACCACTTCGCGGGCAAGCTCTTGGTCGATCGACTGAATTTCTTCCGTCGGTTTCGCCTCAATTCGGCGGTCAAGCGGGCGGCTCGGCGAGCGCGCGACGGCCACGACGCAGCGGTGGCCCGCTGACCAGCGTCTCTTCTACTACGGCGAGCAAAGATGACGACAACGCAGGACATCATAGTCGTAGGGGCGGGGATCGGAGGCCTGAGCGCCGCGATCGAGCTGGTCGCGCGGGGCTACGGGGTTACAGTGGTGGAAAAGGCCCCGGTAGTCGGCGGCAAGATGCGTACGATCGAGGTCGACGGGCATGCGATCGACTCGGGTCCGACCGGGCTGACGATGCGTGAGGTGTTCGACGATCTGTTCGAGCGCGCCGGGGCTCGGCTCGACGAGGCCGTCGACTTGCGGTCGCTCCGGGTGCTGGCCCGGCACGCGTGGCGGGACGGGACGCGGCTGGATCTATTCGACGATCCCGAGCGCAGCGCCAAGGCCATCGCCGACGTCTTCGGCCGGCGGGAAGCGGAGGGCTTTCGCCGCTTTTGCGCGCACACCCGCACGATCTACGAGACGGTACGGGGGCCCTTCATCGAGGGCGACGTCAGCGGCCTGATGGCCATGACCCGGCAGCTGAGCCTGTCGCAGATGCGGCGCATGGCGGTGGTCGACTGGCATCGCAGCATGTGGAAGGCGCTGCGCAGCTTCTTCCGCCATCCAAGGCTCCGGCAGCTCTTTGGCCGCTACGCCACCTACTATGGCTCCTCGCCGTTCAAGGCCCCGGCCACGCTCAACCTCATCGCCCATGTGGAGCGGCAGGGGGCCTGGACCGTGCAGGGCGGGATGACCCAGCTCGCGCACGCCATGGCCTCGCTGCTCCGCCGTCGAGGTGGGGAGATCCGCCTGGGGACCGAGGTACGCGAGGTGCTGGTCGAGGGAGGGCGGGCCGCCGGCGTTCGGCTGGCCGACGGGCAGACGCTCCGATCCCGGGTGGTGGTCATCAATGCGGCCCCCGAAGCCATCGTGGCCGGGCTGATGGGCCAGGGGCTGGGTCGTGCCGTCGAGCCGAGCCCTTCGACGCGCTCGCTGTCCGCCATCACCTGGTCGATGGTCGGGCGCGTACGCGATTTCCCGCTCGCCTATCACAATGTGCTGTTCTCCGACCGCTACCCGGCCGAGTTCGAGCAGCTGCGCTCGGGTCGGGTGCCCGTCCAGCCCACCGTCTATCTGTGCGCGCAAGATCGAGACCCCGGCTCGCTCGACCCCGCCCTCGACCCCGCGCCTCAGCGCCTGTTTTGCGCCGTCAATGCGCCCGCGCGCGGCGATGACCCGTCGTTCGACCCCCAGGCCGACCGGGTCAAGGAGCGCTGCCTACAGCAGATGGCTCGGTGCGGGCTGACCGTAGAGGCCGAGCCCTCTTTGACGATCTGCACCACGCCCCGAGACTTCGCCCGCATGTTCCCGGCAACGGGGGGCGCCTTGTACGGCCCGGCCACCCACGGCTTTAGGAGCGCGTTTGCCCGGCCCGGAGCCCGGACGAGCTTGTCGGGCCTGTACCTCGTGGGGGGCGGAGCCCATCCGGGGGCCGGGGTCCCTATGGTTGCGCTCGGTGGGCGACTTGCCGCGCGCTCGGTCCATGCAGACTTGATCTCGAGACGGGGATCTCCGTGGGCGTTGGCCTTGGGTCCGTCGACGGTGTCGGTGCCGACGGGGCCCTGACGGGACTTGCAGATCCAAGCCGTGCGGCACGCTCCCGCCCGGCGAGCCATCCCAGGGAGCCATCCCAGGGAGCCTCGGTGCCGCGGAGACCGGACCGCGCGTCTTTTGCTCACGCTCGGGCTCGGTCCGCGGGTCACGGTCCGCGGATCACGGTCCCCGGCTCACTACCCTCGACCGTTCGCGGCGGTCACCAACGGTCGGGCTGCCGGGATCTCCCCGTACCGCTGCTCGCGATAGGCGCGTGGATCGAAGCGTCGCGTGCGGACGATATAGGACACGGTGGATCCCGGCCACAGCGTGTAGTTGGCCCCGTTGGCGCCTAGGTACCAGCTTTGGCAGCCCGACTGCCACACACGACCGGCATGTTCGTCGTCGATCTCGTCCACGAAGCGCTCGAGCGCGGCGGGCTCTGCCTCGATCGTGCAGACCTCGGGCCGCTGGAGCACGTGATCTATCGCCCGCAGCGTATGTTCGAGCTGGGCCTCGAGCATCAACAAGACCGAGTTGTGTCCCAACCCCGAGTTGGGCCCCAGCAACATGAATGCATTGGGGAAGTGGGGCACGCTCAGCCCGAGGTAGGCTCGGGGTCGTGGGCCCCACCAGGCGCTGAGCTCCCGGCCGCCCCGACCATAGACCTTCATGGAGCCCAGGGGCCGATCGACCGTGAAGCCCGTGCAGTAGATCAGCGCGTCGAGAGGTTGCGTGTGTCCGTCGGCCAGCACCACGTCGTGCCGTCGGATCTCGGTGATGGGGGCCGTGCGCACCTCCACGTGGCGAAGAGCCAGGGTGGGGTACCAGTCGTCCGAGACCAGCAGGCGCTTACAGCCCATGCGGTAGCGCGGGGTCAGGGCCCGGGCCTCGGCCGGGTCGGAGAAGGCTTGCTCGATCGAACGCCGGGTGTTGCGCTCGATCACGGTCGTCAGTCGCGACTCCTTGCCGAACAACAGCGGGTGACGGATCTCGTGGGCGGAGTAGATCGCCCAGCGATGCAGCCGCATCAGCGCCGGGAAGCGAGCGAATCGTCGCTTTTGTCGCGTCGTGTAGGGACGGTCTTGGCGAGGCACCACCCACGGGGGGGTACGCTGGAACACCGTGATGTGGCGCGCGATCTTGGCCAACTCGGGGACGATCTGGATCGCGCTGGCGCCCGTCCCGATCACCCCCACCCGTTGGTCGCGAAAGTCGACCGCATGATCCCAGCGGGCCGAGTGCATGGCCGGTCCCTCGAAGAGCTCCTGGCCCGGGAGCGAGGGAACCCGCGGATCTTTGAGCGCGCCGATGGCATGGACGACGAAGCGGGCGATCACATGTCGGCCGTCGCGGGTGTGCAGGTGCCAGCGGGCTTGCCGCTCGTCGAAGCGGGCCTCGATCACCTCCGCACCCAAGCGGATCCGTGGCCGCAGGCCATAGCGGTCGGTGCAGCGCTCGAGGTACTCGCGGATCTCCGCCTGGCGTCCGTACACGTGGGACCACTGCGGGTTGAGCTCGAACGAGTACGAGTAGAGGTGCGAGGGGATGTCGCAGGCGGCGCCCGGATACGTGTTGTCGCGCCATGTGCCTCCGACCGCCGAGCCTCGCTCGAGCACCAAAAAATCATGGATCCCCGCCCTGCGCAGGCGGATGGCCATGCCGAGGCCGGCAAAGCCCGCGCCCAGGATTGCGACGAGGACCGTGGTGGGAGGCGAGCGATGTGAGCCGTCGGGCACCGAGTGAGCGTGCTGGGCGGTCGGGTCCGGGTCAATCGCGTCTACGGTCTTGTTTGGGTCCTGAATGCTCCCGAGGCCGGTCGGGTCGCGGCCGAGCGGGAGCGGTCGCGCCGATCCCACCCCTGGGCATGGCGAGGCGCGGTCGCGCGCAGATTCTCGCGGGTGCACTCGAGTACGCGTGAGCCAAAAAAGATCGAGGAAATCGACATTTCTTCGTCAGGATTGCTCGGCGGCAAACCTACCCGTTTGCGTGGCAACCAAGATCCAATCACTGAATCATCGCGACCATCGGCAACATCGAGACCATCTGAACCTCACCCGCTACCAAACCGTTCCTCAGCTCACCACCGAAGGGACCCTGGCGTTGGCGCAGGCGTTGATCGGGACCATGCCCGACCCGGTGCCCGCGCTGCTGCGGCCCGCGGCGACACAGCTTGCCGACCAGGCGGGTGCGGCGGAGGCGGCCCTGACCGCGCGGCGTCGAGAGTCCGTCCCCGTGGACCACTCGGACGAAAACGCGCTCGCGACCATGGCCAGTGCAATGTGGACCATGCTGCGCGATCTCTTGCGGGCGTGGAGCACCTTCGACCGTGACGAGCTGACCGTCATTCGAACCGGCCTGCGCGGAAAGAGCGCTGCGCTCCTCGATGCGGGGCGAAGCAAGGCCCACAGCGCTCATGCACTGCTCACGCGGCTGTTCGGGCTCGAGGGCCTGGCGTTCACTCAGCGGTCGTATCCCGAGCAGGCGCAGGCGATGGCCAGCATCTTGCGGCTCATCGACGAGGATGGGCTCGCGCCCGCTATCGAAGAGATTGCTGGACCCGAGCTCTTGGCCGGTCTGCGTCGCTGTCAGTCCCTCTATGAGGCGATGGTCCAGCGCAAGCTCGCGCGTAACCGGGCCCGCTCCATCAACCTGGCGCATCTGCGAACCTCGCTGCGTCGAGCGATCGCTCGCTATGTGAGCACCATGCTCGCTTTGGTCGACGACGACGATCCGGTCGTTGTGGCGGAGATCCGCGCGGCGCTGCGCCCGGTCGACGTGTTTCGGCTCCGACAGGCGCGTCTGCGTGCTCGGGCCACGGTCGAGCGGGACGAGGCGGCGTCGTCGGACGAAGGGGTCGAAGCGGCACGTGCCGCTGCGGGGGCGCACATCGCGACCCGCTAGTCTCGTGGGGTCGTGGAGGGTCGACCCTCCCGAGGCTGAACGTGAGTGTTGGCGTTGGGGGGGGGTCGACCCCATCGAGGTGACGAGGACGTGGAGAGTTGGAGGATGTCGACCCCATCGAAGTGACGAGGACGTGAAGAGTTGGAGGATGTCGACCCCATCGAGGTGGCAAGGACGTGAAGAGTTTTAGGGGGTCGACCCCATCGAGGTGGCAAGGACGTGAAGAGTTTTAGGGGGTCGACCCCATCGAGGCGGCAAGGAAGTGAAGAGTTGGAGGGGGTCGACCCCGAACCCACCGCGTGGACGTAGCGAGGGAGGGGGAGCGACCCCCTGACTGCTCTACCGAAGTAGCAACGGTGGGGGGTCGAACCCCCCTCGACCAACAAGAGTGTATGGCGGGGCCTACTGTCGGGCCCCGACGCTTGCCTGCGTCGTTTGTGCTGCCCGTGCTGCCCCGTGCTGCCGTACGTGGCCCGTTGGAGCTCGGTGCTGCTCGGGAAGTGAGCCGATCGGTGGGGCTTCGGGAACAGGGGGGACGAGATCAAGGCCCAGGAGTTCCTATGCGCACCGATGTTGTTCAGGGCTCGGTCGATCGACCGAGCGCGCCCGTTCGCACTTGGCAAAGACTCGTCATCAAGCCGGCGATGTGGACCATGCCCATGCCCATGCCCATGCACGCCGTGCAGTGGCGCGTTGCCCGCGGCGGCGTGGGCGTCCTGCTGCTCGGCTCGGTGCTTGCTTGTACCGGCGGGGACTCCCCGGAGGCCGATGATGGGCTGAGCGGGGTTCTCTCGATCGGGATGCCGACCGGGCCCGAGGGCACGGGGACTGCGAGCTCGGCCGCCGAGGACTCGGCCACCGATGGAGCGGGGACCGAGGGCTCGACCGCCGAGGACTCGACCGCCGACGATTCTGACGGGATCCGGTTCGACGTGGGGGTGGGGATGTTTGATCTGCTCCCGGGGGAAGGCGAAGGTCAGGGGGAGGATTGCGGTGCTCTGGAGGCCACGGTGCGCGACTTCTCAGTCGCGCACCCCGATTTCGAGGCGTACGAGGGGGCTACGGCGTCGCTCCAGCTGGTGATGCCCACGCTGGGGCCCGAGCAAAAGCCTCAGGTCAACCCGGCCTACGGAGGGCCGCCCATGATCACCACCTCGGTGACGTTCGACCAGTGGTACCGCGACGTGGAGGGCGTCAATATGACGTACTCGATCGAGCTTGAGCTCGTGGACGACGGCGGGGGGGAGTTTTCCTTCGACAGCAGCGCGTTCTTCCCGGTCGATGGCATGGGCTTTGGGAACGAGGGCAACCCCCGTAACTATCACTTTACCACCGAGGTCCACACCAGCTTTACGTACCAAGGCGCAGAGGTCTTCACCTTTCGGGGGGATGACGACCTGTGGATGTTCGTGGACGGGCAGCTGGTCATCGATCTAGGCGGGCTTCACCCTGCGCTCGAGGCCACGGTGCAGATGGACGCGCTCGGGCTCGAGGTGGGGCAGACCTATCCGATGGATATCTTCCACGCCGAGCGGCACACCACCGAGTCGAACTTCCGTATCGTGACGACGATCGACTGCTTCATACCGCCTCCGCCACCGGGATAGCGTCTCGACCCCGTGGAACGGGCATGCGGGGGGCCTGCCTCGTCGGGGCCGCTGGATGGGAGCGACTCTCCGCAAAGCTCGCGAGGTGGACCCTACACGGCCAAGCGATCGCTCAGATCACGAGTTGGCGTTGGCTACGGCGAGGGGCTCGGGGTCCGATACCCCCAAAGGCGATGACGAATTGCACTTCGTGTGAAGTGTCGTCGTCATCGGGTCCCCGTAGGCTGCCATCGTGATCGGATGGAGGGACGAACGCAGGAGCGGTCGACACCCGCGACCGCTACGGGGGTCTCGGGTCGAGCGTGGGGGCGCTGGCGCGCTCGATCGCAGGGGGGTGGCGCATGCGATGATGGCCACGTTCGTAGCGGCGATGACGGGTCTTTCGGGGTGCTATGAGGGGCTCGACGCGCTGGAGTCGGATCCCGAGGAGTCCCCCGGATCGACCGAGGGGGGAGCGGACGGCCAGGGGACCGACGAGGACGACGTCACCGTGCCGGCCGGCGTCACCGCGCGGCGGCTGACCCGACGGGAGCTCCGCCGCACCCTGCGGGATCTGACCGGGGCCGAGATCGACACCGAGAGCCTGCTGCCCGGAGAGGAGCGGGTGGGGCCGTTCTCCAACAATGCCCAGGCGCTGACCTTTCCCCAGGTGTTTGCCGAGGGCATGGTCGCGATCGCCAAGCAAGCCTCGGCCCACGTGGTGGCGCAGCTCGAGGCGTCGGGCGAGTGCGCGGGGGCGCTCGACGATGCCTGTGCGCAAGCCGTGCTGGCGCAGTGGTTGCCTCGGGCCTGGCGGCGGTCGGTGACCGACGAGGAACACGAGCGGATCCTCGCGGTCTACGAGCGAGGTCGTGACAACGAAGGGCCGGCCCACGGCCTAGAGCTGGCGCTGCAGGCCGTGCTGGTCAGCGCCCCCTTCGTCTATCGCATCGAGCACGGGCAGCCGGATCCGGCGGGGGGATGGCGGCCGACCAGCGAAGAGATGGCGGTGCGGCTCTCGTACCTGGTGTGGGGCACCATGCCCGACGACGCGCTGATGGAGCTGGGGCGCTCGGGGGCGCTGACCGACCCCGAGCAGATCCTCGCGCAGGCTCAGCGCATGCTCGACGATCCGCGCGCTCACGAGGCGCTCGCCGAGTTCCACTATCAGTGGTTGGGTCTCGATGCGCTGGAGACGGTCGACAAGGATCTCGAGCGCTTTACCCACTGGGATCCCCAGATGCCCGAGCGCATGGCCACGGAGACCCGGCTGTTCCTCGACGAGGTCGCGTTCTCGGGGCAGATCGACGATCTGTTCGTGGGTCGCTTCACCTACGTGGACTCGATGTTGGCGGCGCTCTACGAGCTCGATCTGGTGCCCTCGTCGGACTTTACGCGGGTGACCTTGCCCGAGCAGGGGCCACGGGCCGGGTTACTGACCCAGGGGGCCTTCTTGGCCATGAACGCCGACTTCTCGGTCACCGCGCCGGTGCGCCGGGGGGCGTTCGTCCGTGAGCGGCTCTTGTGCGACGAGCTGCCCCCGCCGCCCCCCACCGTGGACGACACGGTGCCCGAGCCGTCCACGGCCACGACCACGCGCGAGCAGTACCAGGAGCACCTGACCGATCCTTCGTGTAGGGCTTGCCACGATCTAATGGACCCGATCGGCCTGGGCTTCGAGCACTTCGACGCCACCGGCAAGTATCGGCAGCAGCACAACGCGCTCCCGATCGACGCCACCGGGTACGTGCAGGGCACCTCGATCGACTTCTTCGACGGCGCGGTCGCGCTGTCCGAAGCCCTCGCCGGCGAGCCTCGACCCGTAGAGTGCCTCGCGCGAAGCTTCGCCGCCTATGCCTACGGGGGGACCGGTGAGTCCGAGACCGATCCCAGCGTCGAAAGGCTCGTGGAGGTGGCGCTGGACCAGCGCACGCACCGAGCGCTGGTGCTCGCTACGGTCACCACCCCTCGATTCCTCGGGCTCGACAAGGAGCTGCCGTGATGCGTCGTCGTTCATCCTCGCAAGTGTTCTCGCAAGCCCCGACAAAGTGCTGGGGGCGCCGTCAGTTCCTGCGCGTGGGGGCGGGCTTGGGCTTGGCCCTGCCCTTGTTCGAGACCTTTGCCCCTCGGCCGGCCCGCGCGGCCGGGGCCGGTCTGGAGCGCTTCGTGGTCATGGCCCAGCCCACGACGATCCACACGCCGATGTACCTGCCGCTCAGCGAAGGGCGGGAGCCCTGGCCGCTCGAGCAGATTCCCGACCGGCCCTTCTACAGCGGAGAGGGGCCGATGGATGCGCCGATCGGGCCGCTCACCGAGGTCAGCGCACCGCTTGCGCCTCACGTGGACGATCTGCTCTTTGTCGAGGGGATCCACGCCGGCCACCCCAAGGTCGGCGGGGGCAGCACCAGCATCGGCCACGACGGGTACTCCCGCCTGCTGCTGGGGACCCCGGGCCGGACCAGCGACGGAGAGGCCGACTTCGAGTACGGCGGGGAGGAGCACGTCTCGCTCGACCAGCGGATCGCGGCGCAGATCGGCGGGGACAGCCGCTTTGCCGCGCTTGAGCTGGGTACGGGCATCAAGCGAGGGGGCAACAACCGCACGCTTTCGTGGACGGGGCCGCGGCAGGGGGCGCCGGCGATGTGCAACAGCGTGGAGATCTGGAACCGCCTGTTCTCGGAGCTCGACGCCGACCCCGAGGTGGCCGCTCGGCTCCGCGAGGAGAAGCGCTCGGTGCTCGACGCGGCCATTGAGCAGGCGGCGGCGCTTCGGTCGGCGCTAGGACGGGCCGACCAGGACAAGCTCGACCTCTACCTGACGTCGTTTCGAGAGGTCGAGTCGCGGCTCGACCTGGTGGGCCAGTGCACGCCGCCGCCCGCTCCCTACGAGGGAGGCGAGTCGGACGAGGATCCGCCGTGGGGCGTGTGGACCGAGCTCAACATCGACATGATGGTGATGGCGCTGGCGTGCGGGCTGACGCGGGTGGCGACGTACCAGGTTGGGCGCGAGGCCACCGGTCACACGCTCGCCGACCAGGGGCTGACCCACGGCGTACACGACCTTTCGCATCGCGTGTACAAGGATCAGGGCTCGATGGAGGCGAACCTCTCGATCCAGACGCAGTACGTGGCGATCTCGCGGTGGTACATGCACAACCTCGCGCACCTGCTCGACGGGCTGCGGGCGTTCGACTTGCTCGACTCCACGCTGTGCCTGCACCTGGTGACGATGAACACCGGCAACCATTCGTCGGTGTCGATCCCGACGCTGCTGGCCGGGGGCGGCGGGGCGTTTCGCACCGGGCGGCACATTCGCCTGGAGAACGAGGCGCAATACATCAACGACCTGCTGGTCACGATCGCTCGTCAGTATGGCCTGGAGGTCGACACGCTCGGCGTGCCCGAGTGGAACCTGCGCGGCGAATTGACGGAGCTGTTGGCCTAAGGAGCCCGCCGGCAGGGCCCGCCGGTAAGGCCCGCCGGTAAGGCCCGCCGGTAGTGTCGGCACCACGTGCCCGCGGTCGGGTGGGCGCGTGGATTTCCCCGGTGGATCGAGCGATGATGGGCCGATGGCGGCCCGCCCAAGCTCGCTTGGCAAGTACACGCTAGTGCGGCGGCTGGGCGACGGAGGGATGGCCCAGGTGTACTTGGCCCACACCGGCGGGCTGGGCCGGGCGCAGCGCGAGGTGGCGCTCAAGGTCATGCATCCGCACCTGGTGGATCGGCCGGAGATCACCTCGTTGTTCTTTCGCGAGGCCCTGGTCGCCTCGACCCTCGACCACCCTAACCTCGTGACCGTGCTCGACTCGGGGCAGCACCAGGGTCGCTGCTTCTTGGCGATGGAGTTCGTGCCCGGTCTCGACTTGCGGCGTCTGCTCCGGGCGGTGTGGAGCCGCGACGAGCAGCTGCCGGTCGGGGTCGTCGTCGCGATCACCGTCGCCATGTGTGCGGGCTTGCACCACGCCCACGAGCGCTGCGACGGGCAAGGCCGTTCGCTGGGGATCGTCCATCGCGACGTGTCCCCCAGTAATGTGTTGCTGTCGCGAGATGGCGCGGTCAAGGTGGGCGATCTGGGAGTCGCCAAGGCGGTGGACTCGTGGACGGCGATGCATTCGGCCACGGGAACGATCCGCGGGAAGCTGGGCTATATGGCGCCCGAGCAGGCGCGCGGGGGGTAGGTCGATCGCCGGGCCGATATCTACTCGGTGGGGACGGTGTTGTTCGAGATGCTTGCCGGTCGACGCCCGCTTCGGGGCGATGGGGAGGTCGAGATCCTGCACGAGCTCGTGTTCGGCGAGACCCCCGATCTCGCAGAGCACCGGGCCGAGTGCGACCCGGAGCTGGTGGCGATCGTGCAGCGCGCGATGCAGCGAGATCCGGCGCAGCGATTCCCGACCGCCCTGGAGCTACAGCAGGCGCTGGAGCACTACGCCCTGCAGGCGGGGTGCTTCGTGACCACGTCTGCGCTTGCGCGCTACGTGGCCGACCACTGCCCGCCGCCCGCCGACACGTCGCCGAGCGTGGAGGCGCTCACCGTGGATCCCACCGTAGATCCCACCGTCGATCTGCCGGCGCAGCCGCAGTCGGGGGTGACGGCGAGCACGGTGGCCCTCGGGGTCGAGCCGGTGTCGCTCACGCCACGGGGGCGGGGGCGGGCCCGGTGGGCGCTGGTGTCGGTCGGGGTCGCGGCCCTGCTGGTCGGCGTCGGGGCGGCTGCGGTGATGGGGATGGTCTCGGGTTCGGGCACGGCCTCCGTGCCGACCGATGAGGTCGTCGCCGGGTCCGCTTCGGAAGCCCTCCGCGTGAGCACGCCGACGGTTCGATCGGTGCCGGAGGAGCGGGCCGAGGGGTCGGCTGCCTCTACGCCAGAGTCGGCGAGCGGGTCGGCCCCCGCCGCGGCGGCGGAGCCGGGCGCCACTGCCGAGCCGGCGACCGCGATGGCATCGGACGGCGCGGATCCACAGGTGGAGGTCGCGGTCGAGCGTCCGGCCTCGGCCTCGGCTTCGGACGCGGGCTCCGCTTCGCCATCGTCCTTGTCCTCGTCCTCGTCCTCGACCTCGTCCTCGGGCCGCCGCGGCTCCTCCACCGCGGGTCGGTCGCGAGCGTCCCGCCGTCGCAAGCGAGCAGCATCGTCCTCTCGGGGGGCGCGTTCTGCCCTGGCCCCGGGTGAGTCGCTGTTTCCCTCGGGATCATGACGCTCGGTTCCTTCACCCTTGCGGTGGCGCTTGGTCTGGTCACCGGCCCGGTGCGGGTTCATGCCGGGCCGCAGATCTCGAGCAACGACGCGGTGCAGCGACTGGCCGACGCGGCCAACGACGATTTTTCACGGGGTGACTATGTGGCGGCGGCCGTGCATCTGCGTCAGGCGCTCGAGCTCGAGCCCGACAATCCTCCGCTCCTCTACGGCTTGGCGCAGGTGCTGCGCGGTCTCGATCGCTGTGACGAGGCGGTCGTCCTGTACGAGCGCTTCTTGGCCACCCAACCCCCCGAGCATCAGCGGGACGAGGCCACGGCGGCGCTGGCCAAGTGCGGGGTGTCGGTGCCCACACCGGAGTTGGAGCCGGAGCCGGAGCCCCAGCCGGCAGGGCCAGGCGTACCCCCGGGAAAGTCCCAGGAGCGGTCATCGACATCGGACGCGCCGGTCGAGCGCCCGCCGGTGGCGGTGCGGTGGGGTCGAGCGTTGACGGGGGTGGGCGGAGGAATGGTCGGTGTGGGATCGATCATGGTGGGGGTTGCGTACGGGCTCGGTCGGCGGGCTCGGTCGGCCCCGACGCAGCAGCAATTTCTCGAGCAGTCGACCCGGGCGCGAGGGCTGGTCGCCGCCGGCTGGGTCACCGTGGGGGTTGGGGTCGGTGCCCTGGTGACCGGCGCGGTGCGATGGGCGACAGCGCGCCGTCGCCCGCGACGCCGCGCGGCGATCCGTCGTCATGCGATGGCCGTGCATCGCCCGGAGGCATGCCGCGGGTGTGATATCGTCGGATCCGATCGACGCCCGTGATGGTCAGCGAGCAGTGGATCGAAGGCGTGGGGACTCGGGCGAGAACTCGGAGGGCTCGGTGGGCGCTCGGGTACGGGCGCCGGGCATGGTCGGTCTCGGGAGCGCTCCTCGGGCTGGTGGGGGCGCTGGCGTGCCCTCGTCTGGACACCTATCAGTGCCTCGACGACCAGCAGTGCATGCTCGACGGTCAGTCGGGGATCTGCGTGGCTTCGGTGGAGCGCTGTGCCTACGAGGACGACGACTGTGCGTCTGGGTATCGTTTTCCCGAGCTCACCGACATGGGCTTGGGGCGGCAGTGCATGGCCCCACAAGGCAGCAGTAGTAGCGGCAGCGGAGGCGGGGACGGCAGCAGCAGTGGCGGTGGGTGTGTACTGGCGAGCTCCGGGCCGTTGACGTTCGAGGCCGCCGACTATGCGGGGCCCATCGAGCGCCTGCACATCGATACGTCGGGGAGCGTGGGGGTGCGGGTGGTCGGGGTCGAGGGCGCCGTCATTCGCGATCTTCACATCGAGTACGCGGGAGCGGCGGGGATCGTCATCGAGGACAGCCCGGGCACCACGATCGAGCGGGTGGCGCTGGTCAATCGAGGGGCCCCCGGCGCTCGCGAGGCCGATCTCAACGAGTATGGGATCCGGGTCGTGGACTCGCCGGGCGTGGTGATCCGCGACGTGACGATCGACGACCCGCTCACCGGGATCCAGGTCGGCGACAGCGACGATCTGCTCGTCGAGGACATTCGAGTGACCAACGCGCGTGGCCGCCCGGTCGACATCGGGGGGGATTGCGTGCTGGTGCAGACGTCGACCAACGTGGAGGTTCGGCGGTTCTTCTGCTCCAATCCTGCGTCTGAGGAGTCCGAGGTTCGCAACGCGGCGCACGCGGGGATCTTCATCGACGGGTGTACCAACGCCACGGTCAGCGAGGGGTTGGTGACCAATGTCGAGCACGACTCGGGGGCGGGAGTGCGCGTGCACACCTGGACGGGGGGGTCGGGCGTGGAGGTCACGGGGGTCGACGTGGTGGGCGGCAAGCTGTCGTGCTTCAACGTGGTCGACGGCCAGGAGGTGACGTTTCGGGAGTGTCGGTGCCGTAGCGTCCGCGACCACGCGTGGTTTGCCCGGGATCCCACCGGGCCGATCCGTGTCTACGAGGGCCGCTACTACCAGGTCCCCGGGAACTTGGCGCGCTGTCTGGACTCGAGCAGCGGCCAGCAGTCCGAGTGCTACGAAGGCGTCTTCGAGGTCTTCGACGTGGAGCTCGGTCAGTTCAGCCCCCGCACGCCGCCCGACATTACCGGCCCGTGCGCGCTGCCCTGAGGCCCGCGGGCGCTCAGGCCACAATGCCCGGGATGGACGCGGTCCCGAAGTCGCCGAAGATGGCGCCGTTCGAGCCGAACGCTCCTTCGATGCCAAACGCCTCGAGCAGGCTGACGTGGAGGTTGGCCAGCGGCTCGGGGGAGTTGTCTGGGAACGCGATCTGCTGGCCGTCGGTCCGAATGACCCCGGTGCCTCCGAACAGCAGCGGGCAGTTGCGCGCGTGGTCATGGTTGCTGCCCTGGCCCATGCTCGGCATCACCAGCACGATGGTCTCGTCGAGCAAGGTCCCTCCGGTGGTCCCTGGCGTGTCACGCAATAGCCCCAACATGGCTCCCAGTTGCTCGGCGTGCCAGGTCTCGATTCGCTCGAGCTGATCACGCTGCTGTTGATTGCTGTAGTGCGACAGCCCGTGGTGCGTCCCGGGTGCGTCGAGAAAGCCGTGAGCACGCCCGCTCAGGCCAAACTCGATCATGAAGGTCAAGACCCGCGTCTGATCGCACTGGAAGGCAAGCCGAATGAGCTGGTGAAACGCGGCCACCCGATCGGGGTAGGGCAACCCGCCGATCGGGGGATCCCCCGCGGCGTCACAGCCGGCCCCGTCGCCGCTCAGGTTCTTGTCGAGCTCGGTCAGGGCGTTGAAGTACTCTTCGAGGCGCAGCTGGTCCTCGTGGCCGAGTTGGGTGCGAAGGGCAAGGGCATCGTCTCGAGCGGTGCCGAGTACCGTTTGCAGCGAGCCGCGACGCAGATCGGCGGCGGGGCCTTCCAGCCCGTCGATCCCTCGGCCGAACAGGCGTTCGAAGGCCACTCGGGGGTCGATGGTGGGGACGAGCGGGGTGGCGGGGCCCGACCACGACAGGCTCTGGGTGTAGGCGCACGAGGCTCCCCCCACGTCGCAGGGCCCGGGCTCCCCGGCACTCCACTGGAGCGACGAGAAGCGGCTTTCGGGTTGCAGCTGCTGCACGATGAGCTGGTCGAGCGAGATGTCGTTGTGCAGACCGTCGAGCCCGGGGGTCGTCGAGGCGGTCAACTCCTACCTCCATCCGTGCCGGTCAGCGCTTGCGCGGCCGCGCGATCCCGTACTTGTCGAGGCGGTTGATGAGGGTGCGGCGCGAGATCTTGAGCAGCTTGGCCGCCTGGGTCTGGTTGCCGGCGCAGCGGTCGAGGGCGTCGATGATCCGCTGGCGCTCGATGTCGGCGTCGGAGCCGACCTGGACGGTCTCGCCGGGGAACACGAGGTCTCGGGGGTGGATCTCGTGTCCGGTGAGTCCGGCGAGGGTGGCGTCGAGGCAGGTGGCCAGCGCGGCCACGTTGCCGGGCCATGGTCTTTGCCGCAGGACGTGCATGGCGCGGGGCGACAGGTGCGGAGGCCCGGGCAGCTGCATCTGGGTGGCTCGGCGTCGCACGATGGTCAGGACGACGTCCTCGAACTCCGACCCGCAGTCGCGCAGGGCGGGCACCCGGATCACGGCCCGGGCCAGGAGCCGATGGAGTCGCACGTAGAAGCGCGTCTGGGCGACGAGCAGCGACAGATCGGTTCGAGCGGTCGCGAGCACGCGGCGCGAGGAGCCCTCGAGGGCCTTGAACACCGCCCCCTGAAGCTCGGAGGGGACAGCCTCGGCGTGGAGCAACAACAGCGGCGCCTGGCGATGACGCATCGCGCCCAGCAGATCCGCGTGCAGGGTGGCGCCGTCGACGATGTCGAGCGCGTCGGTCGACTCGCTGGCCTCGTGGAGGTCGACCGCCAAGCTGCGCTTGCCGGTCCCCGCCTCGCCCTGGAACAAGACGTTGAGCTCGGTGCGGGCCAGGCGGGTGGAGGCGACCCGGGCGGCCATCCACTCTCCGTCGGGCTTGGCACGAGCGGAGTCTTCGGGGCCGTCACGCACGATGATCGAGCAGCGTCCGGCCTCGAGGACGTCTCCGTCGAGCAGGTCGACCGGCGCGCCCGGGGGGAGCGGGCGACCGCGCAGGCGGGTGCCGTTGCGACTGCCGAGCTCCTTGACCTGAAGCGTGGGCCCCACGCGAAACTCGAGGTGGTGGCGAGACAGCGAGCGGTCGTCGACGACGATGTCCGCCTGGTGACCTCGGCCGAGCACGCAGGTCCCGTGCGCGGGGAGGGGAACCTCCTGGCACTGCCCCTGGCGCACGACCAGGAGGCACCGGGCGCTGTCGGTGGCGCGCAGCTGGGCGGCGCTTATCGTGCGCGAGAGCTCCTCGGCGCTCATGACCCCCCGACCTGCGCGGCGATGTCCACCCTCGGGGGGTATCACGGGGCGGATATCGCGAGTACCCATCCGCACGTCGCTCGTATCGTTTGCTCGACGCCGAGCGGATCGAAGCGCAGTGGACGCCATACGGGCCGGGCCGTCGTGCTCAGGTCAGGCCCGGGACCCCACCTGATCCGCTGTCGGCGTCTCCAAAGGTCGCTTGATCCTCGAGGCCCAGCGCGTGACAGATCGACACGAGCAGGCGGTGGTGTCGGAGCTCGTCGGGGAAGTCGAGCCACCGCCCGGTGGTCAGCCGACCTCCGGCGCCGCCGGCCAAGACGAAGGGGACATCCCGGGTCTTGTGAGAAGGTCCGTTGCCCAGCTCATTGCCCCACACGATGAGGGTGTTGTCGAGCATGGTGCCGTCCCCCTCGGGGATCGCGGCCAGCTGCTCGATGAGGTAGGCCAGCTCGGTGGCAAACCACCGGTTGATCTCGATGACCTTGTCCCGGTTGTAGCCCTTGTTCAGATCGAGGTGGGAGATCTCGTGGTGTCCCTGATCGTGCCCGAGCCATTCGAAGCGGGTGTTGGCGACCGAGCGGGCCCACTGGAGGCTCGCGACCCGGGTCAGATCACAGGCGAAGGCCTGCACGATCTGATCGATGAACATGCGCGAGAGCGCGGGAAAGTTCTCGTTGGCGTCGGGGTCGATCGCGTTGCCGACGCTGGGGATCGAGCAATCGGCGACGGCGGCTTCGTTGCGCAGCTCGAGCGCTCGGATCGAGTCGAGGTGGGCCTGCAGCTTGTGCTGATCCTCGGTCCCGTAGCGGGCGGCCACCGCATCGAGCTGGTGGTGGACGGCATCGAGGACGCTACGTCGCCGCGCGCGGATCTCGTCGAGCTGGCCGTCGCCCGAGCCGACGTCGGAGAACACGCGATCGAACAGGGCGATCGGGTCGACCTCGGGCACGATCGGCTGCGCCGATCCGGCGTAGATCGTGCGCGACCAGACGCTGGGGCCGCCCACGGCGGCGCTGCCCCCCACGTTGGGCTGGATCGCACACTCCAGGCTGGGGAAGCGGGTGTCGGTGCCGATCGTCTGGGCGATGTGCTGATCGACCGAGATCCCGCCGCCCCACAGCACGTCGTCGCCCACGTCGACCAGCGAGCTGCCCGTCCACAGCATGCCCGTGCCTTTTTGGTGCCCGTCTCCGGGGCTGCCCGAGCCCTGGATCCGTACATGGCCGAGGATCACCAGGTGATCCTGGTAGGGGGTCAGGGGCTCGAGGATCGGCGACAGCGTGAAGTCGTGCTCGGATCCTTGCGGAGCCCACTGGGGATAGTAGGTCCCGCCGCCGGAGAACAGGGTGAGCAGTCGGGTGGGAAACCCGTTGCTCGTGGCGTGGCTGTCGAGCAGGGGGACGAAGGGAGCGACCGCTCCCGCCGCGCCTAGCCCCGCGAGCAGCGAGCGGCGAGAGCAACGACCGGTACGAATGGAGTGCGGCATGGCGACAGGACCTTCGGTGTTCGATCGGTGTTGGGTGTCTGGTGTTCGGGTTAGCGGCGGATGAATCGGAAGGAGTCGCTGCGGACCAGGGCCCGGACCAGGGCTCGGACGTCGCCGCCCGAGGTCTCGAAAGCCTGGTGGGCGAGGGTGAGGGTGCAATCGTCATCGTCGACCTCCAGACGACCCAGGGCGTAGCGAAACCACTGCTGGGTCACGCACTGCTGGACCTCGTTACTCTCGGCCAGCCGGTGGGAGAGCTCGACCGCGCCGATGAAGGGGCCGTCGAGCCCGTCGGTCGCGACCAGCTCGCCGGAGGCGTCGATCGGGCGCCCGGCGTCCTGCTCGCGGTAGGCTCCCAAGGCGTCGTAGTGCTCGAACCCGAACCCGATCGGGTCGATGAGCTCGTGGCACGCTCGGCACTCGGGATTTTGGGTGTGCTCTTCCAGGCGGTCCCGGGTGGTGGCGTCGGGGGAGGGATCGGAGGGGACGTTGTCGACGTCTTCGGGAGGCGGCGCCAACGACTGGCACAAGAGGTTTTGGCGCACCATCACGCCGCGGTGGACCGGCGAGCTCTGGTTGGCGTGAGCGTGCTGGGCGAGCACTCCGGGCAGGGTCAGCAGGCCCGCGCGGCGCTCGGGATCCAGGGGGGTAGGCTCGCCGACGCCCTGACCCTCCGAGGGATCCAGGCCGTAGAGCGCGAGCACCTGCGGGTCGCGGCTGGGGGTGATCGCCGCGGTGAGCAGCGTCGACAGATCCCCATCACCGTGTTCGAAGGTCCACGAGACGAAGCCCCGGATCTCGTCTTCGAGGGCGGCGGCCAGCTCCGCGTTGAAGTCGGGGTAGTGCTCGGGGTCCTTTTGCAGCTCGTCGAGCTCGTCGGCGGCCATCCACTGAAGGTGGAAATCGGCCAGGGCATCGCCGGCGCGAGGGTCGGCCCACATGCGGTCGAGCTGGGCGTCGATCTGCTCGGGGTCGCCCAGCTGTCCGGCCGCGGCGGCGTCGAGCAGGGCATCGTCGGGCATGCTGTTCCACACCAGGTACGAGAGCCGCGATGCGATCTCGTAGGCGGTGAGCGCCACGATGTCGTCGCGCCCGGTGGGGTGCTCGGGGTCGCCGAGCTCGAGGTGGTAGAGGAACGCGGGAGATTGCAGCATTGTCTCGAGCACGCTTTGGATGCCCTCGGAAAACCCACCGGCGTCCAGGCCCGCGGTGAAGACCGACTCGAGGATCTCGTGCTCCTGCGGGGTCAGGGGGCGTCGATAGGCGCGTCGGCCCATCGACTCGATGAAGGTGCGGCCGCACTCGGTGGGTCCGGACACGGTCGGATCGCAGGCGACCAGGGGGCCGAGGTCTTCGACCGCCTCGGCTGCGATCGCCTCGGCCGCGACCTGGTATTGCTCGACCTGGAGCGTAGCCACCGGAGTGGTGCCGTTGCTGCGGAACGGTCCGATCCGCTCGTCGTCGGCGAAGGAATCGGCCAGGGTCGTCTCGATACCCAACAGATCGCGGATCGTGTGGTCGTACTGCGTGGCGGTCAGTCGACGTAGAGGCGCAGGTCCGACGACGAGCTCGCCGCCGCAGGCGCTCGGCTCGGGCTCGGGCTCGCCGGCATCATCGATTCCAGAGTCCGAGCCCGCGGGGGCCTGCGGCCCAAGCTCGGCCTCGGGCTCGTTGAGGCCCTGGTAGCATCCGAGCAAGAACACCAAGACCGGAGTCGACCACTGTCCACGCGACGGCATCCGCATGGCTTCGGGGTAGGGGGCTCGGTGGGGTCCGTCAAAGAGCACGCTCGCACAGCGGCCGGGGCGATCGATGGCCATGGGGGTGGACGACCGCAGGTCCGCGGCCCTTGGATCGGAGTTGGACGCCATAGATCGAGCGATCGAGTCCGAGGTGGGGGCTACGAACCCATGCGACCGAGCGGGTCACGACGTGTCCAGGTCCCCGCGGAGGTCGAGCTGCTTTTGCACAAGTCGTGCAACGAAACCGGTGGACTCGGAGGGAGGATGGCGCTCTTGGCGCCGAATATGAGGATGGCGTGAGGAGGGCGTGGGCGGCCCATGAGCGGGTTTTGACCGAAATCGACGGTCATGGTGAGCCGTGTGGGTCGGGTGGTGGAACAAGGGGGCGATGAAGCGAGGACGCGTGAGCGGCAGAGCAGTCGAGGTTGTCGGTCGGTGGGTGGGCGCGAGCCTACTGGCGTTGGTCGGAGGGTGTGGCGCCGAGATTCCGGGGGGTGGCGACGGGCTGGGGCCCGTCGCGAGCACGGGCGATGGCTCGGGCTCCCCGTCGTCGGCCGACTCGGTGACGACCTCGGGTACGCCCGATCCCTCCGGGGCGAGCACCGACGCGGGCGATCCTCCCGATCCGGACGGCAACCCGAGCGGCAGCTCGGACGAGGGGTCGAGCGACGAGGGGGCCAACGAGGACGGCTGGGTGCTGGTGTGGTCCGACGAGTTCGACGGGGATGCGATCGACCCGACCCGCTGGTCGCACGAGAGCAACTGCTGGGGCGGCGGCAACGGTGAGCAGCAGTGCTACAACGACTCACCCGAGGGGTCGTTCGTGTCCGATGGCATGCTGCACATCGTCGCCCGCAACGAGTCCACGAGCGGTCCGGCGGTCAATGACGATGACCCGGCGTACGATCCTGCGGATTCCTCGGTGACCCTGCCCTATGCCTCGGCTCGGCTGCGGACCCGCGATCTGGGGGACTGGCGCTTTGGTCGGGTGGAGGTCCGCGCTCGGCTGCCCTTTGGTCAGGGCACGTGGCCGGCGATCTGGATGCTGCCGACGGCGCGCGTCTATGGGGGCTGGGCGGCCTCGGGGGAGATCGACGTCATGGAGGCGGTCAACCTGGGCGTCGAGGGAGAGAACCGGGTGCACGGAACCCTCCACTACGGTTCGTACTGGCCGAACAACGTCTACAGCGGGACCGAGTACACGTTGCCGGGCGGGGCCAACCCGGCGGACGACTTCCACGACTACGCGGTCGAGTGGGAGCGTGGGGAGATCCGCTGGTACGTCGATGGGCACCACTTCGCGACCCAGCGCCAGGACGGCTGGTATACGCTCTATCAGGACGACGCGGGGCAGATGGCGGTGGGCGAGGGGGCGGCGCCCTTCGACGAGAGCTTCCACCTCATCCTCAACCTCGCGGTCGGTGGAGCCTGGGCGGCCAACGTCAACGCGGGCGGGATCGACCCCTCGGTGTTCCCCCAGGAGCTGACGATCGACTATGTGCGGGTCTACGAATGTTCCGTGGATCCCGAGTCGGGGGACGGATGCGATACCATTGGCGACGACTACGAGCTGGTGACCGGTCACCAGCCTCCCCAGTAGCTTCAGCCCCATGATTTCGACCGCTCCTTCTTCGGCGGCCCCCGTGCTGCCGCTGCGACCCGTGGCCCCCGCGCCGTTGCTGGCGAGGCTGCGGGCGGGCGAGTCCGCGGCGGTGGCCGAGTTGTTCGACCGTCACGTCAAGGCAGTGGAGCGGGCGGTGCACGGGGTGATGGGGCCCGATCCGGAAGCCGAGGATCTCGTGCAGGACGCGTTCGTGGCGGCGATGCGGGGGATCGAGGGCTTTCGGGGCGACGAGCGCACGCTGGGCGCCTGGGTGCGAGGTATCGCGGTGCGGCTGGCCCTCAAGAAGATCCGCTGGCGTCGGACGCGGCGGTGGCTGAGCTGGCAGGGGACCGACGAGGTGCCCACGCTGCACGCGGTGACCCACACGGACACCCAGGCGGCGCTGCGACGGGCCTACGCGTTGCTCGAGCGGTTGCCGGCGGTCGAGCGGGCCGCGTTCGGCCTTCGCTTCTTGGAGGGGATGCAGCTCGAGGAGGTGGCCGACGCCCTGGGGGTGTCGCTGGCCACGGCCAAGCGCCGCATTCGAAAGGCGCGCGAGCGCTTTGCCGGGTTGGCGGCGGGGGATGCCCTGCTGCGCGATTGGCAAGAAAGGCAGGACGGCCGATGAGCGACATGGTCGATACGCTGACCCACCGCATGGCCGAGTTCCAGCAGCAGGCCCGGCATGCCGGCGAGCCGATCCGTCACGCCCGGATGCGGGCCGGCGTGCTGGAGCGGGTGGGGGCTAGGCCCGCCGCCCCGCCCGCGAGGCGGTGGTGGGTGTGGTCCGGCGCGATGGCTGCGGTGGCCGCGGCCGCAGTGGCGGTGGTGCTGGTTTGGGGGGCGCTGCGCCCCCGGTCGCTGACCTTCGAGGTCGAGGGGGCGGTCGCCGGCGATCGTTCGCAGGCGTTGTTCATCGCCAGCGAGGGCGAGCCGTTGGCGCTGTCGTTCTCCGACGGCAGCGCGGTGAAGATCGAGCCTCGCGCACAGCTTCGCGTGGCGGCGCTGCGCGAGCACGGGGCCGATCTGGTGCTCGAGTCTGGCGCGGCCCGTGTTCATGTCGAGCCGGGGGAGTCCACGTCGTGGACGGTCGGGGCGGGGCCCTACCGGGTGGAGGTGGTGGGCACCACGTTCGCGGTGAAGTGGGCGCCGCAAGACGAGGTCTTCGAGCTGCAGATGCAGGAGGGCCGGGTGCGGGTGCATGGCCCCCGGATCGACGGGGTGCGCGAGGTCGGGACCGGCGAGCGCCTGGTCATCCTCGGGGCGACCGCGGGTCGGTCGTCGACTCCCGCCGCCGACGGCTCCGAAGCGTCGTCGGTGGATGCCTCGGAGCCAGTGCCGGAGCCAGTGCCGGAGCTGGAGCCGGAGCCAGTACTCGAGCAGACCGAGGCCGAGGTGGCGGCGCTGGCCGAGGTCGAGCGTCCGCGCAAGGGGGGCCGTCACTCGCGTCGAGATCGACAGAGTCGGACGCCGCTGACCCCTGGCGAAGCGGCCGACGACTGGCGGTCGCTTGCGCGTCAGGGGGCCTATGGCCGGGCGGTCGAGGCAGCCGAGGCGGTCGGATTTTCCTCGCTTTGTCGCTCGTTGCCCGCCGCGGCTCTACTGGAGCTGGCCGACGCCAGTCGCTATGCACAGCGCTCGTCTCGGGCTCGCGAGGCGCTCACCACCCTGCGTCGCCGCTTTGCGGGCACGGACGCTGCGGCCACGGCGGCCTTCGATCTGGGTCGGCTGGGCGCGGGTTGTGACTCGGCGCGATGGTTTCGCACGTATCTGCGCGAGCGCCCCGGAGGATCGATGGCCAGCGCGGCCCGCAAGCGGCTCGATGAGTGTCCCGTTGACCAAGGGGCCGCGCCCTCGCCGTGAGAGCGTGGCGTGCGGCGAGCCGGGGGGCGACAGGGCGCGGGGTGATCGCGCTGCTCGTCGGGCTCGGCCTGCCGGGCGCATCGTGGCTTCACGCGGCTTCGCCGGCCTCCGAGGGCCCGGCCCAGCCGCGGCGCTCGGACACGCCGCGGATCGCGGTGGTGGTGCCGGCGGGCTCGGACGTCGCGGCCCGTCTGGTCGCCGAGCTTCGCTTCTTGGGGTTTGTTCCCGAGATCGTGGAGCCCTCGGGTCATGGTCGTGATGACTTGATCGCGCTGGCTCGGGCTCGGGCGGTCGCGGCGGCGATCGCCGTAGATACGGCGCAGGGGCGGGTCGAGGTGACGATCGTCGATCGCATGACTGGCAAGCTGGTCTCTCGCGAGCTGGTGCTGTCCGGCGAGTCTGCCGACGGATCTGCCGGCGAGTCTGCCGACGGATCTGCCAACGGTGACTCGCGGGAGATCGCGGTACGATCGGTCGAGCTTCTTCGTGCGAGCCTCTTGGAGCTCGAGCGCGCTCCCTCGCCTCCCGAGGCGGAGGTGACGGCCGGTCCTGCCGTGCGGCGTACGCTACGGCGCTCTCGACCGCGGTTGAGCGTGGGAGCGGGCGCGGTCGTGGGGGGGGGTCCTGGCGGGGTCCCGGTGGCCGTGCATGCGCGGGCTTACCTTCGCTACACGCCGCACCCCTACCTGGGGGTGGTGGTGCTGGGCAATGCTCCGCTGCACGCGGTGAGCGTCGTGGCCCCGGAGGGGACGGCCCGGCTGCGCACGGGATGGCTGGGGGTGGGTCCGCGGGTGGCCCTGCGACCGCCCGAGGCCACGGTGGTGCCCGACCTGGCCGTGGTCGCCGGGGCGGCGTTCATGGGCATGCAGGGGGTACCGGCCGCCGGGTATCAGGGGGCGCGCTCGCTGGTGGCCGATGCGGTGTTCGAGGGCTCGGCGGGGGTGGAGATCGCGATCTCTCCCCGGATCCGCGCTCGGCTTTCGGCTGCCGCCGCGGTGTGTGCTCGCACGGTACGGGTGCGCTTTGCTGGTCGCTCCGCGGCCACGTGGTGCCGCCCGCAGGTGCTGGGCTCGCTCGGGATCGGAGTGGTCGCGTGGTGAGGCGACCGGTCGCGGGTCGCTGGCGGGTGCGGCGGTGGGTGCTGCGGTGGGCCATACCGTGGGTTATGGGGGTCGGATGCGGGTTCGTCGACGGCGATCCGATCGTATCGGGGACGACCGCGGCGCTGTCGTCGAGCTCCTCGACCGGCACGATCGGATCGACGGCGTCCGTCCCGATGGGCAGCAGCACGGCCGGGACGGGGTCGCAAGACGACACCACCGCCGGCGTGGACACGCCGTCGAGCACGAGCGACGGGGGGGTACCGGCCGCCTGCATGTGCGAGACGTTGGAGCCCGGTCAACGCTGCGTACGGCTGGTCAACGAGTGCGAGCGGGTGGTGTGGGCGGGGCTTTTGGGCGACGAGACCAACGGACCGTTGTCGGTGGATGAGAGGCTCGAGCCGGGCGAGTGCGTGGCCGTACCGGTGATCGGGCTGGCGGGAGGGCGTGCATTCGGCCGGACCGATTGCGTCGATGACGTCTGCACCAGCAGCGGCGGCGACGGACGAGGCACGCTCGTGCAGATGGTTTTGTCTGCCGACGGCATCGACACCTACAACGTGAGTCTGGTCGACGCTTTCAACCTGCCCATGGCCATGCTCCCGGTGGTGGTGTCTACGGGCTCCGAGTGTCGGGCGGCCAATTGTGCCGCCGATCTCAACGTGGTGTGCCCCGAGGGGCTCGCCCGGCTCGACGAGTCGGGCGAGATTGCCTACTGCCTCAGCGCGTGCCGGGCGTGTGGCGAGTGTCCGGGCTGTAATGAGTGCGGCATGCTGGCCGATCCCACCTGCGACGCGTGCAGCGCCTTGTCGGATCTGTGTTGTACCGGGCAGGGCTGCGGGCCCAGCGGGTACACCATGCTCTGGAAGAGCCTGTGCCCCGACGCGACCACGTATGGTGGTGAGGGAATTGCGTTCTCTTGCGATCAGCGCCCTGATTACGACGTCGTGTTCTGCCCTTGAGGGGGCGAGGGGAACGGGCAGAGGCTGCGGGGCCCGTCGTTCTCGCATCGCTGTGAGCTGTGCCGCGAGGTGCGAATATTCATCCCCGCCATAGCACGGTATCTTGGGTGCTTGACGGTGAAGCGAGCCCTCAAGATCTTGCACGAGATCGGCACCGTGGGATTCATGGGAGCCGTGGGTGCGCAGATGATCCTCTCCTATACGGCGGACGGGATGCCGCCGGCCGAGTACGCCACCATGCGGTATGCGATCTTGGTCGTCTCCAAGTGGATGCTCTTGCCGTCGCTGGTCGTCGTGCTGGTCAGCGGCTTGCTCGCGATGGCCGTGCACCGGCCGTATATGAACGCGGGTTGGGCGTGGATCAAGCTCGCGCTGACGGTCCTGGTGTTCGAGGGCACGCTGGTGTCTGTGCAGGGTCCAGCCCAGACCGCGGCCGCGGTGGCCAACAAGATCGCGGCCGGGGATCCATCGAAGCTCGAGGTGCTCGGCCGCGTCATTCGTCACGAGCGCGGGGGCCTGTGGGTCCTGATGGTCCTATCGCTGGTGAACATCGTGCTGGCGGTATGGCGGCCCAGGAGCCGGCGCCGTCGGTCGTCTGCGTCGTCGGCGGCCGCGCCGTCGGATCCGGCGTCGAGTGCGGAGTCGAGCGTCCCGGGGCTCGACGTCGAGAGCCCCGCCGACCCTGAGTAGGCCAAGGTCCGCGATGAGCGCAGTTTCGCGGTCCTTTCGGACAGGGGGGCCGGCGTGCCGTTTCAATGGCGTAAAATGGCCCACGAACTACGTTATAAAAAAAAAGGATCACCCAGGGTTGACACTACAAAAAGCCACGTTAACTCACTGGTCATTGAGGTCGTCTCTGGTCGCCGATGTGGGGCCAGATCATTGCCTCATGGTGCAACCGGCGAGAAGAGATCGTCTCGCCTTCAGAATCCGGGGGAGCGTCAGAGCCTCTCGGACCGCTATTTCGTTGAACTCGCCGTCCAGAGTACGGACGTCATAGGACTCGGGGCGGGTGTTCTTCCACTGAGACAAAGGGAGCTCAACATGCAGATCTTCTTCCCCCCCTCGGGTTCGGGCGAGCCCAACCACTGGCATTATAGCGACGAACCGGTCCAGACGATCTGGGCGCGCATCATGAGCGCCGATGAAGGGGCTACGTTGCCCTGTGCGGCCTGCGGGACGTCCGACCACGTGATGAACGACCCGCGGTGCGGCGAGCTGCCGTTCTGCCAGGATTGCACCGAGCACACGCGCAACCTGAACGACTGGGACGACATCGGGGTGGGCGACTGACGCCGGCCCCTGCGGCTGCGCGTGACGGCTCGCTGACCTTCGCAGCTCCTCGCGGACTCTCGTCGACCCGTAGACCTTCGCAGCTCTCACGAACCCTCGTCGATCAGGGGACAGGCCCGGGCGGCCCTTTGGGTTGCCGTGAAGCCCGGCGCACCAGGTCGTAGCCGTGCGCCGGCAGGGACGCGGCGAGCAAGCCCAAGATCCATCGGGGATCGGCACCGGTGACCGCAACGCGCAGCGCCAGCAGCAACAGGCCGCCGGCGAGCAGGTGACCGACCAGGTCGAGGGGTCGCAGCGCGAGCCGGCCTGCGCCGATGAGGGCGAGGGCCACCACGAACTCCACGGCCAGCGCCGCGAGGGCGATGTCGACGAAGGTTCCGTCGGCCAGCAGCGTGTCCACTGTCGACCATGGGTCGATCATGGGTCGATCAGGGGTCGATCAGGGCTCGATCAGGGCTCGATCGCGGTCGGCCACGCTCACATCAGCGCGGGGCTTGCGGTCATGCGGGGGAGGCGAGCCCGAGCAGGTGGGCCATGTCCTTGAAAAAGATCCGCATGTGCGCTCCGGGTCGGCCGCGGACCAGCTTCTTGTTCATGTAGGCCTGCCAGGTCAGCATCTGCACGTCGGGATCGCGACACATGCTGACGAAGCGCTCACGTCGCTTGTCGTTCTTGTACCAAAAGCTCTGCATGATCCCGAGGATCCAAAAGACCCGGCCGTGGGCCTTCATGAAGCGCTTGCGCGCGAGTGCAAGCGCGCGGGGATCCTCAGAGCCGAGGAACTCGGCGCCGGCGTGCGCCGCGAGCTGTCCGCCGACCATGGCGTAGTAGATCCCCTCTCCGGAGGCCGGGGCCACCACGCCCGCGGCGTCCCCGGCGAGGACCACGTCGCGGCCGTTGTCCCAGCGCCGCAAGGGCTTCATGGGGATCGGGGCGCCCTCGTGACGAATGGTGGTCGCGGCGCCCAGGCCCGACTGCTCGCGGAGCTGGGCGACGGAGGCCCGCAGCTTGAAGCCGCTGCGGGCGCTGCCCGAGCCCACGCTGACCGTGCGGCCATGCGGGAAGACCCAGCCGTAGAAGTCGGGGGACGTGGCGCCGTCGTAGATCACGTCGCAGCGGGCTCCGTCGAACTCGGGGCTGCGCGCGGCGCTGGGGGCCTCGATCACCTCGTGGTAGGCGAAGACGTAGGCGGGGGGTTTTTCGCTCACCTCCTGTCGGGCGACCTTCGACAGGGCCCCGTCGGCGCCTACCACCAAGCGGGCGCGGATCGACCGAGGCTCGCCGTGGGATCGAAAGTGGACCGTGGCGCCTGGTTGGCCGTCGTCTCGGGACATGCGCTCGTAGGTTCCCGTGCAGCGCATGGCCCCTTGCGCGCTGGCGCGCTGGCGCAGGTACTCGTCGAAGATCTCCCGGTTGACCATGCCGACGTAGCCGCCGTCGATGGGCATGTCCACGGTGCGCTGGGAGGGCGAGATCATGCGCGCCGACTGGATCCGTGCGCACAATAGCTCGGGCGGGATCTCGAAGTCTTGGATCAGCCGCGGGGGGATCGCTCCGCCGCAGGGCTTGATCCGTCCCGCCTTGTCGAGCAGGACCACCGAGTGGCCCGCGCAGGCCAGCTCGTGAGCGGCGGTCGCTCCCGCGGGGCCGCCCCCGACCACCACGGCGTCGAAGATCTCGTTGTTGGGGATCATGGTCGTCCTCTCTTCACTGGCTCGTTGGGCCGGTCTGGTTCACATCAAAGGGAAGCGGTCGCGAGGGTGCGCACGGCCAAGCCGCTCACGAGCATGCCGGCGACATAAAGGGTGGTACCGGTGGCGTTATAGAGCGGGGCCCGCTTGCGGGGTGCTCGGACCAGCCCGGGCATGAGCAGCAGCTGGGCGGCGAGCAGGCCCGTGACGATCAGCGCGTGGGTGGTCCACCCATTGAGCGCCAACAAGGTGATCACGATCGCCTGCGGGACCGCCATGACCACGCAGGCGAGCACCGCGGCCGGCCGTATGCCGAGCTGGACGGGGATCGTGCGGATCCCGAGCGTTCGATCCCCCTCGATCGCCTTGAAGTCGTTGAGCACCATGATCCCGAACGCTCCGATGCTGTAGAGCAGCGCGAGCGCGGTGATCCGGGCGTCGGGAAGCTGGACGGTGAGCGCGGCGGCGCCGGTGAACCAGGGCAGGCCCTCGTAGCAGAGCCCGACCGCGGCGTTGCCCCACCACCCGTTGAGCTTGAGGCGCAGCGGAGGGGCGCTGTAGGCCCACGCCAGCAGTAGACCGACGATCGCGGCGGCGAACACCCAGGGGCCGAGCAGGGCCCCCACGACCAGCGACAGGGCGGTCCACGCAAGCGCGATCCCCAGGCCCCAGCGCCCGGGGATCCGCCCCGAGGGGATCGGCCGTCTGGGCTCGTTGATGGCGTCGACGTGGCGGTCGAACCAGTCGTTGGCCGCCTGGCTCGTGCCACAGACCAGAGGTCCGGCGAGCAGGGCCGCGCCCACGATGGACGGCCAGTGGTCGAGCATGGGGACTCCTGCCGACACCACCCCACACATCAGGGCCCACATGGGGGCAAACCATGTGACCGGCTTGAGCAGCTCGACCACGGCCGAGGGGGCGGGCGTCGAGCGGGCGATCGCCGCTGGGGCGGTCACCGAAGGCGCGGTCACCGAAGGCGCGATCGCCTCTGGGGCGGTTGCCGCTGGGGCGGGATGCACCTGGGCGAGCGGGGCCGATCCACGGTCGACCATCGCCGTGGTCGGCCTCTGAACGAGGGTCGACATGCTGCCATTGGGGGTATCACGAGCGTTTGGATGTGTAAAGCTGGTCGGACAAGAAATGTGTCAATTTGTCTTGACACTCGAAATCGCAACAGGCAGGCTCCGAATCATGGACCCGCAGGTCGCGAGGAGCTCGACTCGACGTCCCGCCGTCGTGCTCTACACGCCCGAGCAGCGTCGGCGACGAGACAGCACGCCGTGGACGCTGGTGCAGGGCGTGCTCGCCCCGGTGCAGTTCCTCGTGTTCCTGGTCAGCCTCGTGCTGGTCGTGCGCACGCTGATGACCGGCGAGGGGGCCATGGCCGCGTCGATCTCGGTCGTGGTCAAGACCGTGTGCCTGCTGGCGATCATGGTGACCGGCGCGATCTGGGAGAAGCACGTCTTTGGCCGGTACCTGTTCGCCCCTGCGTTCTTTTGGGAGGACGTGTTCAGCATGCTGGTCATCGCCCTCCACGTGGCGTACCTGGGGGCGCTGTTTTCCGGGGTGGTCGACGTGCGGGGGCAATTGCTGGTCGCGCTGGCTGCCTACGCGGCCTACGTGATCAACGCCGGGCAGTTCGTCCTCAAGCTCCGCGCGGCCCGGCTCCAAGAACAGCAAGAAAAACAAGACCAGCGACGCGACGAGCCGTCGCTACCGGTCGCCGCCGGAGGAGTTGCATGAGCGCGAATGTCAGCCTCACCCGTGGGTTGGATCCCCAACGGCCGGACCGTTTGCCCACTCGGCTGCCAGTCGTGCGGCCGATCCTCAAGGAACGGGGGCAGCGAGAGGTCTTCTGTGGCCTGACCGGGATCGTCTGGCTCCACCGCAAGATCCAAGACGCCTTCTTCCTGGTGATCGGCTCTCGCACCTGCGCGCATCTGCTGCAGTCCGCGGCCGGGGTGATGATCTTCGCCGAGCCGCGCTTTGCAACCGCGATCCTCGAGGACAAAGATCTCGCCGGCTTCGCCGATCCCCACGACGAGATCGATCGCGTCGTGGCCCGCCTGCTCGCCCGTCGTCCCGAGATCAAGGTGCTGTTCTTGGTGGGCTCGTGCCCCTCGGAGGTCATCAAGCTCGATCTGTCGCGGGCCGCCCGGCGGCTGTCCACGGTGCACGGCCCGAGCGTGCGCTTCGTCAGCTACTCGGGCAGCGGCCTGGAGACCACGTTCACGCAGGGCGAGGACACGTGCCTGGCCGCCCTGGTGCCCGAGCTGCCGACGCCGCCGGCCGACGCCCCGCCCTCGCTGCTGGTGGTGGGGACGCTGGCCGATCCGGTCGAGGATCTGTTCCGTCGCACCTTCGACGCCCTGGGGATCCCGGTGAGCTTCTTTCCCTCGCGGCGCTTCGGGCAATTGCCCGCCGTGGGCCCCAAGACCTCGGTCCTGCTCGCTCAGCCCTACCTGGCGCAGACGGGCAAGGCCCTCGACGATCGCGGTGCCCAGCGCCTGACCGCTCCGTTCCCGCTGGGGGTGGAGGGGACCCGTGGCTGGCTGAGCGCCGCCGCCGAGGCCTTCGGGGTCGCGCCCGCCCTGCTCGAGCAGGTGGTCGCGCCCGCCGAGCGGCGCGCGCGGAGGGTGCTCGCCCGGTCCCGCGAGATGCTGGCCGGCAAGACCGTGTTCTTGTTCCCCGACTCGCAGCTCGAGCTGCCGCTGGCTCGCTTCCTCCACCGTGAGCTCGCGATGGAGCCGGTGGAGGTGGGCACGCCCTACCTGCAGCGCGAGCATCTCGCCCGCGAGCTGGCCATGCTGCCGGCCCACGTCACCGTGTCGGAGGGGCAGGACGTCGAGCGCCAGCTCGACCGCTGTCGCGCGGCCAAGCCCGATCTGGTCGTGTGCGGTCTGGGGCTGGCCAACCCTCTGGAGGTGGAGGGCATGACCACCAAGTGGTCGATCGAGCTGGTGTTCACGCCGATCCAGGGCTACGAGCACGCCGGCGATCTCGCCAATCTCTTCACGCGCCCGCTCGTGCGGCGCGAGCGGCTGGGAGTCTAGCGTATGCAGCTGTCAGTGTGGACATACGAAGGCCCGCCTCACGTAGGGGCGATGCGGATCGCCACGGCGATGCAGGGGGTGCACCTGCTGCTGCATGCGCCGCAGGGAGACACCTACGCCGATCTGCTCTTCACGATGATCGAGCGCCGCAAGCAGCGGCCGCCGGTCACCTACACCACCTTCGCGGCCCGAGATCTGGGCAAGGACACGGCCGAGCTGTTCAAGACGGCGGCCCGCGAGGCGTATGAGCGGTTCCGGCCCGAGGTGATGATGGTCGCCGCCTCGTGCACGGCCGAGCTCATCCAGGACGATCCGGGGGGGATCGCCCAGGCGCTGGATCTGCCAGTGCCGGTGGTCCCGCTCGAGCTGTCCGCCTACCAGCGCAAGGAGAACTGGGGGGCGGCCCACGCCTTCTATCGCCTGGTCCGCGCGTGCTGCCCGGCGGACCAGGGACACTCGTCACCCCGACCCGGGGAGGGCGGGCCGAGCCGGGCAGGCCGGCGCATGCGGTGCAACCTGCTGGGCCCGACCGCGCTCGGCTTCCGCCACCGGGACGACGTGATCGAGGTGCGTCGCCTGCTGGATCGGCTCGGCGTGGACGTGAACGTGGTGGCGCCCTACGGGGCGACGGTGGCCGATCTGGCCCGCCTTGGGCAGGCCGACTTCAACGTGACCCTCTACCCCGAGATCGCCCACTCGGTGGCGCGGTGGCTGGGCAAGACCTTCGGGCAGCCCTGCATCGAGTCGCCGCCGCTGGGAGTCCGGGGCACCCGCGCGTTCGTCGAGCAGGTCGCTCGGCTTACCGAGGCCGACCCGGCGGCCACGCTCGCCATGCTCGACGACGAGGCGTGCCGGCTCCCCTGGTACTCGCGGTCGATCGATTCCACCTACTTGACCAAGAAGCAGGTCTTCGTGTTTGGCGACGCGACCCATGCGGTCGCCGCGGCCCGGATCGCCACCGAGGAGTTCGGGTTCGAGGTGGTCGGGCTCGGATCGTATAGCCGAGAGCAGGCCCGCGAGGTTCGGGCGGCGGCCAAGCAGTACGGGGTGGAGGCGCTCATCACCGAGGATCACCTCGCGGTCGAGGAGCGGATCACCGAGCTCCAGCCCGAGCTGGTGCTCGGCACCCAGATGGAGCGGCACATCGCCAAGCGGCTCGGCCTGCCCTGCGCTGTGATCTCGGCGCCGGTTCACGTGCACGACTACCCCGCCCGCTACTCGCCGCAGATGGGGTTCGAGGGGGCCAATGTCCTGTTCGACACCTGGGTGCACCCGCTGATGATGGGCCTGGAGGAGCACCTCTTGGGGATGTTCCGCGACGACTTCGAGTTCGCCGACGGCGCTGGCCCCTCGCACCTGGGCGCGACCGGAGCCCGCCCGGCCGCGGCGTCCGCTTCGGCGCCCACTCCGGCGCCCACTCCGGTGCCCACTCCTGCTTTGGCCTCCGTGCCTGCTCCGGCCCCCGCCGCGGCCCGGCCCGAGCCGACGGCAGCCGCCGCTCCGGTGGCCAAGCACGTCGCCCCGGCCCCGGTCGAGCCGTGCTGGACCGAGGCGGCCGAGCGGGAGCTCAAGAAGGTTCCCTTCTTCGTTCGCGGCAAGGCGCGCCGCAATACCGAGCGCTTTGCCCGACAGTTTGGACGGATCCCCATCACCGTGGAGACCCTTTACGATGCGAAGGCGCACTTCCAAGCCTGACAGCACGCCGATCATCGTGGTGCTCATCACCCTCGATCACCACATCGCGGGGGTGGTCGAGCAGGCGCGGATCGAGCTCGCACCGGATCTGCCGGGCCTCGATCTCCGCTTCCACGCGGTGACCAGCTTCAGCGATCCGCGGGCGGTGGAGGCGTGCCGGGCCGACATCTTGGACGGGCACATCATCTTCACGAACATGCTCTTCCTCGACGAGCACATCCGCAGCCTGATGCCGGCGCTCGAGCAGCGCCACCAGGATTGCGACGCGATGGTGTGCACGATGTCGGCCAGCGAGGTCATGCGGCTGACTCGGATGGGCGACTTTCGCATGGGCGGCTCCAAGAAGGCGCTGTCGATCCTCAAGAAGCTGCGGGGCAAGAGCAGCAACCGCGGCAAGCAGGGCGGGGCGGGGCAGATGGCCATGCTGCGCCTGATGCCCAAGCTGCTGACCTTCATCCCGGGCAAGGCCCAGGACATGCGGGCGTACTTCTTGACCATGTCGTACTGGCTGTCGGGATCGACCGACAACATCAGCGACATGGTGCGGTTGTTCGTCAACCGCTATGCCGACGGGCCGCGCCGGAGCCTGCGGGGCACCCTGCGGCCCCAGCCGCCGCGGCAGTACCCGGAGACGGGGCTCTATCACCCGCGCATGCCGGGGCGGATCGGCGAGTCGCTGGCCGATCTTCCCGAGCCGCGGACGTCCTCGCCGGCGCGGGGCACGGTGGGCCTTTTGGTGATGCGCTCCTACGTGCTCGCCGGCAACACCGGGCACTACGACCAGGTGATCGAGGCGCTCGAGGCTCGGGGCCTCCAGGTGATCCCCGCGTTCGCCTGCGGCCTGGACAATCGGCCGGCCATCGAGCGCTTCTTCATGGACAAGGGCCGCGTGACGATCGACGCGGTGCTCTCGCTGACCTGCTTCTCGCTGGTCGGCGGCCCCGCGTTCAACGACGCCCGCGCGGCCGAGCAGATGCTGGCGCGCCTCGACGTGCCCTACGTGACCGCGCAGTCGCTCGAGTTCCAGAGCATCGAGCAGTGGGAGGAGTCGCCGGTGGGGCTGACCCCGATCGAGGCGGCGATGATGGTGTCGATCCCCGAGCTCGACGGGGCCACCGGGGCCTTCGTGATCGGGGGACGCAAGGGCGGCGCCGAGACGGCGATGGTGGGGATCGGCGACCGGATCGAGCGCCTCGCCGGCCGGGTCGAGCGGCTCGTGCAGCTGCGCGCGACCCCGGCCGCGGAGCGGAACGTCGCGATCGTGTTGTTCGACTTCCCTCCGCACGGCGGAGCCACCGGCACCGCGGCGTACCTGTCGGTGTTCGAGTCGCTGCACCGCACGCTGCAGGCGATGGCCGCCGAGGGCTACGACGTGGAGATCCCGGCCACGGTCGAGGAGCTCCGCGAGCAGATCTTGGGGGGCAACGCCGAGCGCTTCGGCACCGACGCCAACGTCCTGACGAGGATCTCGGTCGACGACCACGTGCGCCACACCCCGCACCTGGCCGAGATCGAGCGAGAGTGGGGGCCGGCCCCGGGCAAGCAGCTCAGCGACGGCGCGTCGCTGCTCGTGCTCGGCGCTCGCTTCGGCCGGGTGATGGTGGGGATCCAGCCCAGCTTCGGCTACGAGGGCGATCCGATGCGGCTGCTGTACGAGTCGAGCTTCGCGCCCACCCACGCCTTTGCCGCCTTCTATCGCTACCTGCGCGAGGGCTTTGGCGCCGACGTCTTGCTGCACTTTGGGACCCACGGCGCGCTGGAGTTCATGCCCGGCAAGCAGGTGGGTCTGTCGCAGCGCTGCTGGCCGGACCGGCTGCTGGGCGATCTACCCCACGTCTACCTCTATGCGTCGAACAACCCCTCGGAGGGCGCCCTGGCCCGCCGCCGCGCCAGCGCCACCCTCGTCAGCTACCTGACCCCGCCGGTGACGCAATCGGGTCTTTATCGCGAGCTCCAGTCGCTGCGGGGGGTGCTCGACCGCATGCGATCTCTGCCGCCCACCGACTCCGAGGCGCAGGCGCTCGTGCCCGACATCCAGGCGCAGGCGGTGGCCCTGGAGCTGGCGTCGGCCGAGCCGCGCTGGTCGGGGCCCGAGGCCCCGCAGCTGGCCGCCCTGGTCCGCGATCTCACCGAGCTCGAGCAGTCCCTCATCCCCTGCGGCCTGCACGTGCTCGGGCAGCCCATGCCGCGGCCGGCCCGGCTCGAGTACCTGTCGGCGATCGCCCAGGCCGATCCCGCGGGGCCGCTGCCGCCGGCGACGATCGAGGCCCTGGTCGCGGGCAAGTCCCCCAAGGCGGCACTGGGCGCCGGGGGCCTGCGGCCGACCGAGGACACCCTGGCCCTGGGAAAGCGCCTCGCGCAGACCGAGCAGCACCTGGCCGAGGATCACGAGCTGCCCGCGCTGATGCGGGCCCTGGAGGGTCGGTACATCCGCCCCGCGCCGGGCGGCGATCTGCTGCGCAACCCCGAGGTGCTGCCGACGGGCCGCAACCTCCATGGGTTCGACCCCTTCTCGATCCCCAGCGACTTCGCCGTGCGCGACGGGGCGCGGCAGGCCGCCCTTTTGCTCGACAAGCACGTCGCGGGGGGCAACCCCTTGCCCCGCTCGGTGGCCCTGGTGCTGTGGGGATCGGACAACCTCAAGTCGGGCGGCGGGCCGATCGGGCAGGCATTGGCGCTGCTGGGCGCCCGGCCCCGCCTCGATAGCTACGGCCGGGTCTGCGGCGCCGAGCTCATCCCGCTCGCGGAGCTTGGGCGGCCTCGGATCGACGTGCTGATGACGCTGTCGGGGATCTTTCGCGATCTGCTCCCCATGCAGACCAAGCTCTTGGCCGAGGCCGCCTTCCTCGCCGCCAGCGCCGACGAGCCGCTCGAGCACAACTTCGTGCGCGCCCACGCGCTGGAGTACCAGGCCCGCCACGGGGGGGATCTGCAGACCGCCTCGCTGCGGGTGTTCGGCAACGCCGCCAACGCCTACGGGGCCAACGTCAACCACTTGATCGACAGCGGATCGTGGGAGGACGAGGACGAGCTGGGGGAGGTCTTCGCCCAGCGCAAGTGCTTCGCCTACGCCCCCGACGGGGTCCCGGTGGCGCAGCGCAAGCTGCTCGACAGCGTGCTGGCCGGGGTGGATCTGGCCTATCAAAACCTCGAGTCGGTCGAGCTGGGCGTGACCACGATCGATCACTACTTCGACACGCTGGGGGGGATCGCCCGGGCGGCCCGGCGGGCGCGGGGGGCCGACGCGGCCCTTCCTGTGTACATCGGCGACCAGACCGGCCACGAGGAGCGGGTGCGTACGCTTCGCGAGCAGGTCGCGCTGGAGACCCGCACCCGCTCAC